>NZ_JBIWPG010000033.1:0-89313 GCF_044768135.1 Streptomyces sp. NPDC101165 | reverse complement strand
TTCCTGGCTCCCTGCGGCTTCCGGTCTCCTCGGACCTCGAAGTCCATCGCACCCCTTGAACTGGGATGTTGCGACGACCGCTAGAACTCAAGGAGCGGTCCGGGCCCTTCTGCGTACGCCCTCAGCGCCCTGCCAGCTCCAGCACCCTGTGCTCCGCCGGCACCTCAGCGACCGTCGTACGCGAGTTCCGCCACAGCCACAGCACATCCCGGCCGAACGACCACACCAGCGAGCCCAGGGCCAGCAGCACAACCGCCAGGTTGGCCGCCCGCGGCAGCAGCTCGGCGCCCGCCAGCAGCAGGCAGATGCCCTGGAGCGCGGCGACCGTCTTGCGTGCGAAGGACGGCGGCAGCGGGGCGTTCAGCCAGGGGGCGACACGGGCCGCGGCGACGAACCCGTAGCGCATGCCGCCGATCAGCAGCACCCACGGGCCGAACTGCATCGACACGTACACACTCAGCACCAGGATCAGGAACGCGTCCACCTCCATGTCGAAGCGGGCGCCGAGCGCGCTGGAGGTGCCGGTGCGGCGGGCCACCTTGCCGTCCACGCCGTCCAGGATGAGCGCGACCGCGGTCAGACCGACCAGCAGCGTGACCGGCGGCGAACTCTCGAAGGAGTCCGCGACCAGCGCGGTCACCCCGCCGACCAGGGTGGCCCGGCCGAGGGTGACCCGGTTGGCGGGACCGAAGGAGCTGAGCCGGGAGCGGTGCAGGGCGCGGGAGAGGACCGCCCAGGTGGCGAACGCGAAGGTGAGCCCGGTCAGCCAGCCGGCCGGCCCCATGCCGATCGCCGTGCCGAGCAGGGCCAGCAGCAGGATCTGGACGCCCGCTCCCACAGCGGTCTCCTGCTGAAGCCTTGCGTCAAACGTGTTGTTCAGGGCCACCGCGCATTCCTCCGGCCGAGTGACAGAGTCGATCAACGCCGCGTACTGTGCGCGGCCTGTGCACTTCTCGGTACGTGAACAACTTCCCTATCGTTCAGGAGGATGCCGATGAACCACTCGGCCCGCGCGTTCTGGCTCCGCTCGCCGGGGCACGGCGAGATCCGTGACGTCACCCTCACGGAGCCGGCCGAGGGCGAGGTACTGGTCCGCACGCTGTACTCCGGAGTCAGCCGCGGCACGGAGACCCTGGTCTTCCGCGGCGGGGTGCCCGAGTCCCAACACGCGGTGATGCGGGCGCCGTTCCAGGAAGGCGACTTCCCCGGGCCGGTGAAGTACGGCTACCTGAACGTGGGCGTCGTCGAGGCGGGGCCGCGGGAGCTCGTCGGGCGCTCGGTGTTCTGCCTGTATCCGCATCAGAGCCGTTACGTCGTTCCGGTGAGCGCCGTCACCGTCGTACCCGAGGAGGTGCCCGCCGAGCGGGCCGTGCTCGCGGGGACCGTGGAGACCGCGGTGAACGCCGTCTGGGACGCGGCGCCCCAGATCGGCGACCGGATCGCGGTGGTCGGCGGCGGCATGGTCGGCTGCTCGGTGGCCGCGCTGCTGGCCCGCTTCCCCGGCGTACGGCTCCAGCTGGTCGACGCCGACCCGGCCCGCGCGAAGACCGCCGAGGCCCTCGGTGTGGACTTCGCCGCACCCGGCGACGCCCTCGGCGACTGCGACCTCGTCGTCCACGCCAGCGCCACCGAACAGGGCCTCACCCGCTCCCTCGAACTCCTCGCCGCCGAGGGCACGGTCGTCGAGCTGAGCTGGTACGGCGACCGGCGCGTCGCCCTGCCGCTCGGCGAGGCCTTCCACTCGCGCCGGCTCACGGTGCGCAGCAGCCAGGTCGGCACCGTCTCCCCGGCCGCACGCGCCGGACGCGGCTACGCCGAACGGATGGCGCTCGCCCTCGACCTGCTCGCCGACCCGGCCCTGGACGCCCTCGTCACCGGCGAAAGCGCCTTCGAGGAGCTGCCGGAACTGATGCCGAAGCTCGCCGCCGGCGAGATCCCCGCCCTGTGCCACCGCATCAACTACACCGGCAACGGCCTGACCTGAGAAAAGAGTGAGGGGAGGCTGAACACGGGGAAGCGAAGAGCCGTACTACACGGCATCCCCTCGCAGGCAACCGCGAGGGGCACCAGACGCGCCGCACCTGGAGGGTCGTCCGTTGTTCAGCATCACCGTCCGCGATCACATCATGATCGCCCACAGCTTCCGCGGCGAGGTGTTCGGTCCCGCGCAGCGACTGCACGGCGCCACGTTCCTCGTGGACGCCACCTTCCGCCGTGAACAGCTGGACGAGGACAACATCGTCGTGGACATCGGCCTGGCCACGCAGGAACTGGGCGCCGTCGTCGCCGAGCTGAACTACCGCAACCTCGACGACGAGCCCGAGTTCGCCGGGATCAACACCTCCACGGAGTTCCTGGCCAAGGTCATCGCCGACCGGCTCGCCGAGCGCATCCACAAGGGCGCACTGGGCGAAGGCGCCAAGGGCCTCAAGAACATCACCGTCACCCTGCACGAGTCGCACATCGCCTGGGCGAGTTACGAGCGTGGTCTGTGACCGAGACGACCGTGGCGAAGGCGCGGCTCGCCTACGTGCCCCAGCAGCCCGCCCCTTCCGAGAACGTCGGGATCATCCCCATGTCCCTGCGCACCGTGCACTTCGTCATGCCGGGTGGTGTCGACGACCCGGCCGCGCCGAGCGGCGGCAACGCCTACGACCGGCGGGTCTGCCTGGACCTGCCCGGCTTCGGCTGGCAGGCCGTGCGGCACTCCGTGCCCGGCAGCTGGCCGCGCCCCGGCCGGTCCGACCGTGACGTCCTCGCCCGCGTCCTGCGGGACCTGCCCGACGACACCGTCGTCCTCCTCGACGGCCTGGTCGCCTGCGGCGTCCCCGAGGTCGTCATTCCGGAGGCCGAACGGCTGCGGCTCGCCGTGCTGGTGCACCTGCCGCTCGGCGACGAGACCGGCCTGGATGCGGCCGTGGCCGCCGACCTCGACGCCCGCGAGCGGCAGGTGCTGCGGGCGGTGCCCGCGGTCATCGCCACCAGCGACTGGGCCGTCCGCCGCCTCGTCTCCCACCACGGCCTCGCCCCCGAGCGGGTGCACGTCGCCGCCCCCGGCGCCGACATCGCGCCCCTCGCGCCCGGCACCGACGGCGTCTCCCAGCTGGTGTGCGTCGCCGCCGTCACCCCGCGCAAGGGCCAGCACCGGCTGGTGGAGGCGCTGGCCACGGTGACCGAGCTGCCGTGGAACTGCGTCTGCGTCGGCGGGCTGACCAACGACCCGGAGTACGTCGCCCATCTGCGCGAGCTGATCCGGCGGCACGGCCTCCAGGACCGGCTGCGGCTCGCCGGGCCACAGGCCGGCGCCGCACTCGACGCCGCCTACGCGGCGGCCGACCTGATGGTCCTCACCTCGTACGCCGAGACGTACGGCATGGCGATCACCGAGGCTCTCGCCCGCGGCATCCCGGTGCTGGCGACCGACGTCGGCGGTGTCCCCGAGGCCGTCGGCCGCGCACCCGACGGCGGCGTCCCCGGCATCCTCGTCCCGCCGGAGGACCCGGCCGCACTCGCCGCCGAACTGCGCGGCTGGTTCGGCGAACCCGACGTACGCCGCCGTCTGAAGGCCGCCGCCCGCAGCCGCCGCGCGGCCCTGGACGGCTGGGCGACCACCGCGCGCAGCCTGGCCGGCGTTCTCGGCCGGCTGCCCGAGGCACCGAGGAGGGCGGCATGAGCGACACCAGGACCGTGACCGGAGGGATCCCGGCCCAGCCCGGGCCGAGCGAGGAGCGGGTGCCGGACACGGCTCCCCGGAACGACGACTCGTCCGGCGTGATCGCCGGCGCCGGGCCCGTCGCCGGCCCCGGCGAGCGGGCCACCGTACGACTGCGGGAAGGCGGGGAAGAGGAGCAGGCCCGCTACGCGCCCGAGTGGCTGCAGTTGCGGGAACCGGCCGACGCCGCCGCCCGGGCGGAGGACCTGCTGGACCCGCTGCGGATCCGGCTGGCCGACCTGCCGAGCCGCACCGGCGGTCTCGTCGTGCACGACCTGGGCTGCGGCACCGGCTCGATGGGCCGCTGGCTCGCACCCCGCCTCGACGGCGCCCAGCACTGGGTCCTGCACGACCGCGACCCGTACCTGCTGCACTTCGCCGCCGTGGCCTCCCCGCGCTCCGCCGCCGACGGCAGCCGGGTCTCGGTCGAGACACGGCGCGGCGACGTCGCCCGGCTCACCCCGGACGCGCTGACCGGGGCCTCCCTGGTGACGGCCTCGGCCCTGCTGGACGTCCTCACCCGCGAGGAGATCGAAGCCCTCGCCGCCGCCTGCGTCGGAGCGGGCTGCCCGGCGCTGCTCACGCTGTCCGTCGCCGGACGCGTCGAACTCACCCCGTCCGACCCGCTGGACGCCGAGATCGCCGAGGCGTTCAACGCCCACCAGCGCCGTACCGGCCTGCTCGGTCCGGACTCGGTCACGGTGGCCTGCGAGGCGTTCTCCGAGCGGGGGGCGACGGTACGGGTGCATCCGAGCCCGTGGCGGCTCGGCCCCGAGGAGTCCGCGCTGACTGCCCAGTGGCTGCGGGGCTGGGTGGGCGCGGCCGTCGAACAGCGGCCCGAACTGCGCGAGCCCGCCGAGCGCTACCTGCGCGAACGCCTGGCCGCCTGCGAGGCCGGTGAGTTGCAGGTGGTGCTCCACCACAGCGACCTGCTGGCACTGCCGCGCCCGGCGGGAGGGGAGTCATGAGCGGGCAGGCGGGCGCGGTGTCGGCCCCGGAGGCGGTGACGGCACTGCTGGAGCCGCCTCCCGGCGAGGCGACGCATGCAGACGCCTCCGGGCTCGCGGGGCGCGTCGCCTCGGGTGCCGAGGGGCGCTCTGCCTCCGTGCCTGCGGGGCGCATTACCTCCGAGGCAGAGGGGCGCACTGCCTCCGTGCCCGAGCGGCGCGCCGTCTCTGTGTCCGAGGAGTGCGTCGTCCACGAGCCTGCGGGGCGTACCGCCTCCGGGCTTGCCGGGCACATCGCCTCCGTGCCCGAGCGGCGCTCTGCCTCCGTGTCCGAGGAGTGCGTCGTCTCCGAGCCTGCGGGGCGTACCGCCTCTGTGCCCGAGGGGCGTACCGCCCCCGTGCCCGAAGGGCGTACTGCTTCCGAGCCCACGCGGCGCACGGTGTCCGAGCCCGAGGGGCGCATCGCCCCCGAGGCCGCGGAGCTCCCCGCCTCCGAGCCCGCGGAGCCCCCCGCCTCCAAGCCCGAGGGGCACGGCGCCCCCCAGCCCGAGGAGCGCCCCGCCCGCCGCTTCAACTCCCGCGCCCTGCGCACCCACTTCGGCACCGTCGCCGGCGTGGCCATCCTCGGTGCCCTCCTGTGGCGGCTGGGTACCGGTGTGCTGCTCGACGGGCTGCGGCGGATCGACACGGTGACGCTGCTGGTCGCGCTGGGCATCGGCGTGGTCACCACCGTGTTCAGCGCGTGGCGCTGGCAGTTGGTGGCCAAGGGGCTGCGCATCCGGCTGCCCTTCGGCCCCGCGGTGGCCGACTACTACCGGGCGCTGTTCCTGAACGCGGCCCTGCCCGGCGGGGTCCTCGGCGACGTGCACCGGGCCGTCCGGCACGGGCAGAGCGCCGGGGACCTGCGGCGCGGGGTGAAGGCGGTGGTCCTGGAGCGGGTCGCCGGACAGGTCGCGCTGACCGTGTTCGGTGCGGCGGTGCTGCTGACCCTGCCGTCGCCCGTCCGGGACGACGTCCGCACCTTCGCCGCACCGACGGCCCTCGCCGCGGGGGGCGCGCTCGCCGTGCTCCTCGCCGTACGGATGAACCGCGGGGCCTCCCGCCGCGGCGGCGCCCTGCGCAGGGGCCTCGGCGAGGCGCGGGAGGGGCTGTTGTCCCGTCAGGCCGGGCCCGGTGTAGCCCTGTCCTCGGCGATCATTCTGGCCGGGCACGTGGCGATGTTCGTCGTTTCGGCCCGGGTCGCCGGCTCCACCGCCTCCGTGGCGGTGCTGCTCCCGCTCGCGGTCCTCGCCCTGGTCGCCATGGGCCTGCCGCTGAACGTCGGCGGTTTCGGCCCCCGCGAGGGCGTCACCGCCTGGGCGTTCGGCGCCGCCGGGCTCGGCGCGAGCAGCGGAGTGGCCGTCGCGGTCGTGTACGGCGTGCTCAGCTTCGTGGCGAGCCTGCCCGGCGCCGTCGTCCTCGTCGCCCGCTGGTACACCGGGCTGCGCGGCTACCCCCGTACGTCCTCGGAGCCGTCGGCGGACGTGAGCAGCGCGAAAATCGCGCCGAACGATTCCGTGAGGCGCGCCAGCAGTTCCTTCCCCTTTTCCGCCGAACCCAGGGAAGGACGGCCGATGACGCCCGACTCGGTATAGGCGGACATTCCCACGGTGAGCAGATGACGACGGTCGTCCGCGGTGAAATCGGCGGACTCGTATCCAGGACGGACGAATTCGGGATGAGCGTGCAGCAGAATGGAGGTCTCGATTTCCCCTGCGTGCATGTCGGTGAGCAGCGAGGTGCGCACCCCCGCCGCCTCCCGCGCCACCTCCCAGTCCTCGGCGGCCGGGAACAGTCCCATCTTCTCGCCGTGCGCGGAGGCTTCCTGAACGACGTTGCCCAGCACATAGTTGCCGCCGTGCCCGTTGACCACGACGAGCGCGTCGACACCGGAGCGGCGCAGCGACGCCGCGATGTCCCGGATCACCGCATGGAGGGTCACGGCGGAGATGCTGACGGTTCCCGGCCAGGCCGCGTGCTCGTGCGAGCAGGAGACCGTCACCGGAGGGAGGAGGTGCACCGGGTACGCGGCGGCGATCTCCCGTGCCACGGTACAGGCGATCAGCGTGTCGGTCGCCAGCGGCAGGAAGGGGCCATGCTGTTCGAAGCTGCCGACGGGAAGGACGGCGACCTGAGTTGAAACGCCCGCCCCCCGCATCCGTACGTCTTCCGTGGTGTCTGCCGGCACCACCCCGTATGCCGCCGAACGCGCGCCCGAACCACTCATCTTTTCCCGGCCTTTCGTCTCTGCTTAGGAATCAGATCATGACAGAAAACATCGGCATCCTCGGCAAGAAGTCCCCGCGACGTTCGGGCGCGGAACGCATTGTGAATGCCCCGCTGCCCACCGTGTACGGGAAATTCCAGGCGATCGGCTACCTGGACCACGACCGCGGTGACGAACAAGTCGCCCTGGTGTACGGCGAGATCGGCGCCGACAACGTTCTCGTCCGGCTGCACTCGGAGTGCCTGACCGGTGACGCGTTCGGTTCCCAGCACTGCGAGTGCGGGGACCAGCTGGCCGCGGCGATGCGCGCGGTGGTCGCCGAAGGCAGCGGTGTCGTCGTGTACTTGAGGGGCCACGAGGGCCGTGGCATCGGTCTGCTGGCGAAGCTGCGCGCGATGGCCCTGCAGGCGGAGGGCCTGGACACGGTCGAGGCGAACCTGGCGCTCGGGCTGCCGGTCGACGCCCGCGACTACGGCGTCGCCGCGCAGATCCTGCACGACCTCGGGGTGCGCTCGGTGCGGCTGATGTCCAACAACCCGCGCAAGCGGGAGGCGCTGGTGCGGCACGGCATCCAGGTCGCCGAGCAGGTGCCGCTGCTGATCGAACCGTGCGAGAGCAACATCACGTATCTGCGGACGAAGCGGGAGCGGCTGGACCACCACCTGCCCCATCTGGACGCGGTCGCCCACGGCTCCTGATTCGGCGGGCGGCCGTCCGGACAGGATCAGGGGATGACCGACGACGTCCTCTTCCTCTCCGCGGCCGAGGTGACCCGGCTGCTCGGCGCGGACGCGGCGATCGCCTCGCAGCGGGCGGCCTTCACCGCGCTCGGCACGGGCGAGGCCGACCTGCCCGGCAAGATCATGCAGCCGAGCCGCTTCGACGACAGCGTGGTCTTCGCCTACGTCTCCCGGCTGTCCAAGGACACCGGGGCGGTGGCGAAGTTCGGCAGCGTCAACCCGGGCAACGCGGCCGCCGGGCTGCCCACCGTGCACGCGGTCGTCACCGCCCTCGACCCCGACACCGGGCGGCTCGCGGCCGTCCTGGACGGTACGGCGGTGACCACGCTGCGGACGGCCGCGGGCAGCGCCGTGGCCGTGGACGCGCTCGCCGTGCCCGGCCGCACGGAGCTGGCGCTGCTCGGCTCCGGCACCCAGGCCCTCGCCCACGCCCGCATGATCGCCCGGGTCCGGGAGGTGACGGCGGTACGGCTGTGGAGCCCGACCCCGAGCCGCCGCACCGCCGCCGCGGACGCCCTCGCCACCGGACTCGGCGTCCCCGTCCGGGCGGTGGACAGCGCCGAGGAAGCGGTGACCGGCGCCGGGGTGGTCGCCGCCTGCACGCTCAGCGCGACGCCCGTGGTGCGCGGCGCATGGCTGGCCCCGGGCTGCACGGTGGTCAGCGTCGGCTCCTTCGAGCCCACCCGCCACGAGGTCGACGCCGACGTCGTACGACGTGCCGCGGCCGTCGTCGTGGACGACGCTGGTACCGCGGCCGGACACGCCGGGCCGGTCGTGGACGCCCTGCGCGACGGACTGCTCACCCCCGACGCCCTGATCCCGCTGGGCGAGGTGCTCACCGGACGCCGCGGCGCCCGTGCCGCACCGCAGGACATCGTCTACTACAACAGCACCGGACTCGGCATCCAGGACGCCGCGGCGGCCTGGGCCGTGATCCGCGCCGCGAAGGAGGCAGCCGAGTGAACCTTCAGGCCCGGGTGGTCATCGTCGGCGGCGGGGTGATGGGCACGAGCATCGCCTACCACCTGGCGCGCGCCGGAGTGCGTGACGTCGTCCTGGTCGAACGCGACGAACTGGCCGCCGGCTCCACCTCCAAGGCGGCGGGCGGAGTACGGGCGCAGTTCTCCGACGAGCTGAACATCCAGCTGGGCGCGCGCAGCCTGGAGGCCTTCGGCAGGTTCCCGGAGGAGATGGGGCAGGACATCGGGCTGCACCGGGTCGGCTATCTGTTCCTGCTGTCCACGCCCGAGGAGGTCGCCTCCTTCGAGGCGGGGGTGCGGCTGCAGAACTCCCTCGGGGTGCCCAGCCGGATGCTCACCCCGCAGGAGGCCCGCCGCCTCTCCCCGCTGATCACCACCGACGGACTCCTGGCCGCCGCCTACTCCCCGGACGACGGCCACTGCACCCCCGAGGCCGTCGTCCACGGCTACGCGGCCGCCGCCCGTGCCCACGGCGTCCGCATCCTGCGCCACACCGAACTGACCGGCATCGAACTGCACGGCGACACCATCACCGCCGTCAGCACCACCCTCGGCCGCATCGCCACCGACACGGTGATCTGCACGGCCGGCGCCTGGTCCAGGGCGGTGGGCGCGATGGTGGGCGTGGACCTGCCGGTGCAGCCGCTGCGCCGCCAGATCGCGGTCACCGAACCCGTCCCCGGGCTCCCGCCGACGCTCCCCATGACCATCGACTTCACCACCAGCCTCTACTTCCACGCCGAGGGCCCAGGCCTGCTGCTCGGCATGTCCGACCCGGACGAGAAACCCGGTTTCGCCACCGACACCCACGACCGCTGGATCCCCCGGCTGTACGAGGCGATGCAGCACCGCGCCCCCGCCCTGCTCGACCTGCGACGCACCGCCACCTGGGCGGGCCTGTACGAGAACACCCCCGACCACAACGCCCTGATCGGCGAGGCGCCTTCGGTGTCCCGCTTCCTGTACGCGACCGGCTTCTCCGGCCACGGTTTCCTGCAGGGACCCGCCGTGGGCGAGATCGTCCGCGACCTGTACCTGGGCCGCGTACCCTTCCTGGACGTCCGCCCCCTGAGCGCCGGCCGGTTCGCGGCCGACGCCCCGCGCCCGGAGGCAAACCTGGTATGACCGAGTTCCACCTGTGGCTGCGCCACGAGGCCCGTACCACCGAGCGACGCACGCCGATCGTCCCCGCCGACGCCCGCCGCCTGACCGAGAGCGGGGTGCGGCTGACCGTGGAGGACTCCCCGCAGCGGATCTTCCCCATCGAGGAGTACGAGGCGGCCGGCTGCCACCGCGCACCGGCGGGCTCCTGGCCGGCGGCACCGCGCGATGCCGTGATCCTCGGCCTGAAGGAACTCCCGGACGAGCCGCCGTCGTTGCCGCACCGTCACATCTTCTTCGGGCACGCCTACAAGCAGCAGGCGGGGGCGACGGAGCTGCTGCGCCGGTTCGCGGCCGGGGGAGGAGCGCTGCTGGACCTGGAGTACCTGGTGGACGACCAGGGCCGCAGGCTGGCCGCCTTCGGCTACTGGGCGGGCTACCTGGGCGCCGCGCTCGCCGTGCTCCAGCACCGGGGCCGCCTGGTGGCACCCCTGCACCCCACCACCAAGGAGCATCTGGACGCCACCCTCGAACCGACCCCCGGAGACGAGGACTTCACGGCACTCGTCATCGGCGCGCTCGGCCGCAGCGGCCGGGGCGCCGCGGCCGCCTTCGACACCGCAGGCGTCACCGCGACCCACTGGGACCTCGCCGAGACCCGCACCCTCGACCGCCCGGCCCTGCTGCACCACGACGTGATGGTGAACTGCGTCCTCGCCACCACCCCCGTCCCACCCTTCCTGCGCGAGGCGGACCTGGACGACCCGGCCCGCCGCCTGCGCACTCTCTGCGACGTCACCTGCGACGTGGGATCCCCGCTGAACGTCCTGCCCGTCTACGACCGCACCACGGACTGGACGGACCCCGTCCGCCAGCTGCGCAAGGAACCTCCGCTGGCCCTGATCGCCATCGACAACCTGCCCTCGCTGCTGCCCCGCGAGTCCAGCACCGACTTCTCGGCGGCCCTCCTGCCCCCACTGCTCGACTTCGGCACCTCGGGACCGTGGGGACGCTGCCTCGACCGCTTCCACCAGGCCTGCCGTGAGCTGGACATCGTCGACGAAAGGGAGTTGCCCCATGACTGACCGAGTCCCGGCGTCCGGCACCGTCCACTGGGTCGGTGCGGGCCTGTCCACCGGCAGCGGACTGGACGCACTCTGCGACACGGCCGCGCGGGTACGGCTGTGGCACCGCACCGAGGAACGCGCGGCCGACGCCCTGGCCACCCTGGGCCTGACCGACCGAGCCGAGCCCCGCGCCCTCACGCTCCCCGCGCTCACGGCCGAATTGGCGCCCGGGGACGTCGTCGTATCGATGCTGCCCGCGCCGGAGCACGCCGCACTCCTGTCCACGTGTGTAGCCGAGCGAGCCCATTTCTCCTGCTCCAGCTATGTCTCGCCCGAGGTCCTGGACCAGGTGCCGACAGCGGAGGCGGCGGGCCTGGTCGTCCTCACCGAGGCGGGCCTGGACCCGGGCATCGACCACCTCTTCGCGCACAGCCTCATCGGCAGGGCGCGCACGGAGATCGGCGCGGACACCCCGGCCACCTACCGCCTCACCTCCTACTGCGGCGGCGTCCCGGCGGTCCCGAACGACTTCCGGTACCGCTTCAGCTGGGCACCCCTGGGCGTCCTCAACGCCCTCCGCTCACCCGCCCGTTACCTGGAGAACGACACCGAGACCACGGCGGCCCGCCCCTGGGAGGCGACCCGTCCGCACCTCCTCTCCGGGGAGACCTTCGAGGCCTACCCCAACAGGGACAGCATCCCCTTCATCGCCCAGTACGGCCTCCCGCCCGCCTGGACCCCGAGCACCTTCGTACGGGGCACCCTGCGCCTGGACGGCTGGCTGAAGGCGTGGGAGCCGGTCTTCGAGGAGCTGAAGGCGGGGGACGACGCGAGCATCGCCGCCCTGGCCCGCGAGCTGGCGGCGACCTACCCGACGACGGACGAGGACCGCGACCGCGTGGTGCTGTCCGTATCCCTGGAGGTCGAGACCGCCTCGGACCGCACCTGGACGGGCGGCTACCTCCTCGACCTCGTCGGTACCGCCGAGGAGTCGGCCATGGCCCGCTGTGTCTCCCGCCCCCTGGCCCTGGGCGTCCGGCACATCCTGGACGGCAGCCTGCCGGCCGGACTGAACCGGGCGGCGGAGACGGCGGAGCGGTCGGACGTGTGGCTCGCCGAACTCGCCGAGGAGGGGCTGAACTTCACTCTGCGACTGGGCCAGTAGCAGAGGAACCGCTGTCGCGCTGGTCGTCGACGCGGACCTGCAGGTCGGACCAGCGCGAGGTCCAACGCCGCAGGTCATCCGTGGTCGGCAACCGCTGCGACCACAGCGCCGTGTCCGGCAGGAACCGGATGAGCGTGCCGGTCGTCCCGTCGGCCTGGAGGGGTTCCAGGTCGGTCACCGGAACCCCGTGCTCATAGCGCTGGGTCCAGGCTCCGTCGATGCGGCGATTGGTGTGAATCAACCACTCGCTGAGCGCAGCCACGACAGACATGCCACGACGCGGGTGCCCGTCCGGAAGGCTCTCCGCGTCCGGAAGGTCGAAGAACCGCAAGTCCTTGGTGGCCACGACCGGCTTCTTCACGACCCGGCCGTGCTCGTCGACGCGGGTGTCGGTGCCCCGACCGTCATCGGCCACGGACACAGAGCCGTCGCGATGCAGAGTGATCGCGCATCGTCCCCCTGCTCTGCTCGCTGCCTCGTCGGCGGCGTAGGCGACGACCTCAAGGACGAGATGCCCCGGGCCACCGGGAGCGAACTCGCCCGGCGCATGGCGAATCTGCGCAAGGTGGTCCAGATCCAGGACGCGGGCCCAATCGTGGGTGGTGTTGATCCAGGAACCCCTTGATCCATCTGACCCAACTGACCCATCTGACCCGTCCATCCAACGAGTATGACGAATATCAGGGGCCGAACCACCTCACAGGTCTCCGTCGGTCACCCGGACGTCCGCTCAAACAGAGCAGGCGGCACTGACTACTCACCTGAACCTGAGTACGTGAACTCTGGGCGCTGACAGAGCGAGCCGGAACGCTGGGGCCATGAGTCAAGGACAACCGAAACCCGTTCTCCAGCTGCTGTCGATCCCCGTGTTGGCCGGAGTGTCGCTGGCACTGTGGGCAGCCTGGCTCGGCTGGGACCAGCATCGTGACGTCCACCCCGACGGTACGACGACCGGCCCGTACGAGGCGTGGCAAGTGGTCGGGCTGGTGCTGACTCTGCTGGCACCGGTGTACTGGGCGGCATCTCGGCGCCTGATTCCGGGCGCTGTGCTCGGCACCACGGCCGGCCTGACGGTTGCCGCCTATTACGACTGGTCGGACGACGCCAGCGGCCTCTTCATGGTCGGCGTGGGGATGGTGATGATGGGGAGTTTCGTGGTGACCGCTGTCGTATCGGCCGTGATTGCGGCACTGACAGATGGACCACCGGTCGTCAATGGGCCGGAAACCTGGGCGGGGCACTCCTGAGGAACTGATCCGCCAGGCTGAGGACTTCGACCTGTAGCCGACACAGCCTCCTGTGACGGAAGGGGCTTGGCCCGGATCAGCCGAACAGGACCGCGGCGCCCTTCTCGACGCACAGCCGTAGCACGACCACCAGTTGGCGAGCGTCCTCGATGTGCCGTGAGAGGGTCGCGGCGTCGCCCTCGCTCAGCCACTCGTCGATGACCTCCTCCAGCCGCGGAAGTATCGCAGCGCACTCGGCTGGTGAGAGCTCGCCGGCGTCATCGGGGTGATCAAGGAGGGGTTCGAGGGTGGTGGAGACATCGCTCCAGGGGCGCTCTCCGCCGAATCCCCACATCTCGGTGAGGTCGACCCCCTCAGCCTCTGCCAGACGCCGCCGGAACGCCGCGAAGCCGCTGTAGGACCAGGAGATGTCCGGACTGTCGATGTCGTCAACATCCGGGAACAGGCACAACCCCACTGCATCCTCCTGCCGCATCCGCTGCGAGCCGGTTCCCGGCCACGGTGCATTCGGGGAGAGTCTGGCAGCCTGTCCGTGTGAAGCGACTCAGAGAGGACGATGCCACGTAGACGCTCGTCTCAGGTCCGGGCTGCAACTGGTGCTCCACGTATGCGGCCAGGAGAGCCGGCAACCGTCGCAGACCCTCAAATGCTGCTCAGAATCCCCGGCTTGTGATTGATGTGCTCATGGCTGGTGGATAGCGTCAGGGTCTTGATCGCCAACCGGGCGGTCCTGCAAAGGTCGTTCGCGTGTCCCTATTCACGACAAGGCTCGCAGGTCCGGGTGTTGTCCCGTCCAGCTTGCCTCCCTGGCCCCTGATCCTGCGGGCGAAGTACCAGCGGGTCGCCTCTTGCGGGGTGAAGGAGCTCGGCAGTGGGAAGGCGGTCCTGCCGACGTCCGAGACGGGGTGGAAGCAATGGGAGACGTCGTCATGAGCCGTCCGATCGTTTGGCGTGCTGTTCCGGCATACGTCGCCGTAGCCGCATCGGTGCTGCTCCTTGCCTCCTGCAGCCAGGATTCCGACAAGCACAGCGCCGCGCGCTCCACGCCCCCTCCGCAAGCCACCGCCCACTCTCCTGCGTCAAGTTCAACGCCGGACAGAGCGTTGCTGCGGCAGGCGACATCTGCGGTGGCAAGCGTGGCAGGAGGTGTACTCGTGGAGGGTGGATCGGAGCGTGTCGGAGAAGGCATCCATACTCGCCCGGTACTGAAGAAGGGGAAGACGTACCGACTCGTCCTGACGTGCGCCGGTCGGGGCAGCGCACGTCTGACTGTGGCCCCTACGACCTCGGGTTCCGACGCCACTGTTCCTTGCGACCAGTCCGTGGTCCAGCAGCGGATCAACGGGAGTGGAACAGTCCGAATCGATGTTGTCGGTGCGGAGCGCTCTACGGGCGCTCTCGCCTGGCGAATCGACACCCTCTGAGAGCTGCATCCAGAGTCCGTGCTGCACACCGGCATCCCGCTCGCCGCAACCCCTCCAGGCGGTGCCGCCCGTGCGCAAGAGGAGTTCCTACTCCGTCACGACCGGAGGCAGCGGTTCACAGGCTGCGTGCCAGGCAGGAGGGAGGGCATCGACGCCTGTGCGGGCGGCGATCACCCCGCCCGCGATGGCACAGGTGGTGTCGATATCGCCGAGCCCGGCGACCGTGAACCACAGGCCCTCGTGCAGGTCGTCGAGGTGCCCCGCCGCGCACCACAGGGCGTACGGGACAGTGTCGGGCCCTGACATCCGGTAGCCGGA
The DNA here is from genome assembly GCF_044768135.1 of Streptomyces sp. NPDC101165. Taxonomy (NCBI): domain Bacteria; kingdom Bacillati; phylum Actinomycetota; class Actinomycetes; order Kitasatosporales; family Streptomycetaceae; genus Streptomyces; species Streptomyces sp. NPDC101165. The sequence continues at coordinate 74,346 of NZ_JBIWPG010000033.1, read as the reverse complement.
GCCCAGGACCTCCGCGGCATGCCGAACCGAGGTGTGCTCCGGCATCCGGGCCGCGACCCGCACTCCCGACCGGACGTCGCTGTCGGGGAGTCGTTCCGCGACTGCCTGAAGGAAGTCCGGCCTGGCCGGGGTGTGCCCGCCCCGGCTGCGGGTTGCCAGCGCCGCGGCGAGGGCGACCGCCACCGCTGCAGCGACCGCCTCCGGGTGGTGGTGCGAGACCGCACCCTGGCGGGCGGCCTGCTCAGCGACCACATCGAGGTCGGCGGCGTGCCAGGCACCGAGCGGGGCGGCGCGCATGGCTGCGCCGTTGCCCCAGGAGCCTTGGCCGCCGAACTGTCCGGCGACCACCTCCTGCCAGGGCTCGCCCGCGCCGATCCGGCGGAGCACGTCATGCATCGAGGCTCCGTAGCCGCGGTGCGTGTCGTCGGCGTAGGCTGCCGCGAAGCGTAGGGCGAGGCGGTCCTGGTCGACGGTACCGCCGCCCTCGGCGAGTTCCCGGACGAGAACGAGCGCTTGAGCGGTGTCGTCACTCCACCGCCACAGCGGCTCCGGGGGCAGCGTCCGCGCCTCCAGGCCTGCCGGACCGTCCCGGCGCAGGATGCCGAACCAACGATCACCGAAGGCGTCACCGAACGCGAGCCCGTACAACGAATCCAGCACAGCGGTAGGCACGGTGATCATCGGGGCAGTATCGCAGCGCGACGGCGTTCCTGCACTACGAATTTGGAGCAGACAGGCTTCTGACCTGGACGTGGTGCTGGGCGGCCTGCCTACAGGTCAATGCGGGACTCACTGTCGCCCCGCCTGACGACGATGTGCGCCGGCCGGAACGGCAGACCGCGCAGCGTCGGTTCCATGGCCTTGAACAGTGCATCGGCATCCGGTCCGTAGGCGTAGAGCACGGCCTGACCCGCACCGAACTCGTTGCCGTCGAACTCCCCGGCATTGGCCTCTTCGATGGCTGCTGCCAGTACCTCCCCGGTGTCGTAGACCAGGGCTCGCTGGTCGGCGTCACCGAACCCGCCAGCAGCAAGCCGGAAGCGGGCGATGACTGCATGCTCCTCATCCCCGATGTCCGGGGCACTGGACGTATCCATGCCGGACACACTCTCATCGGGCTCTGACATTGCCCGTCCCGACTGAGACCACCACGGACAAGAAGCCCGTGGGTGCGCGGTTGGCCATTGCTCCGGGGCCGCTTGGGGTCTCGCCTGAGCGGCCGTGCACGGGGCTGAATGAGAGGCAAACTGAGACGGCCGCAACGAGTCCGGCCGACACCATTGGGTGCTCATGGGGGACGGCAACTATGGAGAGTGCAATCATGCCGGCAGTGATCGCGGCTGTTGCAGCGGTGGTCGGGGGCCTCCTGACCGCGTTCGCCACACGGTCCGTGGAGCGGCTACGGCTGCGGGCCAGTCTCCTGGAGAAGGCTCAGGAACGGCGTCTGGCCGGCATCGAGGGCTTCATGCTGGCGACGAGCCTGTGGATGGACTGGCTCACCTACATCCAGCAGACAGGCTGGGAAGACAAGCAGGAGGAGCTGAACCGCCGGGTCCGGGCCCGCGACGAAGCGTATCGGCGGTTGTTGCTGTTGGCTTCGGATGAGCTGTATCGGTGGTTGAAGGACACCTACCTGCCCGCAGAGCACCTGGTGCGGCAGACCTACGTGCATCAACTGCGGGGCGGTATCGAGATTGACGAGCAAGCGCTGGCCGCTCGGCGGACCTTCAACGCGATGCTGAGGGATGACCTCGTGGACAAGGTGCGCCCGGAGATCCACAAGCTGCGTGACCCCCTCGCGTGAGTCCTGGACCGAGGGGCCTGGGATCTCAGCTCGGGTGCTCAGGCACCGGATGCTGGGCGCCAACTGATCACCCGGTGTTCCCCGTGGCTCCCCGCCCGACCTGGCATGCGTCTGGCACGGCAGGGATGGCCGGCGGAGCGCGTCATTCGTCGTCGCATCTCTCCAGGACCAGGCTTACGGACCCTTCTGCGAGCCCGTTGTTTTCCTCCAGGTGGAGATGAGTCCCGTCCGGTGTGCCGTCTTGGGCGAGTGTGAGCAGGTGGCCGGCCAGGGTCTTCAGCCCCGCAGCGTTGGCCTCAACAACTATCTCTTCACCCAGGTTGCGGACCTCGATGCGTGCGCCTTCCCCCCACGTGAAGACTCTGGTGGCTCCATCAGTCTCCGTACTGACGTGAGTGGTCATCGATGGAGCAACGTTGGGTTCAGAGGCCATACCAAAGCATCGCGCACTCAGGGGCCATCAGAGCGCCGGCCGATCTGCGCGGCGCGCCTTCGAGCGGCCGGATCTTCCCCTTCATCCCCGTCTGCGTCCCCTTTTTGCGGGCGCCGGCCGAGTCCATCAGCGGGCAGTCCACCAACGATCAGTCCACCAGCGCCTCGTGCACCATGCGCCGCAGCTCCGGGAAGACCTTCAGCTTCTTCGGGCGTACCTGGGTCATGAACTGGACCGTCAGGTCGTGGGTCGGGTCGATCCAGAAGGCCGTGGTGGCCACGCCGGTCCAGCCGTAGGTGCCGAGGCCCTGGGGGGCCAGGGTGCGGGTCGGGTCGATGACGACGGAGACGTTGAAGCCGAAGCCGAGGCCGTCGTTGTTGCGTTCCTGGTGGGCGGGGGCACCGAAGGTGCGCAGGTCGGTGTTGCCGGGGAGGTGGTTACGGGTCATCAGGGCGACCGTGTCGGGGGACAGGAGGCGCATGCCGTCCAGTTCGCCGCCCCGGCGGAGCATCTCCATGAAGCGGTGGAAGTCATGGGCCGTGGCGACCATGCCGCCGCTGCCGGACAGGAAGCGGGGCCGGCCGCGCAGTGGCAGTCCCGGGATCGGTGTGATGCCGCCGTCCTGGGTCTCGCCGTACATCTCGGCCAGTCGCTCGGCCTTTGCGGGGGTGATGTGGAAGCCGGCGTCGGTCATGCCGAGGGGGCGGAAGATGCGCTCGGCGAAGTACTCGTCCAGGGGGTGTGAGGAGACCACCTCGATGATTCTGCCCAGCACGTTGGAGGCGATGGAATAGTTCCACTGCGTGCCTGGTTCGAACTGCAGGGGCAGGCGTGCGTACACCTGCATCGTCTCGGCCAGGTTCGCGCCCGGCGGTACGGACGACTCCAGGCCGGCCTCGCGGTAGAGGGCGTCCACGGGGTGTTTGTAGTAGAAGCCGAAGGTCAGGCCCGCCGTGTGGGTGAGCAGATGCCGGATGAGGATCGGGCCGGAGGCAGGGCGTGTGCGTACGTCGGTGCCCGCACCGCTCTCGTACACCTGCTGGTCGGCGAATTCCGGGAGGTAGCGCTCGACCGGGTCGTCCAGGGACAGGCGTCCTTCCTCCACCAGTTGCAGCACCGCGACCGCTGTGACGGGCTTGGTCATGGAGTAGATGCGCCAGAGGGTGTCCGTCTCGACGGGCAGCCCGGCCGCGACGTCCCGGTGGCCGTGCGTGGTGAGGTGGGCGACGCGGCCGCCACGGGCCACGGCCAACAGGAAGCCGGGCAGGCGGCCTTCGTCGACGTGCTGGGCGAAGCGCCGGTCGAGGCGGTCAAGGGCCTTCGCGTCCAGCCCGGCCTCGTCCGGGTCGACTTCCTGTCGCAGCTGTGCCATCGCTCTCCTCCGGTCGTGTCGTGCGCGCGTGCGGGCAGGCATGTCCGCCGCGACGCACACCTCATCGTCGCGCAGGAACCCCGGAACGGACCTGTTCATGAGGGGTGTGTGTGATCGACGTGACCCCGGGCCCCGGCAGCGCTCGCGCCGCCGGGACGGCGATCGCGGCCACCGCGCCGAGCACGAGCAGCGCCGTCCGGGGGCCCGCACCCATCAGCGCGGTGCCCGCGGCCACGCCGAGCACGGGCCCGATGTTGAGCGCGGTCTGCTGCAGGCCCCCTGCCACTCCGGCCACCGCCACCCGCGCCTGCCGTACGACCACGTGAGTGGCCGCCACCATCACCGTGCCGAACCCGGCTCCCAGCAGCGCGAACGCGCAGCCCTGGGTGAGCGCGCCCGTTGCCCCGGACAGGACCAGGACACCGAGCGCGAGCAGTGCCATGGCCGTTGCTGCCGTTCGCCGTGCACCCAGCCTGCGCAGCAGTAGCGGGCACAGGGGAGCGGACCCCACCATCAGCACCGCCAACGGCAGGCTGCGCAGGGCGCTTTGGAACGGGTCGAGGCCGAGCCCACGCTGCAGCACGTACGTCTCGACGAACAGGGTGCCGAAGAGTGAGGCCGACGCGGCGACCAGGAGGGCGAGGGCCGACCCGACCGCGGACGAGCGGATCACGTCAGGGGGGAGCAGGGGACTTGCGGTGTGGCGTTCGTGCCGTATGAAGGCGGCTGCGGCGAACGCGGCAACCCCCAGCCCGGCGGCGGTGGGCACACCGGAGGCGGGCAGCGCGACCAGCGTCTGGACGAGACAGGCCAGGGTCACGGCGAGGAGCAGTGCTCCTGGTAGGTCCAAGGGGGTGTGGGGAGTTGGCGCGTGGTCCGGGTCGGGCAGGACCAGGGCTGCCAGGCCCAGGCCCACGGCCGGCAGCACGCTCAGGAAGAACACCGCCTGCCAGCCCAGCCCGTTCACCAGTGCCCCGCCCAGCAACGGCCCCGCTGCCGCCGCCAGACCGATCGCGCTGGTGCGGATCGCGAGCGGCATCGCCAGCCGGTCCGGCGGGAAGGCGGCCCGCAGCATGCCCAGCGTGGCGGGCTGCAGCAGTGCCCCGAACACGCCCTGCGCCGCCCGCAGTCCGATCACCCAGCCGATCGAGGGGGCGAGTCCGACGCCCGCCGAGGCCACGCCGAACCCCAGCATGCCGAGCGCGAACATCCGCCGCTGCCCGTAGCGGTCGCCGAGCCGGCCCGCGAACACCAACAGGCTCGCCACCGCCACGAGATACGCGGTGCTGGTCCACTGCACCTGCGTGTACGACGCGTGCAGCTCCCGTTGCAGGGAGGGCTGGGCGACCGTGAGGACCGTGCCGTCGAGGGCTACGAGTACAGCGCCCGCCACACTGCTCACCAGGGTCAGTCGGCGGTTCATCGCCCGCCCTCCGGGCCCAGGTGGGCGAGGAGCGCCGTATCCAGGAGTGCGGTGAAGTCCGTTTCGCCCGTGGCGAGTTGGAGGCTGTTCCAGTGCCACAGCTGGGCGATGCCGTGCAGGTTTGCCCACAGGGCGCCCGCCGTGCGCCGGGCGTCCGTCTCCGGGCGGACCCGGCCGACGAGGTCCGCGAGGAGAGTGAACAGCGGCAGGCTCGTCTCGCGCAGGCCCAAGTGGCCGCTCTCCAATAGATCGTGACGGAACATCAGCTCGTACATGCCGGGGTTGTCCAGGGCGAACTCCAGGTAGACGCGGGCCAGTTCCCGCACCTGTGCGCGTGGGTCGCTGGTGCCGTCGAGCGCCGGCCGGACTCGGTCGCCCAGATCGGCGAACCCTCGTCGGGCGATGGCCGACAGCAGCTCCAGATGGGTGGGGAAGTAGCGGCGTGGCGCCCCGTGCGAGACCCCCGCGCGGCGGGCGATCTCCCGCAGTGTCAGCGCCTGGACACCTTCGGCGGCGACCAGGTCCACGCCGACGTCGATGAGGCGGGTGCGCAGCCCCGTGCCGGATTCAGTCATAGACAGTGTCTACCAGCTGTCCGTAGACGGCGTCTACTAGCGGATCGATGTGGGGGAATGCCTGTGCCCTCGGGCCAGTTGACCCTCATATGACTCAGGACCCGACGCAGGACGCCCTGCTCAAGCTGCTCTCCGAGACGCGAGGCGGCGTGCTGGTCACGCTCAAGAGCGACGGCCGGCCCCAGCTGTCCAACGTCAGCCACGCCTACTACCCCGACGAGCGGGTCATCCGGATCTCGATCACCGACGACCGCGCCAAGACCCGCAACCTCCGCCGCGACCCCCGCGCCTCCTACCACGTCACCAGCCAGGACCGCTGGGCGTACACGGTCACCGAGGGCACGGCCGAGTTGTCGCCCGTCGCCGAGGACCCGTACGACGAGACCGTCGAGGAGCTGGTCCGGCTCTACCGGGGCGTCCTCGGTGAGCACCCGGACTGGGACGACTACCGGGCCGCGATGGTCCGCGACCGGCGACTGGTGCTGCGGCTGCCCGTCGAGCGGGCGTACGGCATCCCGAAGGGGTAGGGCCTGTCGTCGAATTCCGGTCCGCCCCGGGACGGCAGGCCCTGGGGACGGCCTACGGTGCCTCGGCGGTCCGCGTCTCGATCGCCCGCAGGACCGCCACCATGTCCTCGCCGCCGTGACCCTGCGCCACCGTCTCCTCGAACAGGCTGTGGCAGACGTCGAGCAGGGGTGAGGCCAGGTGTGCCTTGCGGGCCGCCTCGGCGATGAGCCGGTTGTTCTTCAGGACGTCCAACGCGGCCGCCTGTACCGCGAAGTCCCGCTCGCGCAGCTTGGGCGCCTTCATCCGGGAGACCCCGCTGGCCATGGGGCCCGCGTCCAGGACGTCCAGGAACAGGCGCCGGTCCAGACCCTGCCGTTCGGCGAAGTGGAAGGCCTCGGTCAGCCCGGTCACCAGGGTGATCAGGAAGAGGTTCACGGACAGCTTCATCAGCAGGGCGCCCGGCGCCGCGCCGCACGCGAAGGTATCCCGGCACAGGGGCGCGAGCAGCGGTCGTACGACGTCCACGGCGGACTCCTCGCCGGCCAGCATCGCCACCAGCCGCCCCTGCTCCGCCGGCACCCGGGAGCCGGAGACGGGCGCTTCGACGTACCGGCCGCCGGCCGCGCGGATGTCGGACTCCAGGGCGTGGGAGTACTCGGGGGAGGTCGTGCCCATGTGGACGACCACTCGTCCGGCGACCCGCGTAGGGAGGGCCGGGGTGCCGCGGCCGAGGACGGTGTCGAGCGCCGACTCGTCGGCGAGCATCAGCAGCACCACCTCGGCCCGCGCGAACACCTCGTCGGCGTCCGCAGCGACCTCGGCACCGGCCGCGCGCAACGGCTCGGCGCGCTCCGGTGTCCGGTTCCACACCACGAGGGGTGTGCCGCGGGTCGCCAGGCGCAGCGCCATCGGCTGACCCATCACTCCGAGACCGATGAAACCGACGTTCACGGGGCCGCCCTTCTTGCTGCCGACCGACTATGACCGCTGTCATAGTAGCGAGGGTTATGACGCCGGTCATAGGGTGAAGGCCGAGGGCGAAGGTCGAGAGTGAAGGCCGAGAGTGAAGGCGATCGGAGGTCGGCCATGGCGGAGTCGCGGCGCGGGCCGCGCGAGCGGATGGTGTTCAGCGCGGCCCAGCTGATCCGGCGCGACGGGGTCGGCGCGACCGGCATGCGGGACGTCGCCGCCCACGCCGGGGCGCCGCGCGGTTCGCTCCAGCACTACTTCCCGGGCGGCAAGGAACAGCTGGTCAACGAGGCCGTGGGCTGGGCCGGGCGATACGCCGGCAAGCGCGTCACCCGCTTCCTCGCGGGCCTGGACCAGCCGACGCCGAGCGGCCTGTTCGCGGCGATGGCGGCCCAGTGGACGGGCGAGTACGAGACGGAAGGCTTCGTCGGGGGCTGCCCGGTCGCCGCTGCGACCGTGGACTGTGCTGCCACGGGCACCGCGACGCGCGAGGCGGCCGCCGCAGCGTTCGCGACCTGGCGCGCTCCGGTCGCCGAGGCCCTGACCGGCATGGGCGTCCCCGCCGCCCGCGCCGACTCCCTCGCCACCCTGATGATCAGCACCCTGGAGGGCGCGATTCTGATGGCCCGGGCCGAGGAGGACGTACGCCCGCTGCAGGCCGTGGTCCGCGAACTCGGGCCGCTGCTCGACGCCGCGGTGCGCTCCTCCGGGTGACGCCCGGCGCGGAGGTGCTTGTTCCGCGCGGCGTCCCGCACTAGCCTCCGCGCGTGATCAATGGCGCACATGTGGTGATCTACAGCCGTGACGTCGAAGCGGACCGGACATTTCTGCGGGACGTCCTCGGATGGGCGCACGTCGACGCGGGCCACGGCTGGCTGATCTTCCAGGCACCGCCCACGGAGGTGGCCTGCCATCCCACGGACGGAGACCCGTCGCACGAACTGATGCTGATGTGCGATGACCTCGACGCGACACGGGAGCAACTCGCCGAGAAGGGCGTGGAGTTCGCGGAGCCCGTCGAAGAGGCTCGGTGGGGGCGGCTCACGGCACTCCGGCTGCCGGGCGGCGGTCGACTCGGACTGTACGAGCCGCGCCATCCACGGCCGTAGCGCTGCGGGGGTGCGGGGCGGTCGGGCGGTCGGTGCCGGCGTTCACGTTCGGATGCCCGGAGTCGCGGGAGTCGCCGGGAGCGGTCGGGGCGGCTGATGTCGGCCGTCGGCTGTCGCCCCCGCCGCACCGCCGGGCCGCCGCACCGCCAGGCCGCCAGGCCGCCGGGTCGGCCCCATTTTGGCGGCGCAGGCCCGGCAGCCCGGCGCGTTGTGCGATTGCGGCAGGTCGAAGCGGGGTCAGGCCGACACCGTCGCCGGGTGCGGCTCGCTGCGGCCCGCCCGTTCGCCCAGGAGTTCCGTCGGGACCGTGTGGGTCTCGCGGGCGGAGAGGGCTGCGAGGGTCGGGGGGACGCACAGGGCCGCCGTGAACAGGGCGACCGCCTGCCAGTCGTCGCCACCGGGGCCGGCGATCTCGGCGGCGAAGGTGACCGCGAAACCCGCCACCGCGAAGCCGATCCGGGTGCCGATCGCCATCCCGGACAGGCGGACCCGGGTCGCGAACATCGCGCCGTAGAAGGCGGGCCACACTCCGTTCGCGGCACTGTAGACGAGACCGAAGGCGATGATTCCGAGGGTCACGGTGAGGGCGTAGGAGCCGGTGGAGATCGCCCACAGGTAGCCGGCCATCGCCGCCGCGCTGCCCACCGCGCCGATCAGGTAGACGGGGCGGCGCCCGATCACTCGAGCGCGCTGCCGATCCAGGCGGCGGTGGCGGCCTTCCTGGGCTGGCCGGGTGGGGCCTCGGCGGCGGGCGCGGGGGTGGGGACGGACACGGCGGTGCTCCTCCGGGGGAACTGCACCCTGGGGAGGGGCGGAGTGGGCGGCGGGGCGAAGGGCCGGATCTCGGCAGTAATTAACCCACTGGATAGTTGGTTGTGGTGGGTCGGATGTTGCGCTCGCGTCTCCGCCGTGTCAAGAGGTCTGGCGTGAGCCGGTCGGTCCGCTCCGGTCCGGGTCAGTCGCCGGCTCGCTCCGCGGTGAGGTAGGCGATCACCATGTCGCCGAGCATGGTCCGGTAGTGCTCACGCTGCGCCGGGTCCACCAGGTCACGGCCGAACAGGGCGCCGAAGGTGTGCCGGTTGGCGACCCGGAAGAAGCAGAACGAGCTGATCATCGCGTGCAGGTCGACGGCGTCGACATCGGCCGTGAACAGCCCGGACTCCTGCCCGGTGGCCAGGATCCGGCGGATCACGTCCAGCGCCGGAGAACCCATCCGCCCGAGCTTCTCGGAGGCCGCGATGTGCACGGCGCCGTGGATGTTCTCGATGCTGACCAGGCGGATGAAGTCCGGGTGCTGCTCATGGTGGTCGAAGGTCAGCTCGGCCAGGCGCCGGATCGCCGCGACCGGGTCCAGGTGCTCGACGTCCAGCCGCTGCTCGGTCTCGCGGATCACGCCGTACGCCCGCTCCAGCACGGCCGTGAACAGCTGCTCCTTGCCGCCGAAGTAGTAGTAGATCATCCGCTTGGTGGTGCGGGTTCGGGCCGCGATCTCGTCCACCCGCGCGCCGTCGTAGCCGGCCCGCGCGAACTCCTGCGTGGCCACGTCGAGGATCTCGGCCTTGGTGCGGACGGCGTCACGCGTCCGCCCGCCGGGGTGTACCGGTTCTTCGACGCTGGTCATCGGGTTCCTTCGGGCATGGGGCCAGTGCCGGTGATTGTAGAAGCAGGGCCCGGAACAGGACCCGCCGGACCGGTCCGGCCTTCCCGAAGCAGGCGGAGGCCGATATAGATAACGCACTAGTTCGTACATTAGCGAATTGTGCCAGGAGGTCCCCGTGGCCAAGGACGCGTATCTCGTCGGGCTGATCGGTTCCGGCATCGGCCCGTCGCTCAGTCCCGCACTGCACGAACGCGAGGCGGACCGCCAAGGGCTGCGCTACCTCTACCGGCTCATCGACATCGACTCGCTCGGCGTGCCGCCCGGGGCCGTGGGGGAGCTCGTCCGGGCGGCCCGTGACCTGGGTTTCGACGGGCTCAACATCACCCACCCGTGCAAGCAGCTCGTCATCGAGCACCTCGACGCGCTCGCCCCGCAGGCCGAGGCACTCGGCGCGGTCAACACGGTCGTCCTCGACCCGGACGGGCGAGCGGTCGGGCACAACACGGACGTCACGGGCTTCGCCGCGTCCTTCGCGCGCGGTCTGCCCGACGCGTCCCCGCGGGAGATCGTGCAGCTCGGCGCCGGCGGAGCGGGCGCGGCCGTCGCCCACGCCACCCTCACCCTGGGCGCCGAGCGGGTCACGGTAGTCGACGCGTTGCCGGAGCGTGCCGCCGCCCTGGCCGCGTCCCTGAACCGGCACTTCGGCGCCGGCCGGGCGGCTTCCGCGACCCCGGAGCGCCTCGCGGACCTGCTGTCCCGCGCCGACGGCCTCGTTCACGCGACCCCCACCGGAATGGCCGCCCACCCCGGCCTGCCCCTGCCGGCGGACCTCCTGCGCCCCGGGCTGTGGGTCGCCGAGGTCGTCTACCGTCCCCTGGAGACCGAGCTGCTGCGCACGGCGCGGGCGGCCGGCTGCGCGGTGCTGGACGGGGGCGGGATGGCGGTCTTCCAGGCCGCGGATGCCTTCCGCCTGTTCACGGGCCGTGAGCCCGACACGGTCCGCATGCTGGCGGACATCACGGAGCTGGCCGGCGCGGAGCGCTCCGCGGGGCAGGCGGTCTGATACCGGTCAGGCGGTCCGACGCGGGTCAGGCGGTGTGACAGGGGCGGGCCGTCCACGCCTGGTCGCGCCCACGCGGCCGAGCCGCTGGATGACACGCGGTTGGGCCCACGCGGCCTACCCGCAGGCTGTCACGCGGTTGGACCCTCGCGGCCTAGCCGCAGGATGCGACGCGGTTGTACCGGGCCGGGCCACGGCAGCCGAGCCCCCCGACTCGCCCCCAGGCGCATACGGACGCATCCCGACCTCGGACGACCTCGGACGACCTCGGACGACCTTGGACGAACACGGTCGGCCGCGACCGGCACCGTCATCCGCATCGGGCAGCCCCCGTACGCCCACAAGCCGGTGGCAGGCCCCGCGCGCACCCCGTCAGGGCGCCCCAGGCAGCGGCTCGCCCCCGGTGAGAGCCCGCCAAGCACCAGGTGTGCCCGCGGTGAGACCTCGGTGAGACCCGGCCCCGCCTCGGCCACCGGCCCCGCAGGTCCGGCCGATACTCGCCAGAGTCCGGGGCGTTCCCAGCGTCCCGGACCGTGACATCCCCGGGATGCCTGGAAGGCCGTTCATGCCGAGCCCCGCCAGCAAGCCACTCCTCGTCCGCCACGCCCCACCGCCCATACCCACCACGGTCGTACGCACCGCAGCCGACCGCTACGAGCGCCCGGTGCTCGCCGCCCTCGCCGCGCTCTCGGCCGTGCTGTGCCTGTGGGGCCTCGGCAACAGCGCCTACCACTCCTTCTACGCGGCCGCCGTGCGCAGCATGACCGACAACCCGGTCGCCTTCTTCTACGGCTCCTTCGACCCGGCGAACTCCATCACCCTGGACAAGCTGCCCGGCTTCCTGTGGCCGCAGGCCCTCTCCGCGCTGGTGTTCGGCTTCCACCCGTGGGCGCTGGTACTGCCGCAGGCGCTGGAGACGGTGGCCTGCGTGCTGCTGCTCCACGTCCTGGTGCGCCGCTGGGCCGGGGTGCCGGCCGGGCTGCTCGCCGCCGCGTTCCTCGCGCTGACCCCGGTGACCGTGGGCCTGGGCCGGTCGGTCACCGAGGACGCGCCGTTCGTGCCGCTCCTGCTGCTGGCCGCCGAGGCCACCTGCCGCGCCACCGCACACGCCCGGCCGCGCCCCCTGCTGCTCGCCGCGTTCTGGGTGGGGCTCGCGTTCCAGTGCAAGATGCTGGAGGCCTGGGCGGTGCTGCCCGCCCTGGCCGTGACCTACGCCGTCGCCGCCCCCACCACGCGCCGTCGCCGCGCCGGCCATCTCGCCCTGGCCGCAGCGGTCATGGTCGTGGTGTCGCTGTCGTGGATGCTGGTGGCCGCGTTCACCCCGTCCGGGGCCCGCCCGTACCTCGACGGCACCACCGACGACTCGCCGTTCGGGATGGTCGTCGGCTACAACTTCCTGACGCGCTTTCATGCCGTCGGCGTCGACGCGGCCGGCACCGGCAGCATCGTCGCGAGCCGGGCGGCCCACGGCGGCCACCGGTTGCCGCCCGGTATGGGCGACGGCATCTGGAAGATGTTCGGCCCGGGCCTGGCCACCCAGACGGGCTGGCTGTACCCGCTCGCCGCGTTCGGCCTCGTCGGCGGGGTGCTGGCGCTGCGCCGGCGGGGCCTGCCACGCACGGACCCGCTGCTCGCCGGGTTCCTGCTGTGGGGGGTGTGGCTGGCGACCTTCTTCCTGGTGTTCAGCTTCGGCAGCGTGACCGGCCACACCTACTACATGGGCGTGGTCGCGGTGGCCGTGTGCGCGCTCGCCGCGGCCGGAATCGTGCGGGCGCGGCGCAGTCGTGTGCTGCCATGGGTGCTGCTGGGCAACGTCTTCTGGTGTGCGGCCCTGACGCTGTGGTACCCGCGCTTCTTCGCCTGGTCGGCGGCGTACGCCGTGGCCCTGGGCCTGCTCGCGCTGCTCCTGGCCGGCACGCGCCGCCGCCCGGCCGCACTCGCCGTCGGCGTCTGTGCCGTGCTGCTGATCCCCGCCGTGTGGTCGGCCTCCGCGCTGTCCCTGCGCTACAACCAGCCCGGCGGCTTCGGCCGGGTCGGCCCCACCAGCACCCGTACCGATTCCGCGCTGTCCACGCTCGGCCCCGGGCGGCAGCGGCTCCTCGCCTACCTGACCGCGCACCGCGACGGCGCCCGCTACCTGGCCGCAGTCCCCGGCTGGCAGGCTGCCGCGCCCTACGTCATCGCCGCCGACGCGCCCGTGCTGCCGATGGGCGGCTTCACCGGCCGCGTCCCGTACCCGGCACCGGTGGCCTTCCACCGCCTGATCGGCTCCGGGCGGCTGCGCTACGTCGTCCTGTCGCGCGTCGACCTGCTCCCCGGCGCCCGTACCGCACGCATCCCGGCCGGGACCCTGGTGCGCTGGACCACCGCCCACTGCCGGCTCGTCCCGCCCGCCGCCTACGACCCCGGCGACCGGACCCGGCTGTTGTACGACTGCGGCCCGGGTCACTCGGGGTGACCCGGGCCGCGGAAAGGGCTGCTACGGGCGTCGATTCCACTCGGCGACGACCGGCCGCCCGTGCTCCGTGGAGAGCCGGCTGACCGTGCCGGTCGCGAGCTGGAACAGCCGGCCCCCGGCGGGCGGCAGACCCAGCCGGCGGGCGGTGAGCACCCGCAGGAAGTGGGCGTGCGCGACCAGGACCACGTCACCGGCGTCCGTGGCGAGCGCCTTCTCCACCCGGGCCAGCACCCGGTCGGCGCGCGCCCCGATCTGCTCGGGCGACTCGCCGGGATGCCCCTCGGGGCCGGGCGGTACGCCGTCGGTCCACAGGTCCCAGCCGGGGCGGGTGCGATGGATGTCGACCGTGGAGACACCCTCGTAGCCGCCGTAGTCCCATTCGTGCAGATCCGGGTCGGGTACCGCCCCGGTCAGGTCGGCCAGTTCGGCGGTGCGTATCGCGCGGCCCAGCGGGCTGGTCAGCGCGAGGGCGTAGGTCCGTTCGGTGAGGAGCGGGGCGAGGGACTTGGCCTGTTCCTCGCCGTGCGTGGTGAGGGGCAGGTCGGTCCAGCTGGTGTGCTGTCCCGACACGCTCCACTCCGTCTCGCCGTGGCGGACCAGCAGGAGGTCCCCCACGGCCGCTCAGCCCTTGGTCTCGACGGCGTGGCCGCCGAACTGGTTGCGCAGCGCGGCGATCATCTTCATCTGCGGGGAGTCGTCCTGCCGGGAGGCGAACCGGGCGAACAGCGACGCGGTGATCGCGGGCAGCGGCACCGCGTTGTCGATGGCGGCCTCGACGGTCCAGCGGCCCTCGCCGGAGTCCTCCGCGAACCCGCGCAGCTTCTCCAGGTGCTCGTCCTCGTCCAGGGCGTTGACCGCGAGGTCGAGCAGCCAGGAGCGGATGACGGTGCCCTCCTGCCAGGAGCGGAACACCTCGCGGACGTTCTCCACCGAGTGGACCTTCTCCAGCAGCTCCCAGCCCTCGGCGTAGGCCTGCATCATGGCGTACTCGATGCCGTTGTGGACCATCTTCGAGAAGTGCCCGGCGCCGACCCGGCCGGCGTGGACGTAGCCGTAGGGGCCCTCCGGCTTGAGCGCCTCGAAGATGGGCTTCAGGCGCTCCACGTGCTCCTTGTCGCCGCCGACCATGAGCGCGTAGCCGTTCTGCAGGCCCCACACACCGCCGGACACACCCGCGTCGACGAAGCCGATGCCCTTGATGCCGAGTTCGGCGGCGTGCTTCTCGTCGTCCGTCCAGCGGGAGTTGCCGCCGTCCACGACCACGTCGCCGGGGGAGAGCAGGTCCTTGAGCTCGTCGATGACCGTCTGGGTGGCGGTGCCGGCCGGGACCATCACCCAGATGATGCGCGGCCCTTCGAGCTTCTGGACCAGTTCCTCGAGGCTCTTGACGTCGGAGACCTCCGGGTTGCGGTCGTAGCCGATGACGGTGTGGCCGGCGCGGCGGATCCGCTCGCGCATGTTGCCGCCCATCTTGCCGAGACCGATGAGACCGAGCTGCATGATCAGTTCACTTCCTGAGATTGCGGTAGGCGGCGACGAGGGCCGTGGTGGACGGGTCGAGACCGGGCACGGCGGCGCCATCGGTCAGGGCCGGCTCGATGCGCTTGGCGAGGACCTTGCCCAGCTCCACGCCCCACTGGTCGAAGGAGTCGATGTTCCAGACGGCGCCCTGGACGAACACCTTGTGCTCGTAGAGCGCGACGAGCTGGCCGAGCACGGACGGGGTCAGCTCGCGCGCGAGGATCGTGGTGGTGGGGTGGTTGCCGCGGAAGGTGCGGTGCGCCACCTGCTCCTCGGGCACGCCCTCCGCACGGACCTCTTCGGCCGTCTTGCCGAAGGCGAGGGCCTGGGTCTGGGCGAAGAAGTTGGCCATCAACAGATCATGCTGGGCCTTGAGTTCACCGCTCAGCTCGGCGACCGGCTCGGCGAAGCCGATGAAGTCCGCCGGGATCAGCTTGGTGCCCTGGTGGATCAACTGGTAGTAGGCGTGCTGCCCGTTGGTGCCGGGCGTGCCCCACACGACCGGGCCGGTCTGCCACTGCACCGGGTCGCCCGCCCGGTCCACCGACTTGCCGTTGGACTCCATGTCCAGCTGCTGGAGATAGGCGGTGAACTTGGACAGGTAGTGGCTGTACGGCAGCACCGCGTGCGACTGGGCGTCGTGGAAGTTGCCGTACCAGATCCCCAACAGGCCCATCAGCAGCGGCGCGTTGGCCTCGGCGGGTGCGGTACGGAAGTGGTCGTCGACGATCCGGAAACCGTCGAGCATCTCCCGGAACCGGTCCGGGCCGATGGCGATCATCAGAGACAGGCCGATCGCGGAGTCGTACGAGTAGCGCCCGCCGACCCAGTCCCAGAACTCGAACATGTTGTCCGGGTCGATGCCGAACTCGGTGACCTTGCCCGCGTTCGTGGACAGCGCCACGAAGTGCTTGGCGACCGACTTTTCGTCGCCCTCGAACGCCTTCAGCAGCCAGGAGCGGGCCGAGGTGGCGTTGGTGATCGTCTCGATCGTGGTGAACGTCTTGGACGCGACGATGAACAGGGTCTCCGCCGGGTCCAGGTCGCGGATGGCCTCGTGCAGGTCGGCGCCGTCCACGTTCGACACGAACCGGAACGTCAACTCCCGTGCCGTGTAGGCGCGCAGGGCCTCGTAGGCCATCGCCGGGCCGAGGTCGGAGCCACCGATGCCGATGTTGACGACGTTGCGGATCCGCTTGCCGGTGTGGCCGGTCCACTCGCCCGAGCGGACCCGCTCGGCGAAGCCGGCCATCTTGTCCAGGACGGCGTGCACGTGCGGTACGACGTTCTCGCCGTCGACCTTGACCACCGCGTCCCGCGGGGCGCGCAGCGCGGTGTGCAGCACGGCCCGCCGCTCGGTGATGTTGATCTTCTCGCCGCGGAAAGTGGCGTCCCGCAGTGCGAACACGCCGGTGGCGGTGGCGAGTTCCTGGAGGAGGGCCAGGGTCTCGTCGGTGATCAGGTGCTTGCTGTAGTCGATGTGCAGATCGCCGACCCGGACGACGTACCGCTCGGCGCGGCCGGGGTCCGTCGCGAACAGCTCACGCAGGTGCGGCTGCCCCTCGGCGCGGTGATCGGCGAGGGCCGTCCACTCCGGGCGGCGGGTGAGCTTGGGGGAGTCTGACGGTGCGTCGGACATGTCAGGCGTTCTCCTTGGTGGCCTCGCCCTTGAGGGCGATGGCGTACATCTCGTCGGCGTCGAGGCGGCGCAGCTCCTCGGCGATGAGTTCGGAGGTGCCGCGGACCTTCAGAGCGAGGGTGCGCGGCGGCTGGCCGGGCAGGGTCAGCGTCGCGAGGGGCCCTTCGGGCCGGTCGATGACGATCTCACCGTTCGCGGTGCCGAGGCGTACGGCCGTGACGACCGGGCCCGCGGTGACCACGCGGTCCACCCGGACGTCGAGGCGGGCCTCCAGCCAGCGGGCGAGGAGTTCGGCGCTGGGGTTGTCCGCCTCGGCCTCCACGGCCGCCGACGTCACCTTCGCGCGAGCCTGGTCCAGGGCGGCGGCCAGCATGGACCGCCACAGTGTGAGCCGGGTCCAGGCGAGGTCGGTGTCGCCGGGCGCGTAGTTGCCGGCCCGGGTCTCCAGGACCTCCATCGGCCGCTCGACCGCGTACAGGTCGGTGATCCGGCGCTGGGCGAGCGCGCCGAGCGGGTCCTTGGACGGGGTGTCCGGAGCGTCCACCGGCCACCACACGACCACCGGGGCGTCCGGCAGCAGCAGCGGCAGGACCACGGAGTCGGCGTGGTCGGACACGTCGCCGTAGGTCCGCAGCACGACGGTCTCGCCGGTGCCGGCCTCCGAGCCGACCCGGACCTCGGCGTCCAGGCGCGAGGCGGTGCGGTCGCGCAGGGTGCGGGCGTGCCGCTTGATGACGACCAGGGTGCGCGAGGGGTGCTCGTGCGAGGCCTCCTCGGCGGCCCGGATCGAGTCGTAGGCGTTCTCCTCGTCCGTGACGATGACCATCGTCAGGACCATGCCCACGGCGGGGGTGCCGATGGCGCGGCGGCCCTGCACCAGCGCCTTGTTGATCTTGCTTGCCGTGGTGTCGGTCAGGTCGATCTTCAT
This sequence comes from Streptomyces sp. NPDC101165, assembly GCF_044768135.1. Lineage (NCBI taxonomy): Bacteria > Bacillati > Actinomycetota > Actinomycetes > Kitasatosporales > Streptomycetaceae > Streptomyces > Streptomyces sp. NPDC101165. Next base: position 56,948 of record NZ_JBIWPG010000033.1, on the reverse strand, counting down.
GGCCTGCGCCAGCTCCGTCCGTCTCGTGCGAGCATCTCGTCCGCTTCCCTCGGTCCCCAGCTGCCCGATGCGTACTGCGCCGGCCTGCCGTGCGCCGCCCAGTACTCCTCGATCGGGTCGAGGATCTTCCAGGACTCTTCCACTTCCTGGTGACGGGGGAACAAATTGGCGTCGCCGAGCAGTACGTCCAGGATGAGCCGCTCGTACGCCTCCGGGCTCGACTCGGTGAACGACTCGCCGTAGGCGAAGTCCATGGACACGTCCCGGATCTCCATGGAGGTGCCCGGCACCTTCGAGCCGAACCGGACGGTCATGCCCTCGTCGGGCTGGACGCGGACGACGATCGCGTTCTGGCCCAGCTCCTCGGTGGCGGTGGAGTCGAACGGGGAGTGCGGGGCCCGCTTGAAGACCACCGCGATCTCGGTGACCCGGCGGCCGAGCCGCTTGCCGGTGCGCAGGTAGAACGGGACGCCCGCCCAGCGGCGGTTGTCGATGCCCAGCTTGATCGCGGCGAAGGTGTCGGTCTTCGACTTGGGGTCGATGCCGTCCTCCTCCAAGTAGCCGACGACCTTCTCGCCGCCCTGCCAGCCGGTCGCGTACTGGCCGCGCACGGTGTGCTTGCCCAGCTCCTGCGGCAGCCGCACCGACTTGAGCACCTTCAGCTTCTCGGTGAGCAGCGCCTCCGCGTCGAACGCGATGGGCTCCTCCATGGCGGTGAGCGCCATCAGCTGCAGGAGGTGGTTCTGGATGACGTCACGGGCCGAGCCGATGCCGTCGTAGTAGCCGGCGCGGCCGCCGATGCCGATGTCCTCGGCCATGGTGATCTGCACGTGGTCGACGTAACTGCGGTTCCAGATCGGCTCGTACATCTGGTTGGCGAAGCGGAGCGCCAGGATGTTCTGGACGGTCTCCTTGCCCAGGTAGTGGTCGATCCGGAAGACCTGGTCGGGCTCGAACACGTCGTGCACGACCGCGTTCAGCTGCTGCGCCGACGTCAGGTCGTGGCCGAACGGCTTCTCGATGACCGCCCGGCGCCAGGCGCCCTGCGGCGGGCTGGCCAGGCCGTGCTTCTTCAGCTGCTGCACGACCTTGGGGAAGAACTTCGGCGGCACCGAGAGGTAGAAGGCGAAGTTGCCGCCGGTGCCGCGGGAGGCGTCCAGCTCCTCCACGGCCTGCTTCAGCTGCTTGAAGGCGGTGTCGTCGTCGAAGTCGCCGGGGATGAACCGCATGCCCTCGGCGAGCTGCTGCCACACCTCCTCGCGGAACGGGGTGCGGGAGTGCTCGCGCACCGCGTCATGGACGACCTGCGCGAAGTCCTGGTCCTCCCAGTCGCGGCGGGCGAAACCGACGAGGGAGAAGCCCGGCGGCAGCAGGCCGCGGTTGGCCAGGTCGTACACGGCCGGCATCAGCTTCTTGCGGGACAGGTCGCCGGTCACACCGAAGATGACCAGACCGGAGGGGCCCGCGATCCGGGGGAGCCGGCGGTCGCGGGCGTCCCGGAGCGGGTTGTCCCAGTCGGTGGCCGGGGCGTCCGGGACGCCGACCTGCGCGGCCGGAGGCGTCTCGGGTTCCGGAGCCTTGGTCGTCATTACGCGTCAACTCCCTTGCTGTCCAGGGACTTGGTGACGGCGTCCAGCAGCTCCTGCCAGGCCGTCTCGAACTTGGCGACGCCCTCGTCCTCCAGCTGCTGGACGACCTCGTCGTAGGAGATGCCGAGCCGCTCCACGGCGGCGAGGTCGGCGCGGGCCCGGGTGTAGCCGCCGGTCACCGTCTCACCGGTGATCTCGCCGTGGTCGGCGGTGGCCTTCAGGGTGGCCTCCGGCATCGTGTTCACGGTGCCGGGCGCGACCAGCTCGTCCACGTACAGCGTGTCCTTGTACGCGGGATCCTTCACGCCGGTGGAGGCCCACAGCGGGCGCTGCCTGTTCGCCTTGTCCGCGGCGAGCGCCCGCCAGCCTTCGGATGCGAAGACGTCCTCGTACGCCTCGTAGGCGAGCCGCGCGTTGGCGAGCGCCGCCCGGCCCTTGAGCGCGAGGGCCTCGTCGGTGCCGAGGGCGGTCAGCCGCTTGTCGATCTCGCTGTCCACGCGGGAGACGAAGAAGGACGCCACGGAGTGGATCTGCGACAGGTCCAGGCCCCGCTCGCGGGCCTTCTCCAGGCCGGCCAGGTAGGCGGCCATGACCTGGCGGTAGCGCTCCAGGGAGAAGATCAGCGTCACGTTGACGCTGATGCCGAGGCCGATGACCTCGGTGATGGCCGGAAGGCCCGCCTCGGTCGCCGGGATCTTGATCATCACGTTGGGGCGGTCGATCAGCCAGGCCAGCTGCCTGGCCTCGGCGACCGTGGCCACGGTGTGGTGCGCGAGACGGGGGTCGACCTCGATGGAGACCCGGCCGTCACGGCCAGCGGTGGCGTCGTACACCGGACGCAGGATGTCGGCGGCCGCGCGCACATCGGCGGTCGTCATCATCCGTACGGCTTCCTCGACCGTGACATCGCGTACGGCGAGGTCGGTCAGCTGCTCCTCGTAGCCCTCGCCGGAGCCGATGGCCGCCTGGAAGATCGACGGGTTGGTGGTGACGCCGACGACGCCACCGCTCTTCACCAGCTCGGCCAGGCCGCCCGACGTGATCCGCTTGCGCGACAGGTCGTCCAGCCAGATCGACACGCCCTCGTCGGCGAGGCGCTCAAGGGCTCCCGGGGTCGCGATTGCTTCGGTCACAGTGATCATCTTTCTAGTCGCGTCGGTATCAGGCGCGCGCGGCGGCCAGCGAGGCGCGGGCAGCTGCGGCGACGTTCTCGGGGGTGAAGCCGAACTCGGCGAACAGTGTGGTCGCATCGGCGGAGGCACCGAAATGTTCGAGTGAGACAATCCGACCTGCGTCGCCCACGAACCGGTGCCACGTCAGACCGATACCGGCCTCGACGGCGACGCGGGCCTTCACGGCAGGCGGCAGCACGGAGTCCCGGTACCCCTGCTCCTGCTCCTCGAACCACTCCACCGACGGCATCGACACCACCCGCGTGCCGACCCCCTCGGCCTCCAGCTGCTCCCGCGCGGCGACGGCCAGCTGCACCTCGGATCCCGTCGCGATGACGATCACCTCCGGGGTGTCGGTGGAGGACTCGCGCAGCACATAGCCGCCCTTGGCCGCGTCCTCGTGGGGTGCGTACACCGGCACGCCCTGGCGGGTGAGCGCGAGCCCGTGCGGGGCCGGGTCGGTGGCGTGCCTCTTCAGGATCTCGGCCCAGACGACCGCGGTCTCGTTGGCGTCCGCCGGGCGGACGACGTTCAGGCCCGGGATCGCGCGCAGCGAGGCCAGGTGTTCGACCGGCTGGTGGGTGGGTCCGTCCTCGCCGAGGCCGATGGAGTCGTGCGTCCACACGTACGTCACCGGCAGCTGCATCAGCGCCGACATCCGGACGGCGTTGCGCATGTAGTCGGAGAAGACCAGGAAGGTGCCGCCGTAGACGCGGGTGTTGCCGTGCAGGGCGATGCCGTTCATCTCCGCGGCCATCGAGAACTCGCGGATGCCGAAGTGGACGGTTCGGCCGTACGGGTCCGCCTCGGGCAGCGGGTTGCCCTTCGGCAGGAAGGAGCTGGTCCTGTCGATGGTGGTGTTGTTCGAGCCGGCCAGGTCGGCGGAGCCGCCCCACAGCTCGGGAAGGACCGGGCCGAGCGCCTGCAGCACCTTGCCGGAGGCGGCGCGGGTGGCGACGGACTTGCCCTCCTCGAACACCGGCAGGGCGTCCTGCCAGCCCTCGGGCAGCTCGCCCTTGCTGATCCGGTCGAACAGCTGAGCCCGCTCCGCGTCGGCCGTGCGCCACTCGGCGATCCGCTTGTCCCAGGCCGAGTGCGCCTCGGCGCCCCGGTCCAGGGCCTGGCGGGTGTGGTCGAGGACCTCGTCGGTGACCTCGAAGGACTGCTCCGGGTCGAAGCCGAGGACGCGCTTGGTGGCCGCGATCTCGTCCGCGCCGAGCGCGGAGCCGTGGGAGGCCTCGGTGTTCTGCGCGTTCGGGGCCGGCCAGGCGATGATCGTGCGCATCGCGATGATGGAGGGCCGCTCGGTCTCGGCCTGCGCGGCCTTCAGCGCCGTGTACAGGGCGGGCACGTCGACGTCGCCGTCGGCGGTGGGCTCGATGCGCTGGGTGTGCCAGCCGTAGGCCTCGTACCGCTTCAGCACGTCCTCGGAGAAGGCGGTCGCGGTGTCGCCCTCGATGGAGATGTGGTTGTCGTCGTAGAGGAAGACCAGGTTGCCGAGCTTCTGGTGGCCGGCGAGGGAGGAGGCCTCGGCGGAGACGCCCTCCTCCAGGTCGCCGTCGGAGACGATCGCCCAGACGGTGTGGTCGAAGGGGGAGGTGCCCTCGGGGGCCTCGGGGTCGAAGAGGCCGCGCTCGTAGCGGGCGGCCATCGCCATGCCGACGGCGTTGGCGACGCCCTGGCCGAGCGGGCCGGTGGTGGTCTCGACGCCGGCGGTGTGCCCGTACTCGGGGTGGCCGGGCGTCTTCGAGCCGTGGGTGCGGAACGCCTTCAGATCGTCCAGCTCCAGCTCGTACCCGGCGAGGAAGAGCTGGGTGTAGAGGGTCAGCGAGGTGTGGCCGGGGGACAGCACGAAGCGGTCACGGCCGGTCCACTCCGGGTCGGCCGGGTCGTGTCGCATCACCTTCTGAAAGATCGTGTACGCCGCGGGGGCCAGGCTCATCGCGGTGCCCGGGTGCCCGTTGCCGACCTTCTGCACGGCGTCAGCCGCGAGAAGCCGGGCGGTGTCCACGGCACGCCGGTCGAGGTCGGTCCACTCGAAGCCGTCGGATATCTGCGTGCTCATCTTCAAGAAGTCCTCGTTCAGTGCGTGATCGCTGGCTGGACGCGTTCAAAACTAAAAGTCTGACTTTTTCGAGGGAAGGGAGCGGTGTGTCAGCCTGTGGTGAATCTGGGACAGCGATCGGGCGACAGGGACGGCACGAGCACGACATGGCGGACAGAACACACCAAGGTGACGGTGAGGGCATCAGGACCTTCCCCTTCCCGACCGAGCTGGCCGTCGGCGGCGTCGGCATGCAGGTCGGCCCCATGGGGACCGATCACAGCTGGCACGTCGACGCGCCGCTGCATCGTGTCCACCGCATCGACTTCCACGTCGTCATGCTCTTCACCGAGGGCCCCGTACGGCACATGATCGACTTCGCCGAGTACGAGGCGTCGGCCGGCGACCTGCTGTGGATCCGCCCCGGACAGGTCCACCGGTTCTCCCGGACCAGCGAGTACCGCGGCACCGTCCTGACCATGCAGCCCGGTTTCCTGCCCCGCGCCACCGTCGAGGCCACCGGCCTGTACCGCTACGATCTGCCCCCGCTGCTGCACCCCGACCCGGCACCGCTCGCCGCGCTCCAATCGGCCCTTGACCAGCTGCGCCGCGAGTACGAGGACACCGCGACGCTCCCGCTGAGCCTGCACACGGCCGTGCTCCGGCACACGCTGACCGCGTTCCTGCTGCGTCTGGCCCACCTCGCGGCCAGTTCGGCGGAGTCGTCGCGGGAGCAGGCGGACACCACCTTCACCCTCTTCCGGGACGCCGTCGAGCAGGGGTTCGCGACCAACCACAGCGTCAGCGCGTACGCCGACGCGCTCGGTTACTCCCGCCGCACCCTCGTCCGCGCGGTCCGCGCGGCCACCGGCGAGACGCCGAAGGGTTTCATCGACAAGCGGGTGGTCCTGGAGGCCAAGCGCCTGCTCGCCCACACGGACATGCCGATCGGCCGCGTCGGGGCGGCCGTGGGCTTCCCCGACGCGGCGAACTTCTCCAAGTTCTTCCATCTGCACACCGGCGTCACGCCGGCGGCGTTCCGGGCGGAGCTGCGGTAACGCCTCGGGGTTACTTGGACTCGACCCGGCCGAGCGGGCTCGGGCCGGCCGTCAGCGCGTCGCACGCCGCCTGCCAGGCGGGATCGCCGGGGTTGAGCCGGCTGCGGAGGTAGGCCCAGGTGAGCCGCTGGATCACGGCCACGCGCTCGGGGTTCTCGTCCGTGGTCTCGGCGACGTCGTATCCGGAGACGCCCCCGAGGCCGTGTTCCGCGTCGAGCAGGGTGAGCAGGGACTTGGGGCCCGGGGCGAGGAAGTACGGATCGGCGTGCCAGTCCGGGCCCCGGACCGTCAGGTGGGCGGAGTCGTCCTTGTCGCCGGCGACCACGAGCGTGGGCGTCGTCATCCGGGAGAAATCGGTGGTCGAGAAGAAGGGCCAGTTCTCGGCCACGAACTCGGTGAGGGCGTCGCCCCCTCGGCCGGGCGCGGCGAGCAGCACCCCCGCCTTGATCCGGGGCTCGGACAGGTTCACTTCCTTTCCGTCGTCCGGATCGGTGAGCCGGGCGCCCAGCAGCAGGCTCGCGGTGTGCCCGCCCATCGAGTGCCCTGCCACGGCGACCTTGCTCCGGTCCAGGCGTCCCAGGAGCTGTGGGACGGCGGCCTCGATCTCGTCCAGCCGGTCGAGGATGCGCGTCATGTCCTCGGCGCGTGATCGCCAGTACAGAGGGGCCCCGGGGGTGTCGGGGTCCAGGGTCAGGGTCCGCGAGCTCAGATGGGTGGGCTGGATCACGACGAAGCCGTGCGCCGCCCAGAAGGTGACGAGGGGTGCGTAGCCGTTCAGTGAGGACAGATGGTTCGAGTAACCCTGGCCGTGCGAGAGGAGGATGACCGGCAGGTCGTCTCCGGTCACCGGCGCGGAGACGCGCACCTGGAGGTCCACGGCGCGGTCGGGGGCCGGCAGCACCACCGGAGCGACCGAGAGGACGGGGGCGGGCGAGCTGAGACCGAGGGCTGTGCAAGTCGATGCAGTCACGATGTGCGTGTCCCTTCGATTGCCCCTGCTGCCGGTCTCGTTCGTCCGGCGGGAGAGGCGGTCGGGAGCGTCCGGTTTCAGCTACCCTGAAACCGGAACGCCGTTCCGATTAATATACGGAACACTGTTCCGGTTAGGCAAGGATCACTGGGAGGAGAGCGTGGTGCCCACTGCAGGCCAGTCCGGGGAGGTGCCGGCCCGAAGCAAGCGGGCCGACGCGCAGCGCAATCAGCAGACGCTGCTCGCCGCCGCCGCCGCGGTGTTCGTCACCTCGGGCGTCGACGCGCCGATCCGTGAGATCGCGGCCACGGCGGGGGTCGGGGTGGGGACCATCTACCGCCACTTCCCGACGCGGGCGGATCTCGTCGTCGCCGTCTACCGCCACCAGGTCGAGGCCTGCGCCGAGGCCGGCCCGAGCCTGCTGGCCGGTGCCGACTCCCCGTTCGCGGCACTCCGCCAGTGGGTCGACCTCTTCGTCGACTTCCTGGTCACGAAGCACGGACTCGCCCACGCGATGCAGTCGGACAGCGGCGGCTTCGAGGCCCTGCACACCTACTTCCTCGACCGCCTGGTGCCCGTCTGCGCACAGCTGCTCGACGCCGCGGCCGACGCCGGTGAGATCAGACCTGATAGGCAGCCTTACGAACTGATGCGCGGCATCGGCAATCTCTGCATCGGCCGCGACAGTGACCCCCGCTACGACCCCCGCCGACTGGTCGAACTGCTCCTTCGGGGGCTACGGCGACCGCAGTCGGTCTGACGGCGATCGGCGATGGTGGTCAGTCGGCGAGCACGGGCCGACCGATGTCGGACGGCCAGCCGGGCCTGAAACGTGCGGCGAACTCCGCGAAGTCCCGGCGCAGGTAGCGCGGATCGGACGGCTTCAGACGGATCTGCTGCCGGCTGTCCGCCCACCAGATCTCGAAATCGGTGACCGTGCCTTCGGCGGGCCAGAGTTCTTCCCGCTCTGGCAGCAGCGCGCCGTCCACGAAACCTCCGACGTCCAGGCCGATGTCCACGAAGATCCCGATCGTGCCAGGCCTGGGCACCCTCACGACAGTGCCTCGGAAGGTTTGTCCGAAGCGAAGACTCCTCCGCATCCGCTCCCACGCCGCATCCGTCACCACGCCCCCATCCTCGCAGCCCCGCAGCGCGTGCATCAGCCCGGTCCGGGAGAGAGAGTGTGAACTCGCTCCCGGACCGGGCTGGATGTGCCGGCCGCGTCGGTCCTGCTCGCGGGGCAGCGTCAACACCCTTGTCAGTGGCCGAAGTCGAACCAGTTCACGTTCACGAAGTCGGACGGCTGGCCGCTGGTGAAGGTGAGATAGACGTCGTGCGTGCCGGTCACCGAGGTGATGTTCGCCGGGATCGTCCGCCAGCTCTGCCAGCCCCCGGTGTTGGACAGGGCGAAGCTGCCGACGGGGGCGTTGCTGCGGCTGTCGAGACGCACCTCGACCAGGCCGCTCACCCCGGACCCGGCGCCGCTCGCCACTCGCCCGTAGAACTGAGTGGCACCCGTGGAGCCGAAGTTGACGCCCTTGTAGAGGGCCCAGTCGCCGTTCGCGAGCGAGCCGATGTCCTGTCCGCCGCCGCTGTCCGTGGCGCTCTCGGCGCTCACGCCGGACTGGCTGTCGTACGACTCGGCCTGGATCGGGCTGTAGGCGTCCCGGTTGCCCGAGGGCGGGGGAGTGGTGCCGCCGCCCGTGGACTGGAGCACCTGTACGTAGTCCACGGCCATCGGATGGTTCGGCTCGGTTCCGCTGTCCGGGCCGCCGCCGAAGGCGGCCGGGAAGCCACCGCCCATCGCCACGTTCAGGATGACGAAGAAGCCGTGGTCGGTGGCGTTGGCCCAGGTCGTCGCGTCGACCTGGTTGGCCTTGACCGTGTGGAAGTTGACGCCGTCGAGGTAGAAGCGGATCTCCTCGGGGCTGGTCGAGCGGTCCCACTCCATCGCGTAGGTGTGGAAGCCCGCCTGGCAGGTGCTGCCGGTGCAGGGGGTGGAGTTGCCGATGCCGGAGGTCTCGTTGCAGGGGCCGCCCGGGTTGGTGCCGCAGTGCATCGTGGCCCAGTCGGTGTTCAGGCCCTGGACGTTCTCCATGATGTCCAGCTCACCGACGCTCGGCCAGTTCTGGTAGTTGCCGCGGTAGGGCGCGCCCAGCATCCAGAACGCCGGCCAGTAGCCCTTGGCGGCCGCGCCGGTGACGTTGGGCATCTGGATACGGGCCTGCACGCGCAGCTTGCCGCCGGCCGGTGGCTGGAAGTCGGTGCGGGTCGTCTCGATGCGCCCGGAGGTCCAGTTGCCGGACGCGTCGCGGCGCGGGGTGATGAGCAGGTTGCCGTTGCCGTCCAGCGAGACGTTGTTGGTGCTGGAGGTCATCGTCTCGACCTCGCCGGTGCCCCAGTTCGCGGCGCCGCCGGGATATGAGGTCCCGGTGTCGTACTGCCAGTCGGAGGTGTTGACGCCGGAGCCGGCCGAACCGTTGAAGTCGTCGAGGAAGACCTGTGTCCAGCCCGACGGGGGAGTCGGGGCGGAGGCGCTGGCGGGTGCGGTGGCCGCGGTCGCCACGGCGGCGGCCAGACCGAGCGCGGCGACCGCGGCGACGAGCGCGCGGCGGAAGGCGCGAGGTCTGGGTATGCCGGAGGATTCGCTCATGAGGGGAGAGCCTCTCGGGTACGGAGGGGAGTGCGGGAGCCCTGTGAGAGCGCTCCCACGATGTGTTGAGAGCGCTCTCAAGGTGCCGCCAATGTGCTCCCCGGCCCTGCGGTCGTCAAGAGTTAAAGCAGAGAAACTCCTTTTGCCGCACGGGAGTTCACCCCATGAAGTCACCCAGACCGGCTCAGACCGCGCTGCCCGCCCGCCAGTCGGCCCACGACAGGTTCCACCCGTTGAGTCCGTTCGCCGGGTCGACCGTCCTCTCGCCGGAGTTCTTCACGATCACCACGTCACCGAGCATCGAACTCTTGTAGAACGTGTAGCCGGCCACGGAGCTGTCGCCCGCGCCCTTGGCGTCGTGCAGGCCGATGCAGCCGTGACTGGCGTTCTGGTGACCGAACACCGAGGCGGACGCCCAGTAGTTGCCGTGCACGAAGGTGCCGGAGGTGGTGAGCCGCTGGGCGTGCGGCACGTCCGGGATGTCGTACTCGTCGCCGAGGCCGACCGTGGACGACTCCATCCGCGTCTGCTCGAACCGCTCGCTGATCACCATGATCCCGGACCAGGTGGTGTGGCCGGAGTCGCCGCCGGTGACCGGGTAGGTGGCGGCGGTCCTCCCGTCCCGGCGGACCGTCATCGTCTTCGTCGCGAGGTCGACCGTGCTGATCTGCTCGCGGCCGATGTGGAAGGTGACGTCCTTGTGCTGGATGCCGTAGACGCCGTCGGCGCCCTCGACGTCCTTCAGCCGCAGGCTGAGGGTGATCTTCGTGCCGGGGGCCCAGTAGGTCTCCGGGCGGAAGTCCAGCCGGGTGTCGCCGAACCAGTGTCCGACCACCTCGACGGCCGGTTCGGCGGTCACCGTGATCGCCTTCTGGACGGCGGCCCGGTCGGCGACGGCGTGCGTGAAGCTGACCGACACCGGCATGCCGACGCCGGAGGTGGAGCCCGCCTCGGGCGTGTAGTGGCCGACGAACGTGGCGCCGGGCGACCTGGTGGTGAACGTCGACGCGGTCTCCTCGGCGGCACCCTCCGCCTCGGCCGTCACCGTGTACTTCGTACCCGAGTAGGGATTTCGGGCCGAAGTCCACTTGGTCCTGTCCGGGTTGAGGGTGCCCGCCAGGGTGGAGCCGTCGTTGCCGGTGACGTGGACGGAGGTCAACGTGCCGTCGGTGACGGTGACCTCGACGGGGCTGGTGAAATCGGCCAACTTCTTCCCGGCCGCGGGCGTGACGGCGATGGTCGCCTTCTTCGTCGTCGCGGCCCGCGCGGACGCCGTCGCGCCTTTGCGCGCCGCGGCCGTCGAGGCATCCGCCGAGGAACTGCAGCCCGCCAGGGCAGCGGCCGGTACCGCTCCGAGAGCGGCGAGGATTCCGCGCCGGGACCACCCGCGCGACCGCTGTCCGGACCGGTTCGATATGTGCGAGACGCCCACGACACGCCTTCCTGAGTTGTCTGTCCGTGCGTGGGCATCCTGCGCCGGTTTTCTGGGCCGACCCTTTGAATCCGAGGGGTGCTCCCTGAGATTCCCATGAGGACACGCGGAGACGGCTGGAAGTCGTGGTTGTGGGGGCCCCGACCCGATCGGAAGAGTGAAGAAACACTTTCACCGACCCGCCGGAGGAATCCGTGACCGAAGTCCGCAAGCGGCACACCGTGGCCATCGTCGGAGCCGGCGCGGCAGGCGCCCTGACCGCCGTCCAGCTCTGCGAGACGGCGACCCGCCGCCGGACTCCCCTGGACGTCGTCCTGATCGACGCGGCCCCCGAAGCGGGCCGAGGCACCGCCTACGCCACCCGCGACCCACGCCACCGCCTGAACGTGCCCGCCGGGAACATGAGCGCCTACCCCGACGATCCGGGCCACTTCACCCGCTGGCTGTGCCGGCACGGCGAACCCGAGGTCACCGGCGCCGACTACGCCACCCGCTACCGCTACGGCGCCTACCTCGCCGACACCCTCGGCCAGGCGATCGTCCGCGCCCACGGCACGGTCGCCGTACGCCGGCTGCGCACCCGGGCGGAGGACTGTACCGGCACCCCCGACGGCAGGGTGGAGCTGAGCCTCGCCGACGGGGGACACCTGACCGCCGACGCCGCCGTCCTCGCCACCGGCCCCGCCGCCGCGACCGCCGCATGGGCTCCGCCCGCGCTGCGTGCCTCGCCTTGCTTCGTCGGCGCGCCGTGGGCGCCGGGCGCGCTGGACGGGGCCCTGGAGGGTGCCTCGGACGGCGCCCGGCGCGGCAGCGACGACGTGCTGTTCGTCGGCACGGGCCTGACCGCCGTCGACCTCGCGCTGACCCTCGACCGCCCCGGCCGCACCCTCCACGCCCTCTCCCGCAACGGCCTGCTGCCCCAGCCGCACGCGCTCGGCCCGGCCGCCGTGATGCCCGCGCCGCAGGACCTGCACGACACGTCCCTGGGCCGGCTGCGCCGCGCCGTCTACCGGCACCTCAGCCGCTCGGTCCGCACCCACGGCGACTGGCGCCCCGGCCTCGACAGCCTGCGCCCGCACACCACGCGCCTGTGGCGCAGCCTCACCCCCGAGGAGCGGGAGGAGTTCCTCGCCCGCGAGGGCGCCCTGTGGAACACCCACCGCCACCGCATGGCCCCCGCCACCGCCGAGCACGTCTCCCGGGCCCGCACCGCGCGCCGCCTCCAGGTCCACGCGGGCACGGTCGTGCGGGCCACGGCGTCCGAGGGCGGAGGGCTCGCCGTCGAGCTCTCGGGCGGCCGTACGCTGCACGTGGGCTGGGTGGTCGACTGCACCGGCCCGGGGCGGGGCCTCGACGACCCGCTGTGGCGTGGGCTGTTCGCGTCCGGGGCGGCGGTTCCCGGCCCGCTCGGCATGGGCGCCGCGACCCTGGACGGCCGCCTCCTCGACGCCCGGGGCGGTGCCGCGCTCCCGCTGTTCACGCTGGGCGCCCCGCGCCGGGGCGAGCTGTGGGAGACCACCGCGATGCCCGAAATCCGTGTCCAGGCAGCCGAGTTGGCCCAGCAGCTGCTGGCTCCGCTCGCTCCGAAGCGCCGTACGACCCGCCGCCCCGTCGACGGGCACGGCCTCGCCCTGACCACCCACGCCGAGGCGGCCGCCGCCTACCGCGGCGGGCTCGACCGGGTCCTCAAGGTCCGTTCCGGAGCCCCGCAGGCCTTCGCCCGCGCGGTCGCCCTCGACCCCGGCTTCGCCCTCGGCCACGCGGCCCTCGCCCTGCTGGGCCACGAGTGCGGGGCCGCCGTCGACGTACCCCGCGCCCTCGCCGACGCGCAGCGCTGCGCCCGCGAGCGGGCCGACGTGCGCGAGCGGTCCTTCGTGGACGTGGTCACGCGCCGGATCACCGGCGACGACGGGGACGAGGCACTCGTACGACACCTGCGCACCTACCCCGCCGACGCGCTCGCGCTCGCCGCCGCCGTGCCCACCATCGCCTTCTCCGGGGTCAGCGACCTGCACGACGACGACGCGCTCGGTCTGCTCGAACTGACGTCACCGGCGTACGACGGGCACTGGTTCCACACCTCGCTGCTCGCCTTCCTGCGCCAGGAGGAGGGCCGCCTGTACGAGGCGGGCGAGCTGGCGCACCGGGCGCTGGCCGTCGAGCCCGCCTCCGGGCACGCCGTGCACGCCCTGGCGCACGTGCACTACGAGTCGGGCGCGCACGAGGCCGGACGTGACTGGCTGGACCGCTGGGTGTCCGGCCGGGGCCGGGGCGCGGTCCACCGGGCGCACTTCTCCTGGCACATCGCGCTGCACGAACTCGCCCTCGACGACCCGGCGGCGGTCCGCAGGCGCTGGCTCGCGCAGCTCGCACCCGGCCGGGTGACCGGCATGCGGGCCCTCGTCGACTCGGGGTCGCTGCTGTGGCGGGCGCGGCTGAGCGACAGCTGGCGGGGCGAACTGCCCACGGCCGACGTGCTGGAGTCGGTCGAGCTGGAGGTGCTGGAGCGGCCGGCGACCGCGTTCACCGCGCTGCACGTCGCGGTCGCCCGCACCGCCGCCGGGGACCTGCCCGCCCTGCGCCGGCTGCGCGACCACGCCCTGGGGGCGGACCAGGTGCAACGCGAGGTCGTCGCGCCGCTGTGCGAGGCGCTGGCCGCGCTCGTCGAGGAACGCTTCGTGGAGGCGGCCCGTGGCCTGGACGCTCTGCTGCCCGTGCTGCGCAGCGTCGGCGGCAGTGCGGCCCAGCGGGAGGTCGTCGAGGAGACTCTGCTGTACGCCCTCGTGGCAGCGGGCCGCAGCGAAGCCGCCCGCCGCCTCCTGGACGCCCGCCTCGACCGTAAACCGGCCCCCCGGGACCGACGGTTGCTGGCCGGGCTGTCCGGCTGACCGGACGGCCGTCGCCACCGGAGCCCCGACTCGGTCACATGTCGAGAACCGGCCCCGGGCTTCCCCCCTGCCCGGGGAGCCCGGGGGCAACGGCAGTCACCTGGGGGCAGAGGGTGTCCTGGACCGGCCGAACGCCGCGAGGACGAACGTGACGCTGATGAGCAGGGCCCAAGCGCCGAACTTGCCGACGTCGACGGGCTGCCAGCCGTGCAGCTGGTACGGGTAACGCCACGCGCCCACGTAGGTGGCGAGGTTCTCCGCCAGCCACAGGAAGAACCCGATCAGGGTGAAGGACAGCGCGAGCGGCATGCGCCACCGTGTCCCGCGCACCGTGAAGTGCACGGTGGTGCCCGCCGTGACGGCCACGAGGAGGGCCGCCAGGGGCCAGCGGACGTCGGGCAGCCAGTGGTGGCTGAAGAAATTGACGTAGACGGCGGCGGCCACCAGTGCCGTCGCCCGCGGCCGGTAGCGGACCACCTCCAGGTCGAACAGGTGCCAGGCCCGGCAGATGTAGCTGCCGACGGCCGCGTAGAGGAAGCCCCCGTACAGCGGGACGCCCGCGAACTTCAGCACGGCCGGTTCCGGGTAGCTCCACGAGCCGAGCGAGACCTTCACCAACTCGAAGGCGAGACCGATCACATGGCAGGCCGCGATGACCGCGACGTCGCGTCCGCTCTCCCAGCCGCGCCGCCAGAACAGCAGCGTGAGGAGCACGCCGTAGCAGGCGAGCAGGTCGTAGCGGGCCACCGGCAGCGGTGGCAGCAGGGCCGATGCCGCCACTCCGGACAACAGGGCGATGGCGAAGGCGCAGGCCCGGGTCTGGGTCCAGGTGAAGTCGAGCAACTGGCTGATCGGGGACGCCGGGAAGCCGGCCGGATGTGTAGTGGGCATGGTGATCAGGAGGACGCCACCCGGGCCGCCTCCGGTTGCCCGAGGAGCCGATCGGCCCTCCGGCCGCGCTAGTCACGGGCGCACAGCCGTGCCCCCGCCGGTTCGTCGTCCTTTAACTATCAGCGCTTACCTACGCCTCCGTAACCTCTCGGCCTACTCAGCTTCACTCTTCACCCCACAGAAGGGACGCTCTGAGGTGAACTCCCCCATGCCCAGGAAGCCGTTGCCGAGAAGAGCCGCACTTCTCGCCACAGCAGGCCTGCTCGGCGGACTGCTGGCGACGCCGGCGGTGACCGCGGCGGCCGGGACGCCGGAGGCGTGCTCCGCCGCTGACGCCGACATCTACCGGCCCCCGGACAGCCCCACCGCCGCATCGGGCGCCGTCGTCGCCTGCCGCAAGGTCGACTCGCTGCCCATGGTGATCGGCGGCCCCCCGCTGAACGCCTGGAAGGTGCAGTACGGCTCCACCGACGGGCGGGGCCGGCCGGTCTCCGTCGTCGGCACCGTCGTCGTACCGCAGAAGCCGTGGACCGGACCGGGCGAGCGGCCGCTGGTCGCGTTCGTGCCGGGCACGCTCGGCATCGGACCGCAGTGCGCGTTCTCCAAGCAGCTCGCGGGCCAGTACCAGGACGCCTACGAGGGTCCGAACATCGCGGCGCTGCTCAACGCCGGCTACGCCGTCGCCGCGACGGACGGCCAGGGTTACATGGACGGCCAGGTCCACCCCTACGCCTCCGGGGTGGAGGCCGGTCACGCCACCCTCGACATGGCCCGCGCCGCCTCCCGGGTGCCCGGCACCGGGGTGAGCCCCGATGCCGAGGTCGGCATCTGGGGCTACTCGGAGGGCGGCTCCGGCAGCCTGTGGGCGGCCCAGCTCGCCCGTTCGTACGCCCCCGAGCTGAACGTCGTCGGCTCGGCCTCCGGCGGGATCCCCGCCGACCTCAAGCAGGTGGCCGGCAACCTCGACGGACAGTTCTTCGCCGGGTTCCTGATGGACGCGTTCATCGGTCTGTCCGTCACCCATCCCGGCCTGCCGTTCGACGACCTCCTCAACGACAGCGGCCACAAGGCCGTCAAGGACGCCGAGTCGCTGTGCGCGGTCGGTACCGTGAGCCGCTTCCCGGGCGCGCGGATCGAGCAGTACAACAAGGACGGGCTGACGCTCGACCAGATCTACGCCCTGCACGGCTCCGACGGCGTCACCTGGGGCGACGCCGTCGGAGCCAACAAACTGGGCGCCGACGTCGGCACCCCCGGCTCGGGCGCCCGCTACGAGATCGGCTTCCCGGTACTGCAGTACCGCGGCCTGCTGGACGAGGTGATCCCGGCCCGGATGGCAGGCGAGACCCGCCACGCCTACTGCGCCGCCGGCATTCCCACCCGCTGGACCTCGTACGCGGGCGACCACCTCACCGGCGACGCCCAGGCGATCGGTGACGTGGTGTCCTGGCTCGGCGACCGGTTCGACGGCAAGGCGGACACCGGCAACTGCTGACCCCTCGCCCGCCACAGCCGCACCACAGAGGTCCCCGCGCCGGAGCACGACGGCGCGGGGACCTCACCGTTGAGTCCGGCCCGGCGGCTGATGTCCGTCAGGGACGGCGCCGGGTGCGCGTGGTCGAACGCGGCGAGTACGGCCGGCAGCCGCTAGTGCGCCGAGCGGGCGGCGATCACGGCTGGTCGGCGACCCGCAGGAGCAGCGCGTGCAGCGTCTCGCGCTCAGCAGTGTCGAGCGGGGTCAGCAGGTCGTTCGTGACCCTCAGGCCCGCCTCGTCGGTGTCGCGCAGGAACGTACGGCCGTTCTCGGTCAGTACGACGATCCTGCTGCGCCGGTCGTCGGGGGAGGGGCGGCGCTCGGCGAAGCCCAGCTTCTCCAGGTCGTCGACCAGACCCACGATCGCGCTCGGGTCGTAGCCGAGCCGGGTGCTCAGCTCGCGCTGGAGCGCGCCCTCGGAGGTGGCGAGGAAACGCAGCACCGCGTAGTGCCGCAGCCGCAGCCCGGACTCCTGCAGAAAGGAGTTGAACATCTGCCCGGAGCGCAGGCCGAGGCGGTACAGCAGATAGCCCGTGTCCGCGTGCAGCCCGCGCATCCACGGCTCGTCCGCGTCGATCGGGCTCGGGTTCTTGGTGTGCCGGCGGGTGATGGCGGGCCCCCTGGTCTCGGTCTTCTCGGCTGGGTGGAGCCCAGCATGCCGTATCCGAAGGACGGCAACAACTATTGACGACAACAATTATTGCTCTTAGCTTCGATCTCGTGGACCCATCCGTCCGCCTCCCGAGCCGTTCCCGTCCGAAGGGACCCGCACGTGCCCCCCATCGATCTCACCGGCAAGGCCGCCGTCGTCACCGGCGGCGGCCGGGGCCTCGGCCTCGCCTACGCCCACGCCCTCGCCGCCCACGGCGCCTCGGTGGTCGTCAACGACGTCGACGAGGCCGTGGCCGAACAGGCCGTGAAGTCCATCGCCGAGGCCGGCGGCACCGCCGTGGCCGAGGTGGTCCCGGTCGGCACCGCCGAAGCCGCCGACCGGCTGGTCGCCCGCGCGGTCGAGGCGTTCGGCCGGCTCGACGTCCTGGTCGCCAACGCCGGCATCCTGCGCGACAAGGTGCTGTGGAAGATGACCGACGAGGACTTCGACGCCGTGGTCACCACCCACCTCAGGGGCACCTTCACCTGCGCCCGCGCCGCCGCCGTCCGCATGCGCGAGCAGGGCGAGGGCGGCACCCTGATCCTGGTCGGCTCCCCGGCCGGGCAGCGCGGCAACTTCGGGCAGACCAACTACGCCGCCGCCAAGGCAGGCATCGTCGCCATGGCCCGTACCTGGTCGATGGAGCTGGCCCGCGCGCAGATCACCGTCAACGCGATCGTGCCGGTCGCCGCGACCGCGATGACCGAGACGATCCCGGCCTTCGCCCCCTACGTCGAGGCGATGCGGGGCGGTGAACCGCTGCCGGACTTCCTGCGCAAGGGCGAGGGCTTCGGCAGCCCCGAGGACTGCGCGGCCCTCGTGCCCTTCCTCGCCTCCGAGGCGGCGCGCGGCATCACCGGCCAGGCCATCGGTATCGGCGGCGACAAGGTGGCGCTCTGGTCGCACCCGCAGGAGATCCGGACGGCCTACGCGGACGGCGGCTGGAGCCCCGAGGCGCTGGCCGACGCCTGGCACACGTCGGTGGGCGCCGAATCCCAGTCCGTCGGCATCCCGGCCCCGAAGGTTCCGGAGGCGTGATGGACATCGAGGACCTCGTCGCCATCGACGTCCACACCCACGCGGAGGTGTCCTCCAGGGGCCACTCCTCCCTGGACGACGACCTGCACGCCGCCTCCTCCGCCTACTTCAAGGTCGAGGGCAGGCGGAAGCCCACCCTGGAGGAGACGGCCGCGTACTACCGCGAGCGGAGGATGGCCGCGGTGATCTTCACGGTGGACGCCGAGTCCGCCACCGGCACCCCGCCCGTCCCGAACGAGGAGGTGGCGGAGGCGGCCGCGGCCAACGCGGACGTCCTGATCCCCTTCGCCTCCGTCGACCCCTTCCGCGGGAAGGCCGGCGTACGGCAGGCCCGGCGGCTGGTGGAGGAGTACGGGGTGAAGGGCTTCAAGTTCCATCCCGGCATCCAGGGCTTCTTCCCCAACGACCGCGCGGTCGCGTACGCGTTGTACGAGGTGATCGAGGAGACCGGCGCCATCGCCCTGTTCCACACCGGCCAGACCGGCATCGGCGCGGGCGTGCCCGGCGGGGGCGGCATCCGCCTGAAGTACTCCAACCCCCTGCACGTGGACGACGTCGCCGCCGACTTCCCGCAGTTGAAGATCATCCTGGCGCACCCCTCGTTCCCCTGGCAGGACGAGGCCCTGGCCGTCGCCACCCACAAGCCGGGCGTGCACATCGACCTGTCCGGCTGGTCGCCCAAGTACTTCCCGCCGCAGCTGGTGCAGTACGCCAACACGCTGCTGAAGGACAAGGTCCTGTTCGGCTCCGACTTCCCCGTCCTCACCCCGGACCGCTGGCTCGCCGACTTCGCCGAGCTGCCCGTCAAGGACGAGGTCAGGCCGAAGATCCTCAAGGAGAACGCCGCCCGCCTGCTCGGGCTGACGAAACCGTAAGGGGTGCCGGATGCGCAACGAGGGAGTGGGGTCGTGGCCCGCACGCCGGGCCCGCAAGACCCCGCACCGCACAGCGCTGGTACACGGTGACAGATCGACCGACTACCGCACACTGCACACCCGCACCACCCGGCTGGCCCGGGCATTGCGCGCCCGGGGCGTCCGCCGCGGCGACCGCGTCGCCTACCTCGGCCCCAACCACCCCGCCTATCTGGAGACCCTGTTCGCGGCCGGCGTGCTCGGCGCCGTCTTCGTCCCGCTCAACACCCGTCTCGCCGGCCCCGAACTCGCCTACCAGCTGGCCGACTCCGGCACCCGGGTCCTCGTCCACGCCCCCGCCCGCACCGCACTGCCCGACGCCCCCGAGGTGCGGACGTACGTCGAAGTGGGCGCCGACTACGAGGAGTTGCTGGCGTCGGCGGACGGCGAGCCGATCGACGAGCCGGTCACCCCCGACGACACCTGCATCATCATGTACACCTCGGGGACGACCGGTCGGCCCAAGGGGGCGATGCTCACCCACGGCAACCTCACCTGGAACGCGGTCAACGTCCTGGTGGACACCGACCTGACCGCCGACGAACGCGCCCTGGTCTCGGCCCCGCTGTTCCACACGGCCGGCCTGAACATGCTGACCCTGCCGGTCCTGCTGAAGGGCGGCACCTGCGTCCTGGTGGAGTCCTTCGACCCACAGGCCACCTTCGACCTGGTCGAACGGCACCGGATCACCTTCATGTTCGGCGTGCCGACCATGTTCGACCAGATCGCCCGGCACCCCCGCTGGCCCGTCGCCGACCTGACCTCGCTCAGGACCCTCACCTGCGGCGGTTCACCCGTCCCGACCCCGCTCATCGCCGCCTACCAGGAACGCGGCCTGACCTTCCTGCAGGGCTACGGCATGACCGAGGCCGCGCCCGGCACCCTGTTCCTGGACGCCGAGCACGCGGTGGGCAAGGCCGGCTCGGCGGGCGTACCGCACTTCTTCAGCGACGTCCGGGTCGTGCGGCCCGACCTCGCCCCGGTGGACGTGGGCGAGACCGGCGAGGTCGTCGTGCGCGGGCCGCACGTCATGTCCGGCTACTGGGGGCTGCCCGAGGAGTCGGCCGCCTCCTTCGCCGACGGCTGGTTCCGCAGCGGGGACGCGGCCCGTGTCGACGCGGACGGCTACGTGTACATCGTCGACCGCATGAAGGACATGATCATCTCGGGTGGGGAGAACGTCTACCCCGCCGAGATCGAGGACCTGCTGCTCGCCCACCCCGGCATCGCGGAGTGCGCGGTCATCGGTGTCCCGGACGACAGGTGGGGCGAGGTGCCCCGCGCGGTCGTCGTACCCGAGGCGGGCGTGGACCTCGACCCGGACGAGGTGCTGGCCTCGCTGGCCGGCCGGCTCGCCAAGTACAAGATCCCCAAGTCACTGATGGTCGCGGACGAACTCCCGCGCACCGCCTCCGGAAAGCTCCTCAAGTCCCGGGTGCGCAAGCACTTCGGTCACCGACTCCCGCAAGGAAAAGGCACCTCATGAGCGTCACCGTCAACGGTCTGGACGAGCTGAAGAAGCTGGCCGGCAGCGACCTCGGCACCAGCGAGTGGATCGAGGTCACCCAGGAACGCATCGACACCTTCGCCGACGCCACCGGCGATCACCAGTGGATCCACGTGGATCCCGAACGCGCGAAGGAGGGCCCCTTCGGCACCCCGATCGCGCACGGCTACCTCACCCTCTCCCTGTTCATCCCGCTCTTCACCGAGCTGCTGGACGTCCGGGGCGTGACCACGAAGGTCAACTACGGGCTGAACAAGGTGCGTTTCCCCGCCCCGGTGAAGGTGGGCTCGCGCATCCGGCTCGCCGCGCGGCTCGCCTCCGTGGACGAGGTGCCGGGCGGGGCGCAGATCGCCGTCGACGGCACGATGGAGATCGACGGCGGCGGGAAGCCCGCCGCCGTCCTGCAGAGTCTCTCCCGTTTCTACGCGTGAGCGGCTACCGCTGCCGGTAGGCGTACACGGTCGTCGCGACCGCGCACACGCCCGGCGGGATCACCTCGGCCCGCAGCGTGCCGCTGCCCGGGTCGTAGTCGACGCCCTCCGCCTCGAACGTGCCGGTGCACAGGCTCTTCTGCGGCAGCCCGAACAGGCTCGTCACCGTGCCGGTGACGGGCTTGCCGTCCAGCGGGTGCGGCAGGTCGACCCGGAGCAGCGGCCTGCTCTGCGGGAAGAGCGCGCCGGAGGCGTCGTCCGAGGCGCACACCAACCGGGTGGCGGTGACGAAGTCACAGCCCTGGATGTCCCGCACCGGCTTGTCCAGGCTGATCTGCCCGGCCTGCGCCAGCGACCCGCCGGTGGCCGGCGTGGCCGGGTTGAGCAGGGGCGCCGGGAACACCTGGAGCCGGTTCTGGTCGCCCCATTCGCCCGACACCAGCCACTGGCCGTCGGGCGAGACGGTCGCGAAGGAGTTGTTCACCTTCTCGCCGGGATCCAGCCGGTGCACGTAGTCGTACCGCTTCCCGGACGGCGTGGTGACCGCGTACATCTTCGACGTGGCCGTGTCGGCGCCCTGGTAGGCGTCGAAGACGTAGCCGCGCGCGACGTCCGGGTCGCCCACGTGGTTCCAGCCCTTGATCCGCAGGTCCAGCGGGATGTCCAGCAGACCGCGGTGCAGCAGCGAACCGTCCGCCCGGCTCGCGAGCCCCTGACCGCCGCCGAGGGTGTCGGTGTACGACGTCCCGGCCTGCGCCCACTGGGGGCCCTCGGCCGCGGAGGCGCTCGGGGCGCCGAGGGCCAGCGCGCCCAATAAGACGGTGAGGGTGAGCAGATGGCGTCTCATCAGACTCCTGCCACGTCGACGAAGATGGGGTTGGAATAGAACCACGTATCGGCCCACGGGTCACCGTTTCCGGGCTCGTGGGTGATCGGCCCGTGCGGGTCGATCGCCGCGCCGAGGTATCCGGCGCCGTGCCGGTTGCCGTCGCTGCCGCGCAGGCGCACGTAGAAGGACTCGTCGCCCGCGGTCAGCGGGATGCGCAGGGTGTACGTGCCGTTGCGGCCGCTGACGTCCTTGCTCTGGACGACCTTGGTGTCCGGCGCCTGCCAGCCGTCGCGGTCGGCGACCGGGCCGCGCACCGCGCCCCGGATCACGTCCACGTGCGCCAACCGGGGCAGGATTCCCTGCGGGTTGGCCCGAGAGGCGGTGGTCACCGTCACGAACAGCGTGATCTTCTCGCCCCTGCGGACGCGCAGCCGTCCGCCCAGCGTGACGCCCCGCCCGAAGTCGCAGTCCCGCTTCAGCCGCACGTCGAGCCCGTCGAGCAGATGCCCGTGGTCCAGCCAGATACGGCCCGCGCGCAGGCCCGCCATCACGGCGCGATAGCCGTAGCCGGTCACACCGACGTGGGTCCGGCTGAACTCACCGGGCCAGAAGTCGCTGCCGGGCTGCGGGGTGTCGGTGTCGACCGGGTCGGGCAGCCTGCCGGTGTTGTCGAAGTTCTGGCCGGGCTGCCAGTCACCGTTCTTCCAGGTGTCGAAGACGGTCCGGTGGTTGTCGGAGTTGGTGGTGATCGAGAACAGCCGGCCCTCGGCCAGCATCGAGTCCCACAGACCGCCGACCGTCGAGGTCGCCCAGTCGAAGCCGCCGTACGTGAGGTAGGCGTCCGCCGGGTAGCCGGCGAAGGAGTTGGCGGACGGCTTGTTCTCGTACTCGCCGCGGATCGACGCCGAGCCGCGCCAGTCGGGGATGGCCGCGCCCTGGGCGCCGGGCGCGCCCTCCATGCCGATCATGATCTCGGGGGCCGCGTCCCGCCAGTTGCGCATCTCGTGCGGGGAGTCGATGCCGAGGCGCAGCGGATGGTTGGCGAGGACGAGGACGTCGTCGACGTAGCCGGTGCGGCGCTGCTCGGCCAGCCACTGGATGGCCTTGACGGCATGGGCCTCGTTGCGGGCGGTGTTGGCGTTGCCCGGGGCGCCGTCGGTGTAGCCGAGCAGCTTGCCGTCGTAGGCCAGCTCGAACTGGGTGAGCAGGTCGACCTCGTACGGGCCGGGGGCGGCGAAGACCGTGCAGTGCTCGGCGGCCGGGATGTACCACTCCAGGCCCTGGAAGATCAGCTGACGCGGGTTCTCGGCGCGGGCCTTGAGGATCTCCTGGTGTTCCAGCGCGGCGCCGTAGCGGGCGTGCCCGAAGTTGGAGTGCTCGTTGAACACCATCCAGTCCAGGCCGTACCTGGCGGCGGCCTGGGCCTGCTGCGAGAACGTGTACTTGGCGTCGTGGCTGTACACGGAGTGGACGTGGTGGTCGCCCACGAGGTAGGCGAGGTGCGGGTCGTCGCCGCCGAAGCCCTTCTTGTCGGAAGCGGCGGAGGCGGAGGTGGCGGCGAAGGCGGGCGTCGCGGCCGAGCCGAGGGCGAACGCGGCGCCGAACAGGCCGGCGCGGCGCAGGAGTCCGCGTCTCGACACGCCCTGCGCGTCGAGGGATGCGGCGGACACGGACGGGTCGGCCCAGGCGGGCAACTGCTGCTCGGTCATGATCGTCAAGTCCTCTGCGAAGGCGTCAGTGGGTCATGAAGGAGGTGACGGGCAGCGCCCGTTCGGCGATGCGGACGTCGCCGAGGAGGCCGTGCAGGATCTGGTCGATCCGGTCGGCGTACTCGTAGCCGCCGAGCAGCCAGGGCAGCCCGGCCGAGGCGATGCCGGCGGCGGCGGCGTGCGGGTTGCGGGCCACGGGGCAGCCCTGGACGTACATCGTCGTGTGCCGTCCGTCGTTGACCACGGCCAGGTGCCACCACTTCTCGCGGGCGGTCTCGTCCCCCCAGTTGGTGGCGAGCTGCTGCTGGTCGAGCGGACGGACCGCCCACTGCGGGCCCGGCCCGTCGGAGATCGAGAGGGTGGCGAGCGGCTCGTCGGGATCGTCCGTGACCGGGCCGGCGGAGCCGTTGCGGCCGGTGCGGCTGACCAGCCCTGACCAGGCGTTGTGCCCGGCGTCCCAGTCGGCGGGCAGGCGGTAGAACACCTCGATGGTGTAACCGTCCTTGAAGGTGGCCGAGTTGAGCGGGGCTCCGTCGACCGTGCGCAGGTAGGCGCCCTTCAGCGGGGACTTGTAGCCCTGGAACTCCAGGCTGCCGTGGCCCGGCTGGTCGGGGTGGTGGTCTGCGGACCAGCCGAGCGAGCCGCCGCCCACCGGGACCACGGTGAGGTCGTTGCCGCGGCCGGACAGGTCACGGACGGTTCCGGAGACGGGCGCATCGAAGCGCCAGTACGCGACCGTGCCCCGTATCAGCATCTCCGAAGCGGGCCGCGCCGGGCGGGCCGGCACCGGGTCGAAGCCGGAGAACCGCTCGGCGAAGTCGATCTCGACCGAGAAGCGGTCCGCGTCGCCGCTCAGCTCGATCTCCTGCCGCTCCAGCTCGCCCAGACCCCCGGCGGCCCGGCCCAGGATCCACGGGGAGATCGTCTCCACGTCGATGACGCCCCGGTCCAGGTCGAAGCGGTAGAGACGGATCATCGCGGCGCCGCCGAAGTAGCGGTTCTGGTAGTTCGTCAGATGCAGGTGCACCTCGTTGCCGGCCGCGTTCTTGCGGGTCGCGCGGCCCGCGGGCCAGTAGTGGCCGTTCAGGGTCAGGAAGATCTGGTCGTGGTCCTCGATGAGCTGGTCCCACAGCTGCTGCCCGTAGGCCGACAGGGTGTCGTCCTCGACGACCAGCTCGTGCGTGGTGAGGACGACCGGCGTCTTCGGGTGCTGGGCGAGGACCTCCTTCGCCCAGGCGTACCCCTTTGCCGACAGCCGCCAGTCCAGCGCCAGCACCATCCACTCCCGTCCGCCGGCCCGGAAGAGGTGGAACGTGTTGTAGCCGTCGGGCGAGGCCCCGCCGAACGTCTTCGTGCCCCGGAAGCGCTGCGGCCCGAAGGCGCCCAGGTACGGTGTCGCCCCGCGTCGGTCGTCCGTCGAGGACCGCACGTCGTGGTTGCCTGCGAGGACGCTGTAGCCGACGCCCCGCCGGTCGAGGATCCCGAACGCCTCACCGATCGCGGCGAATTCCTCCTCGGCGCCGTTCTGGGTGAGGTCGCCGAGGTGGGACAGGAAGACGATGTTCTCGTCCCTGCCGTGCTCCAGCAGATAGCGCAGGGAGGCCTCGATGGGCGCGGAGTTGATGCTCGGTCCGTCGAAGAGGTACTGGGTGTCCGGCATCACCGCGAGCGTGAAGCGGCGGCTCTCCGGATCGGGCCGCCAGCGGGAGGCCGACCCGGGCGCCGCCTCGGCGGCGGTCGGCAGGGCGACCCCGGCCGTGGCGGCGGCGCCGAGCAGCGCCGTGGCCCTGAGGAAGCTGCGTCGTCCGGCTCCGGCCTGCGCGGCCTCGTCCTGGGGGTGGTCATGCGAAGTACACACGTGTGCTCCGTGAGAGGTGACGGGGGAGAGGAGGCGTGGGGGGAGTCAGAGAACGCGCAGGGTCCAGCTCCAGCGGTGGACCCCGGCCGGAACGAGGTAGGAGGTAGCGGTGTCGGGCCCGCAGGACGCGGTGCCGAGACCCCGGTGCGCGGCGTCGAGGTGCACCACGCAGCCCGGGCGCGGCATCAGTTCGTCATGGTGGGCGGCGGAGGTCAGGTCCTCGGCGCGATAGCGCGTCACGGACACCTGCCGCGGCTCGTCCAGCTCGACCGCGAGCCCGGTGGCGTCCGCGGCCGACAGCGTGAACCGCCGTACGCCGTGCCGGCCGCCGCTCTCCTGCGGGCGCAGATACGGCGTGAACAACTCGTCCACCGGCAGCGCGTGATGGCCCACCGGTGCGCCCGCCGAGCGGTCCGGGTACGACTCCCAGGGACCCTGCCCGAACCACTCCAGCAGATCGAGCCCCGGCACCGTCTCGAACACCGAGCCGACCCGGGCCACATCGTCGAACCCGGCGGGCAGTTCGGCCGATTCGGCCACCCGGATGCCGCCCTCGACCGGGAAAAACTCCTGCCGGTGCCGTACGACACCGGCCGTCCCCGCGTACTCGGCGAGCACGGTCACCGTCCCGCCCTCACGGCGCACCGAGACGACCTTGCGGACCAACGCGTCCAGGCCCCAGGTGCGCCAGCGACGGGCGACACCGCCCAGCTCGTCGTTGTCGGTGGGCGCCCGCCACAGGGACAGCACCGGCGCGGCCGCCAGCATGGGATGCGTCAGCAGCCCGTCGTCGTCCACCGCCACCGGCGGCCCGGCCGCGGCCGGCCGCGGCTGCGGTACGACGGCCGCCCGCAGCCGTACCTGCGGTGCGCACACCTCCGTGCCGCGCGGCGCCCACGGCTCGTCCTCGGCGGTCGTCACGCGCAGCGTCAGCCACGCCTCGCCGCCGTCCCGCGGCAGCGCGAAGGGCAGCGGCACGGCGGCCGTCTCGCCGGGCCGCAGATCGGGCAGCTCGGCCGGCGCGGTCAGGACGCGGCCGTCGGCCAGGGACAGCTCCCAGCCGGCCGCCAGCCAGTTCAGACCACGGAAGTGCTGATGGTTGGCGAGGACGATCCCCTCGTGCCGGTAGCACCGGATGCGGACGGGCGCCGCCAGCTCACGGTGCTCGTACATCACGGGCTTGGGCGTGCGGTCCGGGAAGACGACCCCGTCGGCGATGAAGGCACCGTCGTGGAGGGTCTCGCCGAAGTCGCCGCCGTACGCCCAGCGATGGCCGGGCGCGGCGACACCGTTGTCATGGAGCCCGGCGCCCGCGCGCCCGGCCGGTCTTCCATCGCTCACGCGCTGCAGAATTCCGTGGTCCCAGAACTCCCAGATGAAGCCGCCCTGAAGACCCGGCGTTGACTCGATGGCCGCCCAGTGGTCCGCGAGCGTGCCGTTGCTGTTGCCCATCGCGTGCGAGTACTCGCACTGGATCAGCGGCTTGGTCTGCTCCCCGGACCGGGCGTGCGCCACACAGTCCTCGATCGGCGCGTACATCGGGCAGGCGATGTCGGAGGCCACGTCCGGATCCGCCCAGCCGCACTTGGCGGCCCCCTCGTACTGCAGGGGCCGGGTCGGATCGTGCCGCCGCACCCAGCCGGCCGCCGCGTCGTGGTTCGCGCCGTAGTCGGACTCGTTGCCCAGCGACCAGATGATGACCGACGGGTGGTTCTTGTCCCGCAGCACCATCCGGGAGACCTGGTCCACGAAGGCGTTCAGATAGCGCGGGTCGTCGGCGATCTCGTGCGCGTGGTCGTGCGACTCGATGTCGGCCTCGTCGACGACGTAGAGGCCCAGCTCGTCCGCGAGGTCGTACAGGGCCGGGTCGTTCGGGTAGTGCGAGGTGCGGACCGCGTTGAAGCCGAACTGTTTGAGCAGCACGAGATCCGCGCGCATGTCGTCGTACGACACAGTCCGCCCGGTCAGCGGGTGGAAGTCGTGCCGGTTCACACCCCGGATGACCACGCGCTCGCCGTTGACCAGCAGGTCCCGCCCGACGATCTCGACGTCCCGGAAGCCGACGCGGTGGCGGGAGACGTCGGCGACCGTGCCGTCGGCGCGGTGCAGACGGACGGTGAGGTCGTACAGCTCGGGTGTCTCGGCGGTCCAGGTGCGGACCTCGGGGACGGCGGCGCTGATCCGCGCCTCGCCGAGGAAGTCGGAGATCCGCTCGCCCTCGGCGTCGGCCCGGTCGAACTCCTCGTCCTGGGGGAGGGGCTGCCCGTCCAGCTCCGCGCCGACGAACCACCCGTCGGGCAGCGCGGCACCGCCCGCGTCCCGCACCCGGCACTCCACCTGCAGTGCGCCGTCGAACCCCGCCCGGACGGTCACATCCGCGAGGTGCAGCGGATCCGTCGCGTACAGCAGCACCGACCGGGTGATCCCGCCGTGCCACCACTGGTCCTGGTCCTCGATGTGCGTGGCGTCCGACCACTTCACCACGGTCAGTCGTACGACGGACCGCTCCCCGGCGCGTACGACACCCGACAGGTCGAACTCGGCGGCCAGGTGGGAGTCCTTGGAGATGCCGACGGGATGCCCGTCCACGTGCACCAGCAGGACGCTCTCGGCGGCGCCGACCTGGAGGACGACACGGCGGCCCGACCAGTCGGCCGGGATGTCCACCGCACGTTCGTGGACGCCCGTGGGATTGTGCGTGGGCGACCGTGGCGGGAATTCCGCGTACGGCATACGGACGTTCGTGTACTGCGGAAGGTCGTCCGTGTCCTGCATGGTCCAGACACCCGGCACGTACGCGGCCGACCACGTACCGCGTACCGCGGCCTCCGGCGCCGGGAGCAACTGGAAGCGCCACTCGCCGTCCAGGGACACCGAGTCCCGTCGACGGTCGACCGCGTGCATCGGCAACCGCCCCCAGGAGGTCACCTCGGGCGCCTCCCAGGGAAGCAGCGCCAGCAGGGGGTCCATCAGCGGATGGCCCCCTTGCCCAGGTCCCCGATGATCTGCCGGGCACCGGCCGCGAAGACGATCAGCAGGGGGACGAGGCCCAGCAGCGCGCCCGTCATCACCATGCCGTAGTCCGTCGTTCCGTGAGTGCCGTTGAGCTGGGAGAGGGCCACCTGGAGGGTGACGTTGCCGGGGTCGGTGAGGGCGATCAGCGGCCAGGC
Organism: Streptomyces sp. NPDC101165; assembly: GCF_044768135.1. Taxonomy (NCBI): domain Bacteria; kingdom Bacillati; phylum Actinomycetota; class Actinomycetes; order Kitasatosporales; family Streptomycetaceae; genus Streptomyces; species Streptomyces sp. NPDC101165. Next base: position 28,609 of record NZ_JBIWPG010000033.1, on the reverse strand, counting down.
GTAGTCGTTCCACTGACCCATGAAGGTGAAGATGCCGAGGAAGGCCAGCCCGGGCCGGACCACCGGCAGAGCCACGTGCCAGTACTGGCGCAGGAAGTGCGCGCCGTCGATGCGGGAGGCGTCCAGCAGCTCGTCGTGGATGGCGCCGCGCATGTACTGGCGCATCCAGAAGATGCCGAACGCGTTGGCGGCCGCCGGCACGATCAGCGAGGTCATCGAGCCGATCCAGCCGAGCTTCGCCATGATCACGAACTGCGGGATGGCGGAGAGCTGCGCCGGCACCATGAAGATGAGCATCAGCAGCCCGAACAGCAGCCGCCGGCCCGGGAAGACGAACTTGGCGAACACGAACGCGGCGAGCGAGTCGAAGAAGAGCACCAGCGCGGTCACCGAACCCGCGACCAGCAGGGAGTTCAGCATCGAGCCGAAGAAGTCGACGCTGTCGAAGAGGTGGCGGACGTTCTGCAGGAAGTGCGAGCCGGGCAGTAGTTTCGGCGGGTAGGAGAAGATCTCGCTCGACGTGTGCGTCGACATGATCACGGCCCAGTAGAACGGGAAGGCCGACAGGAGCAGCCCGATGACCAGGACGGCGTGCAGCGCGATCCCTCTGCCGCGGGTTCCCTTGATGGTTGCCATGGTGACCGGCCTGCCTATTCTTCGCCCCGGCGCTGCAGCAGGCGCCAGTTGATGATCGAGAAGAGGACGACGACGAGGAAGATCCCCCAGGCCACGGCGGCCCCGTAGCCGAAGTCGTTGTTGTCGAAGGTCTGCTGGAAGAAGTAGAGGACCATGGTCCGGCCGGCGTGGCCCGGGCCTGCGGAGAACGTGGAGTCGTTGGCCGTGGTCTGCAGCAGCACCTGCGGTTCGGAGAAGCTCTGCAACCCGGTGACCGTCGACACGACCAGCACGAACAGCAGCACCGGCCGCATCATCGGCAGCGTGATCCGGAAGAACGTCTGCACGGGACCGGCACCGTCCATACGGGCCGCCTCGTACAGCTCACCGGGGATCGTCTGCAGTCCCGCGAGGAAGATGATCGCGTTGTAGCCGGTCCACTGCCAGGTCATCAGGGTGGCGATGGCGACCTTGATGCCCCACGGTGTGTTCAGCCAGGCCACCTGGTCCAGGCCGGCCGCCTGCAACAGGGCGTTCACCAGGCCGAAGTTGGTGGAGAACACCGAGCCGAAGATGATCGCGACGGCGACGACCGAGGTGACGTTCGGCAGGAAGTAGGCGAACCGGTAGACGTTCCTGAGGCGGACCGCCGAGTTGAGCATCACGGCCGTGACCATCGCCAGGAAGATCATCGGGAAGGTGGCCAGCGCCCAGATGAGGACGGTGTTCCCGACCGAGCTCCAGAAGTCGCTGTCGCCCAGCAGGTACCGGTACTGCGACAGGCCCGCCCACTCCATGGAGCCGAGGCCGTCCCAGCGGTGGAAGGAGACGTAGAGCGAGAAGCCGACGGGGATCAGGCCGAAGCCGAGGAAGAGGAGGTAGAAGGGGGAGATCGCGGCGTAGAGGTGCCAGTACCTGCGCAGGCCCTTGCGGGGCTGCGGGGCGGCCGTCCGTTCCACGGTGACCGGGGGCTTGTCCAGTGCGGTGGCCATCAGTAGCTCACCCCCAGGTGCTGCGCGATCCGCCGGCACTTGCTCATGGCGTCACTCCAGGCCTTCCTCGGGTCCTTGCCGAGGACGCCGACGTTCTTGATCTCGTCCTTGAGGGGCTGCCCGAGCGCGACGTCGTACGGGCTGTTGTGGGCGACCGCGATCCGCTGCGCGGCGGGTCCGAAGACGTCCATGGTCACCTGGCCGCCGAAGAAGGGGTCCGGCTCGCGCAGTTGGCCGAGGCCGTAGGAGGCGGGGGTGGAGGGGAAGAGGCCCGCGTCGACGAAGCCCTGGGCCTGGTTGGCCGCGTTCAGGATCCACGTGATGATCTGGAAGGCCCGCTCGGGCTCGCGGCACGCCTTGGTGACGGAGAGGAACGAGCCGCCGTTGTTGGAGGGGCGCACCGGCATCTGGGCCACCCGCCAGCGGCCCGTGGTCTTCGGCACACCGCTCTTGAGGTCGTTGGTCGCCCAGGAGGCGTTGAGCTGGCTCGGCAGTTTGCCGTCCTGGATGGCGGAGAACTGGTCCGGGGTGCCGTTGACGAGGTCCGAGACGATCTTCCGCTGCTTCGCCTCCACGGCCAGCGCCCAGGCCTGGCGGACATGGTCCTGGTCGCCGATGAAGCGGCGGTCCTTGTCGACGTAGCGCCTGCTGCCCTGCTGCACCACGTTCTCGAAGACGGCGTTGACGTCGGTGAGCAGATAGGTCCCCGGGATCCGCTTCCGCAACTGCTCGCCCGCCGCGAAGAACCTGTCCCAGGTGTTCAACTCCCCGGAGACGTCGGCCGGTTCGTACGGCAGCCCGGCCTTCCGGAAGACGCCGTACTGGTAGTAGTGCGCGACCGGGCCGCAGTCGATCGGGAAGCCGATCATCGTGCCGTCGTCGGCCGTGCCCTGGTCCCACTTCCACGACAGGTACCGGCCGCGGTACTTCTCGGCGCCGAGGGTGCGCAGGTCGACGAACTGGTCGGCGTTGGGCAGATAGGACGCCATGTCCTCGCCCTTGAGGCCCGCGATGTCGGGAATGTGGGCGCGGCCGGTCATCGTGGTGATCAGCTTGGACCGGTAGTAGCCGCCGATCTTGATGGGCCGGAGGTCGACGGAGCCGCCGTAGCGTGCCTCGGCCCTCTTCAGGACCGTGTCGCCGAGGCCGCCGTCCCAGTACCACAGGACCATGTTCCGGCCGGTGGAGCCGGTCGGAACGGCACAGCCGGACGCCAGGCCGCCGAGCGCCGTGGCGGCCGCAGGGGCCAGGCCCGCGCGCAGCAGGCCTCTTCGTGAGAGCCGCACAGCTCCCACCGCCTTTCGGATCTGTTCGGGACTTCGCATGGGTGCGGGGGTTCAGTGCCGGTGCTGCCGTACGGGGGGAGTGACCGGGGCGTACCTCACGGGCGGGCCCGGGTCCGCCGGAAGGCGGTCGGCGAGAAAGCCGTACGTGCGCCTGAGTTCGGGGTCGGTCAGGGAGCGCCACCAGCGGGCGACGCCGTACCAGCCCGGTGCCGCCAGTGCCCCGCCGTGCCGCTGGACGGAGAGGCCGGCGGCCAGGACGGCGAACCGCAGCCGTTCCTCCAGGGGCCAGCCCGCGAGCGTGGCGGCGACGAAGCTCGCCCCGAACACGTCACCGGCGCCCGTCGCGTCCACGACATCGATGTCAAGCGCCGGGGCGTCCGCGTACTCGCCGGTGGTCTGGTCGACGGCGAGCGCCCCGTCGCCGCCGCGCGTCACGACCGCCACCGGGACCAGTTCGGCGAGCGTGCCGAGCGCGGCGACGGCGGTGTCGGTGCGGGTGTAGGCCATCGCCTCGGCCTCGTTGGGGAGGAAGGCGTGGCACAGGGAGAGTTGGTCGAACAGGTCGCGGGACCACTGCTGAGTGGGGTCCCAGCCGACGTCGGCATAGATGTGGGTGCCGTTCGCGGCGGCCTTGGCGAGCCAGGCGCGGGGCTCCGCCTCCAGGTGCACGAGGGCGGTGCGCGCCTCGGGCGGGTCGCCCATCAGTACGTCCTGCGAGTACGGCGGCTCGCTGCCGTGGGTGACCAGGGCCCGGTCGCTGCCGTATGCGAGGGAGACGGTGACCGGGGTGGGCCAGCCGTCCGCCCGGCGGGAGAGGGAGAGGCCGACGCCCTCCTGGCCGGCGAGGATCTCCTGGCAGTGGGCGCCGTAGAAGTCGTCGCCGAAGACGGTGGCGAGCGAGGTGCCGAGGCCGAACCGGGAGGCGGCCACGGCGAGGTTGGCTATGCCGCCCGGGCCGCAGCCCATGCCCGAGGTCCAGATCTCCTCGCCCGGTGTCGGCGGTCCGTCCAGACCCGTGAGGACGAGGTCGTAGAAGAGCAGCCCGGTCAGCAGCACATCGGGCCGGTCGTCATCCACGGTGACGTCCTCTCGTCGGAACCGTTCGTCAGAGCTGTTCAATTTCGGTGCACGGAATCGTGCGCCGCTGCGAGAGTTTGGTCAATACCCGAGCAGAAGTGAGCATGGATTTGATTGAAGATGACGAGTAGTGTTCATGGCGTGCTGGCAGAACGACGACACCAACTCATCCTGCGAGCCCTGCGCTCCGGCGGGCCCGCGGCCGTGACCGACCTCTCCGAACAGCTGGGCGTCAGCCCCGCCACGATCAGGCGCGACCTGGTCAAACTCGAGGAGGACGGCCTGCTCACCCGGGTCCACGGCGGCGCGGTCGCGGAGGAGGGCGACCAGCCCTTCGCCGAGGTCGCCGAGGTGCGCGTGGCCGAGAAGGACGCCATAGCGGCGTGCGCGGCGGCGATGGTCGAGGACGGTCAGTCGGTGCTGCTCGACATCGGCACCACCGCCTACCGGCTCGCCCGCCAGCTGCACGGTCGCCGGCTCACCGTGATCACCAGCAACCTGGTGGTCTACGAGGAGCTGGCCGACGACGAGGGCATCGAACTGGTGCTGCTCGGCGGCATGGTCCGCCGCGAGTACCGCTCCCTGGTCGGCTTCCTCACCGAGGACAACCTGCGCCAACTGCACGCCGACTGGCTCTTCCTCGGCACCAGCGGAGTGCGCCCGGGCGGGCAGGTGATGGACACGACGGTCGTCGAGGTGCCGGTCAAGCGCGCCATGATCAAGGCCGGTGACCGGGTCGTGCTGCTCGCCGACGCGGCGAAGTTCCCGGGTACGGGGATGGCGAGGGTCTGCGGTCCCGAGGACCTGGACGTGGTGGTGACGAACGCGCCGGTCGACGCGGTGACCCGCTCCGCACTGGAGGAGGCGGGCGTCGAAGTGGTCCTGGCGGGAAGGGTGCACACGTGAAGCTGACGATTCTGGGCGGCGGCGGATTCCGGGTGCCGCTCGTGTACGGGGCGCTGCTGACGGACCGCGCCGAGGGGCGGGTCACCGAGGTCGTCCTGCACGATCTGGACGACAGCCGGCTGCACGCGGTCGCCCGGGTGCTGGAGGAACAGGCGTCGGCCGTCGCCGACGCCCCCCGCGTGACCGCCACCACCGACCTCGACGAGGCCCTGCGCGGCGCCGACTTCGTCTTCTCCGCGATCCGCGTCGGCGGCCTGGAGGGCAGGGCGAACGACGAGCGGGTGGCTCTCGCGGAGGGCGTGCTCGGCCAGGAGACGGTCGGAGCCGGCGGGATCGCCTACGGCCTGCGGACGGTCCCGGTCGCCGTCGACATCGCGCGACGGGTGGCCCGCCTGGCGCCCGACGCCTGGGTCATCAACTTCACCAACCCGGCGGGACTGGTCACCGAGGCCATGTCCCGCCACCTCGGCGACCGGGTCATCGGCATCTGTGACTCACCGGTCGGCCTCGGCCGCCGGATCGCCCGGGTCCTCGGCGCGCACCCGAACGAGGCGTGGATCGACTACGTCGGCCTCAATCACCTCGGCTGGGTGCGCGGCCTGCGCATCGCGGGCCGCGACGAACTCCCGCGCCTGCTCGCCGACCCCGGCCTGCTCGGCTCCTTCGAGGAGGGCAAGCTGTTCGGGGCCGACTGGCTGCGGTCCCTCGGCGCGATCCCCAACGAGTACCTGCACTACTACTACTTCAACCGCGAGGCCGTACGCGCCTACCAGCAGGCCGAGCAGACCCGCGGTGCCTTCCTGCGCGACCAGCAGGCGCGGTTCTACGAGGAGGCCCGGCGCGCGGACGTCTCGGCCCTCGCCGCCTGGGGCCGCACCCGCGCCGAACGCGAGGCGACCTACATGGCCGAGGCCCGGGAGACGGCCGGCGCCGGCGAGCGCGACGCCGACGACCTCTCCGGCGGCTACGAGAAGGTGGCTCTCGCCCTGATGCGGGCCATCGCCCGGGACGAGCGCACGACCCTGATCCTCAACGTCCGCAACCAGGGCACCCTGTCGGTCCTCGACCCGGACGCCGTCATCGAGGTGCCGTGCCTGGTCGACGCCAACGGGGCCCACCCGGTCGCCGTCGATCCGCTGCCCGGCCACGCCACCGGTCTGGTGTGCGCGGTCAAGGCGGTCGAGCGCGAGGTGCTCGCCGCCGCCGAGTCCGGTTCGCGCGCCACGGCCGTGAAGGCCTTCGCGCTGCACCCGTTGGTCGACTCCGTGAACGTGGCCCGCAGGCTGGTCGAGGGCTACACCCAGGTCCATCCGGGCCTGGCGTATCTTGAGTAAGCGCTTTCCCTCCTCGCTTCCTGGAGACTGCCATGCACGATGAACGCCGTCGGATCGAGGAGCGCGTAGAGCGACTCCACAACCAGCGCATCAAGCCCGCGATCCACGCGGACGCCGTTCCCTTCGAGGTGGAGTCCTGGCAGGCCCCGGGAGAGCCGGTCTCCTTCGAGGAGGCCGCGGCCGCGCCGTACGAGCCCTTCGCGATGGACACCCCGTGGGGACCGCCCTGGGGCACGACCTGGTTCCGGATGCGCGGCCGGGTGCCCGCCGGGTTCGCGGGCCGGCGCGTCGAGGCCGTCATCGACCTCGGCTTCGTCGGCGACTGGCCCGGCAACCAGGCCGAGGCGCTGGTCCACCTGACGAACGGGACGCCGCTGAAGGCGGTCAACCCGCTCAACCAGTACGTGCCGATCGCCAACCCGGCGGCGGGCGGTGAGGCGGTGGACTACCTGGTCGAGGCGGCCTCGAACCCGGACATCCTCGCCCATGACTTCGCGGGCCCGACCCCGCTCGGCGATGTGCTGACGGCGGGCGACCGTCCGCTGTACACCTTCCGCCGCGCCGACATCGCCGTCCTCGACGAGGAGGTCTGGCACCTCGACCTCGACATCCAGGTGCTGCGCGAACTGATGCTGCAGCTGGGCGAGCACGACCCGCGCCGGCACGAGATCATGCACGCCCTCGACCGGGCCATGGACCTCCTCGACCTGGACGACGTCTCCGGCTCGGCGGCCGCCGTGCGCGAGGCACTGAAGCCGGCCCTGGCCAAGCCCGCGAACGCCAGCGCACACCTCATCTCCGGGGTCGGCCACGCCCACATCGACTCGGCCTGGCTGTGGCCGATCCGCGAGACCAAGCGCAAGACGTCCCGCACCTTCTCCAACGTGACCTCCCTGGCCGACGAGTACGAGGAGTTCGTCTTCGCCTGCTCGCAGGCCCAGCAGTACGAGTGGGTGCGCGACAACTACCCGCAGGTGTGGGCCCGCATCCAGGAGTCCGTCAAGAAGGGCCAGTGGGCGCCGGTCGGCGGCATGTGGGTGGAGGCCGACGGCAACCTGCCCGGCGGCGAGGCCCTCGCCCGCCAGCTCGTCCACGGCAAGCGCTTCTTCATCGAGCACTTCGGCGTCGAGACCAAGGGCGTGTGGCTGCCCGACTCCTTCGGCTACACCGCCGCCTACCCGCAGCTGGCCAGGCTCGCCGGCAACGACTGGTTCCTGACCCAGAAGATCTCCTGGAACCAGACCAACAAGTTCCCCCACCACACCTTCTGGTGGGAGGGCATCGACGGCACCCGCATCTTCACCCACTTCCCGCCCATCGACACCTACAACGCCCGCTTCAGCGGCGAGGAGATGGCCCGCGCGGTCCGCAACTACAGCGAGAAGGGCGGCGCCACGCGCTCCCTGGCCCCCTTCGGCTGGGGCGACGGCGGTGGCGGCCCCACCCGCGAGATCATGGAGCGGGCCCGGCGGCTGCGCGACCTGGAGGGCTCCCCGAAGGTCGAGATCGAACACCCCGACGCGTTCTTCGCGAAGGCCCGCGCCGAGTACCCGGACGCCCCGGTCTGGGTGGGCGAGCTGTACCTGGAGCTGCACCGCGCCACCTACACCTCCCAGGCCCGCACCAAGCAGGGCAACCGGCGCAGCGAACACCGGCTGCGCGAGGCCGAGTTGTGGGCGACGACGGCCGCGCTGCACGCGCCGGGCTACACCTACCCGTACGAGAAGCTCGACCGCCTCTGGAAGACGGTCCTGCTGCACCAGTTCCACGACATCCTGCCCGGCTCGTCCATCGCCTGGGTGCACCGCGAGGCGGAGGCCGAGTACGCCCGTGTCGCGGGGGATTTGGAGGAGCTGACCGCCGCGGCGGTGGCCGCGTTCGGCGCCGGCGGGACACGTGTGTTCAACACCAGCCCCTACGACCGTGCCGAGGTGGTCCGCACCTCCGGGGGAGCGCCGGCGTACGTGCGCGTGCCCGCGAACGGCAGCGCACCCCTCACGGATGCGGAGCCCCCGCGGCCGGTCACGGTCGGCGGCGGTGTCCTCGACAACGGTCTGGTCCGGGTGGAGGTGGCGGAAGACGGAACTCTGTCGTCCGTGTACGACCTGCGGGCGGACCGCGAGGTCCTCGCCGAGCGGGGCAACCTCCTGCGCCTCCACACCGACCTGCCCAACTACTGGGACGCCTGGGACATCGACAAGCACTACAAGAACCGGTACACGGACCTCCTGGACGCCGACTCCGTCACCGTGGTCGAGGACGGCCCGCTCGTCGGCGCGATCCGCGTCACGCGCTCCTTCGGCAAGGGTTCGACGATCACCCAGACCCTCACCGTGCGCGCGGGCAGCCCGCGGATCGACATCGAGACGGACATCGACTGGCACGAGACCGAGAAGATCCTCAAGGCGGCCTTCCCGGTGGACGTCCGGGCCCCGCACTCCTCGGCCGAGATCCAGTTCGGCCACGTCCAGCGCCCCACCCACACCAACACCAGCTGGGAGGCGGCCCGTTTCGAGGTCTCCGGCCATCGCTGGGTGCACATCGCCGAGCCCGGCTACGGCGTCGCGGTCCTCAACGACTCGACGTACGGGCACGACGTCTCCCGCACGGTCCGTGAGGCGAGCGAAGCGAAATGGGGGTCCCCCCGGCCGGAGGCCGGGGGAGGCACGACCACCACGGTCAGCCTGAGCCTGGTGCGCGCCCCGCGCGTCCCGGACCCCGGCGCCGACCAGGGCCGGCACCGGTTCACCTACTCCCTGCTGCCCGGCGCGGACATCGCGGACGCGGTCGCCGAGGGCTACGCGCTCAACCTCCCGCTGCGGGTGACGGACGCGGCGGGCGCGCCGGAGCCGGTCGTCTCGGTGGCCGGCGAGGGCGTGACGGTCGAGGCGGTCAAGCTCGCCGACGACCGCTCCGGTGACGTGGTCGTACGGCTCTACGAGTCCCGGGGCGGGCGGGCGAGCGGTGTGCTGCGCACCGGATTCCCGCTCGCAGGTGCCCAGGTCACCGACCTGCTGGAGCGGCCCCTGGAGGACGCCGTCGTGCGGGACGACGGCGGGGTCTCCGTCGCCCTGCGGCCCTTCCAGATCCTGACCCTGCGGCTGCGGCGCGCCGAGGTGGGCTGACCGATGGCCGTGCAACCCTGGTTCACCGACGCCAAGTTGGGGATCTTCGTCCACTGGGGCGTCTACGCGGTCGACGGCGTCCAGGAGTCCTGGTCGTTCTACGACGACATCGTGCCGTACGACCGGTACATGTCCCAGCTCGGCCGGTTCACCGCCGCGCGCTACGAACCACGCGACTGGGCGGCCCTGTTCGCCCGCGCGGGCGCCCGGTACGCCGTGCTGACCAGCCGGCACCACGACGGCGTCGCCCTGTGGGACACCGCGTACGGCGACCTCGGCCTGGGCCGCGACCTCATCGGACCGTACGCCGAGGCCCTGCGCGAACGGGGACTGAAGGTCGGCCTCTACTACTCCCACTCCGACTGGAGCCACCCCGACTACGCCTCCACGCGCAGACCGGGCCGGCCGCCGGAGCAGGAGGACAACCGGTACTCCGAGGTCGCGGCCGAGTTCGAGGACCTGGCGGCCTGGGAGCGGTTCCTCGCCTACCGGGACGGCCAGATCACGGAGTTGGCCTCCCGCTACCGGCCCGACCTGATGTGGTTCGACGGCGAGTGGGACCGCAGTGAGGAGCAGTGGCGCATCCCCGAACTCGCCGCGCTGATCCGCTCGTACAACCCGGACGTCGTCTTCAACGCCCGCATGCTCGGTGAGGGCGACTATGCCACGCCCGAGCAGGGTGCCCCGGTGGTTCCGCCGGACGGGCCCTGGGAGCTGTGCCTGACGATCAACGACTCCTGGGGCTTCCAGCACCACGACCACAACCACAAGTCGGTCGACCAGCTGATCCGGTACTTCACGGAGACCATCGGCGGCGGGGGCAACCTGCTGCTCGACGTCGGCCCGCGGGAGGACGGAACGATCCCGGCCGAGCAGGCCGAACGCCTGGAGGGGCTCGGCGACTGGATCCGCAGACACGCGGAGGCGGTGTACGGGACTGTGCGGGGGCTGCCCGCCGGGCACCACTACGGCCCGAGCACCCTGTCCCAGGATCGCCGCACCCTGTATCCGGTGCTCTTCGACGCCCCGCGCGCCGAGATCAACGTACGCGGGCTGCTCGGCAAGGTGCGCCGGGTCAGCGTGCTCGGCAGCGGCAGGGAGCTGGCCCACCGGGTCACCGGCGGTCTGCACGAGACGCCCGGGGTGCTGTGGATCGAGCCGCCCGCGCCGGCCGACCTCGACCTGCACGCCACGGTGCTCGCGGTGGAACTCGACGGTGAGCTGGAGTTCTACCGGGGAGCGGGCCGCTTCTGACGGCGGTGCACCCGCTTGCGCCCCGGGACATGTGCATCGGGTCGGCCGGTCGCTCCCCGTGACCGCGACCGACCGACCCGATCCCCCGTTCCCCCGTTGGTGCTTCCCCCGTTGCTCCCCCGTGTTTCCCGTTCCTGTATGTAGAGCGGCCAGGTCGCCGTCTGATACACCCCGGGCGGAAAAAAATCCCCCGGCTCGGGAGCCGGGGGATTCCGGTCGTGCCGGTGCCGTGCTCAGCCGGTGAACCCGGCCGTGATCGAGGTGAACTGCCAGGTGTTCTGGCTGATGCCGGAGCAGTTGCTCACCACGCCACCGCCGGGGCACGGCCGGTCGCGGTTGACCGCCCAGTAGGCGAGCCGGGCGATGTGGTGCGAGTTCGCCCAGTCGCGGATCTGGGTCCAGATCGCCGGGGTGGTGTTCTCCTGCTGGTCGGACAGGCCGTTCATGCCGGAGATGCCGATGTGGGAGTAGGCGGTCGCGTCGTCCCAGCCGAAGGTGGACTTCAGCTTGTTCTTCAGCCCCTCGGCCGCGTTGACCGTGTTGCCGTACATGTCGGAGCCGCCGCCGAAGTCGAACGGCATGATGGTGAAGACGTCGATGTTGGCGCCGAGCGACTGCGCCTGCTCGATGAGCCGGTTGCCGTAGTAGGTCGGGCCGGTGGTCGAGGTGCCGAAGGTGACGATGGTCTTCAGGCCGGGGTTGTTGGCCTTGACCGTCTTCAGGGCGGTGAGGATCTTCGCCTGGACGGCCTCGTTCTCGAACTCGTCCGAGTTCTCGATGTCCATGTCGATCGCCTTGAGCGAGTAGGCGTCGATCACCTTCTGGATCGCCCCGGCGAGCGCGCTCGACGAGGAGCAGTTGGCGCCCAGCTTGCTGCCCTGCCAGCCGCCGAACGACGGGACGATGTCACCGCCCGCCGAGCGGATCTGGTTGATGGCGGTCTGGTCGACACCGCCGGTCAGCGCACGGCTGCCGTCCCAGGCCGGGGTGCAGCCGCCCGAGTCCAGCACGAACGCCATCGTGAACCACTTGATGCCGGTCGCGCTCATCACCGTGCTCGGGCTCGGCGGATCGCCCCAGCCCTCGTACAGGTACGGCGCCGCCTGCTTGAAGCCGCTGCCTCCGCCGCTGCCCGCGTCCGTGGTGACGGACACGGAGTTGGAGGCCGCGGAGGTGTTCCCGGCCGCGTCCCGCGCCTTGACCGTGAAGGTGTACGCCGTGCTCGGCGACAGCCCGCTGACCGTGGCGGACGTGCCGGAGACGCTGAGCACCTGACTGGAGCCGCTGTAGATGTCGTACGCCGTCACGCCCACGTTGTCCGAGGAGGCGTTCCACTTGAGCGACACGCTCGACGAGGTCTTGCCCGTCGAGGCGAGCCCGCTGGGCGCGGTCGGCGCCTGGGTGTCCCCGCCGCCTCCGCCGCCGCCCGGGCCGTCCAGGCTGATGTCGTCGGCGTAGTAGGTGCCCTGCGCGTACCAGCCGTGCACATAGATGGTGGCGCTGGTCTGCGAGGCACCTGTCGTGAACGAAACACTGAGCTGGCTGTACGCGGACGGGGACGTCGTCCAGGTGGAGGCGCCGCCGTTGACGCCGAGGTACACGTACGAGCCGCGGACCCACCCGCTGAGGCTGTACGTCGTGTTCGGCTGGACCGCGACGGTCTGGCTGCACTGCGCGTTGTCGCTCGAAGTCACCGCGCCCTGCAGGGCCTTGGAACCGGCGTGCACGGGGGAGGAGACGACCGAGCCGAGGTTGCCGGTGCAGCTCCAGGGGGAGAGGCTGCCCGACTCGAAGCCGGGGTTGGTGAGGATGTTGGCGGCCTGAGCGGTGCCGGGGAGGGCGATGGCGCCGCCGAGCGCGAGGGCGGCGGTGCCGAGGAGGGCGAGAAGCCGACGTCTGGAACGTCTGAGTGTGTGGCGCACGCGATCTCCCTGTGGGGAATGGGGTGTTCGGGAGTGTGCAGGGGAGTGGGGGGTGCGCCAACCAAGTTGGTATGGACCAATCCCGGTGTCAAGGGGATGCACCGAGATTGGTCCAGACCGGTGTGAGAGCCTCACGCGTCCGTGCCGGGCTTCAAAAACTTCCGTCGCGTCTCGCGGCGAATCTAGAGTCGGCGGCGCGAGACTGTCGATGGAGGAGACATGGCGCCGCCCACCGATCGTTATGACCTGATGGATCCCGCGCTCATCAAAGACCCGTTCAGCGGATTCTCCCGGATCAGAGAGGAAAAACCGCTGGCCCGAGCCGTGCTTCCCGGCATACCGGGGACGATCTGGCTCGTCACGCGTTTCGACGACGTTCAGGCAGTACTGGGTGACCGACGCTTCGTCAACGATCCGGCCGGCGTGCCCGGGCCCGGTGTGAAGAACCTGCGGGCCGAGGCGGTGAAGGCGGCCGGAGTGCCCGAGGAGTACCTCGAATTCGTCACTCGGAACGTGGTGGACTTCGACGGGGCCGAGCATGTCAGGCTCCGCAGGCTCGTATCCCGCGCCTTCACGCCCCGCCGGATCGCCGAACTGCGGCCACGTGTCGAGGAGATCACCCGAGACCTCCTCGACGCCCTGCCTGACAAGGCGAGGAACGGAGTCGTGGACCTTGAGGAGCACTTCAACTTCCTCCTGCCGATCACCGTCATCTGTGAACTGGTCGGCGTGCCCGAGGAGGACCGCCCGAAGTGGCGTGAATGGAGCCGGGCGCTCGTCTCGATGAAGAGCGAACGGGTCGGCGTCGCCGTCAAGGAGGCCGTCGCCCACGTCCGGACGCTCATCGAGGCCCGCCGTGCCGAGCCTCACGAGGACCTGCTCACCGGGCTGATACGCGTCCAGGACGAGGACGGTGACCGCCTCTCCGACAACGAGATGGTCACCATGGTCCTGACCCTCGTCATGGCCGGTCACGAGACCACCGCCGGACTGCTGGGCAACGGCACCGCCGCCCTGCTCACCCACCCCGACCAGCTCGCCCTCCTGCGCGACGACCCGACCCTGGCACCCCAGGCCGTGCAGGAGCTCATGCGCTGGTGCAGCCCGATCCAAGCCCCGCGCATGCGGTACGCCATCGAGGACATCGAGTTCCACGGCGAGACGATCAGGCGCGGCGAGCCCGTCATCCCCATGATCGTCGCAGCCAACCACGATCCCCGCCGGTTCGCCGAACCGGAGCGCCTGGACATCAAACGGTCGACCGACGGGCGCAAGGAGGCACACGTCGGATTCGGCCACGGCCTCCACTACTGCCTCGGAGCGGCCCTGGCGAGGGAGGAGGCCGAGGTCGCCCTCGTCGCCGTCTTCCAGCGCTTTGCCGAGCTCACCCTCGCCGTACCGGCCCAGCGCCTGCGCCGCGTACCGCTGCCGCTCACCTGGCAACTCGTCCAACTGCCCGTGCGCCTGGGGGCCGTGACCTGACGCCGCTCGACGGGCGTGGCCCGAACGGGAGTGGCCTGGGCCCCGACCACATGGATGTGGTCGGGGCCCAGGCCATGTTGTTCTCCGCCCTGCCCTGCTCCCCGTCTCTGTCCCGGCGTGGCTAGCCTGCCTGAGCGACCTTCTCGAACAGCTCGGCGTTGTAGAACTCGTCGACGTCGATGGCGCCCGAGAGCGTCGCGAAGTAACGGTCTGTCAGGTCCTGGTCGCCGGCGATCGCACGGAACAGGGCGAGCCGGGCCTCCGGGACGCGCAGTTCGGCCACGGTCAGCGTGCTGCGGTAGAAGTCCATGAACCGCAGGTCGAGGTCTCGGGCGTAACGTCGCAGGGCGGCGTCGAGACGCTCCCGGTCGGCCAGAACGTCGCCGATGCGGTCCACGAGGAGCTGGGCCTGGAGGAAGGCGTCCATGATGCCGCGGGCCGCGATGGAATCCTTGTGGTGGGCGGCGTCCCCGACCAGAGCCCAGCCGGGACCGGCCGCCTGACGCAGGAAGTTGAGCTGCTCACCGGTGCCGTACAGCCGCTCCGCCTGATGCGCCGCGGCCATGCGCTCGTACAGCTCCGGTGCCGTGGTCCGGACGTTCTCGGTGAACGCGGACTGGGCGTCCCTGCGCACGGAGTCGAACTCCGACTGGGGGAAGTAGGCCATGACCAGCGTGCGCTTGTCGTTCGTCGGAATGACGCCGACCCAGCGGCCCGGTCTGTCGTACAGCTCGAAGTCCGCGGGCAGTCCGTCCCAGTAGCTGTAGTACGTGCACGTCAGCGGCGGGTCCTCGACGAGCGTTCGCGCCTCCACGAGCCGCGCCACGAGCGAACGCATGCCGTCCGCGCCCACCACCAGCCGGGCGCGTTCGACGTGTTCGTGCCCTTCGGCCGTCCTGTAGGCGACGCCGGTCACCCGGTCGTTCTCGAAGAGGAGGCTGGTGACCTGGCAGCCCTGCCGGAGCTCCCCCCCAGCGGCCACCGCGCCGTCGGCGAGGATGGGGTCGAGCACGAAGCGCCGGGGCGCGTATGCCGTGCGGTGGCCGTCCACCGGCAGCGAGCAACCCTGGAGCCGCACATCACCGACGTGATAGACGACCCGGTCGATGGGCTGGACGTCGGTCGCCCGCAGGGCGTCGAGCAGTCCCCAGCGGTCGAGAAGTGCGATGCCCGGCTGGTGGATGTAGTGCGAGGAAAGCGTGTCCCTGGGGAAACGCGCCTTCTCCAGGAGGAGGACGCGGTATCCGGCGCGGGCCAGCAGCATGGCTGTCGGAGCTCCCGCACACCGCGCGCCCACAACGATGACGTCGTACATGGCGAATCCCATCCTGTGACTGGTGAAGACTGCTGTGCGTGTTCCGGGCGCGATCAGTTGCGCTGTCTGCGTTCCTTGGCCACCTCGTGCAGACTGGGCCGACGGGATCTGGCGGACTGATCGGTGCGCGCCGCCAGTTGGGCGACCGTGGTGCACTCGAAGAGCGTCCGGATCGGAACCTCCACACCGAGCAGGCCACGGATCCGGGCGACCAGCTTGATCGCCAGCAGCGAATTCCCGCCCATGGCGAAGAAGTCGTCGTCAATGCCGACCCGGCCGACTCCGAACATCTCGGCGAACAGTTCCGTGAGGGCCTTCTCCTGCGCCGAACGGGGAGCACGGTAGGGCTTCTTGACGGGCTTGGACGTCGGTCCCCTGTCCCGCTGGGCTGCCCGCAGGTCCCTCAGTGCCTGGTGTTCTCCGGGCGGGGGCGTCGGAATGCCGTCAAGGGCGCGGTGAGGGCTGTCGGTCACGTGTTTGAGGATGCGGGCACAGTGCGTGGCGATGTGTCCGGCGGTGGCGGGGTCGATGAGGTCCTGCCGGTACTGGAGAGTCAGGTGCAGGTCCGGGCTGGTGGTGGCGGTGAGGGTGAGGGGGTAGTGGGAGCCCGAGTAGGGGCGGATCCCCGTGACCTCCAGGTGAGCGGTGGTTGCGGTGTCGGTGAGGGTGGTGCGGTCGATGGGGTAGGACTCGAAGGCGATGAGGGTGTCGAAGAGGGGGGTGCTCATCCCGGTGTTCTGTTGGATGGCGGTGAGGGGGTAGTGGTGGTGGTCGAGGAGGGCGGCCTGCCGGTTCTGGAGGGTGGTGAGGAGGTCGGCGGGGGTCTGTGCGGGGGTGCAGTCGACGCGGACGGGGAGGGTGTTGATGAAGAGGCCGATCATGTGGTCGGCGTCGGGGAGGTCGGCGGGGCGTCCGGAGACGGTGGCGCCGAAGACGATGTCGTTCTGGCCTGTGAGGGCGGAGAGAAGGATGGCCCAGGTGCCCTGGACGAGGGTGTTGAGGGTGATGCCGAGTTCGGCCGCGCAGCGGGCCACGGCCCGGGCGTCAGGCACGTCGATGCCGAGCTGGCCCAGGCCGGTGCCGGCCGCGGACGGTTCGGCGTTCGGAGCGAGCAGTGTGGGCTGCTTCAGGCCGGCCAGTTCTTGGGTCCAGGCGTGGGCGGCGGTTTTGTGGTCGCGGTGGGTGAGATAGGTGAGGTGGTCGCGGTAGGCGGGGGGACGGGGCAGGGGGGTGGTGTCGCCGTTGGTGGTGTAGAGGCGGAGCAGGTCGTTGAGGAGGAGGGGGAGGGACCAGCCGTCGAGGAGGACGTGGTGGGCGGTGAGGACGAGTTCGCTGCGGTCGTCCGTCAGGCGGACCAGTGCCAGGCGGAGCAGGGGCGGTCGTTCCGGGTGGAAGTGGGCGGTGCGGTCCTCGGCGAGGAACTGTTCGAGGGCCGTGTCGCGTTCCTGGTCGGGCAGGTGTCGTAGGTCGTGGAGTTGCCAGGGCAGTTCGACTGTGGTGGGGATGAGTTGGGTGAGGTTCCCGGTGGTGTCGGGGGCGAAGGCGGCGCGCAGGTTGGGGTGGCGGTCCAGGAGGGCCTGGCCGGCGGCGTGCATGCGTTGTGGGTCCACTGGTCCGGCCAGGTGGAAGGCCATCTGCATGTGGTAGGCGTCGTAGGCGCCGTCGGCGAGCAGGGCGTGGAAGAGGAGACCGGACTGCAGCGGGGTGAGCGGCCAGGCGTCGGCCAGGCCGGGGTAGGTGTTCTCCCAGGTGTCGATGTCGGTCTGGGTGGTGGTGAGCAGGGGGAGGTCGGTGGGGGTCAGGCCGCCGGCGCCGGGGGTGGCGGCATGGCGGGTGAGGGCCTTCAGGGCGGACTGCCAGTGCTGGGCGAGTTCGTCTACGTCCGTCTGGTCCCAGATCCCGGTGGGGTAGGAGAGCAGGGCGGTCAGCTGGGGGCCGTGGCCGGTGTCGGTGACCAGGGCGTTGATCTCCAGCGCGGACATCGCGGGCATGTCCGGGTCGGGTGTGGGGATGAGTTCGCCGGCGCCCAGGACGGGGGTGAAGCCTTCACCGCGCAGGTGCTGGGGCATGTCGGCGGTGGAGAGGTGACCGAGGTAGTTGAACCCGATCTGCGGATCCGACAGTCCGGCCAGCTCTTCGGCGGTCTCGGGGTTGAGGTGGCGTAGCAGGCCGTAGCCGATGCCCTTGTGCGGGATGGCGCGCAGTTGTTCCTTGACCTGTTTGACGGCTAGGCCCGCGGCGGCTTTGCCGGTGAAGGCTTCGTCGAGGTCGCAGCCGGTCACGTCCAGACGGACGGGGAACATGCTGGTGAACCAGCCCATGGTGCGGGACAGGTCCGCACCCGGCACCAGGTCCTGCTCTCTGCCGTGTCCCTCCAGCCGCACCAGCACCGAGGACTCAGCCATGCCGCGTTCGGCGCGCCATCGGGCCACGGCCAGGGCGAGTGCGGTCAGCAGGCCGTCGTCGACTCCGGCGTGGAAGGCGGCCGGCAGCACGGTCAGCAGGGCCCGGGTCGTCTCGACCGGGAGGGTGATCCGCACCGACTCCACGGTGGCCATCACGTCCACCGCCGGGTCCGGGCGACGCCTGCCCAGCACCGGGTCCGGGCCGTCGAGGATCTCTCGCCACATCGGCAGTTGTTCCGCCTGACCGCCGGTGGTGGCTTGGTGTGTCAGGGCGTGGGTCCAGCGGCGCATGGAGGTGCCCACCGGATCCAGGACGACCGGCCGGCCGGCGCGGGTCTGTTGCCAGGCCGCGGCCAGGTCCGGGACCAGGATCCGCCAGGACACCCCGTCCACCACCAAATGGTGCAGCACCACCAGCAGCCGCCCCGCAAGGGTGTCGTCGGTGGGGGTGAACCATACGAACTGCGCCATCACCCCGCCCCGCGGATCCAGCCGGCCCGCCGCCGCATCCAGCTCCACACCCGCCCGCTCCTGCCAGGCCGCATCCCACGAGCCGTCACATTCGACCCGGTGAATCAGACCGGTGAGCGGGACCATTCCC
Source organism: Streptomyces sp. NPDC101165 (assembly GCF_044768135.1). Taxonomy (NCBI): domain Bacteria; kingdom Bacillati; phylum Actinomycetota; class Actinomycetes; order Kitasatosporales; family Streptomycetaceae; genus Streptomyces; species Streptomyces sp. NPDC101165. Next base: position 10,295 of record NZ_JBIWPG010000033.1, on the reverse strand, counting down.
GCGGGCTGCACGTCCAGGGAGCCCTCCTGCGGCACCAGCCTGGAACGCAGGACATCGTGATGGTCGATCACTGCGGCCAGCGTCGCGGTCAGACCCGACTCATCGATACCCTCCGGCAGCTGCAGCAGCGCGGCCATCGCGAACCGGTCGTACGCATCGCCCTGTTCCAGCAGGAACCGGCCCGCCGGAGGCAACGGCATCCAGCCGACACCAGCGCCCTCCAGTTCCTCCAGCCGGACCACGTCACCGGCCGTCGAGGCCACCCGGGCCAGTTCGGCCACCGTCCTCGCTTCGAAGATCTGCCGCGGGGTGACCTCGAATCCCTGCCGGCGCGCCCGCGCCACCACCTGGATCGACCGGATCGAATCCCCGCCCACAGCGAAGAAGTCGTCATCCACGCCGACCCGGTCCAGACCCAGCACCTCCGCCACGACCTCGGCCAGAACCCGTTCGGCTGGATTCGAGGGAGCGCGGTAGAGGGTCGCGGTGAACTCCGGCTCGGGCAGGGCGGCCCGGTCCAGTTTGCCGTTCGCGGTCAGTGGCAGCCGCTCCAGCATCACGAACGCGGACGGCACCATGAACTCCGGCAACCGCGCCGACACGAACGCTCGCAGCTCCGCCACCGACACACCGGCACGGGCCTCGAATTCCAGCTCACCGCTGTCGTTGACTCCGCCGACGCAGTCCGTCGTCACGACATAGGCGACCAGTCGCCTACCCCCACCGCGGCCCGCCCGGGCGACCACCACCGCCTGCGCGACAGCCGGATGGGAAGCCAGCACCGCCTCCACCTCGGCCGGCTCGATACGGAAACCACGCACCTTCACCTGGGTGTCCGCACGGCCGACGTACTCCAGCACGCCGTCGGCCGCCCACCGGGCCAAGTCCCCGGTGCGGTACATCCGCTGCCCCGCAGGACCGAACGGGTCCGCCACGAACCGCTCCGCGGACAGATGCTTCGGCCCCAGGTAGCCGCGCGCCAGTCCGACGCCGGCGATATACAGCTCGCCCACGGTACGTGGCGGTACCGGACGCAGCGCGCTGTCCAGGACGTAGGTGCGCATGTTGTCCATGGGACGTCCGATCGGCAGAACGTCGGCGACCTGGCCGGTGGAGTCGACGCGATGGCAGGTCGCGAAGGTCGTGGTCTCCGTGGGGCCGTAGCCGTTCACGACGGCGATGCCGGGGCATGCGCGCAGGACGTCGGTGACCGCGGACGGCGGTACCACGTCGCCACCGGCCCAGACCTCGCGTACACCGGCGAAGCAATCGGGACGTTCCTCGGCGATGGCGGCGAAGAGCCCGGCCGTCAGCCAGAGCGAGGTGATGCGGTACTCGGCCACGAGGCCGGCCAGCATGTCGGCGTCCAGCCCCTGTGGCGGGGCGACGACCACCTGACCGCCGCGGAGCAGGGGCACCCACAGTTCGAAGGTGGAGGCGTCGAAGGTGTGGGGCGAGTGCAGGAGGACGCAGTCCTGGGCGCCGCTCTCCCACCTCCGGTCCCGCGCCAGCCCGACGACGGCGCGGTCGGTGATTGTGATGCCCTTCGGCACTCCCGACGAGCCTGAGGTGTACATGCAGTAGGCGGCCTGGTCGGCACGGCGCGGGCGGGCCGGCGGTGCCTCACCGGGGAGTTCCGACACGGCTGATCGTGTGGCCGGATCGTCCAGAACCACGACGGGCGGGCCGACGGTGGGCAGCTCTCTCACGATCTGTGAGGTGGTGAGCAACAGGGACGCCCGCGCTTCGCGGAGGATGAACTCCAGGCGTTCGGCCGGGTGGTCCGGGTCGAGGGGAAGGTAGGCCGCACCGGACTTCAACACCGCGAGGGTCGCCACCACGAGCTCGGGCGAGCGCGGCAGCGCCAGGGCGACCGTGGTGTCCGGGCCCGACCCGCGCCGGACCAGTTCGTGTGCCAGTCGGTTGGCGGCGGTGTCCAACTCCCGGTAGGTGAGCGCGGTGTCGCCGGTGACCAGCGCGTACCGGTCGGGAGTGGCGGCCGTCTGCCGCTCGTAGAGGTCGGGGAGGGTGAGGTCCGGGATCGGCGCCGTAGTGTCGTTCAGCTTCTCCAGCTGCCACCGGCGAGCGGCAGGCTGCCACACGTCCAGAGCGCCCACCCGGACACGCGGCTCTGCGGCCACCGTGCGCATCAGGGCGATGAACCGGTCGGACAGACCTTGGACGTCCGCGGCGGCATACCCGGCGGACGGTGCGTCGATGCGGATCTGCAGGTCGCCGCCCAGGCTGCTGCCGTCGATCACGGTGATCATCAGCTCGTCCAGCGTGGGGAACGAGCCTCCCGCGAAGGAGGCCGCACTCCCGTCGAAGTCCGGTCCGTTCGCGGGTACTTGGATGAAGTTGAGGATGACGCCGAGCGGGCTGCGGACGGAGCCCGACTGGCCCATGGCGCGCTTGACGTCCGATATGAGGTGCAAGGAGTGCCGCAGAACGGTGGACTTCGCGGTCGCCACTGTGGAGGCGAGGTCGGCGAAGCCGGCCGTCAGCGGCACCTTGACGCGCAGGGGAACGAAGTTGGCCATGAGTCCGGGAATGTGCCGGGTCCGTCCGCGGCGGTTGTTCACGGCCAGGGAGAAGACCGGTTCCGTCAGGTCGCAGGCATGGCGGAAGAACACGGCGGCGGCCGTCGTCAGAAACGTCGACATCGTCATGCCGGCCGCGTCGGCGGCGCGTGCCCACTGCTCGGCTTCCTGCCTCGTGATGGTGACCGTGCGGTTCAGTACGCCGACCGAGGCGGCCACATCGGCCCATACGGAGGGGGACGACGAGGGCGTGTCGGTGCCGAGACCCTTGGGCAGTCGCACCACTTCCGGGTCGTCCGCCAGATAGTCGCGCCAGAACTGCGCGTCCCGCGCGAAGCGTTCGGATCCCCGATATCGGGCGTCTTCCTCGTACAGGGGTGTCGGGTCGGCACCCGGCCATTCCGGCATCGGCGTTCCGCGCTTGAGCGCGGTGTAGGTCTGGGCGAGGTGGTTGCTCACGGCTGCCACACCGAAACCGTCCGTCACGATGTGGTGGGCGATGACCGTGAGGAAGAAGCGCGTGTCACCGAGCCTGATCAGGCCCATGCGATAGAGCAGGTCGTGTTCCAGGTCGAAGGGCCGGCCCACGTGTTCGGCCATCAGCGCATGGGCTGCCGCCTCCGGATCGACGGTGCCGCGCACGTCGTCGTAGAAGGGCTTCCAGTCGCCGAGCCCGCGGGGTACGACGCGCAGCCCGTCGGTGTCCTCGCGGAAGTTCACGAGGGCGGTGCCGGTCTGGCTGAGCACCGCGCGGAAGGCGGAATCCATCACGGCCGGGTCGATCTCACCGTCGATCTCCCAGACGGCGGCGAGATTGTTCGACACGCTCGGAGCCAGTTTCTGTGCGAGCCACATGCTCACCTGTGCGGACGAGGCGATGACTGCGGACACGGAGGACTCACCTTTCCGACGAGATTCGGGACCGGGTGAAACTGAGGTTCTCGGTGGTTCTTGGCGAGCGCCTCACAAGCCAGGGGCGGCGAGTGAGGCACAGGGCGGTGAGTGAGGCGCGGGGCGCCGTCTCCCGCGGTCGGCCACCCTTCGTGCAGGGCGGGATGTCCCGCTGGCGGGACAGGTGCCGGTGCCGTGCCGGGCCTGCCGCCGTCAGGCCCCGGTGGACTCCTCGGTTCCCACGACCTGGGGCAGCCGGCTCATGAGTTCGGCCACGTCGCGGTGGCGCGTGCAGGAGCTCCGCGCGAAGGTCTGCTGCACACGGTCGGAGATCTCCGGATTCTGTTCCTGACTGAGCTTGAACATGCTGTCGACCCGAGCCACTTCGATTCGAAAAGCGCCAACAGCGGAAACTATCTGACGGAAGTAGTCCACCGAGCTCGACATGTCCCAGTTGTCGCCGAACCGGGCTTCGAACGCGCGCACGGTGGACTGGACGACCCCGAGGGTCCGCTCCGCGGCAGCCTCGGGGTCGAGCCTGCTCAACACGCCGTGCACATGCACGGAAGTGAAGTTCCATGTCGGGGCGGCCGGCGTCTTCGCGTAGACGGTCGGAGAGACGTAGGCATGGGCCCCGGTGAATACCGCCAGGACCCGCATTCCGTCCTCGAGCGACCGCCAGTGCGGATTGGCCCTGTTCATGTGACCCAGCAGGGTCGTGTCGGTCAAATCGGCGGGCGTGTGCTCCGTTGTCTCCGGATCGAGGATGAGGGGCAGGTGGGTCGCAAACGGGACGTCGTTGTTGCTGCCGTTGGTCATCAGAACGGCCAAAGGGCAGGAGCGAACCAGGTCGACCGCCCACGAGGCGTCCGGTTCACGGTAAGGGCCGGGCACGAACAACCGAGTCACGTCCTTTCGGCGACTGGCTCGTATTTGGCGGGAGCCACGCGGATTCCAATTTGTCTCTCGTCGAGGTCGGAAGCAAGATAGTCGAGCCCGTATGGGAATAGTCAATAAAGGGTGTTCGGTTCGCCGTCGTGGTCTGCCGAGGGGGTTGGGGGACGGATGGCAAGGTCGACGGGGCCGTCCTGACGCGTTCTTAACGCGACGCGCCGGTAACACCGTCGCTGTCGTCACCGCGGCCGGTGCGAAAGGTGAAGGTGTGGCGGCAACGCCACCTGAGCAGCGAGTATGCGTGGGCGGGTATGTGGGCGCTCTGGTCCCGGTGACGCCCTGGGCGTTCCGTTTCGGCCATGTTCCATATAGGAGAAAGATGAACAGTCGTTGCTTGAAGCATCGGCGTCTACGTCGAGAGGGGAGTCTTCCCAGGTGGCAGCGGTGATCCCGTTTTAAGGGGCGCCGCAGCGCGTGTCGGCGATGCCGGAAGGACGTCGCGCAGGTGTTTGTGTTGAGACAGTGGCGAAGCCGGGGAGTGGTATGTAAGGGTATGGCGCCAAGAGACATGAGCGGTGCGCCCTTGTTTCAAGGGATACGGCTCACTTACGCGAAGCAGAACGGATCACTTTGCTCCGGGATAGAAGTGAAGAACTCCTACGGCACCGGGGGACTGTCGTGGCCAAGGAAAGAAACAATACAGCAAACGCCGGCCAGCCAGTGATGATCAACGTGACCGGTCCGGTCGCGCTCCGAAAGACCGGACTGGTAATTCCTGGACAGTTATCCCTCACCGTGTGGGAAAAGATAGGGACAGAACTCGCCTCGTTGACCGACTCGTCGACCTGGTGGCTCGCCGACTGGGTGCTGTACGGCGAGACCGCCTACACCGGACGGTACCGAGAAGTGATCGAACGAACGGGACTGGGCTACCAGACCCTGCGCAACTACGCCTGGGTCGCACGCCGGTTCGGTCTTCCCCGCCGCCGGGCCGGTCTCAGCTTCGCGCACCACGCGGAGGTCGCCGCCTTGGGGCAGGCCGAGCAGGACTACTGGCTTCACTGGGCCGAACAAGAGGGCTGGTCCCGCAACCAGTTGCGCAAGGAAATACGAGCCAGCCTCGCCGAACGGGAGGGTGCCGAGGCGCGGGCCCTGCCGGCGCGCGACGAGCAGGCCTCCGCTGTAGACGCCGGGCTGCGGTGCGACCGGTCGGACGTGCTGGAAGGCATCGCGATTCCCCGGGGGTCGAGCCGATCGATCGAGATCCGGCTCTCTCCCGAACAGTTGACACGTTGTGAGCAGCTTGCCACGGCCCACGGGCTGAGCCTGGACGACTGGGCGGCCGAAGTGCTCCGCGCGGCCATGGACGAGCTGGAGTCGTCGAAGCGGGGCCGGCAGACCGTGAGAATGGTCCGGAGTTCCTCCGGCCTCCAACCGTGTGACCTCTGACCCCGACACCTGCCCCGATGGCACGGCCGGGACGGACGGTGACGCCCTATCCCGGCCCTGGTCGACCGGCCTACGCGAGGAATCCGCCGCGGCCGGTTCCGTGTCTTCGTGCTCTCCGCCTTGACGGGGCGCTCGCCCTTCGCCCTCGGTACTCGTGATCGCCGGACTCGCGTGGACGCGTCAGATCGTCCGGAACGCCGTCACCACGTTGTGTCCTCCCAACCCGAACGAGTTGCTCAGTGCGCCCAGTTCGCCGTCCGGCAGCTTGCGAGGCTCCCGTGCCACGTCGAGGCGGATCTCGTCGTCGTAGTCGTCCTGGTTCAGGGTGGGCGGCACCAGACGATGGTGCAGCGCCAGGACCGTCGCGATCGATTCGACGACTCCCGCCCCGGCCATCAGATGCCCCATGGCGGACTTCGGCGCGGTGACGACGACGTCGTCGGTGTGCGCGCCGAGCACCGAACGGATCGCGACCGACTCGATGAGGTCGCCCTGCGGAGTCGAGGCCGCGTGCGCGTTCACGTGGGCGATCTGACTCGGCTCCATGCCCGCGACAAAGAGCGCTTCACGTATCGCGGCCGCCTCCCCGGCACCGGTGGGATCGGGCAGCGCGAAGTCGTACGCATCGGCGGAATACCCGGCGCCGGCCAGTTCCGCGTACACCCGCGCCCCGCGCTCCGCCGCGTGCCGGGCCGACTCGAGCACCAGCATGGCCGCGCCCTCACCGAGTACGAAGCCGTCCCGTGTCCTGCCGAACGGCCGTGCCGCCCGGCCCGGTTCGTCATTGCGGGAGGACAGCGCCCGCATCGCGCCGAAGGACGCCAGCCCGATGGGATGCAGCAGGGCGTCGGCACCGCCGGCCACGACCACGTCGGCCTTGCCCGACATGATCAGCTCGCGGCCGCGTCTGATCGCGTCGTTACCCGTCGCGCAGGCCGCGTTCGGCGTCTCGACCGCCGCCTTGGCACCCAGGCCGAGGCTCACCCAGGAGGCGACGGCGTCGGGCAATGCCCTGCTCGGGGTGAACGGTGAGACGTACCGGGGGCCCTTCTCCTTCAGCGCGTCCCAGGCCTGGAGCAGACTGCCGATGCCGCCCATGCAGGAACCGACCGACACCGCGAGCCGTTCGCCCGGCATCCCCCGACCGGTGTCCGCGAGGCCGGCCAGCCCGGAGTCACGCCAGGCCTCCTGCGCCGCGACCACGGCGAACTGCCCGCACCGATCCAGCTTGCGGGCAGCGCTCGGAGACAGCGACTTCGCCGGATCGACCGCTGCGGGCGCGCCCAGACGGCTCGGAAAGTCCTTGTACCCGGGATCCGTCAGAGCCGTGACGGCGGAGCGTCCGGCCAGCAGTCCTTCCCAGGTCGACGCGACATCGCCACCCAGCGGTGTGACGGCCCCGAGCCCGGTGACCAGCACTCGTGTGTCCATGAGGGTCACGCCTGCTCGCGCTCGATGTAGGCGGTCACCAATTCGACGGTGGGAAGCCGGTGCAGTTCCTCGTCGGGGATCTTCACCCCGAACGTCTCCTCGGCCGCCACCATGATCTCCACCATCGACAGCGAGTCGAGCTCCAAGTCGTGCACCAGGTTCTTCCCGGGCTGGATGTCGTCGAGTGGCACCCCGGCGATCTCATGGACGATCCGGGAGAACTCCGAGCTGATTTCCTCATGGGTGGACACGATGACGCTCCTTCGATCGTGAGGAAGGCGGGTTGCGTTCCCGGGACGGCCGGTACCCGTGCGGGCCCGCATGATCACGCCGGCCCCGGGGCGGTGTTGTGTTTGTCGACGAAGACACGCGCGTCGTCGAGCTGGTCGGGGGTGTTCAGGGCGAAGGTCTCGACGTCCGGCAGCGCACGCCGCGCGATCCGGGTCAGGGTGCTGGCAGGCGGCAGCTCCAGCAGACCGGTGACACCCAGCCGCGTCATGGTCTCCATGCACAGGCCCCACCGCACCGGGAGACTGACCTGCCGCACGATCCGGTCCAGCATCTCCCGCCCGTCCGTCACGACCTCCCCGTCCCGGTTGGACAGCAGCCGGGCAGGGGGCGTCAGGGGCGTGATCGCCCGGGCACAGCGGCCGAGGCGCACGGCCACGTGCTCGACCTCCGGGGTGTGGAAGGCGCCCGCGATCTGCAGCGGACGGATCCGGGTCGCCGCGGGAGGCTCGGCGACCAGCCGCGCGATGGCCTCCCGCGCACCCGCGGCGACCACCTGCCCCGGCCCGTTGTCGTTCACGGTGACAAGGCCATGGCGCTCGATCGTGGCCTGTACGTCGTCGGGGTCCCCACCGAGGACGGCGACCATGCCCGCCCTGGACTTCGCCGCCGTCGCGGCCATGGCCCTGCCGCGTTCACGGACGAGCACCATGGTCTGTTCCTCGCTGAGCATCCCGACACTCGCCGCGACCGTGAGCTCGCCGAGACTGTGTCCGGCCGCGACATCGAGCAGGGCGGGCCGGCCGGCCGACCGCGAGAAGAGCGCCCGCGCGCCGAGCAGTCCCGTTCCCACGATCAACGGCTGCGCTATCGCGGTGTCCCTGATGGAGTCGGCATCGGCCTCGCTTCCGTAGTGCTCCAAATCGATGCCACACACCGTCGAAAGCCAGTGAATATGGTCGGCGAATGCCGGCTCCTCCAGCCAGGATTTCAGGAACCCGGGAATCTGGGCGCCCTGTCCGGGCGCGACCATCACAAGCATGCGCCGAAGCATCGCAAGGGAAATCCCATTAGGGCAATCCTCGGCAATGGTGACCCCAAGTCACCTACAGCCACGGCGACTTGGGGATGGGAAAGCCTTGACAGCTCTCACTCGCCCGCCACGCCCCCCTCGCCGGCGTGAAGTTGTCCCGCTGGCGGGACAACTTCACGCTACCGGCCAACAGTGGCGGTGGCTCGACGGCCCAATGCGACCGCGAGAATGCTGCACTTCGGCTTCCGCGCTGCCTATGGTGCTTTCCGCATTGCCGGTTCCGGACACCAATTGAGTCGTCGATGCCGACCCGCCTCCGCGGGCTCCCGTACGCATCAGCTGGATGGCCGAGGAATAGAGGTCACATGATTCCGTTGTCGTTCGCGCAGCGTCGGCTGTGGTTCATTCACCGGTTCGAGGGCCCGTCGGCCATGTACAACGTGCCGTTCGTCCTGCGGCTGTCTGGTTCGCTGGACGTACAGGCGCTGGCTGCGGCGGTACGGGATGTGGTGGTCCGGCACGAGAGTCTGCGGACCGTGTTCGTCGAGGACGAGGACGGGGTGCCGTTCCAGCGTGTGCTGCCCGCGCACGAGGTCGCGCTCGACGTCACCGTCACCCAGGTCGGGCGCGAAGCCCGCGACACGGCCGTGCACGAGGCCGTGACGTACGCCTTCGACCTGGCCGCGGAGATTCCCGTACGCGCCCGGCTGCTGCGCGTCACGCCCGAGGAACACACCCTCGTCCTGGTCGCCCATCACATCGTCTGCGACGGTGAGTCCGCGGCACCCTTCGCCCGCGACCTCGTCACGGCGTACGCCGCGCGCCGCGACGGACGGGAACCGGGGTGGGAGCCCCTCGAGGTGCAGTACGCCGACTACACCGTGTGGCAGTCCGAGCTGCTCGGCGACGAGTCTGACCCGGAGAGTGTGGCGGCCGCGCAGACCGCGTACTGGCGCGACGAACTCAGCGGTGTTCCCGCCCCGTTGGAACTGCCCACCGACCGACCCCGACCGCCCGTGGCCGGCCGGCGTGGCGGCCTCGTCGAGCACCCGCTCACACCCGAACTCGTGTCGGCGGTCGAGGAACTCGCGCAGCGCACCGGATCGACGGCGTCGATGGTTCTGCAGTCGGCTCTCGCCGTGTTGCTGCATCAGTTGGGGGCCGGTGAGGACATCCCGATCGGTGCGCCGATCGCCGGTCGTACGGATGAGGCTCTGTCCGATCTGGTCGGGTTCTTCGTCAACACGTGGGTGCTGCGGGCCGATCTGTCCGGGAACCCGAGTTTCGAGGAGCTCCTGGAGCGGGTGCGCGGCAAGGCGCTGAGTGCGTACGACAACCAGGACCTCCCGTTCGAGCGACTGGTGGAGCTGCTCAACCCCGAGCGTTCCACTGCCTACCAGCCGCTCTTCCAGGTCATGTGCGCCTGGCAGATCGCCTGGCCGGATCTGCGACTGTCCGGACTGAGAGCGGAGTTCGAGCCGCAGACGACCGGACAGGCGAAGTTCGACCTGTTCTTCAACATCATCCCTGACGCCACCGGGGGCGCGCAGATCCGGCTCGAGTACGCCGCGGACCTGTTCGACCACGGCACCGCCGAACGGATCGCGGAACGCTTCGAGCGAGTCGTACGGCAGGTGGCCGCCGATTCCCGGACACGTGTCGGCGCCGTCCAGGTGCTGGACCCCGAGGAGCACGAGGCGTTGGTGGTGCGGGGGGTGAATGAGACCGGGGTGCCGGTGTTGCCGGTGTCGGTGGGGGAGTTGGTGGAGCGGCGGGTTGCCGTGTCGCCGGATGCGGTTGCGGTGGTGTGTGGGGATGTCTCCCTGTCG
>NZ_JBIWPG010000032.1:0-91750 GCF_044768135.1 Streptomyces sp. NPDC101165 | reverse complement strand
TCTTTTCTCGATCCGATTTCCTCGGCGCTTTCCAGGTTTCCGCTCTCGCGTTTCCCTTTCCGGCGGTTCCGACTCTATCAGATCCTTTCGGCGTCTGACCCCCAGTCAGCGGGGCTTGTCTTCGCGGCTGTTGGGCCGTTCCGACGTCTCAAACCCTAGCGGATCCGCCCGGCGATTCCCAATCGGGCCGCCGAGTCCCTATTCGAATTGAATTCGGGCATGCCGAAATCAATCCCATCGGGAGATCGTGCTGGTGGTGTGAGGTGCCGCTCGAAGCGGCGGAGTTGCTGTCGAAGAACCGTTACGGCTCTGCGGCAACCCGGAGAACTTTACGGATCGCTCAGGGGTGTGTCAACCACCCCTGTCAAGATCTTTTCTGGGTGCCTCAGTCCAGGTCGCTGAGGCGGCCGCCGGCGTCCGGCTGGGCGTGTTCCACCCGGCGGAGCAGCCTGGTCAGGACCTCGCCGAGGACGGTGCGCTCCGCGAGGGTGAGGTCCTGGAGCAGGTCCTCCTCGAAGACGGTCGCGAGGCGCATCGCCTCCAGCCACTTCTCCCGGCCCTCGGGGGTCAGCTCGATGATGACGCGCACACGGTTGGACTCGTCGCGCTCCCGGGTGACCAGCCCCTCGGTGACCATGCGGTCGATCCGGTGGGTCATGGCGGCCGGCGTGAGGCCGAGTCGCTTGGCGAGATCGCTGGGGCCCATCCGGTACGGGGCGCCGGAGAGGACCAGTGCCTTGAGGACCTCCCAGTCGGCGTTGCCGATACCGAGGGCGGAGGTCTGACGGCCGTAGGCGACGTTCATCCGCCGGTTCAGCCGGGACAGTGCCGACACGATCTTCTCGACCTGGGGGTCGAGGTCCTGGAACTCGCGCTGGTAGGCGGCGATCTGTTCTTCGAGCGTCGGCTCCGTGACGCCGGGGGTCTCGGACATGGCCGCAGTATCGCACGGAGCCACTTTGCCTTGAAGTCCTTCGGTGTGTACTCTTTAGCTTCGAACTTTAGCTTTGAAGTCTTCACTCCTAACTAGTGAGAGAGGTGAACGTGACCAGGGCGATGGGCGCAGCGATGCGCCGGATCCACGTGGGCAACGCACTCAGCGCATTCGGGCTCGGTTTCACGGTCCCCTACCTGTACGTCTATGTGGCGCAGGTGCGGGGCCTTGGGGCCATGACGGCGGCACTCGTGCTCGCCGTCTTCGCCGTGGCCGCGCTGATCGTGCTGCCGTTCGCCGGCAGGGCGATCGTGCGGCGCGGCCCGCTGCCGGTCCTGCTCGCAGCCCTGGTCACCGCCGCGCTGGGTGCGCTGAGCCTCGGACTCGCGGGCAACGCCACCGCCGTACTGCTGTCCGCCGCGGCGCTCGGGGCGGGGCAGGCCGTGATGCAGCCGGCGCTGGCGACGATGATCGTGGACTGCTCGACGGCGGAGACGCGGTCTCGGGCGTTCGCGATGCAGTTCTTCCTGCAGAACCTGGGGCTCGGCGTCGGTGGGCTCATCGGTGGCCACCTCGTCGACACGACCCGGGTCTCCTCCTTCACTCTGCTGTTCGCGATCGAGGCGGCGATGTTCCTGCTGCTGGTCGTGGTGATGGCGACGGTGCGGATGCCGCACTCGCCGCGGATCGCCGATGCGCCGTCCGCGTCCGGGAAGGGAAGCTGGAAGCAGCTGCTCGGGAACCGGGCGATGGTGCAGCTGTGTGTGCTGGGCTTCGTGCTGTTCTTCGCCTGCTACGGGCAGTTCGAGTCGGGGCTGGCCGCGTACGGCGTGGAGGCCGCGGGGATATCCACCTCGGCGCTCGGTACGGCGCTGGCCGCGAACACGATGATGATCGTGGTCGCGCAGTTCGCCGTGCTGAAGTTCGTGGAGCGGCGTCGGCGGTCTCGGGTGATCGCCGGTGTGGGGCTCATCTGGGCCGTGGCGTGGCTTGCGGCGGGGTACGCGGGGCTGGGGCACGGGAGCCAGGAGATGGCGACCGCTGCGTTCGTGTCGACGTACGCGTTGTTCGGGCTGGGTGAGGCGATGTTGTCGCCGACCGTCGCCCCGCTGGTCGCCGATCTGGCGCCGGAGGGGATGGCCGGCCAGTACAACTCGGCGTTCGCCCTGGTCAAGCAGCTGGCGCTGGCCGTCGGGCCGGCGGTGGGCGGTCCGCTCGGAGCGTCCCTGCATGGCCCGTACGTCGTGGCCTTCCTGCTGTTCTCCCTCGGCATCACCGTGCTCGCGCTGCGCCTGGGACGACGGCTCACCGTTGCCCAGGACCAGCCGTGGGCCGCGGCGAGGACCAGCCGGGTGGTGGCCCGGGGTGGGGCACCCGCGGAGTCCGTGACCGCGTAGCCGTACGGCACCCGGTGCTGTGGGCGGCCCTCAGCCGGCGACGGACCGCAGCCCCACGGCGCCTAGCCCCTCGGCAGAAGGAACTCGCACCACACCGCCTTCCCTCCGCCCGGTGTTCTTCTCGAACCCCAGTTGGAGGCGATGGTGGCGACGATGGCGATGCCTCTTCCCGACTCGTCGCCCGGTTCTGCGCGGCGGCGGCGGGGGAGGTGGTCGTCGCCGTCCGTGACCTCGATGATCAGGCGGCGGTCGGTGCGGCGGAGGCGGAGGCGCATGGGTGGGGTGCCGTGCTGGAGGCTGTTGGCGACCAGTTCGCTGGTCGCCAGGACGCCCAGGTCGTGCAGGTCGGCCGGGAAGCGCCAGCTCGTCAGGACACCGGAGGCGAACGCACGGGCGCGGGGGGCCGCCTCCACGCCGCCGAGGAGTTCCAGGGCGGCGTTGCGGAAGAGCTCGCCCTCGGGGCCCGTACGGGCGGGGTGCTGGAGGACCAGGACGGCTACGTCGTCGTCGTGATCGGCGGTGACGCCCGCCGAGCGGACCAGACGGTCGCAGACGACCTGAGGCGTGCCGGTGGCGCCGGAGAGGGCGCGCTCCAGGGAGGCGATCCCCTCGTCCAGGTCCTCGTCGCGGCGCTCGACGAGGCCGTCCGTGTAGAGGACCGCCGTGGAGCCGGGGCCCAGCGGGATCGAGCCCGAGGCGTGCATCCAGCCGCCGGTGCCGAGGGGCGGGCCGGTGGGTTCGTCGGCGCGCAGGACCGTGCCGTTCTCGTCGCGGACCAGGATGGGCAGATGGCCGGCGGAGGAGTACACCAGGCGGCCCTCGTTCGGGTCGTGGATGGCGTACACGCAGGTGGCGATCTGGTTGGCGTCGATCTCGGTGGCGAGGCCGTCGAGGAGTTGCAGGACCTCGTGCGGCGGGAGGTCGAGGCGGGCGTAGGCGCGGACGGCGGTGCGCAGCTGGCCCATGACGGCTGCCGCGCGGACGCCTCGGCCCATGACGTCGCCGATCACGAGGGCGGTGCGGCCGCCGCCGAGGGTGATCACGTCGTACCAGTCGCCGCCGACCGCGGCCTCCGTGCCGCCGGGCTGGTAGGTGGCGGCGATACGCAGGTCGTCGGGCTGCTCCAGCTCCTGGGGGAGGAGGGAGCGTTGCAGGGTCACGGCCGTCTCGCGCTGGCGGCGCTCGCTGGCACGCAGGCGTTCGGCGGCCTCGGCGTGGTCGGTGACGTCGGTGGCGAAGACGAGTACGGCGCCGTCCCCGCCGGTCTCGGAGGCCGGGGTGCAGGTGAAGGTGTAGGAGCGGCCGTCGAGGGCCTTGCGGGACTTGAGCGTGCGGGGCTTGCCGCTGCGCAGGACCTGGTCGAGGAGTGGGAGCAGACCGAGTTCGGCCAGTTCCGGGAGGGCCCCTCGGGCGGGTTCGCCGAGCGGTCGTACGCCGAAGGCCGCCGTGTAGGCGTCGTTGACGTAGGCGATGCGGTGGTCGGGGCCGTGGAGGAGGGCGACGAGGGCCGGAACGCGGTCGAGGACGTCGCGTGCGGGCAGTTCGTCCACGGCGGGTACGGGCGGCGCCCCGTCGGCCGGTTGTTCGGCCCGGGCCGCGGGCACGGAGCCTTCCCCCCGCCGGTCCGGGGAGACCGCGGTCTCGGTCCGCGCTGCGGCGCGGCGCTGCGTTCCGGGGAGCCGGGCGCTCCAGCGCGTGAAGTTCACAGTGGGGAAAGCCTCGTGGGTGCTGAGGGCGGGCAGGTGCCCGTCCGAGGACGTGGGGCAGTCTGACAGGTGACCGTCCGCGGCGATATCCGTCAGACGCCGGGGCGGGCCGGGTAGTTCCTGAGTCCGGTCAGGACGACCCCTTCGGGTTGTCCGAGGGGCTGTGAGGAGGCTTTCCACCGGCCGCGAGTTCGAACTCCGCACGGGGATGTTCGAGCGAACCGAGCGAGACGATCTCCCGTTTGAAGAGCCCGGCCAGGGTCCATTCCGCCAGCACACGGGCCTTTCGGTTGAAGGTGGGCACCCTGCTGAGGTGGTACATGCGGTGCATGAACCAGGCAGGGTAGCCCTTCAGCTTGCGCCCGTAGATCTGGGCGACGCCCTTGTGCAGGCCGAGGGAGGCGACGGAGCCGACGTACTTGTGCGCGTACGTCTCCAGGGGCTCGCCGCGCAGTGCGTGGGCGATGTTGTCGCCGAGGACCCCGGCCTGGCGGACCGCGTGCTGGGCGTTGGGGGCGGTGTCGGTGCCGGGTTCGGCGACGGTGACGTCGGGGACGGCGGCGGCGTCGCCCGCGGCCCAGGCGTGCGGGGCGCCGTCGACGGTCAGTTCGGCGGTGCACTTGAGCCGGCCCCGGCCGTTGAGCGGCAGGTCGGTGGCGGCGAGCAGCGGGTGCGGTTTGACGCCGGCGGTCCACACGAGCGTGCGGGTCGGGAAGCGCTGGCCGTCGCTGAGGACGGCGACGCGGTCGGCGCACGAGTCCAGGCGGGTGTCGAGCAGGACCTGGATGTTGCGGCGGCGCAGCTCGGTGACCGTGTAGCGGCCCATCTCCTCGCCGACCTCGGGGAGGATGCGGTCGGAGGCCTCCACGAGGATCCACTTCATGTCCTCGGGGCGGAGGTTGTGGTAGTAGCGCGCGGTGTAGCGGGCCATGTCCTCGAGTTCGCCGAGTGCCTCGACTCCGGCGTAGCCGCCACCGACGAAGACGAAGGTGAGGGCGGCGTCGCGGATCGCGGGATCGCGGGTGGAGGAGGCGATGTCCATCTGCTCGATGACGTGGTTGCGCAGGCCGATCGCCTCTTCGACGGTCTTGAAGCCGATGCCGTACTCCGCGAGGCCGGGGATGGGCAGCGCGCGGGAGATCGAGCCCGGGGCGAGGACGAGTTCGTCGTAGCCGAGCAGTTCGGCGCTCTTGCCCTCCTCGGCGGTGGCGAGGGTGGTGACGGCGGCGGTGCGCACCGCGTGGTCGATCGAGGTCACCTCGCCGATGACTACGTGACACTGGTCCAGGACGCGGCGCAGCGGTACGACGACATGACGAGGGGAGATCGAACCGGCGGCCGCTTCGGGGAGGAACGGCTGGTACGTCATGTAGGGGTCGGGGGTGACGACAGTGATGTCGACCTCGCCCCGCCTGAGCTCCTGCTTCAACCTCCGCTGCAGGCGCAGGGCCGTGTACATCCCGACGTAGCCGCCGCCGACAACCAGAATGCGCGCACGTTCCTTCACCATCCCATGACGCACCCGGCGCAGTTGTTTGTCCACAGCCCCGGCAATTTGTGTGACCGGCGAGCGGGTGTGCGCGGGGCCGGGTGCGCCGTCCGGGTGGGGCGAAAGCGGGCAGGTCAGCAGGGTCGGGAGGGAGGGGGCGAAGGCATGGAATCGGGACATAGATGACCCGTACTCCGATCGGGGGGCGCTCTGTGCGGAACCTGCCCCTTCTGAATTGACCCTCACTCAACTATGTTCGTGTGTCGACGGGGTGTAGGGAATGTGGTCGATGCGGGTCCGCGACGGGCGGGTCCGGTCGTGACCGATGCCAGTTCCGCGCACTCCGGTATTCAGTGGCGGGGAAGTCTCCGGGGGGAGACGTCATTAACCGGGGGAAACACATGCATGTTCAGGACACTCATTGGTCGTCGGCAGCCGCTCTCGCGACGGGCGGACCGGCGGTGAGCGCGGCGGCGAGCAACGGGCGCGCGGACGGGATGCGTACGACGCCGCTGCGGGTGGACGCACAGCGCAATCTGGAGCACGTGCTGCGTGCGGCGCGTGAGGTGTTCGGCGAGCTGGGGTACGGCGCGCCGATGGAGGACGTGGCGCGGCGGGCGCGGGTCGGTGTCGGCACGGTGTACCGGCGCTTCCCGAGCAAGGACGTGCTGGTCCGGCGCATAGCCGAGGAGGAGACCGCGCGGCTGACCGAGCAGGCGCGGAGCGCGCTCGGGCAGGAGGACGAGCCGTGGTCGGCGCTGTCCCGGTTCCTGCGGACGTCTGTGGCGTCCGGGGCGGGGCGGCTGCTGCCGCCGCACGTGCTGCGGGTCGGGGTCGCCGAGGAGGGCGACGCCGGGTCCGGCAGTGCTGCCGGGCCGGCCGAGGAGGCTCGGGTGCCTCAGCAGCGGTCTCAGCCGGGTTCGGGTGAGCTGCGGCTGGTGCCGGAGTCGGGCTCGGACGACGGTGGGGCCGGTGCGCTGCTCGAGGTCGTGGGGCAGTTGGTGGACCGGGCTCGGGCCGCGGGGGAGTTGCGGGCGGATGTGTCCGTGGCGGATGTGCTGCTGGTGATCGCCACGGCGGCGCCTTCGTTGCCGGATCCGGCGCAGCAGGCTGCGGCTTCGGCTCGGCTGCTGGAGATCCTGCTGGAGGGGCTTCGGTCTCGGCCGGCGTAGGGGCGGGGGCCGGTCGCCTCGGCTCCGCCTTCGGCAGGATCGTCTTTCCACCCGCACCACCCGTGCGACAGCACGGTCGGGTGCGGGTGGCCCCAGTGGGGCGGATTCGCCGTCGGCGGGTGCACGTGGCTCCTGTGCGGCATCAGCGCCAACTGCGGATGGCTGGCCATGGGATGGTCGTCACGCGGTGGGCCTCGTGCGGCTGGCGCGCGCGGCTCCTTCACAGCGTCAGCGCCGTTCGTAGGTGGCGGGCCGTGGGACCGGCCGTCACGCCGCGGGCTGTGGGCCGTTGATACGCGTTGCTCGTGTGCGGTGTCGGTGTCGTGGGCGCGCTCGGACGAGTGGATGGGGCGTACGGGCTGTACTTGAACGAAAGACAATGTGGCACCCTTTGCCGGTGACGGGTTGGGCTGGGCCGGTGTCGGGGGCTTTGCGCGATGGGCGTTGACGGGTGGGACGGGTCACGCGGTGACGGTGACTCCGAGGCCGGAGGGCTGACCTCGCCGCAGGTGCCGAGCCAGGGCGGGCGGGGCGGGATGGCCGCGGAACAGAGCGTGCCTGCTCAGCGGGGTGGGAGTGTGTTGCCGCCCCAGGAGATGCCGCCCGCCGACGGTGAGTTGATCGAGCGGATGCGGGCGGGGGACGACTCCGCCTACGAGGAGCTGTACCGGCGGCACGCGGATGCGGTGCGGCGGTATGCCCGTACGTGTTGCCGTGACGGGCACACCGCGGACGACCTCACCGCCGAGGTCTTCGCCCGCATGCTGCAGGCGGTGCGCGGCGGATCGGGGCCCGCACACTCCGTGCGGGCCTATCTGCTGACCTCCGTGCGGCGCGTTGCCGCGCACTGGAGCAGGTCCACAAGGCGCGAACAGCTCGTGGACGACTTCGCCGTGTTCGCGCAGCAGGCATCGCGTGGGTCCAAGGTGTCCGACGACGACGCCCTGGACCAGGGTGCCGATGTGCGAGCCCTGCACGAGGCCGAGCAGTCCATGGCCATGCGGGCGTTCCACTCGCTGCCCGAGCGCTGGCAGGCCGTGCTGTGGCACACCGAGGTGGAGGACGAGTCGCCGAGCGAGGTGGCCGTCCTGTTCGGGCTGGACGCCAACGGCACCCGGGTGCTGGCGAGCCGTGCCCGGGAGGGGCTGAAGCAGGCCTATCTGCAGGCTCACGTCAGCGCCTCGCTCGCCGGCGACGAGGAGTGCTCCCGCTACGCCGACCAGCTCGGCACCTACGCCCGACGCAAACTGCGCATCCGTGCCGAACGGGGTCTGCGCAAGCACCTGGACGAGTGCGCCAGGTGCCGGCTGGCGGCCGCGCAGATCGAGGAAGTCGCCGCCGGGATCCCCGCGGTGGTGCCGGTCGCGGTCATCGGCTGGTTCGGAGCCGCGGGGTATGCGAAGGCGCTCGGGATCATCGCCGGTGGTGCCGGGGTGGGTGCGGCGGGTGCCGCGGCCGCCGCCGGCGGGTCCTCCGGCAGTGCGGGTGGCGGTGCGGCCGCCGCCGGCGGGTCCTCCGGCGGCTCGGGTGCGGGTGGTGGCACGGCTGCCGCTGAAGGGCTCGGGGCGCCGGTGAAGGCCGGGATCGCGGCCGGTGTGGTCGCGGTGGCCGTCGCCGCGGTGGCCATGGCGCTGCTGCACGACAGCCACCCGGCCGAGGAGGTGGCCAAGCCGGCGCAGTCCCCGCCCGCCGTCGAGCAGCCGCAGCCACAGCCGTCGGCACCCACGCCCTCCCCCACGCCGAGCAGGAAGAAGCCCGCTCCGGTACCGGTGGCGCCGGCCCGCGAGCACGCCCCCACACCGACGCCCACTCCCACTCCCACACCGGCGCCCACGCCCCCGCACGCCCCGAAGCCGACCCCCACACCCACTCCGCCGCCGGCACCCGAGCCGACCCCGACCCCGACGCCCACGCCCACCCCCACTCCGCCGCCGGCTCCCGTCGTCTACGAGTGGAGCGATCTGCGGTACGACGTGAACGGCGACGGCACCGGGCCCGAGATGCGGCTGCGCGAGAGCAGCTGGGTGTGGCAGCGGTACGGGATGTCGATCGCCGGCAAGCAGTACGCGCGCGGCGTCACCGTGCACGGCAAGTCCTCCGTCACCATCGACCTCAACCGCCGGTGCACGGCCTTCGACGCCGTGGCCGGTGTGGACGACATGACCCTCGGACTCGGCAAGGTCTCCTTCTCCGTCTACGCCGACGAGGTCCGGCTGTGGCGGTCCGGCATGGTCAAGGGCTGGGAAGCGGCCGTGCCCGTCCATGTCGATCTGACCGGGCGCAGGACCGTACGGCTCGTCGTGGAACCGCACAGCAACGTCCTCGACCGGGGCGTGCCGGCGGACTGGGCCGAGTCCCGGTTCACCTGTGGCTAGCGGGGCTCACGGGCGCGGGTGGGTGCCGGTGCCGCCAGTTCCCGTAGGACGCCCTCCGTGGTGAGGGAGGCGCCCCGGGCTCGCTCGGCCGCGTAGCGGTCCGGGGTCAGCGCCGTGCGGGCCGCGGTGTCGATCTGCTCGGCCCGGGTGTACTCCGGCTCGGGGCGCGGGTTGCCGGCACGCCAGTGCTCGGCGGCCGCGAACAGCCGGACCGCGCCCGCCAGGTCGCCGAGCCTGGCCAGCAGGACGGCGCCGACGTCGACCAGCCCCGCAGTGATCACCTCGGCGCAGCGCCGCTCCACCGCCTCGCGCAGCGCGTCCGCCACGATCGGCAGCGCGGGCCCGGGACCGGACTCGCCGGCCGTGATCAGGGCCTCGACCGTGCTCAGGGCCGCCATGAACTGCGGTGGCGGGGTGCCGCCCGCCGTGACCACGCGGGTCATGTCGTACAGCTCGCGCGCATGGGCCAGGTCGCCGTCGTTCTCGGCGATGTGGGCCCGCAGCATCAGGACGAACGCCCGGGACTCCGCCACCCCGTACACGTCGGCGGCCGTGCCCGCGTCGTCCAGGGCGGCGAGGGCGCTCGTGCGGTCCCCCGAGCGGTAGGCGATCTCGGCGAGCCGCGCCATGAGGAACGGCGACTCGGCGTAGGCGCCCACCTCGTAGGCGAGCCGCAGCGCCTCCTCGTACTCGGCGCGGGCCTCCTTGAACCTGCCGCGGGCCATGGCCGCCTCGCCGGCCGCGCTGCACACCTGCGCCCACATCCAGCGGTCCCCGACGCGCCGGCTGAGCGCCCGCAGCTCCGCCAGGTCCTCGTCCACGCCCCGCAGGTTGCCCGGCGAGTCGACGACCACATGGGTCCGGTACATCAGGGAGACGCCGATCTCCCAGTCCCCGCCGTACCTGCGGCAGTTGGCGACGGCCTCGGCCATGTCCGGTGCCACGTCGGCCGGGCCGCCCAGGTAGTAGGCGGTCAGCGGCCAGACGATGCCGGGCAGGCGGGCGGACTGCGGACCGCCGTTCTCGAAGCCGGCCCGCACCCGGGCGATGTACTCCGGGGCGCGCGGGTCGGCCGCCAGGGTCGCCGTGCTCGATTCGGAGGTCAGGAACAGGTCGAGCATCCGCAGGTCCATGCGCAGCTCCCGCAGCGGGTGACCCGCCTCGCCGTCGGGTGCGGCGAGGAAGGCGCCGACCGGGTCGGCCGACTCCGTCAGCGCGACGAGACCGGCCCGCCCCGCACCCTCGGGGAGGGTGTCGCGGGCGACGCCCAGGCGCAGCACCAGCTGCACCCACTCCATCGCCTCCTGGCGGTAGTTGCGCAGCCACCAGAACCAGCCGATCGCCAGGACGATCGCGCCCGCCTCCGCCTCGTCGCCGGCGCGCAGCGCGCGGTCCAGGGCCGCGCGGATGTTGTCGAGTTCGCTCTCCAGACGGCCGATCCAGGGCAGTTGGGCCGCCGAGCGCAGCTGGGGCTCGGCCTGCTCGACCAGTGCGCGCGCCCAGGCGCGATGGCGCCGCTCGGCCGCCGCACGCAGCTCGGGGATCTCGGCGGCGCGCTCGGTGGCGTACTCGTGGATGGTCTCCAGCATCCGGTACCGCATGCCGCCGAAGGAGTCCTGGCCGTCCGGCGCGGCCACGACGAGGGACTTGTCCACGAGGGCGCCGATCAGCTCCGCCGCCGGGCCGGTGCACACGGCCTCGGCCGTCGTGAGGTCCCAGCCGCCGGCGAACACCGAGACCTCGCGCAGCATCGTCCGCTCCCGCTCGTCCAGCAGGTCCCAGGACCAGTCGACGACCGCGCGCAGGGTCTGCTGGCGGGGCAGGACCGTGCGGCTTCCGGAGGTGAGCAGGCGGAAGCGGTCGTCCAGCCGGTCGGCGATCTGGCGCGGGGTCAGCAGTCTGAGCCGGGCCGCGGCCAGCTCGATGGCGAGCGGCAGCCCGTCCAGGCGGCGGCAGATCTCCGCGACGGCCTCGGTGTCGCGGAGCACCGCGTCGGCGTCGGGACGGACGGCCTGCGCGCGCTCCGCGAAGAGCCGGTGGGCCTGCTCGGGGACGAGGGGTTCGACCGGGCGCACCGACTCACCGGGGACGCCGAGGGGTTCACGGCTGGTGGCGAGGACCGTGAGCCCGGGGCAGTGGGTGAGGAGGGTCTCGGCGAGGGCGGCGGCCGCGCCGATGACGTGTTCGCAGTTGTCGAGGATCAGGAGCCGGCTGCGCGGGGCGCAGTACTCGATCAGCAGGGTCGTGGGGTCGGCCTGCGGTGTGGCCAGGTCGTTGGCCAGGAGCACGGTCTCGCGCAGACCGAGGGCGCTGACCACGGCGCCGGGCACCGCCTCGGGCCGGTCGAGCGGGGCCAGCTCGACCAGCCATGCCTGGGGCAGCCCTGCGGCGGCCTCCTCGGCGAGGCGGGTCTTTCCCGAGCCGCCCGGTCCGGTGAGGGTGACCAGGCGGGCCCTGTGCACGTCGGAACGAATGGCTTCGAGTTCGGGTTCCCGGCCGACGAAGGACGTCAGGCGGGGGCGCAGGTTGCCCGTCCGCTCCGGGGGGCGGGTGGGGGCAGGGCCGGCCGGGGGCGGCTCCTGCTGCAGCAACGAGACGTGCAGGGCCTGCAGTTCCGGGCCGGGGTCGGTGCCGAGGGTGTCGGCGAGGGTGCGGCGGGCGGACTCGTACGCGGCGAGGGCGTCGGCGGTGCGGCCGGTGTCGCGCAGGGCGCGGATGAGGAGCGCGTGCAGGGGTTCGTCGTACGGGTGGGCGGTGGTCAGTTCCGTCAGGTCCGGTACGACGTCCTGGGCGCTGCCCAGGCGCAGGCGGGTCTCGGCGCGGCCCCGGAGCGCCTCCAGGTGGAGCGCGTCCGGGCGGGCGGCGGCGGTGCGGTCCGGGAGGTCGGCGAGTGCGGGGCCCCGCCACAGGGCGAGCGCCGCGTCCAGGTCGCGGGACGCGGCCCCGGCGTCGCCGCGGTCCAGAGCCGCCGTGGCCGTACGCACCAGGGACTCGAAGACGAAGAGGTCCACGTCGTCCTCGGTGGCGGCGAGGCAGTAACCGCCGGGTTCCGAGCCCACGGTGTCCTTGCCGAGGGCCCTGCGGAGCCGGCCCACCAAGGCCTGGAGGGCGGCCGGGGCGTCCTCGGGCGGATCGTCGGCCCAGACCTCGTCGATCAGGGTCTGCGGGGCGGTGACCCGCCCGGGGCGAAGCGCGAGTGCGGCGAGCAGCGCGCGCAGGCGGGGGCCGCCGACCGGCTTGACGGTTCCCTGGTCGTCCTCCGCCTGGGTGACGCCCAGGATTCTGTACCGCACCGGCACATTGTCGCCGGAGGCGGGAGCGGAGGCACGGGGGTTTGCGCACGACCCCGCGCGGGGTCGTGCGGCGGCCTAGCCGCTCAGTCCCGCGGCTCCCGCGGCTCCGGCTCCCAGGGCGCCCCGGCGCGGTGCGATGCCCGCGGGTACGGCACGCGCACGTGCGGGTGTGCCCGTCCAGCAGGTGCCTCGGCGGGAGAGCAGGCGGTGGAGCCAGAGTTCGAGGGAGATCAGGTCGGCCAGGCCGTCCAGGGGGAGCGGTTCGCCCTCTGCCGCCGCCCGGAGGGCCTTGCGGACCACTCGGGCCTCCACCAGACCGGCCTCGGCCAGGAGGGGGGTGGAGAAGAGGTCCACGAGGGAGTCCGCCGCCACGCGCAGGCCCGCGCGCGCGGCCGCCGCGGAGGAGCCGTGGGAGGGGGTGCCCCAGCCGAGCGGGAGGCCCGCGACGCCGGCGCCCTCCAGGACCGTGCGCAGGACGGCGGAGCGGGCTCCGGGCTGGACGCGCAGGGACTCGGGGAGGACGCGGCAGGCGCGGACGACCTGGTTGTCGAGGAAGGGCGCGTGCAGGCGCTGGGAGCGGATCTCGGCGGCCTGTTCGAGGACGCGCAGGTCGGCCGCGTGGCGGGCCAGGACGGCACGCGCGCGGAACTCGCCGGGGCGCTGGGCGGAGCCCCAGGGTGAGCGCTCCGCCCCGCTCTGGAGCAGAACCGATACTTCAGCCAGTGCCTCCCCCGTCAGCCAGCGCGCCGCCGGCCCCGGTCTCCCCCAGGTCAGCGCGGCGAGGGACGCGCCGACGGCGCCCCCGGGCTCGTCGAAGCTGTGCCGGATCAGCCGCTCGGCGAGCAGCTCCAGGCCCGCCCGGTACGGAGTGCGCGCCAGCCGCCGGGCCGCGCCGTACACGCGCGCGGGAACCATCACCGAGCCGTCGGCCCGGGTGAGCGCCGCGACCGGCCGTACCAGGTGGCGTCGTTTGCGGTCCATGAGGAGGTCCGCGAGGCGGGCGGGGTGGGCGTCCAGGACCTGGCGGGCGCCGTGGCCGGTGAAGTGGTCGGCGCTGCCGGCGGCGAGCCGGGCGCGGTGGCGGGCTGCCGTGACCAGGGAGGGGCCCGGCTCGTCGGTGAGGGGGCCGTCGAGGTCGGCGTACGGCAGGGTCTCCTCGCCGCCGGTCACCACCACGTGGTGCAGCCGCGGGTTGGCCGCGAGGGCCCCCGCGCGCTCCAGTTCGGCCTCGCGGCCGCCGACGGCCAGGTCGTTGAAGGTGACGGCGAGCAGCCGTTCCCCGGCGCCCGTGCCATGCCCGAGCAAGGTGCCCGGCCGGCCGGGCAGTCCGGCGGCCAGCAGCGCCAGCGTGCCGGAGGCCGGCCCGCCGGACAGGTCGGCGCCGATCCCCGGCGCCGGCATCCCGCGCGCGGCCCGCCGCTCCGCGGGGCCCATGCCCGGCACCGGCCCGGGGTCGAGGTCGGGCACGTGCCGCGGTGCCGACAGCCGCGCGCGCACCGCCTCGACGAGCGCGTCCCGTACGGCGTCCACGGCGCGGTCGGGGTCCGCCGGGGGCGCGGCCACCGCGAGGGAGGCGACCGGCTCGTACCCGACGATCTCGCGCGCTCCGGCGCGCAGGACGAGGGCATGCCCCGGCGGAATGCGCCGTACGCCGTCGTACGGGGTGGTGTCCCGCAGGGCGGCCGGCACGTCGGGGGCGGCGAGCAGGGCCGCCAGGTGGCCGAAGTCGAGGTTGGCCTCGATGAGGTCGGCGAGCGGCAGCGCGGCGGTGGCGTAGGCCGTACCGCCGGCCCAGGGGGTGTGGAACACCGGGCGGGCGCCCGCGAGATCACCGCAGACGGTGACCCGGCGGCCCACCTGGACGACGGCCGTGTAACTGCCGGGCCACGTGGTCAGATGGCGCAGTGCGCCCCCGCGCGCGGTGAACAGTCCGCGCCGCAGCTCCTCGTCGGTCGCGCCGCAGGTGCCGAGAACGGCGATCCGGTTCTGCGCGTCGGCCTTCACCACGCGCACCTCGTCGGGGCGCCAGTCGCCGACGGCCCACAGGGGATCGGGGTCTCCCCACAGGAGTTGGGAGCCGACCGGGTGCAGGGTCTCCCCGTCGTATCCGGTGGCGCCCGCGGAACCGATTCCGGAAGCGCCCGCGGCGGTGCTGCTCCAACCCACCAACCACCGCATCGACACCTCCACAGCCTGTGGACAACCAGTGCACCGCAGAAACCGGGTCCATGCTGCCATGAACAACGCGGTGTGGAGGGGCGGTGGCGCCGCCTTCGATCGAGGGAACGTCGAGCGATCGCCGAGAGGAGGCCGCGCGGGCGGGCGAAGGGTGGGCGACTGAACGCCCGTACGACTCGCGGCGGATGGCGGCAGAGCCCCAGGTGAGTGCGATGCGAATGCGCCCCCGGTATGCGCCCCGAAAACGCCCTTCGCGCCCTCAAGTCCCGTGGTGGGAGCGGAAAACACCCACCGAGGCATGGGTCGATTTTCAGCCAAATCGGCGGCGGCTCCACAAAATTGAGCACGCTCCGTACAGGCCTGCGGAGCGACCGGCGGCACCGGAACGCGCACAGTCCGGGAGGCGGGCATCGCCTCCCGGACCGGTCCGCCACCCGCGGGGATGAAGGTGGCGGTGTCCCCCAGCCCGCTGGATCCAGTACAGCGGGCCGACCCACGCATCAGCCATGGAACCGCTCCCCAGATGGCCGGAGAAGAGCGCACGGACGGGCGCACGGCCACACGGGCAGGGGCACGCGGCGACGGCGTGTGCACGGTGCGTACAGGGCCGCACTCGCGTACGGACCACAATCCCGCCAACCGGAACAATGCCCCTTAACGCTTGGGATGCGGCGAACTACGCTGGGTTTACGAATGCCGCACGGTTATGCCAGTGCGGCAGCCGTCTGTGTCGAGGGGTGGCGCATGTCCAGGGAGCAACGCGGGCCGAACGAAAAACTCGGCACCGTTCTCGCCCTCGCGGGAATCAGCAATGCAGGACTCGCGCGACGCGTCAACGATCTTGGCGCTCAACGCGGGTTGACGCTTCGCTACGACAAGACCTCGGTGGCGCGCTGGGTGTCGAAGGGGATGGTGCCGCAGGGAGCGGCGCCGCACCTCATCGCGGCCGCCATCGGCCAGAAGCTCGGCCGCCCGGTGCCGCTCCACGAGATAGGCCTGGCGGACGCGGACCCCGCACCCGAAGTGGGTCTCGCCTTCCCCAGGGACGTGGGACAGGCGGTGAAGTCGGCCACTGAGCTGTACCGGCTCGACCTCGCAGGGCGCCGGGCCGGCTCCGGGGGCATCTGGCAGTCGCTCGCCGGGTCGTTCGCAGTGAGCGCATACGCAACGCCTGCCTCGCGATGGCTGATAACCCCCGCCGACAGCTCGGTCGCGCGGGAGGCGAACTCTGCCGAGGGATCCGGTGCACCGATCAAAGTCGGCCACAGCGATGTGCAGAAGCTGCGGGAGGCCGCGGAGGACGCCAGGCGCTGGGACTCCAAGTACGGAGGCGGCGACTGGCGTTCGTCGATGGTGCCGGAGTGCTTAAGGGTGGAGGCGGCGCCGCTGCTGCTCGGCTCGTACTCCGACGAGGTCGGCCGCGCCCTGTTCGGGGCCACCGCCGAACTCACCCGGCTCGCGGGCTGGATGGCCTTCGACACCGGTCAGCAGGAGGCGGCGCAGCGGTACTACATCCAGGCGCTGCGGCTCGCACGCGCGGCCGCGGACGTCCCGCTCGGGGGCTATGTGCTGGCCTCCATGTCGCTGCAGGCGACGTACCGGGGCTTCGGCGACGAGGGTGTCGATCTGGCGCAGGCCGCCCTGGAGCGCAACCGGGGGCTGGCGACCGCGCGCACGATGAGTTTCTACCGGCTGGTCGAGGCACGGGCACACGCACGCGCGGGGGATGCGCAGGCCGCCGGCGCTGCGCTGAAGGCCGCCGAGGGGTGGCTCGAGCGGTCACGGGAGGGTGACAACGATCCTTCTTGGCTTGGTTTCTATGGATACGACCGTTTTGCCGCTGATGCTGCGGAGTGCTACCGGGACCTGAAGGCGCCTCGGCAGGTGCGGAGGTTCACCGAGCAGGCGTTGTCCAAGCCGACGGAGGAGTTCGTGCGGTCGCACGGACTGCGGCTCGTGGTCTCCGCCGTCGCCGAGCTGGAGTCGGGGAATCTGGATGCGGCGTGCGAGCAGGGGGTGCGGGCCGTGGAGGTGGCGGGGCGGATCTCTTCCGCCCGGACCACCGAGTACGTGAAGGATCTCCTGCATCGGCTGGAGCCGTACGGAGACGAACCGAGGGTGGTGGAGCTGCGGGAGCGGGCCAGGCCGTTGCTGATGGCTCCGGCGTAGGCGCGCGACACCCCCTGCCGCGTTTGAAGGCGCTGTCAGTGGCGCAGTGCACTATCGAGGTGGGAGGTGGTGCATGGTGCGGGTCGGGGCGTACGACTGTGATGTGCTCGTGGTCGGAGGTGGGATCGTCGGGCTGTCCACGGCGTATGCGATCACGCGGTCCGCGCCGGGGACACGGGTGATCGTGCTGGAGAAGGAGCCGGGCCCGGCCCGGCACCAGACGGGGCGCAACAGCGGGGTCATCCACAGCGGGATCTACTACCGGCCGGGCTCGCTCAAGGCGCAGTACGCGGTGCGGGGCGCGGCCGAGATGGTCAAGTTCTGCGCCGAGTACGGCATCGCGCACGCCGTCACCGGCAAGCTGATCGTCGCCACCGAGCGGGAGGAGCTGCCGCGGCTGCACGCGCTCGTCCAGCGCGGGCGGGAGAACGGGATCCCGGTGCGGGAGCTGGGCGCCGCGCAGATCGACGAGTACGAGCCGGAGGTCCGGGGACTCGCGGCCATCCACGTCGGCACGACCGGCGTGTGCGACTTCGTGGGCGTCGCCCGGCAACTGGCGCGGGCCTCGGGGGCGGAGATCCGTTACGGGGCCCAGGTCGTACGGGTGGACCGGCGGCCCGAGCGGGGTGTGGCCGTGCTCACCGCGGGCGGGGACGTCGTGCGCGGGCGGGTGCTGGTGAACTGCGCCGGGCTGTACTGCGACGAGGTGGCGCGGCTCACCGGGGACGAGCCCGAGGTGCGGATCGTGCCGTTCCGGGGCGAGTACTACGAGCTGGCGCGGCCCGAGCTGGTGCGGGGGCTGGTGTATCCGGTGCCGGATCCGGCGTTCCCGTTCCTCGGCGTGCATCTGACCCGCGGGATCGACGGGGGCGTGCACATCGGGCCCAACGCGGTGCCGGCGCTGGCCCGGGAGGGCTACGGATGGGGGGTCGTACGGCCCCGGGAACTGGCCGGGACGGTGGCGTGGCCGGGGTCCTGGGTGATCGCTCGGCGGCACTGGCGGTACGGGGCGGGGGAGCTGCGGCGGTCGGTGTCCAAGGGGGCGTTTCTGCAGGCGGTGCGGAGATTGTTGCCCGCGGTGGAAGAGGGGGATCTGGTCCGGGCCCCGGCCGGGGTGCGGGCACAGGCGGTGCTGCGGGACGGGACGCTGGTGGACGATTTCCTGATTCGGGAGGGGGCGCGGGCCGTGCATGTGCTCAACGCGCCGTCTCCTGCGGCTACCGCTTCGCTGCCCATCGGACGGGAGGTCGGGCGGCGGGCGTTGTCCCTGCTCGGCTCGCTGTAGTGCCGTCCCGGACCGGCTCGGCCCGGGCGGGTGGGGAGGCGCCGTAAAATCGAGGCACTGTGTCTGACTCCCTTAACGCCCCCGAAGCCCCCCGGTCCGGTGCTGCCGAGCCGGTGTCGTCGCATGTTCCCGGTGTGTCCGTCCGGCACAGCCGGGCCAAGGGGGAGCCGCGGTTTCCGGACGGGCCCAAGGCTGATCCCGCCGGGTCGCACTTCGAGCGGCGGATCCGGAGTTTCCAGCCGCGCCGCAGCCGGGTGACCTCCGGGCAGGCGGACGCGCTGCAGCGGCTGTGGCCCAAGTGGGGGCTGGACATCGACGGGCAGGGTGTCATCGATCTCGGCGAGCTGTTCGGGAACGACAAGCCCGTCGTGCTGGAGATCGGGTTCGGGATGGGCGAGGCCACCGCGCAGATGGCCGCCGGGGACCCGGACATCAACGTCCTCGCCGTGGACGTGCACACGCCGGGCCAGGGGAACCTGCTCAACCTCGCCGAGCGGAACGGGCTGTCCAACGTCCGGGTCGGGAACGGCGACGCGATCATCCTGCTCCGGGAGATGCTCCGGCCCGACGCGCTCGACGGGCTGCGCGTGTACTTCCCGGACCCCTGGCCCAAGAAGCGGCACCACAAGCGGCGGCTGATCCAGCCCGAGTTCCTGTCGCTGGCCGCGACCCGGCTGAAGCCCGGGGCGATCGTGCACTGCGCGACGGACTGGGAGCCGTACGCCGAGCAGATGCTCGAGGTGCTCGCCGCGCATCCGGACTTCGAGAACACCCAGGCCGACGGCGGTTTCTCGCCGCGTCCCGAGTTCCGGCCGCTGACCCGTTTCGAGGGGCAGGGACTGGACAAGGGACATGTGGTGAACGATCTGCTGTTCCGTCGCGTACCGCATCAGCAGCAGTAGCAGCCCCCTTCGTCCTGTCATCGTTAGGGTCGATGCCGTGGCCATCAGTCCTCCGTACCCGACCTACTCCCCCGGCCCCGGAAGCGGAGCGCATCCGCACTGGTGGCAACGCCGGTGGGTGCGCTACGGAGCGCTGATCACGCTGCTTGCGCTGTCCGGCCTGGTGATCCTCGCGCTGGTGCGCCGGCAGACCGGCACGGAGGGGTTCCTGGTCGGGCTGGGCCTCGCCGTCCTGCCCGTGCCCTGGCTCATAGCCGCCTTCCGGTGGCTGGACCGGGTCGAACCGGGCCCCTGGCGGAATCTGGTCTTCGCGTTCGCCTGGGGCGCCTGCGCGGCGGCGCTGATCGCCATCGTCGCCAACAGTTTCGCCACGAAGTGGATCGCCACCTCGACCGCCGACCCGGCCAGTGCCGACACTCTCGGCGCGACCGTGATCGCGCCCATAGTGGAGGAGTCCGCCAAGGCCGCGTCGGTGCTGCTCGTCTTCCTCTTCCGCAGACGCGACTTCACCGGGATCGTCGACGGTGTCGTGATAGCCGGGGTCACCGCCACCGGGTTCGCGTTCACCGAGAACATCCTCTACCTGGGCACGGCCTTCGGGACCGACCAGCTCACCGGTGACCGCGGCATCGCCTCCGTCACCGCCGCCACCTTCTTCGTGCGCATCGTGATGTCCCCGTTCGCGCATCCCCTGTTCACCGTGCTCACCGGCATCGGCTTCGGGGTCGCCGCGCTCTCCTCGGAACGGCAGCACGCCCGGCGCGTCCTGGTCCCGCTCGGCGGGCTGCTGCTCGCGATGAGCATGCACGCCCTCTGGAACGGCTCATCGACCTTCGGCGAGTTCGGGTTCTTCGCCGTCTACGGCGCCTTCATGCTGCCCGCCTTCGGGCTGCTGACGTGGCTCGCGGTCTGGACGCGGCAGCGGGAGCTGCGCACCGTGCGGGAAGAGCTGCCGGCGTATGTGTACGCCGGGTGGCTGGGGCCGGCCGAGCCGTTCGTGCTCGGGTCGATGCGGGCGCGGCGGATGGCCCGGGACCACGCCCGGCAGCACTTCGGAGGGCGGCCCGCGGCCCGGGCCGTGGCGCAGTACGAGGCGTACGCCACCTCGCTGGCGTTCCTGCGGCACCGGGGACGGCAGGGGCGGGCCGGGGCCGACTTCGTCGTACGGGAGCAGGAGTTGCTCGCCGAGCTGTGGCAGCGCAGGGGCGTCGCCCGGCCGGCGCTGGAGTACGCGGCGAGGGCGGCTGCGCCGCCGCGGCCGTCGTACGGAGCGCCGGTGCCCTACTGGTACGGCCGGCCGACGGCACCCCACCCTGCCCACAACCCGTATCGGACCTAGCCGTACCGGTTGCGGAGAGTTCGGCACCGCCGGTTCACGCCGTCGTGGCCAAGCGCCGTCGTGGCTGGGCGCCGTCGTGGCTGGGCGCCGTCGTGGCTGGGCGCCGTCGTGGCGGAGACAGAGAGGTCAGGCGGAAGCCTCGGTCAAGCGGTCCACGTCCTCCTTGGTGAGCACCAGCTCCCCCACGCCGAGCAGCGCCGGCAACTGCTCCACCGTCCGCGCCGACGCGATCGGGGCCGTCACCGTCGGCTGGGCGGCCAGCCAGGCGAGGGCGACCGTGGCGACGGGGGCCTCGTGGGCGCCGGCGATCTCGTCCAGGGCCGTGAGGACCTTCTGACCGCGCTCGGACTCCAGGTGCTTGGCGGCCGAACCGGCGCGGGCGCTCTCGACCGTCGCACCGGGGCGGTACTTCCCGGTGAGGAAACCGGAGGCGAGGGCGAAGTACGGGACCGCCGCGAGGCCCTCACGGCCGGCGAGGTCCTGCAGCGGGCCCTCGTAGGTGTCGCGGGAGACCAGGTTGTAGTGGGGCTGGAGGGCGACGTACCGGGCCAGGCCCTCGCGGTCGGAGAAGTCCAGGGAGGCCTGGAGGCGCTCCGGCGAGATGTTCGAGGCGGCGATGTGCCGGACCTTGCCCGCCCTCACCAGCTCGTCGAGCGCGCCGATGATCTCCTCGACCGGCACCTCGGGCTTGTCGAAGTGGGTGTAGTAGAGGTCGATGTGGTCGGTGCCGAGGCGGCGCAGGGAGGCGTCGGCGGCCGCCTTGATGTTGGCCGCGGTCAGGCCCTGGTACTCGGGGTGCTGGCCGACCTTGGTCGCGATCACGACGTCGGAGCGGTTGCCCCGCGCCTTGATCCACTTGCCGATGATCGTCTCGGACTCCCCGCCCTTGTTGCCCTCGATCCACGCCGAGTAGGCGTCGGCGGTGTCGACGAAGTTGCCGCCGGCGGCCGTGTAGGCGTCGAGGACGGCGAAGGAGGTCTCCTCGTCGGCGGTCCAGCCGAAGACGTTGCCGCCGAGGGCGAGGGGGAAGACCTGGAGGTCGGAGGAGCCGAGTGTGCGCAGGGAAGCATGAGAGTCGGTCATGCTTCAGTTCAACGATCCCTCCCGTCCCACCCATTCCGGGATTGCTGCGAACGGGGTGTGAACAGGTGTGGGTACGGGTGGGTGCGCAGGTGTGGGGACGCACGACCGGCAGCCCTGACGTCGGGGGGTTGTCGTCAGGGCTGCCGGGAGACCGGATGAGGGGTGGGTCAGGAGCGGGTCGGCGGGCCGCTCAGGGGGTGAGGCCCTTGCCGCGCAGCCACGTCATCGGGTCGATGCCGGTGGCCTGGCCGCCCGGGTGGACCTCCAGGTGGAGGTGCGGGCCGGTGACATTGCCGGTGGCGCCGATACGGCCGATGACGTCGCCGGTGCTGACCTTCTGACCGACGGAGACGCCGATCGAGGACTGGTGGCAGAACCACAGCTCGGTGCCGTCGTCCAGGGTGAGGACGGTGCGGTAGCCGTAGGAGCCGGCCCAGCCCGCCTGCGTGATGGTGCCGCTGTGGATGGCCTTGATGAGGGTGCCGGTGGGCGCGGCGAAGTCGAGGCCGGTGTGGTAGCCGGAGGACCACATCGATCCGGGCTGACCGAAGGTGCCGGTGATCGTGTACGAGACGACCGGCAGCTTGTACTGCTTGGCCAGCGCGGCCAGGCGCTCCTCCTCGGCCTTCTTCTTGGCCGCGGCCTCCGCCTCCTTCTTGGCCTCGGCGGCCTTGGCTTCGGCCTGCTTCTGCGCCTTGGCGGCCGCGTCGGCGGCCTGCTTCTCGGCGGCGGCCGCCGCGGCCGCGGTGGCCTTGGTGTCGGCCTTGCTCCGCTGCTGCTCGGCCTGGGCCATGATGCGGTTGCGCAGGGCCTCGCCCGCGTCGCCCTGGTCGCTGTCGGCGTCGGTCGTGCCGACGTTGGTCAACGAGGCCGTGGTGGCCTTGGACGCGTCGGAGGAGGAGCCGCCGTCGAACAGGGAGCTGACGGAGTCCAGGTCGGGCATGGAGATGGAGACCGGCGGCTTGCCGGTGTGGGCGCTGGCCATGCCGCCCGCGCCGACGGCGGCGATGACACCGACGCCGAGGACCGTGGAGCTGCGGGCGAGTCCGCCGCCGCGCTGCTTGCCCACGCGGTGCCGACCGCGTACCGGCCGTATGGACTCCTCGGTGGGGTTCCACTCCTCCCAGGGGCCCTCGTCGGTGTGCTGAGCGCCGAAGTAACCGAAGGTCTCGGTCTCGCTCGGCATGAACGGGGCTTCTGGGGCAGGCCGGTTGGACGCCACGAAGGCGCACTCCTTTCCTTCCTCCGCCTACCGGGTTAGCTGACGGGTTCGGAGCAGGAAGGTCTCCTACGCGCGTATACCTGCCGTGCTTCCACGGCGGCATCCGCGTGATTCACCCCAAGGTGGTGGTTCCCCGGTTCCCTTGCGGGATTCGGCGCGTGCGCACGGAGCCGCCTCTTGTGACGGCTGGGACGACCGCGCTGCGTTATCGAACGTTAATAGACCCGGACGTCAGATTCCAAGCCGTTCTACTTGATCATTAACGGATTTCGGGGCGGACGTAGCCGTCACGACCGGTTGAAAACGGGCGAGTTGACCTCCGCCCAGGAGTCTCGGCAGTTTTGATGGTGTCTCAGATGTTATGCGGAGGGCGTCCGTCCGATCACCGTGGGTGACACTGGCGGGGTGTCAGGGCCGCCGTACGGCCAGCAGCGCCATGTCGTCCGCCATCCCGCCCCCGGAGTGCCGGCGCACTTCCGCGGCGAGGCGGCCGAGCAGGGAGCGGGGGTCGGGGAAGCGGCGTCCGGCGAGCCGGCGCAGGGGGTCGTAGAAGCGGCCGTGGGCGTCGCGGGCCTCGGACAGGCCGTCGGTGTAGAGCAGCAGGGTGGCTCCGCTCGGGAAGCCGGACTCGGTCGCACGGTCGGGCCACAGGCCGAGGTCGGCCATGCCGAGCGGCAGCGCGGGTTCGCGTGCGGCCAGGGTGCGCAGGGTGCCGTCGTCGTGCAGCAGCAGTGGTGGCGGGTGACCGCGGTTGACGATCCGGACCACACCGTCGCCGCTGCCGCTGTGCGGGAGTTCGGCGAGGACGGCGGTGGTGAAGCCCTCGAAGGCGTCGATCCCGTCCCGCCGGGTGCCCTCGCGGGCCAGCGCCCGCTCCAGCCGTGCGGCCACCGCCTCCAGCGTGGTCTCCTGCTCGGCGGCCTCCCGGAACGCCCCGATCACCACGGCGACGGCGGCGACCGCGCCCATGCCCTTGCCACGTACGTCCCCGACGACCAGCCGCACGCCGTGCGGGCTGTCCTGCACCGCGTACAGGTCACCGCCGATGAAGGCGTCCTCCTGCGCCGCCTCGTAACGGGCCGCGATGTCGAAGCCGGCGATGCGGTCGTCCGGTTCGGGCAGGACGGCCCGCTGGGCGGCCTCGGCGATCTCCCGGGCCGAGGCGAGCCGCTGGTCGCCGAGGCGCAGGACGCGGTTGATGGCGGCGGCCAGCACGGCGACCGTGGCCACGGTGACGACCTCGGTGATCGTGTGCACATCCATGGCGGGATCGAACTGGGTGCGGACGACGACGGTGGCGACCAGGGCGGTCAGGCCGGTGAGGAGCGTGGTGCGCAGCGAGGACAGGGGCGCGGCGATCAGCGGGGCGGCCGTGAAGAAGGGCACGGCGGTGAAGGCGCGCGGGGTGAGCAGGTCGTACCCGATCCCGGCGGCGATCAGCAGGGCGGGCAGGGCGCGGGCCAGGGCGCGCGGGGTGGGGCGGCGGCCGCGGCACCTGTCCGGCGACAGGGGTGCGCGCTCCGCACCGAGGCCGGGGTCCGGGGCGTGGTCGCCCGGGAGTCGGCCGCCGGCCCTGGCGTACGGGCTCTCCTCCAGCTCACCAGGGCGCACTGCTCGTCTCCCGTGTCCTTGACCTGCGTCCAGCGTGGCGGGAGAGGAGAGGGCGGGCGACTGCTGTGGACCGAGCGGATGATCGACTGTGACGTATGCCACTCGGTGTTCTGTCGAAGGATGCCTCGGCGTTCTGCCGCGGGATGCCGGAAAACACTCAGGGCCGGAATCCATTGCTGGATTCCGGCCCTGAGCCTTCAGTAGCGGGGACAGGATTTGAACCTGCGACCTCTGGGTTATGAGCCCAGCGAGCTACCGAGCTGCTCCACCCCGCGTCGTTGTGTCTCAAGCATACGTCATTCGCAGGGCGCGATGCACACAGGTATCCGTGAGGTGTCGCTCAGGGCAGCAGGTGGGCGTTCGGCTCCTTCGCCAGGGCCTCGTACTCCGGCAGCACCACGGCGGCCACGCCCGCGCTCTGCAGCACCCCGGTTCCGTCCGCCGCCGTCACGAAGGTGTCCGGCTCCCGCCAGGCCGTGACCACCCGCCGTACGCCCGCCCGCAGGATCAGCTCGGCGCAGGGGGCGGGGCGGGAGGCGCGGCGGGTGCAGGGTTCCAGGCTGCTGTAGACGGTGGCGCCGGGCAGCCGCGGGTCGGCGGGGTCGATCTTCGCGAGAGCTGCCTCCTCCGCGTGCACCACGGGGTCGCCGCCCTCGCGCGAATGACCGCGGGCCAGCTCCGTGCCGTCGGCCGCGACCACCACGGCGCCGACGCTGAAGGCGGTCTGCGAGGGCGGGCACAGGGCGGCGAGTTCGCAGGCGGTGCGCAGCCAGTGGCGGTCGGCGGCGACGGGTTCCGGGCCGGCGCCGGGGGCGGTGGGCTCGTAGTGCATGAGGACGACGTCCTCGATCCGGCGGGTCTCGGTGAGCCGGAGCCGGCCGCCCTGGTACGACCCCGGGCCGAACAGGCGCGGAGCCGCCGGGTCGCCGACGAACAGCGGGGCGAGGACCAGCTGGAGTTCGTCGGCGAGGCCCTGCTGGAGGAGCTGGGTGTGGACGGTTCCACCGCCCTCGACCATCAGGCGCCGCACCCCGCGCACGTCGTGCAGGTGCTCCAGCAGGGCGCGCCAGTCGAGGTCGGGGCCGAGGGAGACCACGTCGGCGGTCCGGCCGAGGGCGCGGGCGGCCCGCTCGGCGCCCTTGTCCGTCGTGTACACGAGCTTCTCGCCGCCGGTGTGCCAGAAGTTGGCGGCCGGGTCGAGGTCGCCGGAGGCGGTGACGGTGACCTTCAGCGGGTATTCGGGCCTGCCCCCGGCGGTGCGGGCCGCCCTTCGCCCGGGTGAGTTCACCAGCAGGCGCGGGTTGTCGGCGCGGATGGTGCCGGCGCCGATCAGGATGGCGTCGACCGAGGCCCGTACCTCGTCGACCCGGTCGAAGTCGGCCGGGCTGGAGAGCAGGAGCCGGTCGGGGCCGGTGTCGTCCAGAAAGCCGTCGAGGGACACGGCGGCGGACAGCAGGACGTACGGGTACGGCATCGGCACGGTCTCCCTGGTGAGCGGTCATGAGCCGGCGGTCTTGGTTCAAGTTTGAAACAAACTTACACTGGCGGCATGACGACCCGCTGGCTCACCCCCGAGGAGCAGCGCGCCTGGCGCGCCTACATCGCAGCCTCCCAGCTCCTGGAGGACGCGATCGACCGGCAGCTCCAGCAGGAGGCCGGCATGCCCCACCTGTTCTACTCCGTGCTGGCCAACCTCTCCGAGGCACCCGACCGGCGCCTGCGCATGACCGATCTCGCCGAGACGCTGAAGATCACGCGCAGCAGGCTGACGTACGCGGTGACCCGGCTGGAGCGGGACGGGCTGGTGCGGCGGGAGGAGTGCCGCTGGGACAAGCGCAGCAGTCTCGCGGTGCTGACGGACGAGGGGGCGACCGTGCTGGAGCGCACGGCGCCCGGGCACGTCGAGACGGTCCGCGCGACCCTGTTCGACCGGCTCACGCCCGAGCAGGTGGGGCAGCTGGAGGAGATCTGTACGGGAATCACGCGCGGGCTGCAGGGCGACGACGCCGAGGCCGGAGCTGGCGACGTCCCGTGGCGGCGCCGGTCGTCCTGCTCCTCGTCCCGGCCGGCCGACTCCTGAGTCGCACGCGAGACGTCACACACGCGATGTCACACGCAAGACGTCACACGCGAGACCAATTGCTTTAACTTTTAAGCATGGGGTAGGGTCCCGACGACCGACTGCTTCAAATGTGAAGCAAGCCCCTTCGGAGGACCCGCATGCCCGACACCCCCGCCGCCACACAGCGCGCCCGCGTCCGGGTACCGCTGCACTTCCACGACGGCTACCGCGTCGACGCCGAACTCGTCACCTTCCACGGACTGGCCGACGGCCAGGAGCACGTGGCCGTCGTCCTCGGCGACCCCGGCCCCGCCCCGCTGGTCCGGCTGCACTCCGAGTGCCTGACCGGGGACGTCTTCGGCTCGGCCCGCTGCGACTGCGGTCCCCAGCTGCGTGAGGCGGTCGAGCGGATCGCCGAGCGCGGGGGCGTCCTGCTCTACCTCCGCCAGGAGGGGCGCGGCATCGGCCTCTACAACAAGCTCGACGCCTACGCCCTCCAGGACCAGGGCCTCGACACCTACGAGGCGAACGCCGCGCTCGGCCTCCCGGAGGACGCCCGCGACTACACGGCCGCCGCGCAGATGCTGCGCGCCCTCGGCATCGGGGAGCTGGACCTCCTGTCCAACAATCCCGACAAGGCGGAGCAGCTGCGCTCGCTCGGTGTCGTCGTACGGGACCGGGTGCCGACCGGCGTCTTCACCACGGCCCACAACGTCCGTTACCTGCGCGCGAAGGTCCTGCAGACCCAGCACACGCTGCCGCTGGGGGAGCTGACGGAGCTGAGCGCGGGCTGAACCGCGGTCCGGCCCCGGAGTGACCGGGACCGGACCGCAGGAGTGCCCGGTGACTACCGGCCCCGACCACCTGCGCCGGCCGGAACGGCCAGCAGGACCAGGCCCGAGCCCAGGACGGCCAGCCCGCCCCAGGCCGCGGCCGACAGGTGTTCGTCGAGGACGGTGACGCCCAGCACCGCGGCCACGGCGGGCTCGGCCAGCGTCAGCGAGGTGGCCACCGATGCCGGGGTGCGGCGCAGTCCGTGCCCGAAGAGCCGGTAGGCCAGGCAGACGGTGAACACCGCGAGATACACCGCGACCGCCGCGCCCCGGGTGGTGGCGAGCCATCCCGTGCCGACGAACACGACGAGCGGCAGGACGAGCAGCCCGGCCGCGCCGAACAGCACGCCCATCACCGCGCCGGACGGGTGCCCGTGGGTGATGAGCCTGCCGCCGATCAATGCGTAGACGGCGTACGACAGTCCGGCGCACACGGCGAGGACGACGCCCGTCGGATCCACCGGCGTGGCACGGCCCGTCAGCTCGGGCCCCAGCACCAGGAGGGTGCAGCCGAGCACGGCGGCCACGGTGGCGCCGGTCCAGCGTGCGGTCGGCCGGGCCCGTCCGGTGATCCAGGACAGCAGCCCGGCGAAGACCGGCGCGCTGCCCAGCGCGATCACGGTGGCCACGGCCACGCCGGTCCGGGCCACCGCCGGATAGAACGTGACCGGATAACCCGCCACCGCGAACGCGCCGAGGACGAGCAGCCGGCGCTCGGCACGTGTGCAGGAGGCGGGCAGCGAGCGCGCGCCGCGCGAGGTGAGGAACAGCAGGATGCCGCCGAGGGTGAGCCCGGCACAGCCGATGGCCGCCGCCGGTGCGCCGGCCGGCGCCAGCGAAGCGGCGGTTCCGGTCGTGCCCCACAGCACGGCCGAGGTCAGGATGGGGGCGGGGCCACCGAGCAGCCCCGCGCGAGAAGGACGCGGGCCGGCGGCGGCCGGGCGCGCGGGAGTCAGAGGGGTGGTGCGGTTCGGCACAGTCGTGAACTTCCGTCGTCGAATGTCGTCTGGGACTGGATCCGAAACGGGCGCACGACAGGCCCCCTCGCCGCCCTGAGGGTCGGCCGGGGCCAGGAGTCAAACCGTCAGTGTCTGCGCCCGGTCAGGCGCAGAGCGGCGGCAGAACGACGTGCCAGTAGGAGTTCACCCCGCGATCGTACCTGCGCCGTCCGCCGAGCCGGCGATCATGCGGGTTCCACCTCGCTCTCCCGTCGACGTCGGCGCCAGGGCTCTGAAAGCTCGCACTGTCCAGGGCGGCGGCGGAGACGTAAACTCATCGCAAAGGCACCCGATCGAGGGTGTGGTGCACATGAGCCACTCTCACAACCTCGTGAGGCCGCTCGAGCATGTGACGGCCTCGTATCGTTCTGCGCGACCACGGCCTGCGCGCAAGGTGGCCGTAACGGAGAGAGCCGACCAGCTCGCCGCATGGGTCGCCCTCAGCCTGGACGAGCCATCGGCCCTCAAGAGCCTGCAGGACGAAGCGGCCGAACTGCGCGACGTCCCTCAGCTGGCCGCAGTACTTCCGCGGGTGGCCTCAGGAGCGATGGCGCTCATGGGCGCCGAGTTCGGGAACATCCAGTTCGTGGACCCTCGCGACGACTCGCTGGTCCTGGTCACCCAGTCCGGCTTCAGCCACGAGTTCCTCGACCACTTCGCCGTCGTCCATGACAACCGCTCCGTCTGTGGACGGGCCGCCTGGCAAGGCAGCCAGGCGGTCGCGCCGGACGTGCGCGACGACCCGGCCTTCGCACCCCACCGGAAGATCTTCCATGCCGCAGGTGTCCGCTCGGTCCTGTCCACGCCACTGATCGATCACACCGGGCAGCTGATCGGCATCATCTCGACCCACACGTCACAGCCCGGCCGGCCGCCCGAACAAGACCTCCGCGTCATGGAGCTCTACGCGCAGCTCGCCGGGGAGGTCATCGCACGGCGACTGGGTGTCGACGGCCATCCGGCCACCCTTCCCCGCAACGGCACCACCCTCGATCAGCACATGTCCCTCCTCGAGGGGAACGGGACCACGAGCAGGACGACACGGTGGGCGTACCGGGTGGACGAGCCCTGCGGCTCCGACGGGTGTCGCACCTACGGCATCCACCCCAACCAGTGGCGCGGAAGGATCACCACCCACAGCCCGGGCCAGGACGCCGAGTACGCCGCAGCCCTCGTCGCCGGCGAGCTGATGGCCGAATGGGACATCAACGGCGGCCGGGACGCGAGGCCCGTCCACATCCACGTCTGGCACAACTGGGAGGGCGCCCGCCGGGACGCGGCCTTCACCATGGCCGTCAGCCCGGCGTAGACGGACAGCGGCTCCCGGCGGTCGGCTCGGCGTGACGGTGGGACATCGGCCCGGACGCCGCCGACCGCTCGCGCGCGTCAGGAGAGCCAGTCGGCGTAGCGGGTGGGCGCGAGGTGGGCGTCCTTGTCGGTGAGGACGTCACCCTTGACGACGGCGAACATGCCGGCGGTGGGGTCGGTGACGACGGTGCGGTGGTCGCCCTTTTGGGACAGGGTGATCCGGCCCAGCTCGTCCAGGGGAAAGACCTCGGGGCCCGCGATGTTGCGGATGCCGTTCAGCGGGGCGCCCGCGGCGACCTCCGCCACCGCGGCGGCCACGTCCTTGGATGCGATGGGCTGGATGGGCGTGGCGGGGAGCCGGACGGTGTCGGCGTCGGCGGTCCAGGACAGGACGGCGTCCATGAACTCCATGAACTGCGTCGCCCGGACGATCGAGTAGGGGATCGACCCGGCCGCGAGGAGGTTCTCCTGAAGCGTCTTGGCCTGGTAGTAGTCCAGCTCCGGCACCTGGTCCGTGCCGACGATCGAGAGGATGACGACGTGGCCGACGCCGCCCTTGCGGGCCGCGGCCAGGAGGTTGTCCATCGAGGTCTGGAAGAAGGCCGGGGAGGCTTCGTCGAAGGTCGGGGAGTTCGTCAGGTTGACGACGACGTCGGCGCCCGCCACCGCCTCGTCCAGTCCCTGGCCACTGATGACGTCGACGCCGGTGGACTTCGAGTGCGGTACGGCCTCGTGCCCGGCGGCGGCCAGGTTCTTGACGACCTGTGACCCGATCAGTCCGGTACCGCCGATGACTGCGATCTTCATGGCATGCCTTTCCTCGTTCTTATGT
Organism: Streptomyces sp. NPDC101165; assembly: GCF_044768135.1. NCBI lineage: Bacteria > Bacillati > Actinomycetota > Actinomycetes > Kitasatosporales > Streptomycetaceae > Streptomyces > Streptomyces sp. NPDC101165. The sequence continues at coordinate 61,562 of NZ_JBIWPG010000032.1, read as the reverse complement.
GCGGAATATGACATATGGGCGGTTACATGGGCGGGACAAGAGACGGCCGCCTGATCGATCGAGGAGGGGCGGCTGCACCCTCCTGGCCGAGGTCGTGGTGCTTCCAGCCTTGCCGGGCAGGCGAGTTCTGCCACAGCACCGAGCCTCGGCGAGGTACTGGGCACATCCGCTCGCACATGGGCCTGAGAACGACGCAGCGCCCGGGCCGGCCGAAGCCGATCCGGGCGCTGCGCAGCAGGTCGGAGGGGATCAACCCTCCCCCGCAGCCGTAGGCCCTGTGGGACTCGAACCCACAACCAATGGATTAAAAGTCCACTGCTCTGCCAATTGAGCTAAGGGCCCAGGCGATGTTGCCTGTCCGAGCATAGCCGGACGAGGCCGTGTCGCCGATCGGGTATCGAGGACGCGGCCGCGTCGGGAGGGTGAAGGTTACTTTTCGACCAGTTCGGGGGACCGGGTGCGGGCCGGATCGAGGAACCAGTGGCGGGCCGAGGCCAGCCACCACGTGGCGGCGAAGCCGAGGACGACCAGGACGGCGACCGGGGCGTAGTTGAAGGTCTTCCAGGTGACCGGGGAGACCTGGGGGAGCATGAAGAGGATCGTGATCACCGCGACCCAGGTGACGGACACGATGCCGATCGGGACCGACCAGCGGCCCAGGTGCCAGGGGCCGCGCTCGAAGGCCTCGCCCTTGCGCACGCGCAGGAGGGTCGGGATGACGTAGGCGATGTAGAGGCCGATCACCGCGATCGAGGTCACCGCCGCGTAGGCCGTGGAGTTGATGAGGTACGGAAGGCCGAGGGCGAGGGCGCCGAGTGCGGCCAGCCAGACCGCGGCGACGGGGGTGCGGGTGCGGGGGCTGACCGTGTGCCAGATGTGCGAGAAGGGCAGGGCGCCGTCGCGCGAGAAGGCGTAGATCATGCGGCTGTTGGCGGTGACCGAGGCCATCCCGCAGAACAGCTGGGCACCGATCACGACCAGCAGCAACAGCTTGCCGGTCGTCGCTCCCAGGGCGTCCAGGAGGATCTGGGCGGGGGGTGCGCCGGTCGGGGACGCCAGTTCCTTGTCGTAGGACTGGATGGCGAAGGTGAAGCCGAGCAGGAGGACGAAGCCGGCTATCCAGGAGGTCCAGATCGAGCGGACGATGCCCTTCGGGCCCGCCGTGGACGCGTCGTGGGTCTCCTCCGTCATGTGGGCGGAGGCGTCGTAGCCCGTGAAGGTGTACTGGGCCATGAGGAGGCCCAGCAGGACGACGTAGAGGCCGCTGCCCCAGCCCGTCCCGTTGACGAACTTCGTGAAGACGAAGGACGCCGACTGGTGGTGGTCGGGGACGAGGGCGAGGGCGCCGACGATCACCGCGACACCCAGGACGTGCCACCACACGCTCACGCTGTTCAGGAACGCGACGATGCGGACGCCGAAGGTGTTCAGCAGGCCGTGCAGCAGCAGGATGGCCGCGAACAGCAGCACCGTGCGGCCGGGGGTCACGACGAAGTCGAACTGGAGGTTCAGGTAGGCGCCGAGGAAGGACGCCGCGCCGAAGTCGATGCCCGCCGTCACCGCCACCTGGCCCAGCACGTTGAACCAGCCCGTGAACCACGCCCAGGCCGCCGCCGAGCGCGGGGGCGCGAGGCGGTGGGCCCAGAAGTACAGGCCCGCCGAGGTCGGATAGGCGGAGCAGATCTCGGCCATCGAGAGGCCCACGAACAGGGTCATCAGGCCGACCGCCACCCAGCCCCAGGTGATCACCGCGGGGCCGCCGGTGACCATGCCGAAGAGGTAGAGGGTGAGACAGCCGGACAGGACCGAGATGATCGTGAAGGACACGGCGTAGTTCGAGAACGCCGACATGCGGCGGGCGAGGACCTGGGTGTAGCCGAGCTGGGCCAGCCGTTCCTCGTCCGACAGCCCGGCCGCTGCGCTGCTCGCTCTTGTGTCATCTGTCATGTCCCCAGCGATTCCCTCTCTGGTGGCGTGACATGCGCCACACCCGTCTCGCTCTAGCGTGGATTCGGGGTCCGCGGCCTCCGAAACCGACCCCCGTCGTCGCGAGGCCGCGGATTCCCTGGTCACACCGGGCACCACCAGGCACAGACATGCCCCTTCCCGCGCTCCGCCCCGCGCCTCCCCCCTCGGAGACCGGGCCTCGGCATGCACGGACACCGCCGCTCACGGCCGTAGACGTCAGGAAGTACGGATGAACACACGCGTGGATCTGCTCACCAAGGAATTCCCGCCCGCCGTCTACGGCGGAGCCGGTGTGCACGTCACGGAACTCGCCCGGCAGCTGCGCACCCTGGTGGACCTGCGGGTGCGCTGCTTCGGCGAGCCGCGCCCGGAGCCGGGGGTGTCCGCGTACCGGGAACCGCACCTGAAGGACGGCGCCAACCCCGTACTGCGCACCCTCGCCACGAACGTCGAGATGGGTGCCGGCTGCGAGGGAGCCGACCTGGTGCACAGCCACACCTGGTACGCGAACTCCGCCGGCCAGCTGGCCCGGACGCTGTACGGCATCCCGCACGTGGTGACCACGCACAGCCTCGAACCCCTGCGGCCGTGGAAAGCGGAGCAGCTGGGGGGCGGCTACCGGCTGTCCTCGCTGGTGGAACGTGCCGCCGTGACGACGGCGGACGCGGTGATCGCCGTGTCGCACGGCATGCGCGAGGACGTCCTGCGCGTGTATCCGGACGTCGACCCGGAGCGGGTCCACGTCGTGCACAACGGCATCGACACCGAGGTGCACCGGCCGGACCCGGGCACGGCCGCGCTGGAGCGGTACGGCATCGACCCGGACCGGCCGATCGTGCTCTTCGTAGGGCGGGTGACCCGGCAGAAGGGGCTGCCTCATCTGCTGCGCGCCGCCTTCGAGTTGGACCCGGCGGCCCAGCTGGTGCTGTGCTGCGGGCAGCCGGACACCCCGGAGATCGCGGCGGAGACGGCCGCGCTGGTAGACGAGTTGCGGCGGAGCAGAGGGGGTGTCGTGCGCATCGACGGCATGCTCGACACGGTCTCGCTGCGGCAACTGCTCACCCATGCACGTGTGTTCGTGTGTCCGTCGCTGTACGAGCCGATGGGCATCGTCAATCTGGAGGCGATGGCCTGCGGTACGGCCGTGGTGGCCACCGCGACCGGAGGGATTCCGGAGGTGGTGGACAACGGGGTGACCGGTCTGCTGGTGCCGGTCGAGCAGGAGCGGGACGGTACGGGGACGCCGCTGGATCCCAAGCGGTTCTCGTCCGAGTTCGCCGCTGCGGTGAACCGGTTGCTCGGGGAGCCGGAGCGGGCGCGGGCGATGGGGGAGGCGGGGCGGGTGCGGGCGCGGGAGCGGTTCTCGTGGCGGGCGGCGGCCGAGAGGGTGTTGGACGTGTACCGGGGGGTGCTGGGCTGAGGAGCGGTGCGGGTGGGTGGGCGCCCGGCGCCCGGCCTCCGGCCGGGTTCGGTTTCCCACCCGCACCACCCGTGCAGCAATCGTCGTCGGGTGCGGGTGGCCCTGGTGGGGCGGACTCGCCGTCGGCGGGCGCGGGTGGCGGGGCGCCCTCGCGCAACGAACTCGCCATCGCCGAGCGCGAGCCACCCGGCAGCCTCGCGCAACGAACTCGCCATCGCCAGGCGCGGGTGGCCGGGCGCCCTCGCGCAGCGAACTCGACGTCGCCGGGCGCGAGCTGCCCGGCAGCCTCGTGCAGCTGACTCGCCGTCGCCAGGCGCGGGTGGTCGGGCGCCCTCGCGCAGCGAACTCGCCATCGCCGAGCGCGAGCCGCCCGGCAGCCTCGCGCAACGAACTCGCCATCGGCGGGCGCGGGTGGCCGGGCGGCCTCGCGCAGCTGACTCGACGTCGCCGGGCGTGCGTGGCCCGGGGGCCTCGTGCAGTGAACTCGACGTCGCCGGGCCTGAGTGGCCGGGTGGTCTCGTGTGGTCAGCTCGGTGTTCGGGGGTGTGGGTGAGGGGGCTTCGGGGACGAGGGTGGCCCGAGGAGGGGGCCTCGGGGGCCGTCCTCCTCGGGCTGGGTGTGGTGGTTTCAGGTGTTGTGCAGTGTGTGGGGTACCGCCGGTGCTCGGGTCTCGATGAGGATCTGGCAGGACAGGCCGAGCACCAGTACCGCTTCCAGGAGGAGCGTGGGCAGGTCGCCGCCGGCCACGCCGAAGAGGGTGAAGACCGCGCCGAGGCCGAGGCGGGACCAGGCGCGCAGGTCGCCCCGTACACCCACGTTGGTCAGGTGGATGCCGCCCACCCCGAGCAGGAACACGGCCATGCCGAAGCACAGCACCGGACCGCCGGCCAGGGCCGCGTGGCCGTGGCCGCGGGCGTTGGCCGCCTGTGCGGCGAGCAGTCCGCCGACGCCGGTCACGGTGATGCCGCCGTGCACGAAGACGTGACCGTAGACGTACGCCTGGCCGGTCAGCCGCCACTTGCGCAGCGGTGAGGCGTCGACGTGGTCGAAGACCAGCCACCACTGACAGGCGGCGATCAGGAAGGAGCCCGCCACGACGGCGAGGGTTTCGGGCCGCAGCCCGCTGGCGGCTATCCCGGTCGCGTTGAGGGCCACGACCTCCCCCAGCACGATGATGGTGAACAGGCCGAACCGCTCCGGGATGTGCGAGGCGTTGAACGGCACCCGGGCCACCGCGGAGGCGGACAGGATGGGGGTCAGAAGCTCCGCCAGCAGGCCCGCGGCCCACAGGGCGTAGCAGTAGGGGGCCGGCAGGAGGGCCGACGCTCCCCAGACCGCGGCGCCGAGACCGTAGCCCTGGAGGAAGCGGCGGGTCAGGGTGCGGGCCCGGGGCACGTGGTAGTGGGCCCGCAGGTAGAGGCCCAGCAGGATCAGGCGTACGAGGAAATAGCCGAGGGCGAAGCGCTTCGCCCCGGCGGTGCCCGTGAAGGCCTGGGGTACGGCCACCGACACCGACAGGACCGACATCATCGCGATGATCATGATGAGCCGGTAGAACCGGTCGTCGTTGTCGAAGCGGTCGGCGTAGAAGGAGTAGCCGACCCAGGCCCACCAGATCGGGACGAACAGCGCCCCGAAGCGCAGCACCCCCGCCCAGGTCGGGGCGTGCAGCAGGACCTGGGTCAGCTCCGCGACGGCCACCACGAAGACCAGGTCGAAGAACAGCTCCAGGGGCGAGGCGGCCCGGTGGTGCCCCTCCTCCGGCACCCTGAGCCGCACCCGCCCCCGGTGCAGGTGCACCTTGCCGGTGTACGTGCCGCGCGCCACACCCGCCTCCGGCGCGCCCGCCGCCCCCCGCACGCCGATCAACCCCCGGCGACCTGGGTGTGGGCGTCGTCGTGGTAGCCCTTGATCTCGGTGATCAGGCCGTCGTCGCCGACCCGGAAGGTGTCGATGCCGCGGTCCTCGACCACCCCGCCGTCCTTCTTGTGGGCGGTGATGTGGAAGGTGAACGCGGCCTCGTCCCCGGTGATCACCAGGTCGGTGACGCGGAACTCCACGCGGTCGATCACCTCGAAGACGCCGTCGAAGAAGGCGGTCACCGCGGCCCGGCCACGGTTGGCGGGCCCGCCGACCGGCTCGTACTGGACCACGTTCGCGGCGAGCAGGGCGGCGAACCGCTCCCGGTCCTGCTTCGTGAAACTCTCCGCGTACCCCTCGACGGCGGCGCGGATCTGCTGCTGCTCTGGCATGACACTTCTCCGTACGTGATGACGTGGGTACGTGGGTGTGGGGGTGTCGGGGTCAGGCGGCCGCCTCGATCTCGCGCACGAAGGCGGCCATGAACTCCCCCGTCACCTGCGGGTGCTTGGCCGTGATCAGGTCGCCGTCGATCACCAGGTCCGCGGTGCCGTTGCCCGCGTAGACGATCTCGGCGCCGGCGTTCTCCACATCGCAGACGATGTTGTGGGCGCAGGTCACCCTGCGGCCCGCCAGCAGGGCGCGGTCGGCGCACAGCAGCCACAGCGAGTGGCAGATGGTGCCCACCTTGAAGCCCGGCGCGGCCATCGCGGCGCGCAGGAACTCCACGGCGGGTGCCTTGTTGCGGCTGCCCGGACCCGGCACCTCGACCTGGTAGCGCAGCCGGTCCATGGCGTACGCGCCGATCAGGATCACGCCCGCGTAGTCGGCCAGGTCCAGCGAGCCCACCTCGATGGTGACGGTGACGTGCTCCTCGACATAGCCGTTGTCGGGGTTGCTGCCGAAGGTCAGCGAGGGCTGGCCCCACAGGTGGGAGACGTAGTCGACGGCGTAGCCCTGCGCGGGGAAGTACGCGTTGAAGTCACGGAACTCCGACGGGTCGAAGTGCTCCTCGATCAGGACCGCGATACGGCCCTTGGGCGCCGGCACCGGTTCACGCCCCCAGGCCGAGCGGGCCGAGCAGCTGGCGCGGGTCGAAGAAGGCGTGGACCTCCTTGATGCGCCCCTCCTCGATCCGGAAGATGTTCGCGCCGCGGACCGTGATGTGCTCGCCGGTGGGGGCCGCGCCCATGAACACACCGTTGTGGGTGCCGGTGATGGTGAAGGACGCGGCGACCTTGTCCCCCTGCTCCAGCAGCTCCTCGATGGTGAAGACACGGTCCGGGAAACCGCCGTACCAGCGCAGCGCGAACTCCTTGTACGCGGGCAGGCCGTGGATGCCGTCCGGGGAGATCGGGTTGTCGAACACCACGTCGGCGGCGAGGATCTCGTCCGCGATCTTCAGATCGCCCGGAGCGGTCAGGAACTGCTCGTAGTACGTCCGGACGAGCTTGGAGCCCTCGTCGGAAACTTCGGCCATGGGTCAACTCCTTTGGCTTCATGGGGTCACCGGGTCCGGACCGTCCGGGACTGCGCCGGCGGTCCGGACCCGGCCGGGTGGTCCGGGCGCCCGCTCAGGCGTCCGCGAGGAACCACTCGGCGGCGCGCTCGCCGATGACGTAGCAGGTCAGGTTGGGGTTGGCGCTGACGTGCGTCGGCATCACGGAGGCGTCGACCACGCTCAGGTTCTCCAGGCCGTGCACCCGCAGCCGCTGGTCCACGACCGCGCTCTCGTCGCTGCTCGGGCCCATCTTCGTGGTGCCGACCGGGTGCCACAGGGTGGCGGAGTTCTCCCGGATGTACTGCAGCAGCAGGGCGTCGTCGTTCACCTGGCGCTGCGTCAGTTTCTCGGACAGGCCGCTGGAGAGGTCGCGGATCTGCTTGGAGTTGGCGATGTCCCAGGCCTGCCGGACCCCGTCCAGGGCGATCCTGCGGTCGGCGTCGGTGCCGTAGGAGTTGAGGAAGATGTCCGGCTGCACCGTGGGGTCGGCGCTGCCGAGCGAGACCCGGCCGCGGCACTCCGGCTTCTGCAGCACGCTCATCACGCTGATCGGCCGGTGGGTGACCTCGACATAGCGGCTGACGAAGTACATCTGCATGTCGTTGAAGTTCTGCGAGCCCGGATTGGTGTACCGGACCAGGACCTGGACGTCCGGGTCGTCCGGGTCGGTGACGCCGTCCCTGGGCAGCAGGCCCACCGTGATCTGCTGGTGCTCGATCAGGTTCTCGCCGACGTTCGGCTGGTCGAGGACGACCTCGATGCCGAGGGCGCGCAGCTGCTCCTTCGGGCCGACGCCGGAACGCAGCAGGATCGCGGGCGAGTTGAGGGCGCCGGCGGAGAGCGTGACGTGGTCGGCGCTGATCTTCTCCAGTCGGCCGCCGGTCTCCACCTCGACGCCGACCGCCCTGGTGCCCTCGAAGAGCACCCGGTGCACGGTCGCGCCCGAGCGGATGGTGAGGTTCTTCCGCCTGCGGGCCTCGGTGAGGTAGGCGACGGCGGTGGAGACCCGCAGGTCGCCGCGGCGGTTCATGGGGATCATGCCGACACCGGTGGACTCCGGGTCGTTGTGGTCCTCGACGTAGCCGAAGCCCTGGTCGATGCAGGCCTCCAGGTAGGCCGCCTGGAAGGGCACCAGCTGGTCCCGGGTGTGCCGGACGATCGGAGTGGGGCCGCCCTTGCCGTGGAACGGGCCGTCGAAGTCCTGGTCGTCCTCGATCCGGCGGAAGTACGGGAGGAGTTCGTTCCACGACCACGAGTCGTTGCCCAGCTGGGCCCACTCGTCGTAGTCCGCCGGGATGCCGCGCAGCGCGATGGCGCCGTTGACGGCCGAGCAGCCGCCGGCCACCTTGCCGCGGGCGTACGTCAGCGAACGGCCCGGCACGGCCTCGGCCGTGTAGCCCCAGTCGTGCTCCTCCACGGACACGGTCCGCGCGTTCGTGATGTCGCCGGGGATCTGGGAGACGTCCGCCCAGTCGGGTCCGGCTTCGAGGAGCAGGACGTTGACGCCGGTGTCCTCGGTGAGTCGGCTCGCGAGCACGGCACCCGAGGAGCCCGCGCCGACGACTATGTGGTCATACTTCATGGGTTCTCCCTCTCCGAACCGCTACCGGGGTCCGGGTTCACAGGCCCGGGAACTCATCGGTCTCGATCCAGGTCTCGATGGCCGGCTTCTCGGCGAGATCGACGTACTCGTACCGGACCCCCAGGGCGTCGGGCTCCGTGATGATCCAGCCCGGGGTGGCGCCCTCCGCGCTCCGGGAGGCCGCTTCGACGGCGATCCCCTCGGCCTGCAGGGCCTCGAGCCGGCCTTCCATGTCCGGCTCCCAGAGCCCCAGGTAGAGGATCCGGCCCTCCTTGTCGGACGAGAAGATTCCCTCGTCCCCGTCGGACTCGATCAACTCGTAGTACGGCGGGCCCTGTTTCGAGAAGGCCACATGCACGACCTGCTCGTGCGGGTGCGGATCCTCGAGTCGCGGATTCGTCACGTGCGCGGGCTTGGTGAATTCGAGCCCGTGTATCCGCGAGTAGTATTCGATCGCCGCCTCCAGATCGGGCACGACCACACCGATGTGGAAGTAGGGCTGCTCGCTCATCTCCGCTCCCTGAATTTCCCGTTCACTGGTCGACCGGGTCGTACGCGTCGAGCTGCGGCGGCTGCGCGAGGTACGTCAGCATTTCCGGGACGATTTCCTTGAGGTATTCCTTGGCGCTGTGCTCGGCGAGAGCCGCGTCGTCCACGTACTGCTCGACGACGAGATACCGGCGGGGCGTGGTCCGGTGGCGTACGAACTCGAACACCGGAGTGCCGGGCTCGTTCTCCCTGACCTGCTTCACCAGGAGCCTCAGCACCCTCTCGAAGGGCTCCTCACTGCCCTCGGCGACGTCCAGGACGGTGGTGCACGTGATCACTGGTCCTCCAGTCTGCTCGGCCGGCGGGGCGTCAGTGCAGCGGCGGCAGCAGGATGTCCGCGGTCTCGTCCTGGATCTTGGCCTCGGCCTCGGGGTATCCGAACAGCTCGGTGCCCACCGGGCCGAACAGGGCGTGGCCCTCGGCGGCGCGGGTGTCGAACCACATCGACATCTCCTTGCCGACCTCGTCGCCGAACAGGTGGTTGACCATCGCGAGGGTGCCGGCGTTGATCGACGCGGCACCGGCGGTGGTCCAGATGCGGTCCTCCGGCGCGCCGAGCCACATCCGGCGCGGCTCCACGACGTTGGCGCCCTCCTCCTTGAGCCGGCGGGAGATGGGCGGGCTGCAGGTCACCGGGGTCTTGCCGAGGATTCCGGCGCGCTGCAGGATGCCGACGCCGACGCAGTTGGCGCCGATGAACTTTCCGTTGACGTGGTGGTGCCGGATCGTGTCGAGGATCCGCTCGTTCTTCGTGGCGACACCGGAGCCGCGGCCACCCGGGATGTACAGCACGTCGTAGAGGTCGTCGTCCTGGAGCACCGCGTGCGGCTCGACCTTCGCGCCCATCTGCATGGTGACCGGACCCTCTTCCAGGGCCACCAGCTTGACCTCGATGTCCTCGCCGGTCGTTTCCTTCAGATAGACCGCGACACCGATCAGGATCTCCCAGGGAATGATGGTGTCCGACTCGCTGCAGCGGTCGTACGCGAGCACACCGATGCTCTTGATCTCAGTCATGGAATCCTTCTCCGCTCCACTCCGGATTACCGGCCCGCGGCATTCGCCCAATGTCCCGGCGCTGCACGGAATTCCCGGTCTCTGGTGGCGAAGCTAGCGCGCCCCGGAATATCCTCAGAGCCTCCCGCGGCTACTTCCTGAACTCGGCTGCGCTTTCTGGTCCGCACAGTTCGCAGCCGCATCCGGTACGGCGGTCGGAGCTGCGGCGACGGCTGCCGACGGCACGCGCATCAGGCCGAGTTCACGAAGTCCATCCGGGTTTCTGGCCGCCCGCACGCGGGCCGGGAAGCCTGGCGCCATGACTTCTGAGAGCTCTGAGCTGCTGACTCGGCCGGCCGGCGAGAGCCGGCGGGCACGACGGAGCACGCGCACGGCGGGTCGCTTCGCAGGCATCGTCGTGGGCAACTTCCTGGTCCTGCTCGACGCCTCCATCCTGAACGTGGCGGTGCCGGACCTGCGCGCCGACCTGCACGCCTCGGCAAGTGCGCTGCCGTGGACGGTGGACGCGTACACCGTGGTGTTCGCCGGCCTGATGCTGGCCGCCGGTTCCATCGCGGACCGCTGGGGACCGCGCCGGATCTACCGTGCGGCCCTGATCTCGTTCGGCGTCGTCTCGGCGCTGTGCGCGGCGGCGAACTCCGCCGGGCTGCTCATCGCCGGACGTGCGCTGCTGGGCGTCGCCGCGGCGGGGCTGGTGCCCGCCTCGCTGGCCCTGCTCGCCGGGCTGTACCCGGACCCCGCCAAACGCTCCCGCGCCGTCGGTGCCTGGGCGGCGATCAGCGCGCTCGGTCTGGTCTCGGGACCCGTGCTCGGCGGTGCCCTGGTCGCCCTCGGCGGCTGGCAGCTGGTCTTCCTCGTCAACCCGCCGATCGCGCTGATCACCGTGGTCCTGGCGCGGAACCTGTCGGCCGACCGGCCCGCCACCCACCGCCCGATCGACTACCCGGGCCTGCTGCTGTCCGTCGTCGGCCTGGGCTCACTCACCTTCGGCCTGGTCGACGGCGGCACCGACGGCTGGGCGCGCGCCGTGCCGGTGGCCGCCATCGCGATCGCGGTGCTGGCCTTCGTCGCGCTCGCCTTCGTGGAACGCCGTGCCCAGGACCCGGCGCTGCCCCCGGCGCTGCTCTCGCTGTCCCGGGTGCGAGCCGACCTGGTGGCCGGCTCCGCCGCCTCGTTCGCCTTCTACGGGCTGCTGTTCGCGATGACCCAGTGGATGGTCGAGGAACGGCAGATGTCGGCGCTCCGGACCGGGCTCGCGTTCCTGCCCATGACGCTGCCGCTCGCAGTGCTGCCGTTCTTCACCGGCCGCCTGGTCGCGAAGATCGGAACCCGGCCGCTGATCCTCTTCGGTCTCTCCGCCGGTGCCCTCTCCGGCCTGATCCTGTCCTTCTCGGGGACCGAGACCCCCCTCGCGCTCCTCGTCGCGGCCCAGCTGGCCCTCGCCCTGTGCGCCACCACGTCGATCCCGGCCTCGACCGCCGACATGGCGACGGCCGCGCCGCAGCAGTTCGCCGCCACCGCCCAGGGGGCGCTGAACGCCTCCCGCCAGGCCGGCTCGGCGCTGGGCGTCGCCGTACTCGGAACGCTGGTCTCGATGCACCGGATCGGCCTCGCCGTCCTCGTGCTCGGCCTCGGCTCGCTGCTCCTGGTGGGCCTGCTCAGCCGGGCGAAGGCCGCGCAGGACGCCTGAACGACCGGGCGGCACACGCCCCTTCCCCTCGCCCGACCCACCCGATGAAAGGAAGCGCGCCATGACCACCGCCCAGGACGAGCCCGTCAAGGCCCCGGTCCGGCACAACGTCGCCTGGATCCGCTCCGCACTCCAGACGGCGATCGAGCTGGAGCACTCCACCCTGCCCATCTACACCTCGGCGATGCTCTCGCTGGAGGTGCAGAACTTCACCAGCTACAACACGATCCGCAGCGTGCTGATGGAGGAGATGGTGCACATGTCCATCGCCGCCAACATGCTCGCCGCGATCGGCGGCCGGCCCAGGATCAAGGACCTCGACCCGAAGTTCCCGTCGCACGGCCTGCCCGGCGGTGTGGAGCCGGACCTGCACATCGGGCTCGCCAGGCTCTCCAAGCCGCAGCTGCGCAACTTCATGCGGCTGGAGTCCCCGCTCTTCCTGCTGCCGGAGGAGTACGGCCACGAGGACTTCCCGACCATCGGCAAGCTCTACGCCCAGATCAAGAACGCCATCGTCGCCAACGCCGCCGAACTCCGCGCCGCCGTGCAGGGTGGCGGGGTGGCCAACCAGGTCGGCGACAACATCGGCTTCAAGACCATCGTGCCGACGCCGGGGGTCGACCCGGTGGACCAGCTGCTCGAGGGCATCGACGAGATCCTGCAGCAGGGGGAGGGCGCGACCAGCGGGACGATCCGCACCGGCGCCGCCTACCAGCACGAGGAGTCCCACTACGGGAAGTTCGCGGAGCTCTGGTACGGGCGCACCTACCGTGAGCCCGAGCCGGCGGTCGAGCTGACTCCCGAGACCGAGGCCGTGCACTTCCAGGGCGCGAAGATCGACTGGCCCTCGGTGATCAACACCCTCGCGGTCCCGGCGGACGGCTACGACAAGCTGCTGGCCGAGGACCCGGACGGCAAGGAGGTCACGGAGGCGCTGCTCGTCTTCGACCAGGACTACACCGCCATGATGGCCCACCTCGACGCGATGTGGAACGGCGATCCCGAGCAGCAGTGGCCGACCTTCGGCGAGGCGGTCCACAACATGATGAAGCTGCGGGTGTTCTCCTCCTTCACCTTCATGCAGCGCCAGATCCCGCCCGCGCTCATCGACGACCTGCCGCGCCTGTACCCGGCCGAGTTCGGCTTCCTGCACAACTACACCGACCTCGACCGGCCGGTGTTCTACGGCCCCCGTTTCCGCAACCTCGCCGCTCCCCAGGCCTGACGTCCCCCTCAGGAGACCGACCATGTCCCGTACGAAGACGGTCCTCATCGTCCTCACCAGCCACGCGGAGCTGGGCGACACCGGCCGCGCCACCGGCTACTACATGCCCGAAGTCGCTCACCCGTGGCGGGTGTTCAGCGAGGCCGGCCACCGCGTCGACCTCGCGTCGGTGCGCGGCGGCCGCCCCCCGGCCTCCGGCGTCGACATGGACGACAGGGTCCAGAAGGCCTTCCTGGAGGACCCGGAGATGAGCGCGAAGCTGGCCGACACGCTTCGCGCCGAGGACGTGGACCCGGCCCGTTACGACGCGGTCTTCTTCGCGGGCGGCCACGGCACCATGTGGGACTTCCCCGGCAACGAGGCCCTGGCGGAGCTCGCCCGGGACGTCTACGAGGCCGGCGGCGTGGTCGCGGCCTTGTGCCACGGCCCGGCGGCACTGGTCGGGGTGCGGCTCTCCGACGGCCGCCCGCTGGTCGAGGGCAAGCGGCTGACCGGGTTCAGCAACGCCGAGGAGGCCGCGATGGGCCTGACCGGCGTCGTTCCCTTCGCGCTCCAGACCGCCCTGGAGGAGCTGGGCGGCAAGCACGAGAGCGCCCCCGAGTTCGCCGCCCACGCGGTGACCGACGGCCGTCTGGTCACCGGTCAGAACCCGGCCTCGGCCACGGACACGGCCGTGGCGACGGTCCTGGCCCTGGCGTCCGCATGACGGCACCGACGACCGGGGAGGCGGTCGGGGCAGCCGATCCGGACGCGCCCCTCACCGCCGCGCCCACCGGCCGCGCCCGCTGGTTCGTCCTCGCCGTCGGACTCACCTGCACCTTCCTGGTCGTCGGCGGAGTGTCCATCGCCAACCTCGCGATGCCGTCCCTCCAGGCGACCCTGCACGTCGGGTTCGGAGCCGTGCAGCTCGTGGTGGCCGGGTACGGGCTGGTGTACGCCGTCTTCCTGATCACCGGCGGCCGGCTCGGTGACGTCATGGGCCGCCGGCGCGTGCTGCTCGGCGGACTCGTCCTGTTCACCGCCGCCGTGCTGGTCAGCGGCCTCGCGCCCAACGCGCCCGTGCTCATCGGGGCCCGGCTGGTGCAGGGCTTCGGCGCCGCGCTGATCTACCCGCAGATTCTGTCGATCATCCAGGACACCTTCGAGGGCGCCGAACGCAACTTCGCGCTCGGCCTGTTCGGCGCCACCATCGGCGTCGCCATCGTCGTCGGCCAGCTCGTCGGCGGCGCACTGATCCAGCTGAACCTGGCAGGGCTGGCCTGGCGCCCCGCCTTCCTGGTGCTGGTCCCGCTCGGCACCACCGCGCTGCTCACCGGCCGCCGGGTCATGGCCCGGGACAAACCCGCCGGCCGCCCCCACATCGACCTCGCCGGCACCGGCCTGCTCGGCGGCGCCCTGCTGCTGCTCGTGCTGCCGCTGCTGATCGGTCCCGGCGTGGGCTGGGCCTGGTGGACCTGGGTGATGTTCGCCGCCGCCGTCCCCGGGTTCACCCTGTTCGTCCGGTACGAGCAACGCCTGGACCGGACCGGCCGCACCCCGCTGCTGCGCCCGTCCCTGTTCCGGCAGCGGGCGTTCGGCGTGGGCATCGCGATCGGCGTCCTGTACTTCATCACCATCGTCGGCCTCGCCGTCTACACCTCGCTGACCTTCCAGGTCGGCCTCGGACTCGACCCGCTCCAGGCGGGGCTCGCGTTCGCCCCGGTCGGCATCGCGTTCTTCGCCTCGTCCCTGGTGGTGCCCCGGCTCGTCCCGCGACTCGGCCGGTCCGTGCTGGTGCTCGGGCACGTGCTGCTGCTCGGCGGTCTGATCGCCGCGTGGGCCACCGTGCACCGCGCCGGCACCGGCCTGTCGGCGGGCGAGCTGGCCCTGCCCCTGCTGCTGATCGGCACCGCCCAGGGCCTGACGATGTCCCCGCTGATCGGTGTCGTCCTGACCGGTATCCGTCCCTCCGACAAGGGCTCCGCCTCGGGTGCGCTGACCACCGCGTTCCAGATCGGCCAGGCTCTCGGGGTGGCCGGAATCGGTACGGTCTTCTCCGTCCTCGGCGCCCGTCCGGGCACGGCCACAGCGTCAAGCCGTTACCAAGTCGCCTATCAATCGGCCCTGTTGCTCATGGCGGCGCTTAGTCTGGTGTCGTTCGTCCTGGTCTATGCACTTCCGAACCCGCACGACAGCCGGCCCCACCACCACTTCCTGTGGGTGCGGCACGGCCGGCGGACCGGGCTCGCGCACGCGTTCTACCTGCTGACCGGCGGCCACGCGGTGGGCCGCCGGCTCAGCCACTGGTTCCATCACCACGAAGGGAAACACTGATGCGTCAGGTCGCTCTGGGCAGCCAGGGTCTGCGGGTCTCCGCACAGGGACTCGGCTGCATGGGCATGAGCCAGTCGTACGGAGTCGGCAACGACGAGGAGTCGATCAGGACCATCCACCGGGCCCTCGATCTGGGCGTCACCCTGATCGACACGGCCAACGTGTACGGGGCGACCGGCCTGTACGGCGTGGGCGCCAACGAGAAGCTGGTCGGGTACGCGCTGCGGGAGCGCCGGGACGAGGTGACCCTCGCCACGAAGTGCGGCATCGTCGACGTGAAGCCCGGCACGGGCATGGTGCTGCGGGCCGACCCGGACTACATCCGCGGCTGCATCGACGAGTCGCTGGAGCGCCTCGGCGTGGACCACGTCGACCTGTACTACCTGCACCGGGTGGACCCGAAGACGCCCATCGAGGAGTCCATCGGCACCATGGCGGAGCTGGTGCAGGCCGGAAAGGTCCGCTACATCGGCGTCTCCGAGATGTCCGCGGACGAACTGGAGCGCGCCCACGCCGTGCACCCGATCACCGCCCTGCAGAGCGAGTACTCGCTGTGGAGCCGCGAGATCGAGGCGGAGATCCTGCCCACCGCCCGCCGGCTGGGCATCGGCGTGGTCCCGTTCTCCCCGCTCGGCCGGGGCTTCCTGACCGGCGCGGTCACCAGCCGGGAGACCATGGCCGCGAACGACATGCGCCGCAACATGCCGCGGTTCTCGCAGGACAACCTGGACGCCAACCTGAAGGTCGTCGACGTGATCCGGGAGATCGCCGCCGCCCGCGACGTGCTGCCCGGCCAGATCGCGCTGGCCTGGGTGCACGCCCAGGGCGCCGACATCGTTCCGATCCCGGGCACCAAGCGGATCAGCTACCTGGAGCAGAACACGGCCGCCGCGGACCTCACGCTGGCCGCCGACGACCTGTCCCGCCTGGCCGGGGCGGCCGCCCAGATCCAGGGCGCCCGCCGCTGACCCGCACCCGTGCTCAGTCCGCCTTCAGCTCCGGCGGATGCAGGAAGTAGTGGGCGGCCGACGCCGCCTGCGCTCCCTCGTGGACGGCAGCCGTCACCTGGTGGGAGTGCAGCGCGGTGAGGTCGCCGGCCGCGTAGACGCCCGGCACGCTGGTCTTCTGCTCGGAATCCACCTGGACATACCCGGTGGCGGCGAGCCGGACGCCCAGCTGCCGGGCGAGCGTGGTCTCGGGGGTGGCGCCCTGGAGGGAGAACAGCGCGTCCAGCTCCAGCCGCCGGCCCTCGCGGGTCAGCACGGCCGACAGCATCCCGTCCGCGCCCTCGACCTCCCCGATCCGGTCGTGCACGACCGGGATGCCGGCGCGCTCCAGACGGCGCCGGAACGTCGGGCTGATCTCGTCGCTCCCGCTGTTGGTCAGCACCCGCACCCGGTCGGTGAGGCTGTGCAGCTGCATGGCCTCACCGGCGGCCGCGTCGGTGTGCCCGACGACCAGGATGCTCCGCCCCCGGTTCTCGTACCCGTCGCAGGTGATGCACCAGAACATCGACCGGCCGACGTACGACTCCCAGCCCTCGAAGTGGGGGAAGTGGTCGAGGACGCCGGTGGCCAGCACCAGCGCCCGGGCCCGCCAGGCGTGCCCCTGGGAGCGGACCGTGAAGCCCCGCTCGGCGTCGCCCTCGGCGTGTGTGACCAGGTGGTGCAGGACCCGGGCGTTGGCGTAGCGGCCGAGCTGCTCCCGGCCGAGTTTGCGCAGGTCGACGGTGGGGATGCCCTCGGGGAAACCGAGGTAGTTGTGGTTGGTCTGGTGGTGCGTCGAGCGCCCGTGGCCGGTGTCGAAGACCAGGACCTCGCGGTTGTAGCGGGCCAGGTAGAGCGCCGCGGACAGACCGGCCGGGCCGCCCCCCACGACGATGGTGTCGACGAGCCTCATACGTCCGTCCCCTTCTCAGGTCGTCCGGCTCAGTGCCCCGGCCAGCTCCAGCTCCGCGTGCACCGCCCCGAGGCAGCGGTTCATGACCACGCGCAGACCGCCCGCCTCGGCGATGTCACGTGCCTCGTCGGAGACGATGCCGAGCTGCAGCCACAGGGCCCGCGCCCCGATCTCCAGGGCCTGCCGGGCCACGGCGGGGGTCTGTGGCGCCGGCCGGAACACGTCGACGACGTCGACCGGTTCACCGATGTCGAGCAGCGTGGCGAAGGCCGGCCGGCCCAGCACCTCGCGGTGGTGCGGGTTGACCGGGATGACGTTGAAACCCTTGCCCTGGAGGTAGGCCGGGATCTCGTGCGCGGCCTTGCCGGGCTCCGCCGAGGCGCCCACCACGGCGATCGTGCGGGCCCCGCCGAGAATGCGCCGGTACTCGTCCCACAGGTAGTCGCTCATGCGTACGTCCCCTCTTCGTTTCGTTCCCCGCCCGCGGCCCGGCGCCGCGGCCGCAGCCAGATGACGCCCAGGGGCGGCAGGGTGACCTCGGCGCTCCACCCCTGGCCCTGCCAGGGGACCGGACCGGCCTGCAGCGGCTCGGAGTTGACCACGCCCGAGCCGCCGTAGCGGTCCGCGTCGGTGTTGAGGATCTCGGTCCACTCGCCGCCGGCGGGCAGGCCGATGCGGTAGCCGTGGCGCACGCTCGGCTGGAAGTGGTGCACGCACACCAGGGGGGTGCCGTCGGCGTCGTGGCGGACGAAGGAGTACACGTTGTCCTCGGCCGCGTCCGCGTCCAGCCAGCTGAATCCCTCGGGGGCGGCGTCCAGGTCCCACAGCGCGGGGAGCTGGAGATAGTGCGCGTTGAGGTCGCGCACCAGGTCGCGCACGCCCGCGTGGGGAGCGTGGCCGAGCGCCGTCCAGTCGAGCCCCGTGTCGTGCGACCACTCGCTCGCCTGGGCGAACTCCTGCCCCATGAAGAGCAGATGCTTGCCGGGGAAGCCCCACATGAAGGCCAGATAGGCCCGCACGTTGGCGAACCTCTGCCAGGGGTCACCGGGCATCTTCCCGAGCAACGAGCCCTTGCCGTGCACCACTTCGTCGTGGCTGATCGGCAGCAGATGGTTCTCCGCGTAGGCGTACACCATGGGGAAGGTCAGCGCGTGGTGGTGGTACTGCCGGTGCACGGGGTCCTTGCCCATGTAGACCAGGGAGTCGTGCATCCAGCCCATGTTCCACTTGAACCCGAAGCCGAGCCCGCCGTGGTCGGTGCGCCGGGTCACGCCCTCCCAGGCGGTGGACTCCTCGGCGACGGTGACCACCCCGGGGCAGCTGCGGTAGACGGCGGCGTTCATCTCCTGCAGGAACTCCACCGCCTCCAGGTGCTCCCGGCCGCCGTACGCGTTGGGTAGCCAGCCGCCCTCGGGACGCGAGTAGTCGAGGTAGAGCATGGAGGCGACGGCATCCACCCTGAGGCCGTCGATGTGGAACTCGGTGCACCAGTACAGGGCGTTGGCGACCAGGAAGTTGCGCACCTGCTCGCGGCCGTAGTCGAAGACGAGGGTGCCCCAGTCGGGGTGTTCGCCGCGCCGCGGGTCGGGGTGCTCGTACAGGGCGGCGCCGTCGAACCGGGCCAGCGCCCAGTCGTCCTTCGGGAAGTGTGCCGGCACCCAGTCGAGGATCACGCCGATGCCGGCCCGGTGCAGCGCGTCGACCAGGTACCGGAAGTCGTCGGGGGTGCCGAGCGCGGCCATGGGCGCGTAGTACGAGGTGACCTGGTAGCCCCAGGAGCCGCGGAACGGGTGCTCGGCGACGGGCAGGAACTCCACGTGGGTGAAGCCCAGCGCCTTGACGTAGCCGGGCAGTTCGGTGGCCAGCTGCCGGTAGGTCCGGCCCGGCCGCCAGGAGCCGAGGTGCAGTTCGTACACGCTCATCGGCGCCCGCTCGGCGCGCCGCCGGCCGCGTGCCGCCATCCATTCGGCATCCGTCCACCGGTGGCGGGAGGCGAAGACGACGGAAGCGGTGCCGGGCGCGGCCTGAGCCGAGCGGGCGAGCGGATCGGCCTTCTGCCGCCAGGTGCCGTCGGGTCCGAGGATCTCGAACTTGTACCGGCAGCCGTCGCCGACGCCCGGCACGAACAGCTCCCACACGCCGGAGGTGCCCAGCGACCGCATCGGGTGCCCGCTGCCGTCCCAGTGGTTGAAGTCCCCGACGACCCGGACGGCGCGGGCGTTCGGCGCCCAGACCGCGAACGCCGTGCCGGTGACGGAACGGTGCTCGCGCACCTGCGCGCCCAGCACCGTCCACAGCCGCTCGTGCCGGCCCTCGGCGATCAGGTACAGGTCCAGCTCCCCCGGCACGGGCGGGAAGCGGTACGGGTCGTCCGTCTCGCAGTCGCACTCGGCGTACCGCACCCGCAGCCGGTAGTCGGAGCTGCCGTCGGGCAGCAGCCCGGAGAAGACGCCGCCGCCCTCGTGGTCCAGTTCGGCCAGCACGTCCCCGGCCGGGCCGATCGCCCACACCGCCTCCGCGAGCGGCTTGAGGACGCGCAGGGTCACACCCTCGGGTCCCTGGTGCGGGCCGAGCAGCGCGTGCGGATCGCTCGACTCGCCGGTGGTCAGGCGTTTGAGGTCGGTGGCCGGCAGCCGTGCGGGGGCCGTCCGGACGGGGTGGGGGGAAACCGGCGGATTCACGAGAGGTGGGTCCTGTCCGTGATGATGTGGGCGACCTGGTGCTCCGGATCGAGGCGTACGTAGTTCTCGCGGCCCCAGCGGTACGTCTCGCCGGACAGCGCGTCGTGCGCGTCGAAGGTGTCGGCGCGGTCCAGGCCGAGGGCCGGCAGGTCGAGATGGACCGTCGCCTCCCGCACGCTGTGCGGATCGAGGTTGAGGACCACCAGCACCCAGTCGTCCCCGACCCGCTTGGAGAAGCAGACCACCGCGTCGTTGTCCGCCCGGTGGAAGCGCAGGTTGCGCAGCTGGCGCAGGGCGGGGTGGTCGCGGCGCAGCCGGTTGAGCGTGGTGATCAGCGGGGCGAGGGTGTCGCCGGAGGCGTCGGCCGCCTTCCAGTCCCTGGGCCGGTACTGGTACTTCTCCGAGTCGAGGTACTCCTCGCTGCCGGGTCCGGCGGGCACGTTCTCGTACAGCTCGTAGCCCGAGTAGACGCCCCAGGCCGGGGCCGCCGTCGCGGCGAGCACGGCGCGGACCGCGAAGGCCGCGCGGCCGCCGTACTGCAGGAAGGCGTTGAGGATGTCCGGGGTGTTCACGAAGAGGTTCGGCCGCAGGTAGGCCGCGCTCTCCTCGCTGCCGAGCCCGGCCAGTTCGGAGAGGTAGGACTCGACCTCCTCCTTGGAGTTGCGCCAGGTGAAGTACGTGTACGACTGGTGGAAGCCGACCCGGGCCAGGCTGTGCATCATCGCGGGACGGGTGAACGCCTCGGCGAGGAAGAGCACGTCGGGGTCGGTCGAGTGCACCTCCTCGATGAGCCGCTCCCAGAACCACACCGGCTTGGTGTGCGGGTTGTCCACGCGGAAGATCCGCACCCCGTGGGCCATCCAGTGGCGCAGCACGCGCAGGCACTCCGCGTACAGACCCTCGGGCTCGGTGTCGAAGTCCAGGGGATAGATGTCCTGGTACTTCTTCGGCGGGTTCTCGGCGTAGGCGATCGAGCCGTCGAGCCGGTGCCGGAACCACTCCGGGTGCTCGGTGACCCAGGGGTGGTCCGGCGAGCACTGCAGCGCGAAGTCGAGCGCCACCTCCAGGCCGAGTTCGGCGGCCCGGGTGACGAAGTGGTCGAAGTCGTCCAGGGTGCCGAGGTCCGGGTGGACGGCGTCGTGGCCGCCGTCCGGGGAGCCGATCGCCCACGGCGATCCCGGGTCGTGCGGGCCCGCGGCCAGGGTGTTGCCGCGGCCCTTGCGGTGGGTGGTGCCGATGGGATGGACGGGCGGCAGGTACACCACGTCGAAGCCCATCGCGGCGACGGCCTCCAGCCGCTCCGCCGCGGTGCGCAGGGTCCCCGAGCGGGGCGGCTCCAGTACACCCTCGGCATTCACCGTGGCCGGCACGGCCCCCTCGGAACGCGGGAAGAACTCGTACCAGGACCCGGACAGCGCCCGCTCCCGGTCGACGCGCAGCGGCAGTTCCTCGGAGCAGGTCACCAGCTCGCGCAGCGGATGAGCGGACAGAGTGCCGGTCACCTCGGCGCCGAGTGCGGCGGCGAGCCGGTCGTCGGGGGCGAGTCTGCCGTCCAGGAGCCGGTCGCGCGCCGTCTCGAGCGCCTCACGGGCCCGCTCCGGAGCGCCGGCCGGCAGCTTGTGCAGCGCCCGCTCCAGCAGCAGCGCGCCCTCCGCCAGGACCAGCTCCACATCGATCCGGGCCGGGATCTTGATGCGTGCGACATGCCGCCAGGTGGCCACGGGATCGGTCCACGCCTCGACCCGGTACGTCCACTCGCCCTCCCGGCCGGCCGAGACCTGCGCGGCGTACCGGTCGGTGCCGGGGGCGAGCAGCCGCATGGGCGTCCAGGGTCCGGGCACACCGTCCGGACCGGTCAGGACGACGTTCGCGGCGACCGCGTCGTGTCCCTCCCGGAAGACGGTGGCGGACACCTCGAACAGCTCGCCCGGCACGGCACGGACGGGGCGGCGGCCCGCGTCCACCTGGGGGCGGACGTCCCGCACGGGTATCCGGCCGACGGTGGGGGCCGGCCGACGGACGTCGGGCTTGCCTTGCATGGTCATGCCTCCTGGCACCGAAGTAAGGGCCTGTGTCACATCACCGGCCGGATCAGCGCGCGGCGTCTGGTGCGTGCGATCGCAAGGCGCCGGAGCGCCCTCGTGGCGGAGCCACGTGGGCGGTTCGGCAACGCGGCGAGCGTGCGTGCCAGGCGTCGCGCGCCCGGCCGGGGATGTGGCACGGGCTCTGAGGTCGTGGACCCGGATGTGGCGCGGACCGGGGTCAGGGCAGGGAATGGGGATGCGGCGCGGGCCGGCGCAGCGCCGTGGTCCCGTTGCTCACGTCGGCGATGATGCGGCGGTAACCGGCCACCAGCGCGTGGTGCGGATAGGCCGTGCTGAACAGCCGCTCGCCGGCCAGTGACGCCATCTCGGGTGCGTAGGGCAGCGCCACGGTGATCCGGGTGCCGAAGGCGTTCTCCACCTTCGCGCGCAGCGGCTCCGGTGCCGTTCCGGCCGGCACCAGGTTCACCGCCACGCTCAGCTGCCCGCAGCCGAGGCGCTCGGCGAGCGACATCGTCTCGGCGGCGCCCGCCATGTCCAGCCGGTCCGCCCGGGTGACCACCACCAGGGCGTCCGAGCTGGCCATCGAGGTCACCGTCTCGTTGTTGAACCCGGCGTGGGTGTCGAGGAGCAGCACGTCGAGGGCGAGCGAGTCGATCAGCCGGTCGAACCCCTCCCGGAGCAGCCCGACGTCGTAGCCGCGCCCCATGATCTCGTTGATGCCCGCGGCCCGGCTGCGGGCCGGCACCACGAAGAAGCCGTCGTGCCCGGCGTCCGCCTCCGCGGCGTAGGCGGCGTCCTCGATCTCGCAGCGCCCGATCAGGTAGTCGCTCAGGGAGTGCCGGACCGTGCCGAGCGCGTCGCCGAACATGACGTCCAGGGCAGGCGTCTGGATGTCGGTGTCCACCAGTGCGACCCGGTGTCCGGAGGAAGCCAGCAGCACCGCCAGATTGGCGGCCGTGCTGGACTTCCCCGTGCCGCCCCGGTACGAGTGCACGGTGATGATCTGCGACATGGTCTCCACCCGGGATTGAGTCAGGAGGCGCGTCGGTGCACGGCCATCATGGTGATGTCGTCCGACTGCTCGGCGGGGCCGACGAACTCGTTGAGCACGCCGTCCATGTGGTCGAGGAGCTCCTCGCCGCGCACGGCCGCCTCGGTCAGCTGTTTGAGCATCAGCTCGTTCCCGAAGAACCGTCCCGTCCCGGAGCGCGCCTCGGTGACCCCGTCCGTGTAGATGAAGAGGGTGTCGCCCGGGCTGATCTGCGCGTAGCCCAGCGAGAAGGTGACGTCGGGGATGACGCCGACGGCCGGCCCGGTGGGCTCCAGGAGCACCGGCTCGGACCCGTCGGCGCTGACCAGGACCGGCGGGTTGTGGCCGCCGTTGATGTAGACGAGGTTGCCGGTGAGCGGGTCGAGGACACCGAAGAACAGGGTCGCGAAGTAGCCCTGTCTGATGTGGTTGCGGGTCAGGTAGTTGTTGGTGCCCACCACCGCGTTCAGCAGCGGGGTGGCTCCCACGACGGGGATCGCGCGGGTCTGCTCCTCCCAGACGGTGGACTCGTTCAGCACGTCGGCGGCGATCAGGCTCTGCAGCCCGCTCTGCTCGGCGGTGTGCCGCAGCAGGCTGCGGATCAGCGCCATGAACAGGGCGGCGCCCACGCCCTTGTCGCAGACGTCGGCCACCACGAGGGCCAGCCTGCGCCGGTTGACCAGTTCGAAGACGTCGTAGAAGTCCCCGGCGACGGTGCGGGCCGGCCGGAAGCGGACGTCGATCTCCCAGCCGTCGGGGCTGGGCAGGGCGTCCGGCAGGAACCCGAGCTGGATCTCCCGGCCGATCTCCAGCTCCCGCTCGTAGCTGAGCAGTTCGGCGTGGGCGGCCACGTCCTCCAGGGTGCGGCTGAACTCGGCGCGCTCATGGCAGTTGCGCAGCCGGGCGCGGACCAGCTCGGGATGGAACGGCGGTACGAGGTAGTCGGAGCCTGCCTGGACGTGCCCGCCGAGCAGGTGCAGATCGTGGTCGGCGAAGGCCACGACGGTCGGCTGCCGGCCCTCGTCGTCCAGCCGCCGTACGACCGCTCTCACCGTGGCCGGTGGGAGCCGGGCGGAGACGAGCAGCACCTCGGTCTCGCCCAGCTCGCCCGGCGCCAGCGCGAGCGCCTCGCCCGGGGTACGCCGGCGGATCTCGAACCGCAGCGCCTCCAGCGTGGCCAGCAGCTCGGCCGGGGCCTGGCGGTGTTCGTCAAGGAGCAGCACCTTCGTGTGTGACATCTCGTCTCATCTATCCGTGGTGGTCGCGACGGATCGTCAGCGTGCTGACGTTGCGTCCCGCCACCAGCTCGTAGTCGAAGCGGTCCACCGCCGTCAGCGCCAGGAAGACCCCCAGTCCGCCGACGGCGCGCCGGGCCAGCGGCATCTCCAGGTCGGGCGCCTTCATGCCGCCGCGGGGATCGAAGGGCGGGGCGTCGTCGGAGAAGCGCACCCACACCCGGTCCGGGGTGACCCCGCCGTCCACGCAGATGGCGCCCGGTGCCCCGCAGTAGCCGTGCATGACGATGTTGGTCGCCAGCTCGTCGGCCGCCAACCGCAACCGGTAGGTCTCGCTGCTGGTCAGCCGGCCCGACCGCCCGAGTTCGAGGACGAACCGGGCGACCAGGTCCAGGGATTCGAGGTCGGCCGCGATCCTCAGCCCCGCCGTGGTCCCGGCGAGCGGCTGACCGGCGCAGCCCGCCTCGCACCACTCCTGTCCTGCGGTGGGTTTGGCCGAGGCGGCTCCGGAGTCGATCGCCATCTTGCGCCCCTCTCAGGCGTCGATCAGCTCGATGCTGTGGTCGAAGCCCGCCAGCCGGATGGTCCGGCTCACCGGCTCCGTGGCCCCGATCACGGCGATGCGCACCTCGTCGCCCATCTTCTGGCGGGCGAAGACCAGGGAGCGCAGGCCCGCGCTGGCCAGGAAGTCGAGGTGCCGGGCGTCTATCTCCAGCCGCACCGCGCCCTGCTCGGCGGCCTGGTCGACCAGGTCGTGGAAGCGGGGCGCGGTGGACGCGTCGAGTTCGCCCTTGACCTCGATCGTCGCGATGCCCTCGGACACACTCAGCGTTCCGTCGAACGACATGAACAGCTCTCCTTCTGTGAGGCCTCCGTCTGCGAGGCGTGCGTGCGGCGGATCAACCGGTGCGCCGGTCGCGGCCGACGAGGATCACCAGCGCGTGCGGGCCGAGGTGGTAGCGGCCCGGATGGTGCAGCTCGCGCTCGCCGCCGACCTCGGCGAGGCCGTGCGGGGCGGCGAGACCGGTGTCGGCGAACAGATGCCACGCCTGCCCTTCGGGCAGGCCGGGCAGCTCCAGGTCGTGCGACTCCCAGTGGGCGTTGACCGCGAGGTAGACGTGGTCGTCGGCGACGGTGCCGCCCTTGGCGTGCCGGCCGCACCGCATCAGCCCGAGCACCCTGCTGTGCGCGGACCAGTCCGGGTGCCAGGCCCGTACCCCGTGCCAGCTGATGTCGGGGTAACCGCTGCCGACCCGGTCGGAGCCGACCGGGTGGTCGGCGGAGCGCAGGACCGGGTGGGCGTGCCGGAAGGCGATCAGGCGCCGGGAGAACTCCAGCAGTTCGGCGTTGGCCTCGACGAGTCCCCAGTCGAACCAGGAGAGTTCGTTGTCCTGGCAGTAGACGTTGTTGTTGCCGAGCTGGGTGCGCCCGACCTCGTCCCCGGCCAGGACCATCGGAACGCCCTGGCTGGTGAGGAGGATGCCCAGCAGGTTCTTCATCTGGCGCGTCCTGAGGTCCCGGACGTGCGCGGAGGCGCTGGGCCCCTCCTCGCCGCAGTTCCAGCTGTGGTTGTCGTTGCCCCCGTCGCGGTTGCCCTCGCCGTTGGCCTCGTTGTGCTTGTCGTTGTACGACACCAGGTCGTTGAGGGTGAATCCGTCGTGCGCGGTGACGAAGTTGACCGACGCCGAGGCGGTGCGGCCCCGGTACAGGTCGGGGGAGCCGGCCATCCGGGTGGCCAGCTCGCCGACCAGGCCCGGCTCGCCCTTGACGAAGCGGCGCACGGTGTCCCGGTACTTGCCGTTCCACTCCGACCAGCGGCCGTAGTTCGGGAACGCGCCCACCTGGTAGAGGCCGGCCGCGTCCCAGGCCTCGGCGATCAGCTTGGTGTGCCGCAGGATCGGGTCGTGGGCCAGCTGTTCCAGCAGGGGCGGGTTGGGCAGCGGGGTGCCGTCGGGCGCCCGGTCGAGGATGGCCGCGAGATCGAAGCGGAAACCGTCGATGTGGTACTCGGACACCCAGTAGCGCAGACAGGACAGCACGAAGTCGCGGACCACGGGGTGGTTGCAGTTGACGGTGTTGCCGGTCCCGCTGAAGTTGTAGTACTCGCCCCGCGGCGTGAGCATGTAGTACGTGGCGTTGTCCAGGCCGCGGAACGAGATGGTCGGGCCGTGCTCGTTGCCCTCGGCGGTGTGGTTGAACACCACGTCGAGCATGACCTCGATGCCGGCCCGGTGCAGCTCCCTGACGAGCGTCTTGAACTCGTCGGCCTGCATCCCGAACCGGCCCGTGGCCGCGTACCCGGCCTTGGGTGCGAAGAACGAGACGGTGTTGTAGCCCCAGTAGTTGTGGAGCCGGCCGCCGTTGGCCGGGTCGGTGCGCGGGTTGTCCAGCTCGTCGAACTCGAACACCGGCAGCAGCTCGACGCAGTTGACGCCGAGGTCCTTCAGGTAGGGGATCTTCTCCCGCAGGCCGGCGTAGGTGCCCGGGGCGCTCACCCCGGACGAGGGGTGGCGGGTGAAGCCGCGGACATGGGTCTCGTAGACGACCAGGTCCTCGGTGGGGATGCCGAGCGGAGTGTCGTCGCCCCAGTCGAAGTCGTCGTCGAGCACCTTCGCGCGGTAGGGGTAGACGTCGTCCCAGTCCGGCTCCCGCCCCCACACGTCCCGGCCGGAGACCAGCCGGGCGTAGGGGTCGCTGAGCACCTTGCCCGGGTCGAACCGGTCGCCGGCCTCCGGGTCGAAGGGGCCGTCGGCGCGGAAGCCGTACTCCAGGTTCTCCGCGTCCAGGTCGAAGACCGTCATCGCGTACACGCTGCCGATGCGGAACTCCGGCGGGAACTCCAGTTCGGCGGTGGGCCGGCGGGCGCCCCGCTCGAAGAGGACCAGCCGCATCGCGGTGGCCCGGTCGGAGTAGACCGAGAAGGTGATTCCCCCCGGTACCGGATGGGCGCCGTACGGGAAGGGCCGTCCGGCCCGGACCCGGTAGCCGCCGATCCGGCGGGTGGGGAACGCGTCGACGCGCTCACGTGTCTCCTGGACGGTCATCGGCCCGTGTGTTCCCGTGCGGCGTCCAGGTCTTCCTCGA
Source organism: Streptomyces sp. NPDC101165 (assembly GCF_044768135.1). Lineage (NCBI taxonomy): Bacteria > Bacillati > Actinomycetota > Actinomycetes > Kitasatosporales > Streptomycetaceae > Streptomyces > Streptomyces sp. NPDC101165. Next base: position 34,463 of record NZ_JBIWPG010000032.1, on the reverse strand, counting down.
TCTGGAAGAAGTCCAGGAACCCGGTGGCGGACATCACGAACCGGACCTCCTCCGACAGGCCCACCAGGGTCACCGCGGTCTGCATCTGCTGGGCCCTGCGGTGCACGATCAGCAGGGTGCGCAGGCCCGCGCTGGAGACGTAGCTGACCCCGCTGAGGTCGATCAGCAGCCGGCTGCCCTGCCCGACGAACGGCAGCAGCTGGGCCTGGAGCCCGCCGGACGTGGTGGAGTTGATCTCTCCTTCGAGGACGACCACCGCGGTGTCGCCCTCGGTGCGGGAACTGAGCTTGACGGTCATGCCGCCACCTCCGTCCGGGCCACCGGGGCCAGCCGGACCTTGACCTTGACCCGCCCGGACGTCTCGGGCAGGTGCACGAGCAGGCCCTCGGCGTCGAAGGCGCTGTGCGGTTCGCCGTCGATCTCGACGGACTCGATGCGTACGGATCCGCGCGGCAGCAGGTCCGGCGCCACACGCAGCACCCGGCCCTCGATCAGCGCGGGGTCGGGCTTGAACCAGAAGTCCATGGCGCTGCCCCCCAGCAGCAGGTTGTTGTAGACGGCGGCGAGGTAGCACAGCTCGGCCGAGTGGTACATCGACATCGAGTGGCTGCCCTTGAGCCGCTCGACCCCGAGCAGATACGGCAGCCCGTTCGCGAGCACGTTGAAGTAGACGGCGCCCTCGTCGTGATCGAGGAAGAAGGCGTTGTAGAAGGCCTGGGCGTCCCGGGCCTCGCCCTGGAAGTCCGCGCGGTCCGTGATGCCGTGCAGGATGAGGTAGGCGAGGATCGCCTGCTCCTGCTGCCACCACGCCTTGCGGTCGTGCCAGGTGAACCGGTGCCGGTCCTCGCCGGCCACGCGGATCCGCTCCACCACGTCGTACCAGCCGCCGCGCTGCCGGTCGGCGCCCCACTCGGGCATGGTCTCGCCGAGGGCGGTGGCCAGCTCCAGATAGCTCTGCTTGGGACGCAGCGAGTGCATCCGCAGCAGGTTCCAGGCGATCTTGAGGTTGTGGCCGACGACCGCGCGGTTCTGCTGCCAGCCGTGCGTGGTGTCGTGGGACCAGTCCTTGTGGAACCGTTCCTGCACGAAGGGGCTGTGCTCCGGGTCGGGGAAGCGGCCGACGATGGTGTCGAAGGTGTACTCCAGCATGTCGGCGTAGGTCTTCTCACCGGTGGCCAGGTACAGGTTGATCAGGTAGGCCGGTGCGTGGTCGCCGACGGAGTTCCAGTTCTTGCGGCCCTGGTTGGGGCCGAGCGACTCGTGCTCCGGGCTGAGCAGGATCGGGTCGATGTGCGAGAAGTACCCGCCGTGCTCCGGGTCCAGGTAGAACCGGTCGAAGAGCCGGATGGTGGCGTCCGCGTCGGCCTTGATGCGCGGGTCGCCGGTGATCCGGTACGTCTGGATCGGGCCGGCCAGCGCGTAGATCTGCTCGTAGGCGGGCAGCGCGTCGTAGTCGTCGGAGAACTCCGAGGTGAAGAGCTTGGTCTCGATGTCGCCGTCGACCTTGAGGCCGTGGTACCAGTACACGACGTTCTCGTCGGCGTCCACGAACCGCATGTGCTCGCGCAGGTACTCGGTGCCCCGCTCGGCGATCTCCAGGTACTCGTCGTCGCCGGTCAGCAGGAACGCGGAGGCCATGCCGTAGACCAGCCGGGAGATGGTGTCCGTCTCCTGGACGTGGCTCGCGGTCTTGTCACCGCTGAGCCGGATCTCGGTGCGGTACTGCGCGAAGTCGATCGGCCCGTCGCCGAACTGGGCCTTGCGGTAGAAGCCGGCGATCTCGCGGATCTGCCGGATCCACCAGCCGGCCTCCTCGAACCGGTGGTCGTCCGTCTGCCGGCCGGTGAAGATCAGCCGCTTGGCCTCGAACCGCAGCCCGTCGGCCTGCGGGTAGAAGATGCCGTACGCCAGGACGTAGCGGCCCTCCTCCAGCAGTGAGTCGATGTGGCCGGAGGCGTCCTGGTAGGGCTCCCCGAGGTTGTGCAGCAGCTCGGCGCCGGGCCCGCCGTCCAGGGAGACGTCGAAGTGGCGGCCGTCGGCGGTGACGAGGGTGAAGACGCGCGCCTCGCGGTCGAATCCGGCCACCCGGCCCGCGATGGTGTCGGAGAACGTGAAGTTGACGGTGTCGGACATGGTCACACCCTTCGCATTATGATTTTGAATTCGTCCGGGACTGATGAACCATCGAATCTCCCGTTCTTGACATTTCGCGAACGTGTCACATCTTCAGCGGGCCCGTATCGCACCGACAAAGAGCGGTCGCGGACTTCCTGAACTTTCAATTCTGCTGCCGGATTTCTTCGGTCAGCCGGCGGACGGCGAGGAGCGGGATGGGCAGCCATTCGGGCCGGTTGTGGGCCTCGTACACCGCCTCGTACACGGCCTTGTCCGCCTCGAAGGAACGCACCAGCAAGGGGTCGCGGCGCGGGTCCTGGCCGCCTCCGGCGGCATAACCGGCGCAGTACGCCTGCCGGTTGTGCACCGCCCAGGCCGTGGCCCGGCGGGCCAGCCGGGCCGCGTGCGGGTCGTCGGGCGGTGTCTCGGCCGGCGGGCGGTCCAGCACCTCGGTCAGGGCGTGGTGGGCCGCGTAGTCGAAGGAGCGCAGCATCGCGGCGACATCGCGCAGGGCCGGCTGCGGTCGGCGGCGCTCCTGCGGCGAGTGTCCGGGTTCGCCCTCGAAGTCGATGAGCACCCAGCCCTGTTCGGTGCGGAGCACCTGTCCCAGGTGCAGATCGCCGTGGATGCGCTGGACCATCGGCGGCCTGCCGCCCAGGACGCTGCTGCGCAGCTCCTCGTGCAGCTCCCACAACGCGGCTGCGTACGGGGCCAGTTGGGGCACGGACCGCAGTCCCTCCGCCAGGCGCTCGCCCAGCAGGTCGAGCAGGGCGGCGCTCTCCGGCCCGGTGAGCGGCCGGCTGCCGAGCTGCTCGGCGAGCGCGGTGTGCACCCGGGCGGTGGCCAGGCCCAGCGCGTACGACTCCTCGGCGAAGCCGCCGAGCGGCGCCTCGGTGCCGCGCCCGGCCGCCAGGCACGCGCGGGCCTGGCCGGTGGCCGCCGCCCAGCCGTCCCCGCGCGAGCGCACGAACTCCTGCACGATGCCGAGCGTGAAAGCACCCACCGGGGACTCGCCCGTGGTGCGCACCTGGGCCAGCGGCGCCGCGCTCGGCACCGAGCCGGCCCGCTGCAGCGCGCCGAGCAACTCCAGCTCCGGGCTGGTCCCGGGCACGGGCCGGCGCAGCACCTTGAACATCGCCCGGTCGGCGAAGGCCACCGAGGTGTTGGACTGCTCCGCCGTGCTCGCCGCTCCGGGCACCCCGAAGGGCAGGTCACTGCCGGGCAGCCGCTCGAAGCGCACCGGCCCCTGCTCGTCGGTACCGAAGCGCTCCAGCAGCCTGGTCATCAACTCCGGGTCCTGCGTGGCCTCGTACAGCGTCAGGGCCGGGCCGCCGGGCGCGGTCAGCCGGCCGATCACCGCCTCGGACGGCGCCGGGGCCGGACCCCGGCGCATCCCGATCAGCGCCTGGTACGGGCCGTCGGCGCCGGTGTCGAACACCGCGACCAGGAGCGCCGGATCGCCCGGCAGCACCCGCTCCAGGAGCCGGGTGGTGACGGCCGGCGCCCCGGTGTCCTTACCCGCGAACCAGCGCCGGCCTGGCAGCCACGCAGCGAGCAGCCCGTCCAGCGCCGTACGCACCCGCTCCAGCTCCGTGTCCACAAGAACGCTCATCCGACCCGCACCCCCACCCGACACACCCGCATCCACAACGGCAGCGGCGAGACTCGGGCACACGCACCCACGCACCGGCACCCACGCGGCAACCCGCCGAGCCCGGTGCACGCCCGCTCCCCTTCCGAGCCCACAAGAACGCTCACGCGGCCCGCACCCGACACACCCGCATCCCCATCCGCATCCGCATCCGCATCCGCATCCGCATCCGCACCCACAGCGGCGAGACCCGGGCCACGCACACCCGTCAGCCGGCACCTGCGCGACAACCCGTCGAGCCCGGTGCGCAGACGCCTCCACTCCGCGCCCACAAGACCGCTCAGGCGGCCCGCACCCCCACCAGAGCCCGACACACCCGCATCCCCGGCGGCCGGCGAGACCCCGGCACGCCCACCCGCCAGCCGGCACCCGCGCGGCAACCCGTCGAGCCGGGTGCACACCCGCTCCCGCTCCGCGTCCACGAGAACGCTCATGCGGCCCGCACCCCCACCCGCTCGTGAGGCGCCGGAATCCGCACCGGCGGTGGCCAGGCCTCGGTGCGTGGTGCCGCGGACAGGACCGTGGCCGCGTGGGCCAGCGACACCATCGTCATGTGGTGGTGCCAGCCGCGGAAGGAACGGCCCTCGAAGTCCCGGATGCCGAGCCCCCCGCTGACCTCCGTCAGGTCGCGCGTGACCCGGCCTGCGAGCATGGCGGTGCGGTAGACCGTGCCGAGCTGGGACTGCGGCAGGTTCGACAGCCAGTACTCGCTGGGGGTACGCCGCCCCGGGTCCCGCCAGGCGCCGACCAGGATGAGTTCCTGCTGGTCGGCGGGGACCGGCCGGGGGGCGTCGGGGCCCGTCCGGCGCAGCAGGACCCGGGCGGCGCCGACCGACGTCGCCCGCAGGGCGTCCGCCTCGTGGTCGTACCACTCCACCGGCAGGCACTGCCGGCTCAGCTCCGGGACCAGGGCGAGCGGCGAACCGGGCGGGCACGGTGCGCCCGTGTCCTCGGACACCGGCTCCGGCAGTCCCGGGCGCGGCGCGGGCCGCAGCGCCCGCAGCGCCACTCCCCGGGCCGCGGGGTCGATCCGGACGACGAAGGGCATACGGCGCTCCAGCAGCACCGAGCAGATGCCGTACGCATCGCTCTCCCGCAGGTCCATCACCACCGGCCGGTGCGGCAGACCCCAGTCCCCGGCCATCGCGGACACGGCCTCCACCGCGCATTGCTCGGGCGGGCAGGAGCCGACGTCCTCCGGGATGCAGGCCCGGCGCCGCAGCGCCGCCTCGCCCGCCCAGCTCTCCGGCAGGGCGAGTCGCCAGTCCACCGGACACGACGCCCGGTCGGCGGCCAGCCACACCCCGATCGCCTGCTGGCAGTTGACGACCCGTCCGAACTCCGAGACCCACCGCCGCTCCACGCCGACCGAGTGCTGCCCCACCTTGGCGATCACCAGGGGTTGGACCACCCAGGCGCGCGGCTCCAGCCGCAGCAGCAGGTCCGCCAGCTCCCGGCGGACCGGCTCGGCGGCCCACGGGGACTTGGTGATGAACTGGTAGAGGCTCTGCTCCACTCCGCCGCCGGCACCGTCGGCGATCGCCCGCATCGTCTTCCTCCCGGAAACCGAAAGCAGGCCTCTCACATAAAGCTCGCCCCAACGCCTCTGGTCACTGCGCGGAATTGATCTGAACGTACGGGAAATGATCTCGGAGACCACGTTCTCGGAAATCTCGGCGGACTCCACGACTTGACGTTCGCCGGGCATGACTCAGCCCTCTCTGGAATACGTGAGGTTCTTCGCCCGGGGCCGGCGCCGCGGACGCGGTGTGCGTCCGCCGGGGCGCCGGCCCCGGCAGGGGCCCGTCGGCCGGGGGGAGCCGACGGGCGTGGGGACGGGGCGGGCGGTCGGGGGTGGACCCGCCACGTCGTCCGTACGGCCCGGGACCGGGCCGTGGCGCTACGGGCGCAGGGCCAACAGGGGGTCCGGGGTCAGCCTGCGGAACAGTGGTTCCCAGTCCGTGGGCGCCGCGCCCGGCTCGTTGTAGACCTCGAACGTGCGGCCCGCGGCCGCCGCGGAGCCGAGCGCCCGGACACAGGCCTCGGCCACCGAGGCGCGCGAGACCCAGCCGTCACCGCGGTCGTCCTGCTCCAGCCGGACACCCGCGCCGGCGCTGCCGTCGTCGGTCAGCCAGCCGGGCCGCACCACGGTGTAGGCGAAGCCCGAGTCCCGTACCGCGTCCTCGCCGCGCAGCCGCCAGTCCAGCAGCCGCCCGTAGGCGTTCATCGGGTGCTCGCGCCGGGTCACGAAGATCTGGCTCACCAGCACGATCCGGGGCCGCAGCGCGGACTCCGCGGCCGCCGCCAGCACGTTGCGCACACCGCTGTAGACCGTGGTCTCCGGGCTGTCAGGACCGGAGTCGGCGGTACCCGGCTCCACGCTGAACACCACGGCGGCACAACCGCGCAGTGCGGGCCCCAGCGTGTCCGCGTACCGTACGTCCGCCTGCCACGGCTCGGTGCCGGGCGGCGGGGTCGCTCCTCGCTCCGGGTGCCGGCTCACCACGCGGACCCGCTCGCCCGCCTCGGCCAGTCTCCTGGTCACGAGGGAGCCGAGCCGGCCCGCTCCGCCGATCACCGCTATGGGGCCGTGCATGTGCATGATTCCCCCTATGTGTTCTGAGGCCTGCCGTCCCCGGCCGGGTCACACCCAGCGCAGGACGTCGTCGGCGCTCGTCAGCTCGGTCGCGGCGGGCACGCCGGTCAGCGTGGGCACCCTGAGCCGCGGATAGACGGTGACCCCGCGGAACCGGGACCCGGGCCGCAGCACGGCCCCGTCGCCGATCGCTGTGTGCCCTTCGAGCCGGGTCGGCCGGCCGCGCTCCGAATGGATCACCGCCATCGGTCCGACGTAGGACTCCGAGAGGTCGGCGTGGGAGCCGATCACCGCGGACTCGCCCACGGCGGAGTGCACGAGCGTGCTGCTCTCACGGATCTCGGCCCCGTCGCCGACGTCCGTGTGCTCCAGCCGCACGCCCGGCCCGATCTCGACGTCGTGACCGATGCGCACCCCGGGGCCGATCAGCACCGACCCCTCCTCGATCTTCTGGGCGAGGGTCGTGCCGGTCAGGTCGTCCTTCGTCAGCAGGCTGCTCTCGTGGATCCAGCCCGGCGATCCGGCCTGCCCGGACCGCGCCATGAGCCGGTTCATCTGCTCGTACGCGCCGTCGAGCACGAGTCCCAGCGTGTGCAGATAGTCCTGTACGTTGCCCAGGTCGCCGAGCCTGCCGATGGCATGGGTGGCGACCGGGTGGTCGTGCCCGGCCAGCCAGGGCAGCAGGTCCCCGCCCCAGTCGAGCCTTTGGTGGGACTGCCGAAACAGCTCCGGCTCCCGGGCCAGCAGCCGCAGCCGGCCGCAGTCCACCAGGTACATCCCGGCGTTGGTGGGCAGTGTCGCCCGCTCGTCCGCGACCGCGTCCGGGAACAGCTCGCGCAGCCGGGCGACGGCCGGCTTCTCGACGAAGCCCGTCACCAGCCCCCGCGCGTCGGTGCGCATCACGCCGTACTTGCCGGCGATCTCCCGCGCCGTCCGTTCCACCGCGGCCACCGTCACCACGGCGCCGCGCGCCTCGTGCGTGGCCCGCAGTTCCCGCAGGTCGAAGTCGAAGAGCGAGTCGACCGGCAGCACCAGGGCCTGGCCCTGCAGGTCCCACTGTTCGAGGTTGTGGAGGGTGGCTCCGGCCGAGCCCACGTTGTAGCGGTCCAGGCGCGAGCGGGAGTACCTGACGTCCACTCCGTGCCGCTCGCCGTGGCCCAGCAGCAGCTTGATCTGGTTACGGTTCTCCAGACCGTGGGCGACCACGTAGAAGCGGCGGATGCCCTGGTCCCGGCAGGCTTCGACGACCCATTCGACGAGCCGCCTTCCGACGAACGGAATAAGAGCCTTGCTGCGAATGTAGTCGGACGATTCCAGAGTGATGGGCTTCGCCCGCTCGCCTCTGCCGCCCGCGAGAATGATTCCTACGGTCTCCGGATTCCGACGAGGCACTTTCGCTTTCCCCCTATGAGTTCGTCGGACGTCCCCCGGGCCTTCGGTCAGCCCCATTCCGGGTCGTGGTCGGGGATGTTGGCCGACTGGGCAACCGACTTGCCGTGCAGGGTCTGCTCGGCCTCCTGCGCGCCGAGTCCGAGGAGGAGCATGAGGGCGAATATCGCGCTGAATCGCTTGGTAGTCGTTCCCTTGGAATTCATGTGGATTCCCTCCCAGATGGCTGATAGGCGCTGTCGCCTCCGCCGCAAGAAGCATGCCGCAGCCAGCAGCCGGATTTCTTCGCTTGGTAGCCTCGTGATCGCGCATTGCGCATTTCTGAAGGGGGAACGAATGTGCAGGAAGTCGGACAATCTCTCCCATACCAATGTGGTCAGGCTCTGCGACGAAGGTCTGGCCCGTTACCGGGAAGCGCTCTCAAAAGGTCCGATTGATGGCGATGTACCGGACTGCCTCGTCGAGTTGGGTCTCATGCGCCCCTTGGCCGAAAACCCGCTGATCATGGGCGTGGTGCCGCCCGACATCGCGGTGAGCGAGTTCTGCCGCCCCATCGAGCGCGCCATTCTCGTCCAGCAGCAGGCCGTGGCGGCCGTCCGCGAGGCACTGAGCGCCGCGGAGGACGTCTACCGCGAGGAACAGGGCACCGCCTCCGCCGACATCCGTCTGCTGCACGGCGAGGACGTCATCAGCGCGGCGCTGCAGAAGTCCGCCGACGCCTGCCGCGCGGAACTCCTGACCGCCCAGCCCGGCGGCGGCCGGGCCACCGCACTCCTCAGCAAGGCGCTGCGCCGCACCCTGGAACTGTCCGAACGGGACATCCGCCAGCGGACGCTCTACCAGCACTCGGTACGCACCCATGGCCCCACGCTCGCCTACATCGAGCAGGTCACCGCGGTCGGCGTCGAGGTACGCACCCTCAACGAACTCTTCGACCGCCTGATCATCTTCGACCGCAGGACGGCCTTCATCCCCGACCCCCGGCACGACCTCAGGACAACGGCCCTGACGGTCGAACACCCCGCGATCGTCCACTACTTGGCCACGGTCTTCGACCACGCCTGGCAGCGGGCGGAACCCCTCAGCATCACCCAGGAGCAGGCGCGCCCCCCGCTGATGACCGACGAGACCCGGCGCACCGTCCTGCGCCTCATGATCGAGGGCCACACCGACGCGGCGATAGCCAAGCGCCTGGGCATCAGCGCCCGCACCGTCTCCACCCACATAGGCCGAGCGTCAGAGCTCCTCAACAGCAAGAGCAGGGCCCAACTGGCCTACGCCCTGGCCCAGTCCCGCCTCCTGGAGGACATGGACGGCTGACCGCACCCCCTCTCCCCACCCCCACACGGACCCGCAGCCGCCGACGCCCGATCCGCCTCGCAGGGGGCCACCCGCGGTCGACGACGAAAGCAGCACGGGTGGTGCGGCGGGAACACGGATCGGGGCCGAAGGCGAAGCCGAGGCACTCGCTACGCCGCGGCAGCGGCCAGCACCTGCTCCACATCCGCGCGCCCGGCCCGGAACGGCGCCGGAACCCCCAGCACCGCACCCCCCGGCAACCGCGGCTGCAGCGCCTCCAGCACCGGCCCCAGCAGCCGGGGCGCGGCGGTCACCACCGACTTCCCCGTCCACGAGGCGAGTTCCACGGCCGCGGCGGACAGCCGGGCGTCGTCCAGATAGACGAGGTGCGCATGCCCGAGCCCGGGCGCGGCCGCACGCGCGGCGAGCGCCAGCCGGGTGCCGGCCTCACCGACGGAGATCAACCGCGCCGTGGCCACCGAAGGCTCGCTCGGTTCCCAGAAGAGGTCCGCCCCCGGCCCCTCCCCGAGCACCAGGCAGTGCGGCCGCGAGGACCGCGCGGCGTGCCGCACCACCGCCCGCGTCTCCTCCTCCCCGCAGGGCACCGCGAGCGGTACGCCGGACATCCGCCGCACCTCGTCGTACCCGTCGGGAAAGCCCTCGGGCGACATCACCACGGTCGCCCCGGCCTCCAGACAGTCGCGCCACAACGACCGGGGCGCCACCGACCGCCCCTCCGCCGCGCCCGGTGTGACGACCACGAACGGCCTGAACCCGGCCGCCCCCAGACCCGTCACCATCTGCGTCAGCACCGTGCCCACGTTCGGCAGCGAGAAGAAGCGGTCCGGGTGGGCCGCCTCGAACGGATGGTCCTTCTTACGAGCCAGCGTCTCCAGACAGACCACCCGGCGGTCCCGCCCGGCGACCTCGGTGAGTTCACTGCGAAAGGCGTCCCGCCCGGAGAGGGTCACCACGACACCACTTTCCCCCGTCGGCGGACCCCGGCGGTCGCTCCCCGCTCCACCGTGCCCGCGTCCAACTGCTCCCTGAGCGACCGTCACCGGGGCGGGCACACCCCCACCCCGGCGGTCACCGGGCCGCCTCCCGCGCGGCACCGGCGCCCGCCCCGGCGGCCGGCGGGCCACTCGCGGAGCCGGTCCGGACCGCGTCCTCGGCGGTCATCACCCAGACACCTCGCCCGGTCAGTCGCGACCGTCGCCGCCGTCCGCGACGCGGATCTCCAGCAGCAGGTGTTCGACGGCGTCGGCACCGTACTCCTTCTCCACCAGCTCCACGGACCGCACCACATGCAGCTCCCGACCGTACTCCCGGGCGATCTCGTGCAGTTCCCCGAGGACGCCGCGGCTGCTGAAGTGCAGCAGCGCACGGCCGCCCGGGGCGAGCATCCGCGGGGCCTCGGCCAGATAGCGCCGGTGCGTGCGGTAGCCCGGATCGACATAGGCCCGCTCGTGCATGGACCGATAGGCATAATCCTCGGGCGCGCGCACGTAGTTGGAGCTCCAGAAGACCATGTCGAAACGTTCCTGCTGAAGTGCGGAGAACAGATCGCTGCGCACGGCGCGCACCCGGTCGCCCACCCCGTGCCGCGCGGCGTTGAGCGCCGCGTTCTCGACCGCCCGGGGGTTCACGTCGGCGGCGACCACCCGCTCGCACCCGGCGAGCGCGCTGCGCACGGCGATGACCCCGGTCCCGCAGCCGATCTCCAGGAAAGAGCCCGACCGGTCGCCCGGACCCGCCTCGGCGAGGCCCAGCAGATCGAGCGCCACCGCGGTCGACGGCGAGAACACTGGAGCAAACACTTCGTCAAGAAGATCCCATCGCAAGCCCAACAGCTCGAACTCGCCCGGCCGGTCCGGACGCGTCAGCGACAACCGGCTGCGCTCCAGCGACCGTACGAAACTCTGCGTTCCCGACATACCTCTGTCCCCCCGCCGGACACTCCGTGACCGCGGCGCCGTCCGCTTCCCGGCGCGCTGTCAGGGCTTATTGTCGGGTTACCGAACGCGACGGGGGAATGTGCAGGGGTAACCGCTACGCACCGGCCGAGCGGTGCTCCGGTCACCGTGCGGCAGGCTCTGGCATGTGGTTTCGGCCAAAGGTCACTTCAACAGTACTGGTTCAAGCCATCGTTGACGCCTGTCGTGCACGCAATCTAGGTTCGCGAAGGCTCGGCAGAGCCACGCGCCGCAGGCGCCGCAGATCAACTGGGGGTGAGGTCTATGCGGCACACGGACGACTTCGTACAGGACGAACTGCTCAGACTTCTCGAACTGCTCGCCACCGAGGCTCCGCCCCACCGCTTCGAACGACCACCCCCCGACGCCGACTCCGGCGAACCGGTGCCGGCCGAGTCCCTGGCCCTCCTCGACCGCGCGCGGGCCCTGGCCCTGGACATCCACGGCCTGTTCGCCCGCCGCCAGCAGCGCGAGGCCGCCCTGGCGGCACTCGTGGACACCGCACGGGAACTGACCCTTCCGTACGAGGTCGACGCGCTGCTGCAGGTGATCACCCGCCGGGCCCGGCTGCTCCTCAACTTCGACATGTCGTGGATCACCCTCAGGGACCCCGTCGACGGCCGCTCCTACGTACGCATATCCGACGGCCACGCCTCCACCATGACCCCGGGGTTCGTGGTCCCGGCCCAGGGCGGCGTCGGCAACGCGGCGTTCGACCGCTCCGCGCCCTTCTGGACCGCCGACTACCTCACCGACGACCGCTTCCCGCACTCCACGGCCACCGACGAGGTGGTCACCGCGGAGGGCCTGCACGGTCTGATGGCGGTGCCCCTGAAGGAGGGCAGCGACACCTTCGGCGCTCTCTACGGCGCCGACCGCTCGGTGCGCCACCTCACGCCCGACGAGATCACGCTGATGTCCTCACTGGGCGACCTCGCCTCGCTGGCCATCAAGAAGGCCCGGCTGCTCGCCCAGACCCGTTCCGAACTCAGCGAACTGGAACTCGACGTGTCCCGGGCACTGGACTCCTCCACCACGGAGCGTCTGGTCAGCGGCGTCCACACCCGGCTCATCGACATGGTGCTGAGCGGCCACGGACTGGACGAGGTGGCAGCCCGCGCCGCGGCCGAACTCGGCGGAGCCCTGATGGTGCGCGACGCCACCGGCCGCACCCTCGCGGTCACCGAGGGCTTCCCGGACTTCGACGAGGCGGAACTCTTCCAGCGGACCCTGGACGCCCACACCGAGCTCGCCCCGATCCGCTCGGCGGACGGCCTGTGGCTGTGTCCGGCCACCGCGGGCCGCGAGGTGCTCGGCACCCTGATCCTGGCCGCGGAGGGCCCGGCCGTCGACTACCAGCTCCGGCTGCTGCGGGCCACGGCCCAGTCCACCGCGGTCCTGCTGCGCATCCAGGCCGGCGCCGAGACATCTCCCGACGGGGGCCGCAGCCGGCTGCTCCAGGACCTGATCGGCGACTCGCCCCGCGCGCCCGAGCAGCTCGCGGTGCACGCCCGGCGCCTCGGCGTCGCCCTCGACGACCCGCACGTGGTGCTGATCGCGCGGCCGGACGGCGGCGCGAGCGGCCGGGCCCTGGTCTGGGCCTCGTCGTACGCCCACCGCATGGCGGGACTGCAGACCATCATGGACGACTGCCTGGTGCTGCTGGTCCCGGGCACGGACTCGGGGGACTCGGGGCGGGCGGTCACCGCCGAGCTGTCCACGGTGACCGGCCGCCGGGTGACGGTCGGCTCGGCCGGGCCGGTCGCGCATCCGGGCTCGGTCCACGGCACCTACCAGGAGGCCAGACGCTGTCTGGAGGCGCTGACCGCACTCGGCGCCGACGGGGGCAGCGCCTCGGCACAGGAACTGGGCTTCCTCGGGCTGCTGCTCGCGGACAGCCCCGACATCACGGCCTTCGTGCAGACCACGATCGGCCCGGTGATCACCTACGACAGCCGGCACTGCACGGATCTGGTCCACACCCTGGAGGCCTGGTTCGCGTCCGGCGGCAGCCCCCGCCGGGCCGCCGAGGCCCTCCATGTGCACCCCAACACCGTCTCCCGGCGCCTGGAACGGATCACCGACCTGCTCGGCCCCACCTGGCAGGAACCCATGCGGGCGCTGGAGGTGCAGCTCGCCCTGCGCCTGCAGCGCACCCGGCACGCGATCCGCTCCCCCCTGTCCACCTGCTGACGGCGAAACGGCTGCGGGCCCCGGAAGTTCCGGGGCCCGCAGCCGTGTTCGGTCACCGGCGAAGGTGCCGGTCACTCATGTTCGTCAGCCGTTGCGCTTCCAGCGCGGCTTGTCGTCGCGGCGGCCGAAGGAGCCGGTGCCGCGGTGGTCGTCACGACGGCCGTAGGGGCGGTCGTGACCGGCGGAGCGGAAGCCCGGGCGGTCGTCACGACGCTCACGGTTGAACGGACGGTCGCTGCCCCGGTGCCCGGCGGCACCGCGCTCGTCCCGGCGGAAGCCACCACGGTCGTCACGGCGCTCGAAGGAGCGGCCACCACGGTCGCGGTCACCGAACGGACGACGCTCGTCACGGCGCTCGAAGGAACGCCCGCCACGGTCACCCCGGTCACCACGCTCGTCGCGGCGCTCGAAGCCACGGCCACCGCGGTCGTCACGGCGCTCGAAGCCACGCTCACGGTCCCGGTCACCGAACGGGCGACGCTCGTCACGGCGCTCGAAGGAACGCCCACCGCGGTCACCCCGGTCGTCACGGCGCTCGAAGCCGCGCTCACGGTCCCGGTCGAAGGGACGACGCTCGTCACGGTCACGGCGGAAGCCACCGCGGTCACCGCGGTCGTCACGGCGCTCGCCACGGTCCCGGTCGAAGGAACGCCGCTCCCGGCGCTCGTACGGCGCCGAAGCCGCCGGACGCTCCTCGCGCTCGGTCTCGCGCTCCGCCGGCTCCTGGGCCGCGGCCGCCTCGACCACGGCCTCCGCCGCGGCCGCCTGGGCCTCGGCCACCGCGGTCTCCGGGTCCTCGCCACGCTCGCGGGCGACCCGGGCGACCAGCCGGTCGGCCTCCTCGCGCAGCTCGGTGGCCCGGCGCTGGGCGCGCTCCAGCTGCTTGGTGAGCTGGGCGACCTCGCGCTCGGCCTGCTGGGCGGAGTTGCCCGCGGACTCGGCCTGGACCTCGGTCATGGAGCGGGCGCCGGTGATCTCGGCGACCTCCGGGTCGAAGGCGGCACCGCCCTGGATGATGTGGCGCGCGGCGTCGACGCCGGCGTCCTCCATCAGACGGAAGATCTGACGCCGCTGGTGCGGCAGGGACAGCGAGACGACCGTGCCCGTACGACCGGCACGTGCGGTACGGCCCGCACGGTGCAGGTAGTCCTTGTGGTCGCCGGCCGGGTCCACGTTCAGGACCAGGTCGATGCCGTCGACGTGGATACCGCGCGCGGCGACGTCGGTCGCGACCAGCACGTTGACGTAGCCGTCCTTGAAGTCGGCCAGCGTCCGGGTGCGGGCGCCCTGGGTCATGCCGCCGTGCAGCGCGTCGGACTTCACACCCGCCTCGCGCAGCTGCTCGGCGACGCGGTCGGCGCCCAGCTGGGTGCGGACGAAGATGATCGTGCGGCCCTTGCGGGAGGCGATCGCGGCGGTGACCGGCGCCTTGTCCTTGGGCTTCACGATGAGGATGTGGTGCGACATGGTCGTCACCGCGCCCTGGGCCGCGTCCACCTCGTGGGAGACGGGGTTGTTCAGGTAGCGGTCGACGAGGGTCTGGATCTCGTTCTCCATGGTCGCGGAGAACAGCATCCGCTGGCCGCCGGCCGGGACCTGGTCGAGCAGCTCGGTGACCTCGGGCAGGAAGCCCAGGTCGGACATCTGGTCGGCCTCGTCCAGGACGGCGATCTGCACGTCCTCGAGGGAGCAGGCGCCGCGGTTGATGATGTCGCGGAGGCGGCCGGGCGTGGCGACGAGGATGTCGACGCCGCGCTCCAGGGCGTAGATCTGGTTGCCCATCGACGTACCGCCGCAGACGACCTTCATCTTCAGGCCGAGGACGTCGCCGTAGGGCTGCAGGGCGTCGGCCACCTGCATGGCCAGCTCACGGGTCGGCGTGAGGATGACGGCACGCGGCCGCTTCTTCTCGGTGCGGCCGCCGGCCAGCGTGGCCAGGGTCGGCAGACCGAAGGAGAGGGTCTTGCCGGAGCCGGTGCGGCCACGGCCGAGGATGTCCTTGCCGACCAGGGCGTCCGGGATGGTCGCGGCCTGGATCGGGAAGGGGGTGGTGACGCCGTTCTGTGCGAGCTTGCGCACGATGCCCTCGGGGAGGCCGAGGTCGGCAAAGGTGATCTGGGGGGTGGTGTCAGCGGCCTCGACGGCCTCGGTGACCTCGGTCGTCACGTCCACGAGCTCGTTGTCGTTCTCGGGCATGACGATCTGATCAGTACTGGACACGGACATGCGAATGCGAAACCTTCCGGAGTCTCTTCGGCACGCGCCCGTCAACTCCGTGAATCGCTCACGACCGCCTCAATGCGGTCCGCCACGGCAAGGGAGAGTACGCGCCACACGGCGCGCTCTGCAGTGGCGCCGGGCAAATGGGATCAAACGATCTACCACCATACGCACCCAACGCCCCCCAAGGCAAACCGATCCCAGGAGACGCTGGTCACGTCCTACGCCGGAGTCCCCGCCGCAGGCGCCGGCTCCCGCTGGGCCAGCTGGGTTCCCGTCTCCTCGTGGGCCGAGGAGGACGGCTCGGCCGACGGCGGCGGGGGCGAGGCGGGCGTCGGCTCCTCGGTGGGCGTCGGCTGCGGCTCGGCCGTCTGGGTGGGGGTCGGCACGACCGTGTGCGTGGGGGGCGGATTCGTGGTCTTCCCCGGCTTCGGCGGTGCCGCCGAAACACTGCCCGGCGTGGACGGCGTCGCCGAGGGCGAGGCCGACTCCCCCCGCTTCTTCTTGCCCCCGTGCTCGTGTTTGCCGTCCTCGGGACCGCCACCGCCGGAGCCGAGGCCGCCGCCGCCCTCCACCGGACCCCCGTCGGGCGCCTCGCCGCCCCGCTGCCCCGCCGAGTGCGAGGGCCTGGCCCGGCCGGCGTCGTCACCCACGCTCACACAGCCGGCGGCGGCCGTGAGGGCCAGCACCGTGACGACCAGACGGACGGGTACGTACAAGGGGCGCACGGCGGCCACCTCCGGAGGCGAGGTTGGGAGTCAACCTGCCCAACTCCCGCCGCCCGCAAGAGGACACGCGGCCCGCCCGCATCGGAGCACCCCGCCCGGTCACCCGTACCCGAGCGCGTGCAGCCGGGCGTCGTCGATGCCGAAGTGGTGGGCGATCTCGTGCACCACGGTGACCTCGGTCTCGGCGACGACGTCCGCACGGCTGTCGCACATCCGCAGCGTCGGCCCCCGGTAGACCGTGATCCGGTCCGGCAGCACACCCGCGTACCACTCGCCCCGCTCGGTCAGCGGCGTCCCCTCGTACAGCCCGAGCAGCTCGGGATCGTCCGCGGGCGGTTCGTCCTCGACGAACACCGCGACGTTGTCCATCAGCCGCGTCAGCTCCGGCGGGATCCGGTCGAGCGCCTCGGCGACCAGTTCCTCGAACTCCTCGCGCGTCATCTCCAGCACACGGTCATTGTCCGGTACGAACGGCCCGTACGAGGCAGGCGAACCGTCGCATATCCGCCGCATATCCGCGCCCGGCCGTGGGCATACGCCCCCAATGGCCAGCGCCCGCGCCACCGTCGCAGCCCTCCGCACCCTGCACACCCGCCGTGCCCGCAAAGCCGCCCCCGCCCTCCCGGCCCTGGAACTGGCGGCCCGCCCCAACCCCTGGCTGCGCGCCCTCGGCCTCACCGCGGTGGTCCTGGTCGGCGCCTGGCTTGGCCTGCTGATCGTCGGGAACGTCCGGGTCCCGGTCGGCCCCATGGACACGACGATGGCGCTGCGCCCGTCCCTCACCGGCGGCACGAAGATCAACGTCTCCCCGCTGGGCGCGCTCACCCTGGACAGCCATGTCGCCCCGGTCCGCCTGGACGTCAACGTCGACCAGCTCGACCCGCTCCGCTCCCAGGCCCTCGTCGACCACCCCGAGCGGCTCTCCGGGCTCCAGGACGAGGTGGCCCGGGACGTCGAGCACGGCACGCTCGACCTGGCCGTACGCTCCTGCGTCGCCGTGGTCTCCGGTGCGACCGCCCTGGGCCTCGCCGTCTACCGCCGCCCGCGCCGCGCCCTGGCGGCCGGCGCCCTGGCACTGGCCCTCCTCGCCGCCTCCGGGGCGACGGCCTACGCCACCTGGAACCCCAAGTCGGTCCTGGAGCCGAGGTTCTCCGGCCTGCTCTCCTCCGCACCCTCCCTGGTCGGCAACGCGCGCAGCATCGTCACCGAATTCGACGTCTACCAGAAGGAGTTGGCGCGCCTGGTGACGAACGTGACGAAGCTGTACGACGTCACGTCCACGCTCCCCGCCTACCAGCCGGACCCCGCGGGCCTGCGGGTCCTGCACGTCTCCGACATCCACCTCAACCCGGCGAGCTGGAAGATCATCGCCTCGCTGGTGGAGCAGTACAAGGTGAACGTGATCGTGGACTCGGGCGACACGATGGACCACGGCACGGCCGCGGAGAACGGCTTCCTGGACCCGGTCGCGGACCTGGGCGTGCCGTACGTCTGGGTCCGGGGCAACCACGACTCCAGGACCACCCAGCGCTACCTGCAGCACATGAGGAACGTGCACGTCCTGGACGACGGCCGGGCGGAGACGATCGCGGGCCTGCGGTTCGCGGGCATCGGCGACCCCCAGTTCACCCCCGACCGCTCGGTGTCACCCGGCGGGGACGCGGCCGAGGTGCTGGCGGGCGACCGCCTGGCCGGCGCCCTGCGCGACCAGCGGGCGGCGGGCACCCCGGTCGACGTGGCGATCGCCCACGAGCCCTCCGCCGCGCGCGAGACGGACGGCGCGGTCCCGCTGGTCCTGGCGGGCCACCTCCACCACGAGGGCACGGAGGTCATGAAGTACGGCACACGTCTGCGCATCGAGGGCTCGACGGGCGGCAGCGGCCTGCGCGCCGTGGAACGCAAGTACCCCGACCCGATCGAGGCCTCGATCCTCTACTTCGACCGCGACACTCGCCGCCTCCAGGCCTGGGACGAGATCAGACTGGGCGGCCTGGGCCTGACCACGGCCGAGGTCAGCCGCCACCTGCCCGAGGAAGTGTTTGATCAGCGGCTCCGCCACGGGCTGCCGAGCGCGAAACCGTCCCCGGCCACGCCTTCGCCGTCAGAGCCGTAAAACCGTTTTGGCGATACTCCCCGCCATCCCATATGCTTCTCACGTCCCCGACGCGCTGAGAAGCGCCCAGGCGGGCCGATAGCCCTCATCGTCTAGCGGCCTAGGACGCCGCCCTTTCAAGGCGGTAGCACGGGTTCGAATCCCGTTGGGGGCACGCAAGATCGTGTGCGACACTGTTGCACACAAACGCTTGGTCCTGTGGAGCAGTTTGGAGTGCTCGCCACCCTGTCAAGGTGGAGGCCGCGGGTTCAAATCCCGTCAGGACCGCTGAGGTTTCCTCGGAAGCCTCGTGGCTGGGTAGCTCAGTTGGTACGAGCGATCGCCTGAAAAGCGATAGGTCGCCGGTTCGACCCCGGCCCCAGCCACAGTCAGAAGGCCCCGTTCAGCAGAACGGGGCCTTCGCCGTTTCCGCACTGGGGGAGGCAAGGGTGGCAGAGCACTTCCGGGGCTTCGACATCGTGCGGCGGGGATACGACCGGCCGCAGGTCGACACCTACCTGGCCGGGCTGGCCGCCGGCACGGCCCCCGCCGCACCGCCCGCGTTCGACATCGTCCGACGGGGGTACGACCGGGCCCAGGTGGACACCCGGCTGGCGGAGCTGCGGAGCTGACCAGGCGGACTCCTTGGCAGGTGGCCCCGGCAGCGCTACGTTCTGGATGATCGGGCGGGACCGTCGGGGGGCAGGACGATGAGCCGGGACGAGGCCAGAGCCATTCGGGACACCGAGTTGGAGAAGGACCGGGCGCGGTACGGGCTGCTCGCGGTCGTCGTGAGCAATCTCGCCATCGCCGGAGTCGCGATCTTCGGGGTGTGGCGGCTGGGCGGGGACAAGGCCGTGATCGTCGGCGTGCTGACCGCCGCCTTCACCGCGGTGAGCAGCCTGACCACCGCCTATCTGGGCATCAAGGCCGTGTCCAACACCGCGAAGTCGATCGCCCTCGGGGACACGTCGGGCAGGCAGCGCACGGAGCCGGCGCCACCCGCTCAGCGCACGCCCTGAGCGCCCCGGGGCAAATCGTTCGCCAGTGATTTCCCCGAGGTGCGATCCTGGACCGCGTATGTCTACGCACCCAGCCCCCGCCCTCGGCACCCTCGCCCCCCGCCTGACCGAGCTGTCGCTGCGCGAAGCGCACCGCCTCGGCCGGCGGCTCGAGGGCGCGCGCAAGATCCGTAAGCCGGAGGCCCGCGACGCCGTCCTCGTGGAGATCGAGGCCGAGATCGCCAAGGCCGAGGCCCGGATGGACGAGCGGCGCTCCCGCGTGCCCGCCGTCACGTACCCTGAGCAGCTGCCCGTCAGCCAGAAGAAGGACCAGATCGCCGAGGCCATCCGCGATCACCAGGTCGTCATCGTCGCCGGCGAGACCGGGTCCGGTAAGACCACGCAGATCCCCAAGATCTGTATGGAGCTGGGGCGCGGCGTCCGCGGCATGATCGGCCACACCCAGCCCCGCCGCATCGCCGCCCGCACCGTCGCCGAACGGGTGGCGGAGGAGCTGCAGACCCCCCTCGGCGAGGCCGTCGGCTGGAAGGTCCGCTTCACCGACCAGGTGAACCCGGACGCCACCTTCGTCAAGCTGATGACGGACGGCATCCTGCTCGCCGAGATCCAGACCGACCGCGAGCTGCGCGCCTACGACACGATCATCATCGACGAGGCGCACGAGCGGTCCCTCAACATCGACTTCCTGCTGGGCTACCTCGCCCAGCTGCTGCCGAAGCGGCCCGATCTCAAGGTCGTCATCACCTCGGCGACCATCGACCCCGAGCGCTTCTCCCGGCACTTCGGCGACGCCCCGATCGTCGAGGTCAGCGGCCGCACCTATCCGGTCGAGGTCCGTTACCGGCCGCTCCTCGAAGAGGACTCCGAGGACGCCGACCGGGACCAGATCACCGCGATCACCGACGCCGTCGAGGAGCTGATGGCCGAGGGGAAGGGCGACATCCTCGTCTTCCTCTCCGGTGAGCGGGAGATCCGGGACACGGCGGACGCGCTGACGAAGAAGCAGTATCGCTTCACGGAGATCCTGCCGCTCTACGCCCGCCTCTCGCACGCCGAGCAGCACCGCGTCTTCCAGCCGCACACCGGGCGCAGGATCGTTCTGGCGACCAACGTCGCCGAGACCTCCCTCACCGTCCCCGGCATCAAGTACGTCATCGACCCCGGCTTCGCCCGGATCAGCCGGTACAGCCACCGCACCAAGGTCCAGCGGCTGCCCATCGAGCCGGTCTCCCAGGCCAGCGCCAACCAGCGCAAGGGCCGCTGCGGCCGTACCTCCGACGGCATCTGCGTCCGGCTGTACGCCGAGGACGATTTCCTCGCCCGCCCGGAATTCACGGACGCCGAGATCCTCCGCACGAACCTCGCCTCCGTCATCCTCCAGATGACCGCGGCCGGCCTCGGCGACATCGAGAAGTTCCCCTTCATCGACCCGCCGGACCACCGCAACATCCGCGACGGCGTGCAGCTGCTGCAGGAGCTGGGCGCGCTGGACCCGGCCCAGAAGGACCCGCGCAAGCGGCTCACCGACAACGGCCGCAAGCTCGCCCAGCTGCCCGTGGACCCGCGGCTGGCCCGGATGGTCCTGGAGGCCGACAAGAACGGCTGTGTCCGCGAGGTCATGGTCATAGCGGCCGCGCTGTCCATCCAGGACCCGCGCGAGCGCCCGGCCGAGAAGCAGGCCCAGGCCGACCAGCAGCACGCCCGCTTCAAGGACGAGACCAGCGACTTCCTCGCCTACCTGAACCTGTGGCGGTACGTCCGCGAGCAGCAGAAGGAGCGCGGCTCGTCGTCCTTCCGCCGGATGTGCAAGCAGGAGTACCTGAACTTCCTGCGCATCCGCGAATGGCAGGACATCTACACCCAGCTGCGCACGGTCGCCAAGCAGATGGGCATCCACCTCAACGAGGACGACGCCCCCGTCGACCGCGTCCACGTCTCCCTCCTCGCCGGCCTTCTCTCCCACATCGGGATGAAGGACGTGAAGGACGGCAACAAGAACGAGTACCTGGGCGCCCGCAACGCCAAGTTCGCGATCTTCCCGGGCTCGGCGCTGTTCCGGAAGCAGCCCCGCTTCGTGATGTCCGCCGAGCTGGTGGAGACGTCCCGCCTGTGGGCCCGGGTCAACGCGAAGATCGAGCCGGAGTGGGTCGAGCCGCTCGCCGGCCACCTCCTGAAGCGGACGTACAGCGAGCCGCACTGGGAGAAGGACCAGGCGGCCGTGATGGCGTACGAGAAGGTCACGCTGTACGGCGTCCCGATCGTCGCCCAGCGGAAGGTGAACTACGGCCGGGTCGACCCCGAGGTCTCCCGTCAGCTGTTCATCCGCAACGCGCTCGTCGAGGGCGACTGGCGCACGCACCACAAGTTCTTCGCCGACAACCGCAGACTCCTCAGCGAGGTGGAGGAGTTGGAGCACCGGGCGCGGCGCCGGGACATCGTCGTGGACGACGAGACGCTGTTCGACTTCTACGACCAGCGGGTGCCCGAACACGTCGTCTCCGGAGCCCACTTCGACTCCTGGTGGAAGCGGAAGCGGAACGAGCAGCCCGAGTTCCTGGACTTCGAGCGGGAGATGCTCATCCGGGAGTCGGCGGAGGCGGTCACCAAGGCCGACTATCCGGACAGCTGGCGGCAGGGGCAGCTCAAGTTCCGGGTGACCTACCAGTTCGAGCCGGGCACGGACGCGGACGGCGTGACCGTCCACATCCCGCTCCAGGTCCTCAACCAGGTCACGGACGAGGGCTTCGACTGGCAGATCCCCGGTCTGCGCGAGGAAGTGGTGACGGAGCTGATCCGCACCCTCCCCAAGCCGATCCGCCGCAACTACGTACCCGCGCCGAACTACGCGAAGGCGTTCCTGGAGCGCGCGGTGCCGCTGCAGGAGACGCTGACGGTCACCATGGCCCGGGAGCTGAAGCGTATGGTCGGCGTCCCCTTCGAGGCGGACGACTTCGACTGGGCGAAGGTCCCCGACCATCTGAAGGTCACCTTCCGGATCGTGGACGAGCGGCGGCGGGGGCTCGCCGAGGACAAGGACCTGGAGGCGCTGAAGCTCCGGCTGAAGCCGAAGGCGCGCAAGGCCCTGTCCCAGGCGGCGGCCGCGACCGCCTCCCGCGAGGGCGGGGAGTCCCTGGAGCGGGGGGGCCTCACCGACTGGACGATGGGCACGCTCACCCGGGTCTTCGAGACCCGCCGGGCCGGGCAGCCGGTGAAGGCGTACCCGGCGCTGGTGGACGACGGCGACACGGTCTCGGTCCGCCTCTTCGACACGGAGGCCGAGCAGGCGGAAGCCATGTGGAAGGGCACCCGCCGCCTCATCCTGCGCAACATCCCGGTGAACCCGGCGAAGTTCGCATCCGAGAAGCTGACGAACGCCCAGAAGCTGGCGCTCTCCGCCAACCCGCACGGCTCGATCCAGGCCCTCTTCGACGACTGCGCGATGGCCGCGGCCGACAAGCTGATCGCGGACTTCGGCGGGCCGGTGTGGGACGAGGAGTCGTACCGGAAGCTGTACGACAAGGTGCGGGCGGAGATCGTCGACACGACGGTCCGTGCGGTCACCCAGGTGCAGCAGGTCCTCGCCGCCTGGCAGGCCTGTGAGCGCCGTCTGAAGGCCGTGCGCAGCCCCGTCCTGCTGGCGAACCTGACGGACGTCCGCAAGCAGCTGGACGCCCTCGTGAAGCCCGGATTCGTGACCTGGGCGGGGATCCGCCGCCTGCCCGACCTCATGCGCTACCTGGTGGCCGCGGACCGGCGTCTGCAGCAGATGCCGACGGGCGTCCAGCGGGACACCACGCGCATGGAGAAGGTCCACGAGATGCAGGACGAGTACGCCTGGCTGCTGGAACAGCTCCCCCAGGGCCGGCCGGTACCGCAGCAGGTCCTGGACATCCGCTGGATGCTCGAGGAGCTCCGGGTCAGCTACTTCGCCCACGCGCTGGGCACGGCGTACCCGGTCTCCGACAAGCGGATCGTGAAGGCGATCGACGCGGCCGTACCGTAACCGCAAGCGTACAGAGGGTGAGTTCGACCGGGGCCCTCACCCTCCTGTACAGTCCTTCTCGCAGCGCAAAGCAGCAAGCCAAGCGCCGCGAAGCCTGGTCCTGTGGAGCAGTTTGGAGTGCTCGCCACCCTGTCAAGGTGGAGGCCGCGGGTTCAAATCCCGTCAGGACCGCAACAGAGAAGGCCCTCGTCCGATCCGGATGGGGGCCTTCTTCTTGCGCCCAGCCTGCCCCCTGGGGGATTGACGACGTCACATTCCGCCGGTACCCAGAAACCAGGGACCGCCCCCCTGCGCGGCCCCTGGAGGTGGCGTATGGCGGCATCGGCCAGGCACGAGACGCGGGCGCTGCTCAGGGCGCATCTGTCGGCCGCTACGTCCTACCGGCGGCACCTCACCCGCCACTGCCCGATCTGCCATCACCTGTTGCGGCTGGCGATGGACACCGGCCCACGACCCGAGGACGCGAGCGAAGAGCTTCTGGAGGACGAAAGTCCCCGAAGCGCGTGACCGGCGCCGGGCCCAACACCCGCCCGGACGTGGCACGCTGGAAGAGGTGGTTCCACTACCGCACCCATGCCAGAGGCAACAAGATCCCTGGCATGTGACGGGAGTCACCGCATGACTTTTTGAAACGGCGGAACTTACCCCCCTCCTACAACTGGTCAATTTAATATGTGCAATTGCACCCGACTCGGGGGTCGTGCACAGGAGTTCCGACAGCCCTACCCAGACTCCGACAAGGCCGCTCACAGCGCCCCCGGCACCCTCACGACCAGCGCACAAAAAAGATCGCGCTGGACCCGGCGGAGTCCAGCGCGATCTACGACGCACCCTGTGTCGCTGCCTACAACGTGCTCTTCGGCTTGGGCGTGGGCCCTGTTGGGGCAGGTCCCGCGTCGCTTGAAGCTAGGGTTCCGGGCACCTCGGTCAGTTGGGGGACCAGCCGGTTTGCCCGGTTATTCAGTTGTTCAGGCCTCGCTGCGCTGCTGCGGGATGCCCGCGAGCAGAGCGCGGACCTCGGCCTCGCGGTAGCGGCGGTGCCCGCCGAGCGTACGGATCGAAGTGAGCTTGCCGGCCTTCGCCCACCGCGTGACCGTCTTCGGGTCCACGCGGAACATCGTGGCGACCTCAGCCGGGGTCAGCAGCGGCTCGGCATCAGGGGTGCGAGCGGTCATGAGCGGCCTCCTCGGGAGAACCGAACCTTCTCGGTTCTTTCCTCTAAATTCTGCACCTTGACCCACGTTGCCCGAAATGGCGGACGCAGGCCGAGTCGGTTATAGGACGAACGGCTTGTCCTCGGCACTACAACTACACCATCTGTCCAGCCACGTCGGCCAAACCGATGGAATTGCCCTCCCAGGTGTTCATCAGCCGCGGAAGCCGATGGACCATGCCATAGCGGACAGTCACGCCACTGTGACGATCAGTCACAGGGCGATCAGGAGGCACCAGACCCCCCAAAGCTCGCAATGCTGGGATTCCGCCCAGAGTGGAGCATAGTTGGGCGGACGGAGCCCTCCCCGGACTCCTTGTCCTATTTTGGCACGAGGGGCGGCAAGCGGCGCAAGGGCCGTGTAAGTGCCGTCCATCACCCTTAGGGACAAAAGCCCGGATCGGGACCAACGTCCCGTCAGGTGTTCAAGTGCGGTAGACCGTACGTCGTTCAGGGCTGTTTTGACCGTGACGTGCGTCACTCAGTTCGCAGAGCGCCGGTCACGTACCGCCCGCCACCGCTCCACCAGCCGCCCGTAGGCCTCCCCGGCGGCCGTCCCGTCCCCCCGGCGCAGGGCCTCGATGCCGTCGGCGACGTCCGCCGCCGAGTGGTCGTCCTCCAGTTCGCCGGCCGGCACCGCGTGCACCAGGCCGCCGTAGTCCAGCTCCACCAGCGAGCGCGGGTGGAACTCCTCCAGCCAGCGGCCGACGTCCACCAGGCCGTCGATCAGCGGCCCCTCCGCGATGGTGTCCCTCAGCGTGCGCAGCGCCCGCGCCACCCGGCGCCTGGCCTGCACCATCGGGGTGCGGTAGCGCAGCATCGGCGGCACCTCGCCGGCCCCCTTCTCGTACCGGCGCTCCTCGTCGGAGACCAGCACGAACCAGTTCAGCGGGACCTGCCAGGTCGCCGTGCGGATCCAGGGGCGGGCGTCCGGGTTGCGGGCGAGCCAGCGCTCGTAGTCCTGGGCGGCCTGGTGGCGCACCAGCGGCGGCAGCACCGCGTCCAGCACCGAAGCGGGCAGCTCCTCGGCGAGCTCGCCCAGGGCCAGCCAGCCGCGCAGCCGGGTCCGCCAGGGGCAGACGCAGACGACTCCGTCGACGTCCAGCACGAAGGCGTCGCTGCTCTCGTGGACCGGCACCGGGATCGGCGGAGTGGGCAGCAAGTCGGCCAGCGAGCGGCGCAGTTCGTCCTGGTAGGAGGGACGGTCGGGACGCCGGGCGTAGCGCGCCCAGTGGGTGCGCTCAGGCTCCGGGAAGGCGGCCAGCGGCTCGTAGACGCGCAGGTACGCGGCATAGGGGACGACCACCGAGGACACCTTGGGCACGCCTGCTCCCTCCCCATCGGACCCGGCTCGAAACCACTGCAAATCGTCCCACGGTCATGCGTGCACCAAAGGCACGGCAGAGTGATCCTGAACACTGCGAGGATGGCTGGTGGGCACAGGCTCTACGCTCATGCCACAGCACCCGCCACCCGCACGGGAGCTGAGCCCCACTCGCCGCTATTTACACAGGAGTCACCACAGTGACCGACGTAACCGGCGCATCTGCTGATGTCCTGCACACCCTGTTCCACTCGGACCAGGGCGGCCATGAGCAGGTCGTGCTCTGCCAGGACCGCGCCAGCGGTCTCAAGGCCGTCATCGCCATCCACTCCACCGCCCTGGGCCCGGCCCTCGGCGGAACGCGCTTCTACCCCTACGCGACCGAGGCCGAGGCCGTCGCCGACGCCCTCAACCTCGCGCGCGGGATGTCGTACAAGAACGCCATGGCCGGCCTGGACCACGGCGGCGGCAAGGCCGTGATCATCGGCGACCCGGAGCGCGACAAGACCGAGGAGCTGCTGCTCGCCTACGGCCGCATGGTCGCCTCCCTCGGTGGGCGCTACGTCACCGCGTGCGACGTCGGCACCTACGTCGCCGACATGGACGTCGTGGCCCGCGAGTGCCGCTGGACCACCGGCCGCTCGCCCGAGAACGGCGGCGCCGGCGACTCCTCGGTGCTCACCGCCTTCGGTGTCTACCAGGGCATGCGCGCCTCCGCCCAGCACCTGTGGGGCGACCCCTCGCTGCGCGGCCGCAAGGTCGGTATCGCGGGCGTCGGCAAGGTGGGCCACCACCTGGTCCGGCACCTGCTCGACGAGGGCGCCGAGGTCGTCATCACGGACGTACGGCGCGAGGCCGTCGGACGGATCTCCGACCAGCACCCGACCGTGCAGGTGGTCGCCGACACCGACGCGCTCATCCGTGTCGAGGGCCTCGACATCTACGCCCCCTGCGCCCTGGGCGGTGCCCTGAACGACGACACCGTGCCGGTGCTGACCGCGCAGGTGGTCTGCGGTGCCGCCAACAACCAGCTCGCCCACCCGGGCGTGGAGAAGGACCTCGCCGACCGCGGGATCCTCTACGCGCCGGACTACGTGGTGAACGCCGGTGGCGTGATCCAGGTGGCCGACGAGCTGCACGGGTTCGACTTCGAGCGGTGCAAGACGAAGGCGGCGAAGATCTTCGACACCACGCTGGCCATCTTCGCACGTGCGAAGGAGGACGGGATTCCGCCGGCCGCCGCGGCCGACCGGATCGCCGAGCAGCGCATGGCCGAGGCTCGCGCGGCACGCTGACAGCCGCGATCGGGTGTCCGATCGCACGCATGAGCGGTACCCGCCGGCGGGAACTTCGAGAGAACTCTCACTTCCACCGGCGGGTCGTACCCCGATAAGTGGTTAAAATCGCCACTGACCAGCGAGGACAGGGCACCTCGAGGGTCCTGTGCACACGCGCGTGCTGCGGGCGACGTACCGTATGGGCGCGGGCTCAGGTACCGTGGAAGCCCTACGGACCGGCCTCTCTGCGGAGGGTCCGTTCCGGATCATGAACGCGTGTCAGACTCTGGGGCCGTCAAGCCCCGTCACCGAGGGGGTCGAGCCATGGGGCGCGGCCGGGCCAAGGCCAAGCAGACAAAGGTCGCCCGCCAGCTGAAGTACAACAGCGGTGGGACTGACCTGTCACGTCTGGCCAATGAACTGGGCGCATCGACTTCGAGCCAGCCGCCGAACGGCGAGCCGTTCGAGGACGATGAGCATGACGAGGACGATCTTTACTCTCGGTACGCCGACCTCTATGAGGACGACGACGAGGACGAGGACGAAGGTCCCTCACAACACCGTCGCGGCGCTTGACCTTGCATTGAGCACTCACCCGGTCGGTGGCAGAGCCACCGACCGGGTTCTGTGCTACCCGCAGGTTCAGACGGCGTAGTCCCCGACCAGCTCCGCGCCGGTCTCCTTGTCGCCCCGGTCGGTGATCTCGCCCGCGACCCACGCGTCGACCCCGCGGTCGGCCAGGGTCGCGAGGGCCACGTCCGTGGACTCCTCCGGCACGATCGCGATCATGCCGACGCCCATGTTCAGGGTCTTCTCCAGCTCCAGGCGCTCGACGTTCCCGGTCCTGCCGACCAGGTCGAAGATCGCGCCCGGGGTCCAGGTGGCCCGGTCGACGGTCGCGTGCAGCTCGTCCGGGATGACCCGGGCCAGGTTGGCCGCGAGGCCGCCGCCGGTGATGTGGCTGAACGCGTGCACCTCGGTGGTGCGGGTCAGCGCCAGGCAGTCCAGCGAGTAGATCTTGGTGGGCTCCAGGAGCTCCTCGCCGAGCGTGCGGCCCAGCTCCGCGACCTCCGCCTCCAGGGCCAGGCCCGCGTGGTCCAGCAGGACGTGACGGACCAGGGAGTACCCGTTCGAGTGAAGCCCGGAGGACGCCATGGCGATCACGGTGTCACCCGTACGGATACGATCCGCGCCCAGCAGCCGGTCGGCCTCCACGACGCCGGTACCGGCGCCGGCGACGTCGAAGTCGTCCTCGCCCAGCAGACCCGGGTGCTCGGCCGTCTCGCCGCCCACCAGGGCGCAGCCGGCCAGCACACAGCCCTCCGCGATGCCCTTGACGATCGCGGCGACCCGCTCGGGGTGGACCTTGCCGACGCAGATGTAGTCGGTCATGAACAGCGGCTCGGCACCGCACACCACGATGTCGTCCATGACCATGGCGACCAGGTCGTGGCCGATGGTGTCGTAGACACCCATCCGACGCGCGACGTCGACCTTCGTCCCGACGCCGTCCGTGGCGGAGGCGAGCAGCGGGCGCTCGAAGCGCTTGAGGGCGGAGGCGTCGAAGAGCCCGGCGAAGCCGCCGAGGCCGCCCAGGACCTCGGGGCGCTGGGTCTTCTTCACCCACTCCTTCATCAGCTCTACGGCGCGGTCGCCCGCCTCGATGTCGACGCCCGCGCTCGCGTAGCTGGCACCAGTGCCCGCGTGCAGGGCACGCTGATCAAACTCAGCTGACATGACCTTGAGAACTTTCGTGTCGTCCTACGGGGGCTTACGGGCGACGGATCGCGTCGGCCGCGGCCGTGGCGGCCGGACCTGCGGCCAGCTCGGTCTCCAGCAGCTGCTTGCCGAGCAGCTCCGGGTCCGGCAGCTCCATCGGGTACTCGCCGTCGAAGCAGGCGCGGCACAGGTTCGGCTTGGCGATGGTGGTCGCCTCGATCATGCCGTCGATGGAGATGTACGCCAGGGAGTCGGCGCCGAGCGAGGTGCCGATCTCCTCGATGGTCATACCGTTGGCGATCAGCTCGGCGCGGGTGGCGAAGTCGATGCCGAAGAAGCAGGGCCACTTCACGGGCGGCGAGGAGATCCGGATGTGGACCTCGGCGGCGCCCGCCTCGCGCAGCATGCGGACCAGGGCCCGCTGGGTGTTGCCGCGCACGATCGAGTCGTCGACGACGACCAGACGCTTGCCCTTGATGACTTCCTTCAGCGGGTTCAGCTTCAGGCGGATGCCCAGCTGACGGATGGTCTGCGAGGGCTGGATGAAGGTGCGGCCCACGTAGGCGTTCTTGACCAGACCGGCGCCGAAGGGGATGCCGGAGGCCTCCGCGTAGCCGATGGCGGCCGGGGTGCCGGACTCCGGGGTCGCTATGACCAGGTCGGCCTCGACCGGGGCCTCCTTGGCGAGACGGCGGCCCATCTCGACGCGGGAGAGGTACACGTTCCGGCCGGCGATGTCGGTGTCCGGGCGGGCCAGGTACACGTACTCGAAGACACAGCCCTTGGGCTTCGCTTCCGCGAAGCGGGAGGTGCGCAGACCGTTCTCGTCGATGGCGACGAACTCGCCCGGCTCGATCTCGCGGACGAAGCTGGCACCGCAGATGTCGAGGGCGGCGGACTCGGAGGCCACCACCCAGCCGCGCTCCAGCCGGCCGAGGACCAGCGGGCGGATGCCCTGCGGGTCACGGGCGGCGTAGAGGGTGTGCTCGTCCATGAAGACGAGGGAGAAGGCGCCCCGCACCTTCGGGAGGACCGTGTGGGCGGCCTCCTCGATGGTCAGCGGCTTGCCGTCCTCGTCGACCTGGGCGGCCAGCAGGGCCGTCAGCAGGTCGGTGTCGTTGGTGGCCGCGACCCGGGTGGAGCGGCTGTTGTTGTCGTTCGGGAGCTCGGCGACCATCTCGGCGAGCTGCGCCGTGTTGACCAGGTTGCCGTTGTGGCCGAGCGCGATCGAGCCGTGCGCGGTGGCACGGAACGTCGGCTGGGCGTTCTCCCACACGGAGGCACCGGTGGTCGAGTAGCGGGCGTGTCCGACCGCGATATGACCCTGGAGCGAACCGAGAGAGGTCTCGTCGAAGACCTGGGACACCAGTCCCATGTCCTTGAAGACGAGGATCTGGGAGCCATTGCTGACCGCGATTCCCGCGGATTCCTGACCCCGGTGCTGGAGGGCGTAGAGCCCGAAGTACGTGAGCTTTGCGACCTCTTCACCCGGAGCCCAGACACCGAAGACGCCGCAAGCGTCCTGGGGGCCTTTTTCGCCGGGAAGCAGATCGTGATTGAGTCGACCGTCACCACGTGGCACGGCACCGAGTGTAGGCGAGGTCGACCACTGGTCCGAATTGGGGATACACGGCGTTAACGGATCAGGGCTTGCCGATCACCTTGGTGGTTTCTTCGTTTCCGCAGGTCAGCTAGGTTCTGAGGCGGCCTGAACGGCCGTCGGCGGCCCTGTGGACGGCGGCCCGGGACTTGTTCGCCGTATGCATGAGTGAGGTGTCGCACATCATTCTGGTGCGCCGCGGCTGAGGTGGACGACATCGCCGTCGCCGTCCGTGAGCGTCAGCTTCCCGTCGTCGGTCCGGGCGGTGAGCGTGCCGGTGGTGAGGGTGCGGGCGAAGGCGCGCTCGAAGTCCATCCGCTCCGGGGCGCAGGCCATCTTGGTGGCGCGGACGTCCCCGATCGTGATGCGGTCGCCGCGCACGGTGGCCCGGGCGCTGAACTGGTTGCAGCCGAGGTTGCCGGCCGCGAGGCCGTCCGCGATCCGGATGTGGGCCGTGGTGGGCGCCTGCCGGGTGGTGCCGTCGGCGGTGAGACCGTCCACCCGCCAGTCGACGCCGGTCACGGGCTGCCGTGCGCCGGGCGGGCCGCTGTCCGCCTGCCCGCCCTGGCTGCTGCCGCAGGCCAGCGTGAGCGGGACGAGCACGGCGGCCGCCGTCAGGGTCATGCGCCGCTTGTGCGGGTTCGGTCGGTTCTGCCGGTTCAGTTGCTTGTACCGGTTCATACGGATTCGACGGCCCGCCCGAGCCGCCGGTTCCGTCACGACATGAGCGGCAGCAGGTCCCCGATGTCCGCGCGCTCCCCGCTCGCGCTGACCTCGGCCTCCTCGACGGCGTCCGTCCAGGCCACGCGGCCGGTGGCGAGCCGGATCCAGGTCAGCGGGTCGGTCTCCACGACGTTGGGCGGGGTGCCGCGGGTGTGCCGGGGCCCCTCGACACACTGCACGACGGCGTAGGGCGGCACGCGCACCTCGGTGGAGCCGCCGGGCGCCTTCACGGCGAGGGCGTCGGCGAGGAGCCGGGTGGCGGCGGCCAGCGCCTGGCGGTCGTAGGGCACCTCCAGGCCGGGGACGGCGGCGTTGAGGTCGTCGGTGTGGACGACGAGCTCGACGGTCCGGGTGACCAGGTAGTCGTCCAGGGGCAGCGCGCCAGCGTTGGTCTGCAGGAGCCTGCTGCCGGGGTGCGCGTCGAGCAGGGTGCGCAGGCTCTGGCCGACGTCGGCGAGGTAGGCGTCGAGGTCGGGGTGCTCGGCGGCGAGGTTCCGGGTGAAGTCGGCGATCGCGGCGGAGTTGGCTGCGGTGGCGAAGGGCCACTCGGCCACCGGGACGTCCTGCTTCGGCGGGGCCGGCAGGTCCAGGGACCGGTGCACGGCCGTGACGGCCATGCCGATGTGCGCGACCAGCTCCCGTACGGTCCAGTCGCCGAGCCGGGTGGGCAGGGCGAGCTGCTCGGGCGTGAGACCGCGTACGGCCTCCCGTACGGTGCCGAGCTGGGCGAAGACCGCGGCGCGGGTCTTGGCGGGGTCGTAGCTGCGGGCGCGCTTCTTGGCCGGTGGCATGCAGCGACCCTATGCCTGCGAAGGGCGCGGCTTCAGCCGGATTTCGCCCCCGCCGCGCAGGCCCTCCGGCTCTTCTCCGTGAGGGTCCTCTACTGCTTCACCGCGTAGTCCTTCAGGCCGTTCTCGGCCAGGGCGAAGGCGACGCGGGCGCGCTCGGCGGCGTCGGCGGCGACCTGGTCGGCGCTCTCGCCCTCGGCGATCCGGTGGTGGTGCTCCTCGATCAGGGCGTTGCGGGCGGCGCTGAGGGTGGCGGCCGCGATCGTGGCCTGCATCCGGTCGCCGGTCTCGGCGGCCAGCAGGGCGGCCAGCTCCCGGGTGCCCTTCTGCGCGGCGAGGAAGGCGCGCTCCATCAGCACCGGTGTCTCCCGCACGAGATGGCGCACCTGGCGGGCGAACGGCTCGGGGTTCAGCCCGAGCGAGGGGTCGCGGCTCTCCGCCATCTCCAGGAACTGCCGGCGGACGGCGGCGACGGCGGACTCGCCCGGCTGCCGCTCGCGCACGGCCCGGGCCACGTCGCCGAAGTGCTCCTCCATCGGCCGGAAGACCAGGTCCTCCTTGGTACCGAAGTAGTTGAAGACGGTCATCTTGGAGACCTCGGCGGCGTCGGCGATCTCCTGCACCGAGACGTTGTCGAAGCCCCGCTCGACGAACAGGCCGATCGCGACCTGGTAGATCCGCATCGCCGTCTGCAGCTTCTTGCGCTCGCGCAGCCCCATCGCCTCAGCCATGCGGACACCTTACCGCGATGAAGTTTATGTGGGGATGAAATTTTATCTGAGCCGAAACATTGACTCGGTCCATGAATGCACGGCATGGTGATGCCCATGACCGAAACCCAGCGCAAGATCGGCTTCCTCGTCTGCCTCGTGACGATCGTTCTCGCCGTCCTGGACCTGCAGATCGTGTCCGCGGCGACCGTGCCGATCGTCCGGGACCTCGATCCGGAGCACGGCATCGACAAGATCCCGTGGCTGGTCAGCGCCTTCTCGCTGGCGTCGGCCGCGATGCTGCCCCTGTACGGCCGGCTGTGCGACGTGCTCGGCGCCAAGCGGGTCTTCCTCG
Organism: Streptomyces sp. NPDC101165; assembly: GCF_044768135.1. Lineage (NCBI taxonomy): Bacteria > Bacillati > Actinomycetota > Actinomycetes > Kitasatosporales > Streptomycetaceae > Streptomyces > Streptomyces sp. NPDC101165. The sequence goes on along the minus strand of NZ_JBIWPG010000032.1, from coordinate 1,470 downwards.
GCGCCCTGGGCGCCTTCCTGACCGGCTCGGCGCTGTGCGGCGCGGCCCCCTCGATCGGCTGGCTGATCGCATCCCGGGCCGTGCAGGGCGTCGGGGCGGGCGGACTGATGAGCGTCACGATGGTGGTGATCGCACAGCTGCAGGGGCCCGGGGAGAAGAAGAACAAGGGCGCGGGCACCGGCGGGATCGTCGCCGGCGGCGGCATGGCCGTCGGCCCCTGGCTCGGCGGCTTCCTCGCCGACCACGCGAGCTGGCGCTGGGCCTTCTACATCAACCTGCCGCTCGGCATCGCGGCCCTGGCCACCGCGGTCGTGGTCCTCAGGCTCCCGCGCGACACACACAGCCGCGCCATCGACTTCCCCGGCGCGGCCCTCGCCGCCGCGTTCTCCACCACGCTGCTGCTGGTCACCGAGTGGGGCGGCAAGCAGTACGCCTGGGCCTCGCCGCAGATCCTCACCCTGGGCCTGGCCTCGGCAGCCGCGCTCGCCCTCTTCCTGCACCGCCAGTCCACCGCCGCCGAACCGATCCTGCCGCCCTCGCTGTTCCGCGTCCCCGAGCTGCGCCTGGGCTTCGCGATCCAGGGGCTGATGGGTATGGCCATGGCCGGCGCGATGTACTACGTCCTGGTCTACCTCCAGGTCGCCCGTGGCGTCGCCAGCTCCTCCGCCGGGCTGTTCCTCATCCCGATGGCGGCCGGGATCATGGCGGTAGGCGTCGTCACCGGCCGGCTCACCGGACGCGGCTGGTCCGAGCGGACCTTCGTGATCAGCGGATCCGTCGTCACCGCGGCCGCCTTCCTGCTCCTCGCCACCACCGGCACGAACACCTCGCTGTGGCAGCTGCGCGCCGCCCTGCTACTGGTCGGCATCGGCTTCGGCCAGCTGCTCGGCCAACTGATCCAGCTGGTGCAGAACGCGGCGCCCCGCCACCAGCTCGGCGTGGCCACCACCGCGATCCGCTTCTTCCAGACCCTCGGCACGGCCCTCGGCGCCGCCCTCTTCGGCACCCTCCTCAACCGCCTGTACGACGGCCCCGGCGACATCGGCTCGCTCGTGGCGCTGCGGGGTGCCGCACACGCCCGGGGAGTGGCCGCGTACGTCTCCGCGATGGACTCGGTGTTCCTGTGCGGGGCAGCGGTGATGGCCCTGTGCCTGGTGCTGGCGCTGCGCCTGCCGCGGTCCCGGCCGGCGCAGGCTCCGGTCGCACCGCCGGAGACCGGCGCGGCCCGCGGGCTCCGCGTCGAGGGCCGGGTCCCGTCCGGCCCCACGGACGTCCGGCAGGGCACTCGAGCCTCGTGAGTCGGCAGCGGACGACCGGCGCCGGCTCACCGAGGTGACCGCGCGGCGCACCACACACGGCGAAGGGCCCGCCCGGACGGGCGCTTTCTAGGGGTCATTGCAACAGGTGGTTGTGTTGATCAGGCCGCGAGCAGTTTATGCAGGCGCTCGGCTGGGGTTTCCCAGCCGAGCG
>NZ_JBIWPG010000031.1:0-97803 GCF_044768135.1 Streptomyces sp. NPDC101165 | reverse complement strand
AGGGCCCGCTCCCGCTCCACGAGCAGCGGCATCGCGTCCGACGCGGTCACCAACTCCCGCACCGGATGGCGGGACAACACCGCCTCCACCTCGGGTGACAACGCGGCCTTCAGACGGTGGTGCACCGACAGCGTGTCGTCGCCGAGAGCCCGCGCCGCGGCCAGGACCAGGTCCCGCTGCGGCCCCTTGGGCACTCCCGCGGCCGCACGCTCGTAGAGGTCGGCGCCCTCCTCCAGGACCAGGCCGGTGTCGATGCCCGCCGGGATCTTGACGGAGGCGGTGTGCCGCCAGGTCGCCAGCGGATGGCTCCATGCCTCCACGCGGAAGGTCCAGCGGCCGGTGGCGTCCGGGGTGACCTCCGCACCCCACAGGTCGCTGCCGGGGGCCAGTTCGCGCATCGGAGTCCAGGGGCCACGGCGGCCCGTCGGATCGCGCAGGACGACGTTGGCGCCGACGGCGTCGTGCCCCTCGCGGAACACGGTGGCCGTGACCTGGAACGTCTCTCCGGTCACCGCCTTCGCCGGGCGCTTGCCGCACTCCACGGCCGGCCGTACGTCACGTACCGGTACACGGCCGATGGCCGGGGTCCTGCGCATGGATCTCACCTCCGCCGTGCGCGAAGCCGGGCCGCCGGCCCGGCTTCGCGATCCGAGAAAACGGTTCGGCTGCTGCCGCCCCGTGGGGATTGCCGAGTACGGTGCCACGTCAGGGGCTTGGTGCCGTGGAACGCCGCTCCGGTGGTGGCGCCCGCCGTGCCGCCCGCCCCGACTGCGGCCGCCCGTCCTGCTCGCGCAGATAGCCGGCCAGGCTGGAGCGCAGATAGTGCTCGGCCGCGTCCGCTGCCTCCCGGGCGCAGCGCTTTCCCATCAGCACGCACAAGGTGTAGCCCGAGTCCTCGAAAGTGGCCCGGACCGTGCGGTCGTGGGGCTTGGCGAGCATCACGCGCTCCCACGCCCGGTAACGCCGCAACTGCCGGGCCACTTCGGCCTTGGCGGGTAGCAGCATGACCCTCTTCACCTTCCACGCTCTCGACTGGGCGCGTTCCCGACGGTCGGGTGGTGTCCGCGCAGGGGAGGGCACGGCACCGTTACGGCGATCGAGGCTTTCACTCATGGTGCACGTGCGACCACGCAACGTCCTGTTGGATCTTCAACCATCCGCCGTTCGTGAGGCTCGTGTTGCACGAATGGCGTAGTGAGCCCACTGTGGAGGTGACTCAGAAGCGATCGGCGCTCACGCTCGGTGTCCGGGACCCTCCCGGGCACCGGCACGGGGAGCGGGAGCTTCGCGGGTGAGGAGCAAGCGACGATGAAGACCGCAGTGCCCTGCTACTACCACCTGGACGTGGAAGTCAGCCCGGAACGGGTGGGACAGGTCAGCCGCATCCTGGCCGCCCATCTCCGCTACTGGGACCTCGAGAACCTCGTGGTTCCCGTCTGTCACGGTGCCGAACTGCTGCTGCATGCGATCGACGAGCACGCCTCGGACAAGGACACGTCGATCGAGATGTGGTGGAACGGCCAGCATCTCATCACGGCCGTCGGCGGCGGCGACCGTGACCTGCGCCCGGACCAGGATCTGCGGGCGTGCCTGGCCGACATCGCGGCCATGAGCGACGGCTGGGGCTGCTGTGCCCCGGACGGCGGCGCCAAGATCATCTGGTTCTCGCAGCGGGCTCGCGCCGGCGAACGTGTCCCGCTGGTCCCGACCGCTCCGGCGCCGAGCCTGAGCCAGGGGCTCCGGGTGCCCCGCGAGCTCCCGGTGCTCGCCCTGGCCGCCCCGGCGACCGCCGTGGACGGCGTCCTGGAGGGCGCCCGGTGACGGCACGGAAGTCCCGGAAAGGGGTGCCCGTCTGGAGCGGGCACCCCTACCCGTTGGGCGCCGCCTTCGACGGACAGGGCACCAACTTCGCGCTGTTCAGCGAGGTCGCCGAGCACGTCGAGCTGATCCTGGTCGACGAAGCCGGTGCCGGGCGCCCCGTCCCCCTGAGCGAGGTCGACGGGTTCGTCTGGCACGCCTACCTGCCCGGCGTCGGACCGGGGCAGCGCTACGGCTACCGCGTGCGCGGCCCCTGGCAGCCCGGCCTCGGCCACCGGTGCAACCCGGCGAAGCTGCTGCTCGACCCGTACGCGCGGGCGGTGGACGGCCAGATCGACAACCACGCCTCGCTCTACGAGCGCGCGGCGGCCGGCCCTTCTCCCGGTGACAGCGCCGGCCACTCGATGCTGGGCGTGGTCACCGACCCGTACTTCGACTGGGGCGACGACCGCCCGCCGCGGTACGCGTACGCCGACTCCGTCATCTACGAGGCCCATGTGCGGGGCCTGACCCGCACCCACCCGGACGTCCCCGAGCGGCTCCGCGGCACCTACGCGGGTCTCGCGCACCCCTCGGTCCTGGAGCACCTGACCTCGCTCGGCGTCACCGCGGTGGAACTGATGCCGGTCCACCAGTTCGTGCAGGACGGCGTCCTGCAGGACCGGGGCCTCGCCAACTACTGGGGCTACAACACCATCGGCTTCTTCGCCCCGCACAACGCCTACTCCGCCTTCGGCAGCCGGGGCCAGCAGGTCGACGAGTTCAAGACGATGGTGAAGGCGCTGCACGCGGCCGGCCTCGAAGTCATCCTCGACGTGGTCTACAACCACACCGCCGAGGGCAACGAGATGGGTCCCACCCTGTCCCTCCGGGGCATCGACAACGCCTCCTACTACCGTCTCGTCGACGGCGACTGGGGGCACTACTACGACACCACCGGCACCGGCAACAGCCTGCTGATGCGGCACCCCTACGTACTGCAGCTGATCATGGACTCGCTGCGCTACTGGGTCACCGAGATGCACGTCGACGGCTTCCGCTTCGACCTCGCGGCCACACTGGCCCGGCAGTTCCACGAGGTGGACCGGCTCTCGGCGTTCTTCGACCTGATCCAGCAGGACCCGGTGATCAGCCGCGTCAAGCTCATCGCCGAACCCTGGGACGTGGGGGAGGGCGGCTACCAGGTGGGCAACTTCCCGCCGCTGTGGTCGGAGTGGAACGGCCGCTACCGGGACGCCGTACGCGACTTCTGGCGGGCGGAACCCGGCTCGCTCGGCGAGTTCGCCTCCCGGCTGACCGGCTCCTCCGACCTGTACCAGCACAGCCGGCGCCGGCCGCGGGCGAGCGTCAACTTCGTGACGGCACACGACGGTTTCACCCTCCGCGACCTCGTGTCGTACAACGACAAGCACAACGAGGCCAACGGCGAGGGCAACAGGGACGGCGAGAGCGCGAACCGGTCCTGGAACTGCGGTGCCGAGGGCGAGACCGACGACCCGGCCGTTCTCGAACTCCGAGCCCGGCAGCAGCGCAACTTCCTCGCGACCCTGCTGCTGTCCCAGGGCATCCCGATGCTCAGCCACGGCGACGAACTCGGCCGCACCCAGCGCGGCAACAACAACGCCTACTGCCAGGACAGCGAAGTCTCCTGGGTCGACTGGAAGTCGACGGACGAACAGCACACCCTCACGGACTTCACCCGGTACGTCATCAACCTGCGCGCCGAGCATCCCGTGCTGCGCAGGCGCCGCTTCTTCCGCGGCGAGACCGCGACCAACGCCGACCAGCCGCTGCCCGACCTGATGTGGCTGCGGCCCGACGCGCGCGAGATGACCGCCCGGGACTGGCAGCGCGAGGACGCCCACTCGGTCGGCGTGTTCCTCAACGGCGACGCGATCGCCGAACGCGACCCCTACGGCCGCCGGGTGCTCGACGACTCCTTCCTGATGCTCCTGAACGGCTACTGGGAGCCCGTCGACTTCCGTCTTCCCGACGAGTCCTACGGCGAGCGCTGGACGACCCTGATCGACACCGCCGACCCGGACGGCATCCCCGACGAACGCGAGCGCAAGGCAGGCACCCGACTCCGCGTGGAGCCCCGAAGCCTGATCGTGCTCTCGAGGCCGTCGCGCAGCGGGCGAGGGGCCCGGGGAGTCCGCCGCCGGTGACGTGATGTGGGATGGCCGTATGGCGAAACGGCACAGGAAGCGGAGGCCTCTCGTCGGCGTGCCCGAGAGCATCGTCCTGCTGGCGACACCGGACGGCTGGCGCCACAGCATCCGCACCGCGGACGGCGGGATGCTCTGCGGACGCCTCGCCGGGGTGCCGGCCGACGCGGAGGCCGAGGCGGCCCAGGCCGCTGCCGTCGAGCTGGTCAGGGATCTCGCCGAAGGCACCGGCGTCGAAGTGGTCTGGGACCCCTCACCGGAGCCGGCCTCCTGGACCGGTCGGGTCGGACCGGTCCGCTGAGTCCGCTCAGCGCGAGCGGCGGGACGTGATCGTGAACTGGGCGCCGTCCGGGTCCCGGAGGATCGCCTCGTCCTCCTGCTCGCTCAGGACGCTGCCGCCGTGCTTCTCGGCGGTCCGTGCGCAGCCCGCCACGTCGGCCACCGCGAAGTGGATCTGCCAGTGCGGCCGTACGGACGGGTCCGGGGCCGACTCCGCCGCGCCCGAGTCGATGCGCGCCACCACGTCACCCCTGCTGCGCAGCACCACCTCGCCGCCCTCGTACTCGACCTCGCAACAGCCGGGTTTGCCGGAGGCCCAGTCGAGGATCTCGCCGTAGAAGAGTGCGGAGTCGAAGGCGTTGCGGGTGTGCAGCCGGATGAAGGTCGGGGCGGCCCGCCGCCAGGCCTCCCAGTTGCCGACCAGCTCGCCCTCCCAGATTCCGAAGGTGGCCCCGTCCCGGTCCGCGAGCAGCGCCGCCCGCCCCGGCGGGAAGGACAGGGGCCCCACGGCCGCCGTACCGCCGCGCTCCCGGGCCCGCGACACCGCCTCGTCCGCGTCCGGCACGGCGAAATAAGGGGTCCAGGCCACCGCCATCTGCCACATGGCGGCGACCGCGGCGATCCCGGCGACCGGCACACCGTCGGCCAGCGCGATCCGGAAGTGCTCGCCGAGCTTGGCGCCGCGCCACCGCCAACCGAGCAGCGCCGAGTAGAACTCCTGGGTGGCCGCCAGATCGCGGCTGGTCAGGCTCACCCAGCACGGCGCACCGAAGACGGAGTGCGTGGAGATGATGTCCCGCGTCCTCGGTCCACCGCTGGCAGGCGTGTCATGGTTCATGGCAGTCGCGTCCTGGTCTCGGGGTCCGGCGCCCACCGGTCTGGCACCAGTGTCCAACCGGAACCGGGTGCGGTGCCTGTCGAGTACCCCGGTGGCGGGGGGCCAGGTGGGTGAGCACGATGGAGGCATGGGAGAGACGGAGCCCGACCGGATCGCCGAGCTGCAGGCCGAAGTGGACCAGTTGAAGGAGGCCGTGGCCTCCCACGCTGTCATCGACCAGGCCATCGGGATGATGGTCGCCCTCGGTCGGGTGACACCCGACCAGGGGTGGGAGGTGCTGAAGGACGTCTCCCAGCACACCAACATCAAGCTGCGCAACATCGCGGAGCTGATCCTGATCTGGGGCCGCCGGGGCGACATCCCGCCCGCGATCCGTGCCGCGCTGGAGGACGCCCTGGACCGGCGCGGGCCCGTCCAGATCCCCGGGACCGCCGAGGCCATACCCGCCGGCACGGAGGAGAGCCCCGGAAGCGTGGAGGACTGAGGCATCGGCCTGCGTCCGCCCTGTACCGGGCCGGCCTCCGCGAGGTGCTCAGCCGGCCTCCGCGAGGTGCTCGGTCGGCGCCTCCGCGAGCAGCTCCTCCCGCAGCCGCTCGAAGCAGGCGCTGAGCAGCCGGGAGACGTGCATCTGCGAGATACCCAGCTGCTGGGCGATCCGGCTCTGCGTCATCCCGTCGAAGAACCGCAGGTAGAGGATGATCCGCTCACGCTCGGGCAGCGCCTGGAGACACGGTTTGACCGAGGCACGGTCGACCACGAGGTCGAAGCCGGGGTCCGCCTCGCCGAGCGAGTCACCGAGCGCGTATCCCTCCGTCCCGGACACCTCGGCGTCCAGTGACAGGGCCGAGAAGCACTCCAGGGCCTCCATACCGGCGCACACCTCGGCCTCGCTGAGCTCCGTGTGCGCGGCGATCTCGGCGACAGTGGGCGCCCGGCCGGGCGTGGTCTGCGCCATTTCCTTGAGGGCGCCGCGGACCCGGTTGCGCAGATCCTGCACCCGGCGCGGCACATGCAGCGTCCACATGTGGTCGCGGAAGTGGCGCTTGATCTCACCGGTGACCGTGGGCACCGCGTACGCCTCGAAGGCGCGACCACGGGCCGGGTCGTAGTGGTCGACGGCCTTCACCAGGCCGAGGGCGGCCACCTGGTACAGGTCCTCCAGGGACTCCCCGCGGCCCCGGAACCGTACGGCGATCCGCTCGGCCATGGGCAGCCAGAGCCGGACCAGCTCGTCCCTGAGCGCTTGGCGCTGGGGACCGTCCGGCAACTGTGCGAGCCGCTCGAAGGACTCGGTCGTGTCGGGGGCGTCGTCGTGGGGGTGAGGCTTCGTGCTGCCGGTGACAGGCATCGCGCGCACTTCCCTCAGCGGTTGCTGGATCCGGGCGTGCCTCCTGTCCGAAGCACTGTTGTGCGGATTCCCGCTGATGGATAGATCAAACAATTCGGGTGATATCGGGCGCGAGGTGCGTGCGGAATGCTCCCAGCCCGCTCTTGACCGCCCCTTGAAGCGCATTACCTCTGTAACAGAGGTAATCTTCAGAAGTGGAATCCGACTTCCCCGAGGAGCTGGCCGACACACTCGTACGGATCCAGCGACTGGTCCGGCGCAGGCTGCGCGGCGGGCTGACCCTGCCGCGGCTGCGCGGTGCCGAGGTGGAGCTGCTGCGGCTGGTCGAGGCCCGGCCCGGCATCGGTATCTCGGAGGCCGCCCGGGCCCTGCACCTGGCGGGCAACTCCGTGTCGACCCTGGTCAACCACCTCGTCCGGGACGGCTACCTGATCCGCGAGACGGACCCCGCCGACCGGCGGGCCGCCCGCCTGCTGCTCACCGAGGCCGCCGAGCAGCGACTCGGGGACTGGCAGCGCCGCCGGGCCGAACTGGTCGGCCGGCACGTGGCGCGGCTGGACGAGGCCGACCGGGAGGCCCTGCACGCGGCCCTGCCGGCGCTGCGCAAGCTGGCCGTCACCCTGCACGAGGAGGCCGAGGAGACATGACGAGCGACACCCCCGCCCCGCCCGCCGAAGCCGTCACCTGCACCCTCCTCTCCTACGCCTTCGGGGACACCAGAGCGGTCGACGAACTCGACCTGGCCGTCCGCGAGGGCGAGGTGTTCGGACTGCTCGGGCCCAACGGCGCCGGAAAGACCTCCGCGATCCGCTGCATCACCACGCTCCTCCCGGTGCCGGCCGGCATGGTCCGGGTCTTCGGGCACGACGTCGCCAAGGAGCGCATGGCGGTACGCCGCCTCCTCGGCTACGTCCCGCAGCAGCTGTCCGCCGACAGCGGGCTCACCGGACGGGAGAACGTCGCCCTGTTCGCCCGGGTCTTCGACGTGCCGCGCCGCGAGCGCGCCGAGCGCGTCGCCCAGGCCCTGTCCGCCGTCGGTCTCGCCGACGCCGCCGACCGGCTCGCCGGCACCTACTCCGGCGGCATGGTCCGACGCCTCGAACTCGCCCAGGCCCTGGTCAGCGCGCCCCGGCTGCTGATCCTGGACGAGCCCACCATCGGCCTGGACCCGATCGCCCGCACCGGCGTCTGGGAGCACATCAACGCCGTACGCGCCGCCACCGGCATGACCGTCCTGGTCACCACCCACTACATGGACGAGGCCGACCAGTACTGCGACCGGGTCGGCCTGATGCACCGCGGCCGCGTCCGCGCCCTGGGCACCCCGTCCGAGCTGCGCCGGGGACTCGCCGAACGCCGGGGCGCGGACACCCTGCCCACGCTGGAGGACGTCTTCCGGGACGTCGCCGGCAGCGGACTCGACTCCGGAGGAGGTTTCCGCGATGTCCGAAGCACCCGCCGCACCGCGCACCGCGTCGGCTGACCCCACCGTCGCCGGCACCGCCCTGCTGCTCACCCCGCCCCGGCCCCGCGCGGGCTGGCGGCTGCTGCCCGCCCGGGTCGCCGCGATGTGCGCCGTCGAACTGCAGAAGCTGCGCCACGACCGCACCGAGCTGTACACCCGGGCCGTCCAGCCCGCCCTGTGGCTGCTGATCTTCGGCCAGACCTTCACCCGGATCCACGCGATACCCACCGGCGGCATCCCCTACATCGACTACCTGGCGCCCGGCATCATCGCCCAGTCCGCGATGTTCATCGCCATCTTCTACGGCATCCAGATCATCTGGGAGCGGGACGCGGGCATCCTGAACAAGCTCCTCGTCACACCGACCCCGCGCTCGGCACTGATCACCGGCAAGGCGTTCGCGGCCGGAGTGAAGTCGCTGATCCAGGCCGTCGTGGTCGTCCTCATCGCCGCTCTGCTCGGCGTGGCCCTCACCTGGAACCCGCTGAAGCTGCTCGGCGTCGCCGCCGCCGTGGTCCTCGCCTCCGCGTTCTTCTCCTGCCTGTCGATGACCATCGCGGGCATCGTCCTCAGCCGCGACCGGCTGATGGGCTTCGGGCAGGCGATCACGATGCCGCTGTTCTTCGGCTCCAACGCGCTGTACCCCGTCTCGGTGATGCCGGGCTGGCTCCAGGCCGTCAGCAAGGCCAACCCGCTCAGTTACCAGGTCGACGCCCTGCGTGGTCTGCTGCTGGGGACCCCCGCCCACCTCGCCGCCGACTTCGGCGTCCTGGCGGTGGCCGCCGCCCTGGGCATCGCCGCGGCTTCCTCACTGCTCGGCCGGCTGGCCCGCTGATCTTGCCGCGGAGTGAAATACGGCACGCAGCCGCACCCTGCCCGAGACCCCCGTGACGGGATTCCCCCTGGGCAGCGCTTGATCACCGATCAAAGCGGGCGAACCCCCTGGCCACAGCGCATTCTGCTCATTTGACAGTGCGCTGAGCGCACAGATAGACAGCAGCTCTCCGAGGTCGAGAGGGGCACTGTGTACGAGCCGAACGTGGTCGGGGACTGGCACGAGTACGACGAGCATGCCGGTCTGCGGGTCCGCGTCCACCGCCTGGAGGCGGCCGAGCCGCCGCGCGGACGTGACGACGCCGCAGCCGGGCTGACGTACTTCAGTGTCCGGGTGACGGTCGAGAACCGTGGCGCGCACCACTACGGGATCCATCTCGAGGACGGTCAGATGGACGTCCGGGTCGGCCCGGACGGGGAGGGCGCGTTCATCGACTGGCGCAACTCCCAGTTCATCGAGGGTTTCGACGTCTACCCGCTGCGCCGGGCCACCGCCGTGCTCTACGCGGCCGCCCCGGAGGCAGCCCTCACCCACGTGGACGTACAGGTCCAGCTGCGGGTGGACGAGGAGTGGGCCGACCGCCGGCTGTGGGCGGGCGGCATCGGCATCCTGGAGGCGACCACGGTGGCCGCCCCCGCGGGCACCGGGCAGGGCAGCCTGGCCCACCAGGTCAGCGCCTTCCTGAAGGACCAGACGGTGAAGGACCAGACGGAGCCCGGCACCGCCTGACCCGGGTCAGTGCGGGATGCCGTCGATGATCTCCCGCGCCCCCTGCCGCAGCAGCGCCACCGCGACCGAGGTGCCCAGCGTGGCCGCGTCCAGCCGGCCCGCCCACTCGTGGGCGTTCAGCCGCGTCTTGCCGTCCGGGGTGAACACACAGGCCCGCAGGGAGAGTTCACCACTTCGGTCCACGCGCGCGTAGCCGGCGATCGGGCTGTTGCAGTGCCCCTGCAGCACATGCAGGAACATCCGCTCTGCCGTGGCCTCCCGGTGCGTGGCCGGGTCCCCGAGCCCGCTGACCGCGTCGATCAGCTCGGTGTCGCCCTCCCGGCACTGCAGGGCGAGGACGCCCGCGCCGATCGGCGGCATCATCGTCTCCGGGGAGAGCACCTCGCTGATCACGTCCTGGCGGCCGATCCGCTCCAGACCGGACACCGCGAGCAGCAGCGCGTCCGCCTCACCTGCGGCCAGCTTCTCCAACCGGCGGTTGGCGTTCCCGCGGAACGGCACGCACTCCAGGTGCGGGTGCGTGGCGGCCAGTTGGGCGACCCGGCGCACCGAGGAGGTGCCGATCCGGGTGCCGGCCGGGAGTTCGTCGAGGGTGAGCCCGTCCGGGTGCACCAGCGCGTCCCGGATGTCGTCCCGCTTCAGGAACGCGGCGAACACGGTGCCGGCGGGCAGCGGCCGGTCGGCGGGCACGTCCTTGACGCAGTGCACCGCGAGGTCCGCCTCCCCGGCCAGCAGGGCCGCGTCCACCTCCTTGGTGAACGCCCCCTTGCCCTCGACCTTGGACAGGTCGCCGAGCCACTTGTCACCCGTGGTCTTCACGGGTACGACCTCGGTGCGCACCCCTGGATGCAGCACGCCCAACTCGACGCGTACGCGCTCGACTTGGGCGAGAGCCATCGGTGAGTCGCGGGACACGATGCGGATCAGTTCCGGGACGGACATGGGGGACACGATAGACCCTCGGACGCCATGCCCCGTCATGTCCCCCACCAAGAATCAGATGTTCGGGAGCAGGTCAGGCGTTCGGGTCGAAGGGGATCCCGGACGGCTTGGCCGAGGCCAGATGGGACGGGAAACTCGCGTCCTTCAGGCCGAAGTGGGCGCTGCCGAAGTCGTAGGCGCTCAGCTTGTCGCGCAGGCCCGCCGGATAGCCGTTCCAGCCGACCAGCGGCGGGTACTGCCAGGTGTGCCTGTGGTTCTCCGGCGGCTCGTCGTTCGCGTTGGCCAGCCGGAAGCAGTGCGTGCCGATGCCGTCCTTGTGGTACACCACCTTCGGGTGGCTGCCCTCGAAGCGGACCTCGGAGACCGGATGCACGGTGAACGAGCCGTGGTTGGACGTCGACACGTACCGCACCTGCCCGTCCTGCACCCACACCACCACGTGCTCCCAGTCGTGCCGGTGCCCGCCGATGCCGCTGCCGGGGAGCGCCTGGTCCTTCTCGAAGTACAGGCCGTACAGGTAGGCGCACCAGCCGTTGTTGCACTTGTGGCGCGAGTAGCTGTTGGTGTTGTCCAGGTCGGAGGCGTCGTGGCAGCTGCCGTTGAGGGCACCCGTCGGCTTGAGGCCGCCGTTGATCGTGCCGTCCGGCCCGATCGCGGGCGTCGGGTAGCAGCCGTCGGTGTCGTAGTCGAAGGCCGGCTGGTACGTCAGCTCGGCGGGCTCGGCGTTCGTGGGCAGCGCGAGCGGTGGTGCGGCGAAGGCGGCGGCCGGGAAGGCGACGACGAGAGCGGCGGCGCCGGCGAGCACGCCGAACCATCTGCCGCGCCGGACACGGGATGTGAGCGGCACGAGGGTCCTCCAACAGCGGTGGGGGGCTGGGGAGTTCAGCATCCCGGGCGGACGTCGCGCTGCCAAGAGATCACACGCGTCCCACGAGTGAAGCCCCCCAGAACACCTACTGCCGGCCCTCCGGGACGTCCGCCGACGACTCCTCCGGGGTGAGGTCGGGGCGCAGCCGCAGCCACGACGGCTGGCGGAGCAGCCCGGCCCGGGTCCGGGTGCTGTAGCTGACCTCGCCGACCAGCCGGGGCAGCACCCAGTGGGCGTCCGGGAACCGCGGCACCGGGTCGAAGGGGCACTCGGTGCTGGCTGCGGCCCGCAGCAGCGCCGCCAGTTCCGTCCGCTCCGCCTCGCTCCAGCCGGTGCCCACCCCGCCCACGTAGCGCAGCCGGCCGCCCGCCCGCTGGCCGACCAGCACCGCGCCGGGCAGCCCGGTCAGCCGCCCCTTGCCCGGCAGCCAGCCGCCGACGATCACGTCCTCGCTGCGCATGTTGCGGATCTTGATCCAGGCGCGGGAGCGCACCCCGGGTTCGTACACCGAGTCCAGTCGCTTGCACACCAGCCCTTCGAGACCGTGCTCCCGGGTCGCCCGGAGCGCCTCGGCGCCGTGCCCGGTCACCGCGGCGGGCGTCGACCAGTGCGGCCCCGTCAGGCCCAGCTCCTCCAGCCGCGCCCGCCGCTCGGCGTAAGGGAGTCCGAGCAGCGGGCGCTCCAGGTGGGGCACGTCGAACAGCACCAGGTGGACCGGCACCCGGGCGGCCCGGCGGGCCGCCCGCGCGGGGGAGTGGGCGAGGCCCATCCGGCTCTGCAGCAACTGGAAGTCCGCCCGCCCCTGCTCGTCCAGAGCCAGCACCTCGCCGTCCAGGACGACGGCAGCGCTGCCCAGGGCGCCGCCGAGCGGCCGGAGTTCGGGGTAGGCGCCGGTGATCTCCTCACCGGACCGGGCGCGCAGCAGCACGCTGCCGTCGCCGGGCAGATAGACCATCACCCGCTGACCGTCCTGCTTGGTCTCGTACGCCCACCGTTCGTCCTGGGCGGCGGGCGGCAGCTTGCCCGGGGTGGCGAGCATCGGCGGAATCAACGGCAGGGTCACGGCGGTCACGGCAGAAGGTGTCGACCGCACCCGGCACCCTCACGCGCCTTTCGCCACCGGTTCCCCTGAACGGGCCCGTCCGGTCGCCTTGCTGCCATCAGCACCGACTGGCGGGCCGGCACCACGAGTTGGGCGCGGTCGCGCGCCGCTCACGCGTGCTGCAGGTAGGCGAGCACGGCCAGCACCCGGCGGTGCCCGCTGTCGCTGGGCGGCAGCCCCAGCTTCAGGAAGACGTTGCCGATGTGCTTGCTGACCGAGCGTTCGGTGATGACGAGGGACCTGGCGATGGTGGTGTTGTCGTGGCCCTCGGCCATCAGCTGCAGCACCTCCCGCTCGCGCGGGGTCAGCGCGCCCAGGGGCGAGTCCTCACGACGGGTCATCAGCTCCGTCACCACCTCCGGGTCGAGGGACGTGCCGCCGCCCGCGACCCGCTCCAGCGCGTCGAGGAACTCGTCGACCCGGCCCACACGGTCCTTGAGCAGATAGCCCACTCCGCCGGCGCCACCGCTCAGCAACTCGGCCGCGTACGACTCCTCGACGTACTGCGAGAGCACCAGCACCGGCAGCCCGGGCAGGTACCGGCGCGCGTCGAGGGCCGCTCGCAGACCCTCGTCCCGGAAGAGCGGCGGCATCCGTACGTCCAGTACGGCGATGTCGGGGCGGTGCTCCAGCAGCGCCGGCAGGATCTCCGGGCCGCTGCCGACGACCGCGACCACCTCGTGCCCGACAGAGCTGAGCAGCAGCACCAGACCCTCACGCAACAGCGCGTTGTCCTCGGCGATCACCACACGCACGGCAACTCCACCTCCGTCGCACCCCCGACGGGGCCGGCTGGTCATGGTCGTCGTGGAGCCGGGCGGGCCGCCGGTCACGGCCCGCCCCGCCCTCCGGCAGACCGCCGCTCCACCGGCGGCACGCTCGCGCTTCCTAGCCCACCGTCTCGGCCGACGGCTCCGGCTGCGCCGGGGCCTCGGCCGTGCCCACGGGGACCAGCTCGCCGCCCAGATGTGCGCGGGCCGGCATGCCACCCATGTGCAGGAAGGTGACGTCGGTGCCGCAGATCCCGCAGGCGCGGATCTTCACGAGCACGTCCTTCGGACCGGGCACGGGACGCGGGACGTCCACCACCGCGACCTTGCCGACGGCGCCGGTCCGTATGGACTTCATGGTGGCCATGGGGTGACTCGCTTTCCGGAGGTCACGGGGGAGCGGGGGCCCGAGCGGGCTTGCTTGAGTTAGGCAAACATGTGCGAGTTACTTGAGTCACGCAATCTGATTGCCAGAGGGGGCGGGAGTGCGTCACCAAGCCGGTCCGGATCGCCGAAGTCCTGGCCGGGATCAAGGTGTTACGGCGCGCCGGCACCTCCGGTGACGGCGGGCGGCGAGGTGAGGTGCTGCGTCGTCAGCATGCTGGTCGCGTTCGCGGCGACGACCGCGCCGATGCCTGCCCACTCCTGCGCGCCGAGCCCCTGGCCGAGGACGATCCAGCCGACCACGGCCGCGAGCACCGGATTGACGCTCATGAAGAGCCCGAACGTCTGCGCGGGCACGGTTCGCAGGGTGAGCAGGTCGGCGAGGTACGGCACGGCCGAGGAGAGCACTCCGGCGGCCACGGCGCACAGCACGGCCCCGGCCGTCGGCGCGTGTCGTACGGCGACGACGACGCCGACCGGCAGGAAGGCCAGCGCCGACACGCCCGCGGCGGCGGCCGCGCCCTGGGCGCCGGGGATGCGGCGGCCGACGATCCGGTTGAGCAGGATGTACGAGGCCCAGCAGCAGGCCGCCACCAGGCCGAGACCCATGCCCACGTAGTCGGTCGAGGGCTGTGGGCGCATCAGGACCACGACCCCGGCCGCCGCCGGCACCGCGCACCCCGCGTCCAGCCGGCGCCGGGACGCGGCCAGGGCGATGGCGAGCGGTCCGAGGAACTCCAGGGTCACCGCGAGCCCCAGGCCGATCCGGTCGACGGCGCTGTACAGGGTGAGGTTCATCGTGCCGAAGACCGCCGCCAGCAGGAGTACCGGCCACCACTGGCTCCAGGTGAAGGACCGAAGGCGCGGTCGGGCGACGGCCAGCAGCACCAGCGCGGCGACGTACTGGCGCATCGCGACCACGCCGACGGGGCCGAGCGCGGGGAAGGCCAGCGCCCCGATGGCCGCGCCGGTCTGGTTGGACAGGCCGCTGCCGAACATGGTGGCCACCCCGGCAAGCCGCCGGGCCTGCGGCACGGAGCCGGACGGAGTGGTGGGCTCGGTCACGGCGGCCGGGCGTTCGAGAGCTTGAGGCATGCCTGGATGGTGCGCCGCCAGGATGCTTACGCAAAATGCATGCTCGGGTCCATCTATACGCTGAGCATATGCATGAAGCCGACATCGACCTGCGCCAGCTCCGCTGCCTGGTGGCCATCGTCGACGAGGGCACCTTCACCGACGCGGCCATCGCCCTCGGCGTCTCCCAGGCCGCCGTCTCCCGCACCCTCGCCTCCCTCGAACGGGCCCTGGGCGTACGGCTGCTCAGGCGCACCTCGCGCGCGGTGACGCCGACCGCGACCGGGCTGCGCGTGGTGGCGCAGGCCCGACGGGTGCTCGCGGACGTCACCGAGCTGGTCCGGGAGGCGACCTCGGGGCACGAGCGGGTGCGGATCGGTTACGCCTGGTCGGCGCTCGGCCGTCACACCGTGGCCTTCCAGCGGCGCTGGACCGCCGCGCACCCCGACACCGACCTGCACCTGGTGCGCGTCAACTCCCCGTCCGCGGGGCTGGCCGAGGGCGCCTGCGATCTCGCGGTCGTCCGCAGGCCGCTGGACGACCGCCGCTTCGACTCCGCCATCGTCGGCCTGGAGCGGCGCCTGTGCGCGCTCGCCGCCGACGACCCCCTCGCCAGGCGCCGCTCGGTCCGGCTCGCCGACATCGCCGGGCGCACGCTCTTCATCGACCGCCGCACGGGCACGGCCACGCCGGAGCTGTGGCCGCCCCACGCCCGGCCGGCCGTGGAGGAGACATACGACGTGGACGACTGGCTCACGGTCATCGCCGCCGGACGCGGCATCGGCGTCACGGCCGAGTCCACCGCGAACCAGTACCCGAGGCCCGGCATCGTCTACCGGCCGGTGCGTGACGCCGAACCCGTCGCCGTGCGCCTCGCCTGGTGGCGGGACGACCCGCACCCCGCCCACCCGGCCGTCCGTGAACTGCTCACCGAGCTGTACCGGGCGGGTTGAGGCCGACACAGAAAGCGCGAACAAAATTGTTGACAATCCCGTTCGACCCTGGTCGTCACCGCGCACGCCGGGGACTTCGTGTGGCGCGCGGGCGGAGCCGTCGCTCTGGCCGCCTCCCGCGGGGAGAAGGTCACCATCGCGTGCCTCACCTTCGGCGAGCGCGGCGAGTCCGCCAAGGCGTGGCGCGAGGGGAGGGCCCTGGAGGAGATCAAGGCGATACGCCGGGCGGAGGCCGAGGAGGCCGCCGCCACGCTCGGCGCCGAGGTCCGCTTCTTCGACGCCGGTGACTACCCGCTCGTCGCCGGTGCCGAGTTGACCGACCGGCTCGTCGCCGTTTTCCGCGAGACCCAGCCCGACGTGGTGCTCACCCACCCGGTCGAGGACCCCTACAACGGCGACCACCCGGCGGCCAACCGCATGGCGCTGGAGGCCCGGGTCCTCGCCCAGGCCGTCGGCTATCCCGGCCCCGGCGAGATCATCGGCGCCCCGCCCGTCTTCTACTTCGAGCCCCACCAGCCCGAGATGAGTGGTTTCCGGCCCGAAGTCCTGCTCGACATCACCGAGGTGTGGGACACCAAGCGCAAGGCCATGGAGTGCCTGGGCGCCCAGCAGCACCTGTGGGACTACTACACCGACCTCGCCGTCCGCCGCGGCGTCCAGCTCAGGCGCAACGCGGGCCCCAACCTCGGCCTGCCGCACAGGACCATGGCCGAGGCCTACATGCGCCCCTACCCGCAGGTCACCAAGGAGCTGGTATGAGCGGCGTGATCGTCACCGGCCCGCCCAAGACCGACGCCGAGGACGTAGAGGCGCTCGCCGGGTACGGCGTGGCCACCGTGCACGAGGCGATGGGCCGCACCGGGCTCCTGCCGGCGCGGCTGCGCCCGATCCAGCAGGGCGCCCGGGTCGCGGGCACCGCGGTCACCGTGCTGTCCTGGCCCGGCGACAACCTCATGATCCATGCGGCCGTCGAGCAGTGCGGCGAGGGTGACCTGCTGGTCGTCACCACCACTTCGCCCTCCACCGACGGCATGTTCGGCGAACTGTTCGCCACCGCACTGAAGCGGCGGGGTGTGCGCGGCCTGGTCATCGACGCCGGCCTCCGCGACACCCAGGAACTGCGCGAACTCGGCTTCCCCGCCTGGTCGGCCGCCGTCTCGGCACAGGGCACCGTGAAGGCGACCGGCGGCTCGGTCAACGTGCCCGTGGCCGTCGGCGGTCAGCTGGTCCGGCCCGGTGACGTGATCCTCGGCGACGACGACGGAGTCGTGGTCGTGCCGCGCGAGAAGGCCCGCGAGGCCGTCGAGGCGTCCGCGGCCCGGGAGGCCAAGGAGGCCGCCTCCCGCGCCGCCTTCGTCGAGGGACAACTCGGCCTGGACCGCTACGGGTTGCGGGAGAAGCTCGCGCAACTGGGCGTCACGTACACCAGGTACGAGGACTACGTCCGGGACGGTGCCCACGCCCGGGCCGGAGCAGGGGCGTGAGCGGTCCCACGGGGGTGCGCTGCATGCTGATGCGCGGCGGCACCTCCAAGGGCGCCTACTTCCTGGCCGAGGACCTGCCCGCCGACCCGGCGGCCCGCGACGACCTGCTGCTGCGGATCATGGGCAGCCCCCGACCCGCGTCAGATCGACGGACTCGGCGGTGCCCACCCGCTCACCAGCAAAGTGGCCCTCGTCTCCGCCTCCGGCGCCCCGGACGCCGACGTGGACTACCTCTTCCTCCAAGTGGCCGTGGACCGCGGCGAGGTGAGCGACCGGCAGAACTGCGGGAACATCCTTGCCGGAGTCGGCCCGTTCGCGGTCGAGCGATGGCTCGTGGCCCCCGGTGACGGCGAGACCTCCGTACGCATCCGCATGCTCAACACGGGGGAGCGGGCCGTCGCCACCTTCCCCACCTCGGGCGGGCGCGTCGACTACACCGGTGACGCCGAGATCTCGGGCGTGCCGGGTGCGGCGGCTCCCGTGGTGATCGAGTTCCCGGGCGGGGACACCCCGCTGCTGCCGACCGGCCGCGTCCGCGACACCGTCGCCGGTACCGAGGTGACCTGCGTGGACAACGGGATGCCGACCGTGCTCGTCCCGGCGACAGCGCTCAAGGTCACCGGACACGAGGAGCCGAAGGACCTGGAGGAGGACCTGGCGCTCGCCGACCGCCTCCATGAGATCCGGCTGGCGGCCGGGCGGCTGATGGGGCTCGGGGACGTGGAGACCGCCACCGTTCCCAAGCTCACCCTGCTCGCCCCGCCCCGCAACGGCGGCGCGGTCACCACCCGCACCTTCATCCCCGTCCGCTGTCACACCTCCATCGGCGTGCTCGGCGCCGCGAGCGTGGCGGCCGGGCTGCGGCTGCCCGGCGGGGTGGGGGAGGGGATCGCCCGGCCGCCCGAGCGCGGCGACCGGGTCCGCATCGAGCACCCCACCGGCTTCCTGGACGTCGAGACGGCCGTCGACCCGGCCGCCTCCCCGCCCACGGCGCGTCGTACCGCCGTCGTCCGCACGACCCGAAAGATCATCGACGGCATCGTCTTCCCACGTGCCGCCGCCCCTGCACCCGTACAACCCCTTGGAGGCAACGATGGCTCCGCCGCTCGGTGACATCGCCCATATCGGCCACGTCGAGCTGTTCACCCCGGACCTGGACGCCAGTGTCGCCTTCTGCACCGACTTCCTGGGGCTCACGGTCAACGGGGAGGACGGCGACACCGTCTACCTGCGCACGTTCGACGACTACGAGCACCACAGCCTCGTCCTCACCGCCCGGGACCGGCCCGGCCTCGGCCGGCTCGCGCTGCGCACCTCCGGCGAGGAGGCCCTCCACCGTCGGATCAGGGCGATCGAGGCGGCAGGCGGCAAGGGACGCTGGGCCGAGGACGAGCCCGGCCTCGGCGCGCTGTACGTCACGACCGACCCGGACGGACACGAACACGCCCTGTACTGGGAGAGCGAGCACTACCAGGCCCCCGACGAGCTGAAACCGGCGCTGAAGAATCAGCCGCAGGCCAAGCCCAACCGGGGCGTGGGGGTGCGGCGGCTCGACCACGTCAACTTCCTCGCCGCCGACGTGCTCGCCAGTGCCGAGTTCCAGGAACACGTGCTCGGCGCCCGGCCCACCGAGCAGATCCGGCTCGACACCGGGCGGATCGCGGCCCGCTGGCTGACCTTCACGAACAAGTCGTACGACGTCGTGTACACGGAGGACCGGACCGGTTCGACCGGCCGGCTGCACCACATCGCCTTCGCGACCGACACCCGCGAGGACATTCTGCGCGCCGCCGACCTCGCGATCGACACCGGCGTCTTCATCGAGACCGGCCCGCACAAGCACGCCATCCAGCAGACGTTCTTCCTCTACGTCTACGAGCCGGGCGGCAACCGCATCGAGCTGTGCAACCCGCTCACCCGGCTCGTCCTGGCCCCGGACTGGCCGCTCATCACCTGGACCGAGGCCGAGCGGGCCAAGGGACAGGCCTGGGGGCTGAAGACCATCGAGTCCTTCCACACCCACGGCACACCGCCGGTGGGCTGACCGCCGACGGACGGAGCTCCCACGCCGGCGCCTGCTCAGCGTCCACATGCCGCTGGGCGTGACCTTCCTGGTCGTCTTCCTCGCCGGCGTGTTCCTCAACAGCGCCCAGACGATGATCTACGCGACCGTCTCCATCCGCTCCACCCCGGACACCCGTGCCACCGCCGTCGGCTGGACCTCCGGCATGGGCCGCTTCGGTGCCGTGTTCGGCCCGTGGCTCGGCGGTCAGCTGCTCGCCGCGGGCAACGGCGACCGGGGCTTCACCGCCTTCGCCCTGGCCGGTGTGTCGTCGATGGTCTTCATCGGCCTCGCGGCCCTGCGTTCGGCCCGGGGGCCGGAGCGCAGCGGCGCGGAGCAGCAGTTCGTCGCCGCCGGGTGACCGGCACGGTGCCGCACCCGGATCCGGGTGCGGCACCGCCGTTGCCTCACTCGCCGGGCGGCTCCACGTCCAGACCGGTGCACGCCAGTTTCCCCTCCACCTCGGCGCAGGCCTCCACGCCCTTGGGTGAGCGGACGGCGAGCATCGGGCTGGTGTCCTCGGCGGAGTTGTCCGCCGGGTAGCTCGCCGACAGCACGTCCTGCCCGGCCCGTACCGACACCTCCCGCGCCATCGGCGTACGCACCCGCACCTCCGACCATGCGGTGCCGCAGGCGGGGGAGTAGCGCAGCCGGACGTCGTAGTCGGTGTCGGACACCATGCTCGTGGTCTGCGCGTCCCGGGCGCACACCGAGGCGTCGGGCAACTGGCCCTGGCAGGAGCGGGCGTGGCAGCGGGGCGCGGTCAGGAGGGTCTGCGCGGCGGGAGCGGGGGAGCCCTGCCGGCCGGAGAGGATGACCGCTGCGGCCACCGCGGCGGCCGTGCCGAGCAGTGCGAGTGCCGACAGCGGAAGCCATCGGGTGCGGGCCCGGGCCGCCTGCTCGGGCGGACTCGGTGCGGGTGGCTCCTCGGCGGCCTCCCACAGGGCCAGTACGGCTTCGGGGTCGGCGCCGGCCAGTCGGCTCAGCGCCTCCACCGCGGCCCGCGGAGGCCGCTTGGTGCCGGTCAGATAGCGGTGCCAGGCCGACTTGCTGTACGGGGTGCGCGCGGCCAGTGCCGCCAGGCTCAGTCCCGTACCGTCCTTCAGTTCGCGCAGTCTCACCACCAGTGGCTCGTCCGGCTCGGCCGATCCTTGGGGATGCCGCATCGTGCGTCCCTCGACTCCCGTTCCACTATGGGCGCTTTCGCCCCTGTTGTCGGAATGGCTTCCCAGGAGACCGGGCTCCGCAACACCGGCCGAGGTATGAGGACGGTGAGGCATATGCGCGCCGAAGGCCTGTTCGGGAGAAGGGGGTTCCCGAGCAGGCCTTCAACGGTCAGGCGGTGCGTGTGTGAGTGGTCGTCAGCACCACGGGACGGCGGTGCGTCCGGTGCGGACGTAGCGGGCGGAGACATAGCCGCGGTGGTGCGGGAGGCGGTACCAGGTGTGGTTGCCGTACACCCAGGAGCCGTAGGTCTTGCAGCTGAGCGTGAGCAGCCGGTGCGTGTGCCGGTGCCCGATCACGCGGTAGCTGGTGCCCGGGCCGGAGCGTACGTTCAGCCGGGCGCCGTGGGTGGAGACCCGGCCGAGGGCGGGCACGGTGCGGCGGTACGACATGCCCTGCGCGACCGCCCGCGCCACTCCCGCGGCGACGAAGTGGTGCAGGTGACGCGTGCGGTACCGACGGTGGTGGACGCGGCGGACGGTGCGCTTGGTGTGGTGCCTGCGGTGCTTGGTGTGGTGCGTGCGCTGCTTCGTGTGGTGCGTGGTGTGCTGGGCCGCGAAGCTGGGCACCGGGCGCGGGGTGGTGGTCGCGCTCGCCGGGGCGGCCCCGGCCGCCGTGGGCAGGAACGCGAGCACCGCGACCGTGGCCAGCACCCCGCTCTTGAGAGTCCGTCGGATCATGGAAACCTCCGGCTGTCGTTCTCGTGACCACGAACCGTGATCACAACAGCCAGCGTTGCCGTGACGGGCCGTCAGGATGCCGTTCCCGCGTCCCCTGGGACGACGGGAACGTTTCCGGGGACGGGCACCGCCCCGTGTCCCGGCCCATCCGGTCCTGTGCCGAGAGGTGTTCCGCCGTCCTGTCCGTCCCCGTGGACGTCCGGACACGGGGACGGCGCTAACTTACTTAACTTACGCAACCATATGGTAAACTCGTGAGTATGCCCACGGAACCGCTGTCCGACGTCCCGCCCGCCTCTGCCGAGGTCATCGAGATCGAGCGTGCCCTGACGCGCATCACGTACCTGGCCACGCGTGCCCGCCAGCACGAGCGGCTGATGGCGCTGGCCGGTGTGCCGCTGGACCGGGCCGCGGTGGCGCTGCTGCGGCAGATCGCCGACTCCGAGCCGCTCAGGCCGGGGGAGCTGGCGCAGCGGCTGGGCGTGGAGGCCTCCCATGTGACGCGGACCGTGCAGCAGCTGCAGCGGTCGGGGTACGTCACCAGGGTCCCCGACCCCGACGACCGCCGGGCCCAGCGGATCGAGCTCACCGACGCCGGCCGGGAGGCTGTCGCGCGAGTACGCGAGGCCGGGGCCCGCGGGATGCAGCTCGCCCTCTCCGACTGGCAGCCCGAGGAGCTGCGGCAGCTGGCCCGGCTGTTCCATCGCATGGTCGACGACTTCCTCGCCCACGCGGTGGACGACGAGTCCGTCCAGGAGGCCGACGCCCGCGCGACGACGGCGTGACGGCAGTGGTCCTGGCTGTTCCTTCCGGGGCGGCGGTCCCGGCCGTTCCTCCCGAAGCAGCAGCCCCATCTGTTCATCCCGAAGCAACGGCCCCAGTGTCTACCGTCGAGTAATATCCGGCGGCAGGACACCTGAGGAGGAGCCGTGCCCCGGTCCGAACGCTCACCCCTGCTGCTGGCCGGTCTGCTGGCCACGGTCGGGGTCGCCCACTTCGCCGCCCCGCGGCAGTTCGACGCCACGATTCCGAAGGTGCTGCCGGGCTCGCCCAGGGCATGGACGTACGGCAGCGGGGTCGTGGAGCTGGCGCTGGCGGCCGGGCTGGCATCGCCCCGTACCCGCGCCGTTGCCGCGAAGGCGGCCGCCGCCTTCTTCGTCGGGGTGTTCCCCGCCAACGTGAAGATGGCCGTCGACTGGCGGCACCGGCCCGCACCGCAGCGGAACGCGGCACTGGCCCGGCTGCCCCTCCAGGTGCCCCTCGTGCTGTGGGCCCGCAGTGTGGCAAGGAACGGAGAGGGACGGTCGTGAGCGAGCGTATCGAGGTCGGGGACAAGGTCGAGGACTTCGCCCTGCAGGACGAGACAGGCACCACCCGGCGGCTCACCGAGCTGCTGGCCGAGGGCCCGGTGATCCTCTTCTTCTATCCCGCCGCCCTGACGCCCGGCTGCACCGCCGAGGCCTGCCACTTCCGCGACCTCGCCGCGGAATTCGCCGCCGTCGGTGCCCGCCCCGTCGGAATCAGTGGTGACAGCGTCGAACGGCAGCAGGAGTTCGCCGGTCGGCACACCCTCGGCATGCCGCTGCTCTCCGACGCCGACGGAGTGATCCGCGAGCGGTTCGGGGTCAAGCGGGGCTTCACGCTCGCTCCCACCAAGCGGGTCACCTTCGTCATCGCCGAGGACCGCTCGGTCCTGGAGATCGTCCGCAGTGAGCTGCGGATGAACACCCACGCCGACCGGGCCCTGTCCGCACTGCGCGCCCACAAGGGCTGAAGCGAGCCGCTGCCGCGCTTGATGCCCTGGAACAATCGGATCATCCTTGGGCATATGGAGCGTGTCGCGGCCGCTGCGATCATCGATGCCCAGGGCAGGGTGGCGGGGTGGAGCGAGGGTGCACGACTGCTCACGGGCCGCACGGCGCAGGAGGTCGTCGGCAGACCGGCGACCGACCTGCTCGCCGAGGACGTTCCTTCCGACGCTCTCGCCGCGCAGGCCGGGACGCTCGCCCTGCGACACCGCGACGGACACCGGGTCGAGCTGGCCCTGACCGCCTGCCCGGTCGTCGGTCCCGACGGCGCGCCCACCGGATACGTGGTCACCGTCGACCCGCCCGTCCCGGCCGGTGCCGCGCTGGCGGCCCAGGCCTTCCAGCAGGCCTCGATGTCCATGTCGGTCTTCGACCTCCGGCAGCGGTATCTGCGCGTCAACGACGTCGCCTGCCAGGTGATGGGCGTACCGGCGGAGGCGCTGGTCGGCCGGTTCTACCCGGATACCGTGGCGGACTCCGAGCACAGCCGGGGCTTTCTGGGGCATCTGCGCGAGGTCGCCGAGACCGGCCGGCCGCTGCGCTACGAGAGCTTCACCAGCGCCCCGGCCCTGAACCGCGAGCACGCCTGGAGCATCGAGATGTGGCCCCTGCGGGACCACACCGGCGAGCCGGCCGCCGTCGCCCTGTCGGCGTTCGACAGCAGCGACCAGTACTGGGCCCGCCGCCGGCTCGCCCTGCTGAACGAGGCGACCACCGCCATCGGCACCACCCTCGACGTGGTGCGCACCGCCGAGGAGATGGTCGAACTCCTGGTCCCGCAGTACGCCGACTTCGCCAGTGTCGACCTGCTCGACTGGGTCCTCGGCGCGGACGAGCCGCCCGCGATCCCGGACGGCGGGGTCGAGCTGCGCCGCGTCGCCCACGGCTCCACCCGGGAGGGCAACCCCGGTGCGGCCCTGAAGGTGGGCGAGGCGCACGTCTACCAGCCGTCCTCGCCGCCGGCCCGGGCGCTGCGCGAGGGTCGTGCCGTCGTCGCCCACGCCGGTGAGCCGGACTTCGTCCAGTGGCTGGCCGAGCGCAATGAGCGTTCGCCCGACGGCCGCCCCTACCGGCAGGGCGTCCACTCCATGATCGCGGTGCCGCTCCGCGCCCGCGGCACCGGCCTGGGCGTCGCGGTGTGCATCCGCATGGCCCACCCGGACGACTACGGCCCCGACGACGCCGTCTTCGCCGAGGAGCTCGGCAGCCGCGCCGCCGTCTGCGTCGACAACGCCCGCCGCTTCGCGCGCGAACGCAGCACCGCCCACGCCCTCCAGCACAGCCTGCTGCCCAGGGGACTGCCCGGACAGGCCGCGGTCGACGTCGCCCACCGCTATCTGCCCTCCGGTTCGCTGGCCGGCATCGGCGGCGACTGGTTCGACGTGATCCCGCTCTCCGGCAGCCGGGTCGCACTGGTCGTCGGCGACGTGGTCGGCCACGGCATCCAGTCCTCGGCCACCATGGGCCGGCTGCGCACGGCCGTCCGCACCCTCGCCGACGTCGACCTGCCCCCGGACGAACTCCTCACCCACCTCGACGACCTGGTCACCCACCTGGCCTCCGACGAGAGCGGTGAGGAGGTCGCCGAACTGGGCGCCACCTGCCTGTACGCCGTCTACGACCCCGTCTCCCGCCATCTGTGCACGGCGGCCGCCGGCCACCCGGCCCCCGCCGTCGTCCTGCCCGGCGACATCCCCGAGTTCGTCCCCATGACCGCCGGACCGCCCCTCGGGGTCGGCGGGCTGCCCTTCGAGGCGACGGAACTCGAACTGCCCGAAGGCTCGGTCGTCGCCCTCTACACCGACGGACTGATCGAGGACCGCGACCGCGACGTCGACCGCGCCACCGACGAACTGCGCCGCGCCCTCGGCGCACCCGCCGACTCCCTGGAGGAGCTCAGCGACAACGTCCTCAAGGCCGTCATGCCCGAACATCCCACCGACGACATCGCCCTCCTCATGGTCCGCACCCGCGCCCTCGGCGGCGACCGCGTGGCCACCTGGGACGTACCACCCGACCCGGCCCGTGTGGCCGGCTTCCGGCAGGCGGCCACCGAGCGACTGGCCGCCTGGGGGCTGGAGGAGGCCGCGTTCGTCACCGAACTCGTCGTCAGCGAACTCGTCACCAACGCCATCCGCTACGGCGAACCGCCCATCAAACTGCGCCTGATCCGCGACCGCGCGCTCATCTGCGAGGTCTCCGACGGCAGTTCCACCTCACCACACCTGCGCCGGGCCCACGCCTACGACGAGGGCGGCCGTGGACTGCTGCTGGTCGCCCAGCTCACCCAGCGCTGGGGCAGCCGGCAGACGGGCAGCGGCAAGACCATCTGGGCGGAACAGCCGCTGCCCGACGCCTGATCACTGGAACGGGCAGCCAGGGTTCGGCGCGTCCTGCGAGAACGGGGAGCCGTGCGGCAGCACGTAGAGCACATCGAGGACGAGCGGGGTGTCACCCAGGTTGCGGCCGAGGTGGACGTGGTCCGGGCCGGGCGGCTCCTGGATCGTCGAGCCCTTCCGGTACACGCCGTCCGAGGCGCAGGTGTGGTCGAAGTGGCTGAGGGTGCCCTGCTTCACGAAGCCGTACAGCGGACCGTCGTGGTAGTGCCATCCGGTGCTCTGACCGGGCGGGACCGTGATCTCCCGCAGGGTGTAGTCGGTGCCGCCGATGGTGGTCTGGCTGATGATCCGGGCGGTCACCCCGGGACCCGGCGGGGTCGCCCCTGCGGTGCCGCAGGTCATGACGGTGGTGGCGGTCAGCACGCCGGTGACGGCCAGGCGGAGTGCGGTGCGCATGCGGAGCCTCCATGGACGCGAGGGGGTACCGCCGTGAACATAGGCCCGGAGAGGGAGAGTCGGGGGCGGAACCCGGTAATCCGGATTGCCCGAAACAGCCCCTGACCCCGTTTCGAAAATGACGCCATCGGTAAACACCTGCTCTGTGTCCACGTGCTGGAGGTAGTCGATGCTCCTTCCCGGAGAAGCAGTGGAACTGGGCCCGTCGAGCAGTCGGCTGGGCGGCTCCCGGCAGCTCACCGGGCATCTCGCCCGCCCGGTGGGTGACGGCCCCTGGCCGGGTGTCGTGGTCGTCCACGAGGCCCTCGGTGTGGACGAGGTGATGCTGCGTCAGACGCGACGGCTGGCCGACGCGGGCTATCTGACGCTCATGCCCGACCTGTTCACCCAGGGCGGCGCGCGGCGCTGCCTGGTGGCCACCCTGCGGGCCGCGCTGTCGGGGAAGGGGCGCGCCTACCAGGACATCGAAGCCGCTCGTGACCATCTCGCCGGACATCCCGACTGCACCGGCGCCGTGGGCATCATCGGCTTCTGCATGGGCGGCTCGTTCGCCCTGATGACGGCCGGCCGCGGCCAGTTCGACGCGGCAGCCGCCAACTACGGCCTGCTGCCGAAGAACCTGGATGCCGTCCTGACCGACGCCTGTCCCGTCGTGGGGAGTTACGGCGGCCGGGACCGCATGCTCCGGGGAGCGGCCGCTCGGCTGGAGAGCGCCCTGGACCGGCGCGGAGTCGTCCACGACGTCAAGGAGTACCCGGACGCGGGCCACTCCTTCCTCAACGACGCCGAAGTCGGCCCCAAGCTCCTGCGCCCGCTCCTGCGGGTCACCGGCATGGGACCCCACCCCGAATCCGCCGCCGACGCATGGCAGCGCGTCGAGACCTTCTTCGCCACCCACCTCACCGCTTGCCCCACCCCCGGGACATCGGAGTCATGACCACCACAGACCGAGCAGCCCCGGGACTGTGGTCTGCCCGCGAACCGGGCTGAGCGGCTCGTACCCGCAGCCGGAAGTCGACGTGCATGCGGCACGCGTCATGGATCCGCACCACGAACCGGGGCCCGCGCGCCGGCCGGGGCCGCCGCCTGCCCCGACGGCTCGCGGGGTTCAGCCGGCCATGCCGTTCAGCTCCGTGACCGCGTCCTCCGGTAGGACCAGCGCGGCCGCGGCGATGTTCTCGCGCAGGTGGTCCGGGGACGACGTGCCGGGGATGAGCGCGATGTTCGGAGAGCGGCGCAGCAGCCAGGCCAGGGCGACCTGCTGCGGTGCGGTGCCCAGCAGCGCGGCCACCTTCGACAGCGTCTCGGACTGCAGCGGCGTGAACCCGCCCAGGGGGAAGTACGGTACGAAGGCGATGTTCTCCGCCGCCGTACGCTCGACGAGCGGGTCGTCCTGCCGGTTGGCCAGGTTGTACAGGTTCTGCACCGTGACCACGGGCGCGATGGCCCGCGCCTCCTCCAACTGCGCGACGGACGCGGCGCTGAGCCCCAGGTGCCGGATCAGACCCTGTTGCCGCAGCTCCGCCAGGGCGCCGAACTGCTCGGCGACGGAGTCCTCGTTCGGGGTGTCCATGTCGCCGAGCCGCAGATTGACCACGTCCAGCGTCTCCAGCCCCAGGTGCCGCAGGTTGTCGTGCACCTGCGCCTTCAGGTCCTCCGGATGCCGGGACACGGTCCAGCTGCCGTCGGCTCCCCGCCGCGCGCCGACCTTGGTCACGATGTGCAGCTCGTCCGGGTAGGGGTGCAGGGCCTCCCTGATGATCTCGTTGACGACCACGGGGCCGTAGAAGTCGGCGGTGTCGATGTGGGTGATGCCCGCCTCGACCGCCGCACGGAGCACCGCCACGGCCCGCGTCCGGTCCTTCGGCGGGCCGAACACATGCGGCCCGGCCAGCTGCATGGCGCCGTAGCCCATGCGGGTCAGGGTCAGACCGTCGGCCGGGGTGACGGTGCCGCCGAGCTGTGCAGTCATGTCGTACCTCTCGTGCAGTGCGAGGGTCACCGGCACGTCCGGGACCCTGTCTCCACGGTGCGCCGAACACCGCCGGGGCGGCAGTGCCCCCTCGTTCCTGGGAGTGCCAGGGACAGTCACGGCCACCGGTACGGCCGTACGGTGGTGTCATGGACGGTACGAACGCGCTCGGCGAGTTCCTGCGGGCCCGCCGGGCGCAGGTCCGGCCCGAGGACGTGGGGCTGCCCGGCCCGGGCCTGCGCCGGGTGCCGGGGCTGCGCCGCGAGGAGGTCGCGATGCTCTCCGGCATCAGCTCCGACTACTACCTGCGCCTGGAGCAGGGCCGCGACCGCAACCCGTCCGCGCAGGTCCTCGAGGCCATCGCCCGGGTGCTGCGGCTGGACGCCGACGCCACCTCCTACCTCCTCGGCCTGGCCCAGGAGCGGCCCACCGGTGCGCGGCCCCCGTCCCGCACCCGGGCGGCGCGCGGCCGGGAACCGGTGCCGTCCAGCCTTCTGCAGCTCATCGACGGCTGGCCCCGCAGCCCCGCCTACATCCAGAACCGGTACACCGACGTCCTCGCCGCCAACGCCCTCGCCACGGCCCTCACCCCGAACTGCCGGCCCGGCGTCAAGCTGCTGCGGGCCGTCTTCCTCGACCCCGCCGAGCGAGCACTGCGCCGGGACTGGGAGGACCTGACCGAGGAGGGCGTGGCCACCCTGCGCACCTACGCCGGGCCCGACGCCGACGACCCCCAGTTGCGCGACCTGGTCGGTGACCTGTCCCTGCGCAGCGAACGCTTCCGCATGCTCTGGGCCCGGCACGACGTACGGCCCCGGCGCGGCCGGGTCAGCCACCTGAGCCACCCTCAGGTCGGCGACCTGGACCTGCACTCGAACAAACTCTCCGTGGACGGCACCGACGGACTCACCCTGGTCGTCTTCCACGCCGAGCCCGGCAGCCGCAGCGCCGAACTCCTCGACATCCTCGGCAGCCTCACCGCACCCCACTCGGGCGCCCGGACCGAGCGCGTCGAGGAGCAGTAGACCGTACGGGAGTTCGCGGTCCGAGGGCACGCGGTGTCACGATCTCCACGGAGCCGGTTCGGACGACCATCGGAGCGCACATGACGACGCACAGGGACACGGCGGAGCAGGTGGATCGGGTCAAGGGGGTCGAGGTACATCCGGTGGCCGGGCACATCGGTGCCGAGATCACCGGAGTCGACCTCGCCGGACCGCTCGACGACGCCGTGGTCGCCCTGGTCCGGGAGACGATGCTGCGCTGGAAGGTGGTGTTCTTCCGTGGGCAGGAGCTGGACCACCAGGGTCACGTGGCTCTCGCCCGCCGCTTCGGTGAGCCGGTCGTCCTCGGTCGGCGTGGCAGTGCCTCGCCGTCGGACTTCCCCGAGGTGGAGACGACCGCCGACCGGCTGGAGCTGGGCGGGCGCTTCGGCATGGAGCACGAGGAGTGGCTGCAGCGCCGCCGCCACACCCTGCTGCGCGGCTGGCACTGCGACCACGGTGCCCGCATCGACCCGCCGGCCGCGACCATCCTGCGCGCCGAGACCGTACCGCTTTACGGAGGCGACACCACCTGGGCCAACCTGGCCGCCGCCTACGCGGGGCTGTCGGCGCCGGTCCGTGCCTTCGTGGACGGGCTGCGCGCCGAGCACCGGCTCGGTGTCGGCTACCAGCCGCGGCCCGGTGACGACGGGTACGTCCGGCACCTCCTGGACCACCAGGTCGCCTCGGTGCACCCGCTGGTGCGCGTGCACCCGGAGACGGGTGAGCGGGTGCTGTTCGTCAACGGCTACTACCTGGAGCAGATCGACGAGGTCTCCCGCCCCGAGAGCGCGGCCCTGCTGGAGATGCTGCTGGAGCAGGCGGTCCGCCCCGAGTACACGGTCCGCTTCCGCTGGGAGCCCGGGAGCGTCGCCCTCTGGGACAACCGGGCCACCATCCATCTGGCCCCGAGCGACAACGCCCACCTGGGCTTTCCACGGACCATGCATCGCGTGATGCTCGCGGGTGAGGTACCGGTGGGTGTGGACGGCAGGCCGTCCGAGCCCGTCACCGGTACGGAGGTGGGCCGCTGGTGAGCGCAGACGCGTCGCCGGCGTCGACGGAAACGTCGGCGACGGCGGTATGCCGACGAAGGGCGGGAGATCAGGGAGCCGGCCGCCACCCCAGCGCCGGGCCCAGTTTCGTCGCCATGTCGGTCAGGATCTGGACGTAGTCCTCGTGTTCGAAGGTGAACGGCAGCGCGAACGCCACCTCGTCGATCTCGCGGAACGCGGCGTGCGCGTGCAGCCGCTCGGCGAGTTCGTCGGAGGTGCCGACCAGGTCCGGGGCGAAGAGGAGCCGCGCCGGGCCCTGCGGGGAGGCCGTCCGGGGGAGGCGTGCGGCGGCGTACTCCTCGTACTTGGCCCGCTGTTCGGGGTTCGCCGAGTCGATGGGGATCACCACCAGGTCCTGGGAGACGCGGGCCGCGTCCCCGTCGGGATGGTGGGCACGGAAGGCGCGGATGTGGGACAGCTGGATCTCCGCGAAGTCCAGCGGCCCTTCCGGGTCCTCGGCCTTCACCACGCTGCTGGTCAGGAAGTTCATGCCGTGCTCGCCCGCCCAGCGCGCCGAGTCGAGGCTGCCGCCGCCGTACCACAGGCGGCGGCCGAGGCCGGGGGAGTGCGGCTGGACCATGTCCGAGAACACCTCGATACCCTCCACCCCGCTGAAGTCGCTGGCCGGCTTGCCGCGCACGAGGTCAAGGAGGCGCCGCACCCGCGCGTAGCTGAAGTCCTCGGCGTCCGCGGTGTCCGGGTACAGGGCCTCCTTGACCTGCTCGTAGTGCATCGGCGGGCCCACGCTGACGCCGGGGTTCAGCCGGCCGCCGGACAGGATGTCCACGGTCGCCAGGTCCTCGGCGAGGCGGAGCGGGTTCTCCCAGCCCAGGGGGATCACCGCGGTGCCCAGCTCGATGCGCCGGGTGCGCTGTGAGGCCGCCGCCAGCACCGCGACCGGGGACGAGATGCCGTACTGCAGGTGCCGGTGGCGGACCCAGGCGCTGTCGAAGCCCAGCCGCTCGCCCAGCTCGATGATCTCCAGCGTGGTCTCGTGCCCCCGGCCCGGGTCGGCCGCGTCGAACAGACCGATGGTGAGGAAACCCAGCTTGCGCAGCGGGCGGGCGGTGGACGACACGGGCTCCTCCAGCGGTCGTACGTCGGCTCCGCCCCGGTCATGGCGTCGGCCCTGCCCCGATTCTGGCAGGCGAGCGTGACAACCGTGTGATCAGTTCAGCGGGATGGTGACCTCGTCCTCGACCGGCGGATCGAGTTCCTGGGCGCGATTGCCCGTCGCGGCGAAGCAGCGCAGCCGTACCGCCTCCGGGGTGACGTCCAGGCGCAGGAAGCACTTGAAGAACGGTGGGCTGTAGGTGGCCGAGCCGGGCGAGAACAGCTGCGTATACAGCTTGCGCACGGGCAGCCGGAAGCGGGAGGTGCGGTCGGGGCGGCCGCCGGTGCCCAGCAGGCTCGCGACCAGGCGGGTGCGCCGGGTGATCCGGGTGTCCGGGCCGGGCGCCCGGCCCGGCTCGATGCCCAGCCGTTCGGCGATGACGGCCGTCGCCTCGGACTCGGTGAGCGTGAAGAAGCGGCGCAGGCGCAGGCGGCGGCCGTACAGGCGGCTGTAGAAGGCCAGCGAGTCGCCGCGCAGCGGATAGCAGCGGAAGTCCCGCTCGGTGACGCCCGCGACCGACACCCGCGGGATGGTGTGCGTGGCGTGCATGAACGCGCCGCCGCCGCCCGAGACCACGTACTGGACGGTCCGGCCGTCCACGTCGACCGGATAGCGCTGGTAGTTGTGGATGTCGCCGCCGATCGCGGCCACGTAGTGGTGCGCCGGGTCGCGGACGATGTCGTCGACCGTGCCGCCACCCTCGATGGCACAGGGGTGGTGCTCGCCGTCCACGTACAGCGGCGAGCCGGTGATCAGGATCTTCGGCTTCGGCCCGCGGGAGACCTCCCGCAGCCATGCGCCCTGTTCGGCGTCGATCGTGCCCAGCAGTCCGGTGTCGATGCCTACGATCCGCACCGGACCGGCGTCGATCGCCCAGTACGGCCCCGGCTGCACGGCCTCTTGCGCCGGCGCCGACCGCAACTTCTGTGCATCGGCGAGACGTTGACCGTCCCCCGGGCGCGGCCGGTGCCAGAGCAGGTTCTGCCACCAGGCGCCGGTGAGCGGGCGGGGCGTGGGCTCGGGGGCCGGCGGCGGGGCGTCGGCGCAGAAGACGCGCATGAACGCGCCGAGGTCCTCGTACCAGTCGTGGTTGCCCGGTATCGCGTATATGGGTGCCGGGTAGTCCTGGTACGGCTGGAAGAACTTGGTGCCGTAGTCGTCCGCGCTGCCGACGGGGTAGATGACATCGCTCGCGATCACCGCGAACTCCGTGTCCTGACCCGCCTTCAGAAAGCCCGGCACGACGGCGTACTGGGAGTCGTCGCCCTCTCCGGTGTCCCCGATGACCATGAAGGAGAACCGGTCCGGCACCTCCCGCCGGACCACCTTGTCGACGGGTGCCCCCGCCTCGGCCTGCCGGGCCACCAGGCGGCTGCGGGTACGGCCCGTCGGGTCGCCGAACCAGGACGCCAGCACGCCGTTGCGGGCGGCCCACAGGGTCCTCGGGTTCAGCCACGACAGCTTCTCGACGTGGTCGGGCATCAGCTGCTGGTAGGCGCCGCGTTCGGCCGCGCCCCAGCCTGCGCCCTGTGCGGTATCGCGTGAGGATTCAGACACGCGGTGCACCGTAACAACGTGCCGATCACGGCCCGCAGGGCGGGGCCTGACACGATGCGTCCCCGGACCCGCACCGAGCGTTCCCGGACCCGCACCGACCGAGAGGCCCGCATGACCGGCGACGACACCTCCGCCCCCGACTTCCTCGACCTCGTACCCGACCTCGAAAGCGGTTCGGAGCGGCTGCTGTTGGGCATCCGTCACTTCGACGAGCCCTTCCTGCTCACCGTCTCCCTCTCGCAGGGAGTCGGCTCCAGTGAACTGCAGCTGGACCGGGGCCGGGCGGGCAAGGCCCGTCTCGCGGAGCTCCGCCGGGCGGGCGGCCGGGTGTTGCTCCTCGTACGCAACAAGCACTTCCTGACCAGCGGAGAGCCGGCCGGCGTGCGGGCGGGTCAGGAGTCCTTCGCCGTGTCCGTGGTGTGGAGCGGACCGGTGCTGCGGGAGGAGGCCGGCGCGGTCGTCGTGGACGCCGGCGGGCTCGTCCTGTACGACCACGACCGTGTCGCCGAGCACCTGGAGGACGAGGGACAGGGCGAGTACGCCCTCGACGCCGCCACCAGTCTTCCGCTCGTCGCCGACAGCCGCACCGGCCCGGACGCCGTCCGCCTGGCCGCCCTGCTCACCTTCCGGGGACCCGGCCGCGGCCCGGCCCTCCGGGCGGTCGCCGCCGACCCGCGCGCGGTGACCGTCGTCCAGCAGCTGGTCCTCCTGCGCCTGCCCAAGTCTCCACTTGCAGCACGCCGTTACCATCCGGCCTCCGGCAGCTACGGCGTCGGGTGGGCCGATCACGGCCTGGCCGGCCGTGCGGACACCCAGGTCAAGGTCCAGCCCCGGTTCCGTGCCGAGCCCGGTGGCGCGCCCGTCGTCTTCCGCGTCGACCCTGCCGTCCCCGAGCCCTTCCGTACGGCGGTCGTCGAGGGCGGCAACTGGTGGCGGGAGGCCTTCGCCCGGATCGGTCTGCCCGACGCCTACCGTGTGGAGACCGCGGGCGACGACTTCGACCCGCACGACCCGGCGGTCAACGGCGTGGTGTGGGTGCACCGTTCCGGCCGCGGCTGGTCCCTGGGGCAGGGCCTGACGGACCCGCGCACCGGTGAGATCCTGCACGCCCGGGTCCGGCTCGGCTCCCAGCGCCTCGACCAGGTCCGTGCCCTCGGCGAGGCACTGCTCGCCCCGTACGGCCGGCCCGACGAGGGCGAACGCCTGGCCGCCGTCGAGGAGTTGATGCTCGCCCGGCTCCGACTGCTCGCCGCGCACGAGATCGGTCATGCTCTCGGGTTCATGCACAACTTCGCCGGCACCCGGCACCCGGCACCGTCCGTCATGGACTACCCGCACGCCCACGTCACCGTGACCGACACCGGCGATCTCGACCTCACCCACGCCTACCCGACCGGCCTGGGCCCCTGGGACCACTTCCTCGTCGCTCACGGCTACGGCCACTTCGCCGACGAGGAAAGCGAGTTGGCCGAGCTGCGCCGCGAGGTGGCGGAGGCGGGCCTGATGTATGTGAGCGACGTGGACGCCCAGGGCACCGCGGCCGCGCACCCGGACGGCGTGCCATGGGTGACCGAGGGAGACGCACTCCGGGCCCTGGCTACCGTGCTCCGGGTGCGCCGCATCGCCATGGAGGGCTTCTCACGTGGGGTGCTGCCGCCCGGGCGGCAGACCGGTGAACTGGAGGAACGGGCGGTGCTGCTGCACCTGCTCCACCGCCACGAGGTCACCGCCGTGGCCCGCCTCGTCGGCGGGGTCCGGTACGGCTATGCGCAGGCCGGAGATGACTCCCCGGGCGTGGAGGCCGTCGACGCGGCCACCCAGCGTACGGCCCTGACCCGTCTGGCCGAACTGCTCCGGACCCATCAACTCGGTCTGCCTGAAGCCGTGTTGGACGCACTCACCCCGCCCGCCATCCGGTACGAGCGGAACGACCAGTACGTCGACACCCGCGCCGGACGGCTTTTCGACCCCTTCGAGGCCGTACGGACCGCCGTCACCCTCGTCACCGCCGAACTGCTGGACCCCGCCCGGCTCGGCCGCGTGGCCTGGCAGCACGCCAAGGACCCGGCCATGCCGGGCGTCGAGGATGTCGTGGACGCCCTGCTGGACGCGACCTGGCTGAGCGACGAGGAGGACGGCGACGCGCAGGTGCCGGGCGGGGAGGGCGTACGGCAGACGGCCGACTGGACTGTCCTGAACCATCTGCTCACCGTCCTCGAATCGCCCGGCCTGCACGCTCCGGTCAGGGCCACTCTCCGGGACGCCCTGCGTCGACTCGCCGACACCCTGCGCGTCCAGGCCGGCGTACAGCGGCGTGAGGCGGCCAGGTCGATCGGTGCCTACCTGGCCGACCCCCGCACGGTGAGGCTCGACCCGCTGCCCCGGGTACCCCCCGGGGCGCCGAACTGAAGGTGCCCGATCAGTCCACGGTCCTGATCAGTCCACGGTCAGCGAGAACGGCCCGGCCAGCACCGAATAGCCGTCATTGGCGAGGTAGTACACATCGTACTTGCCCGCGCCGCTGAGCTTGCCGGTGGAGAACGTGGCCGCGCCGCTGGCGTTGGGTGTGTAGGCCCAGGTCAGTGCGGACCGCTGGCCCGGGGTGACACCGGCCGGGTAGATGCCGATCCAGTTCTTCGCGCTGACTTGCGCGGCGGACGGAACCGAGTACCGGAAGGTGACGTTGCCGCCGTTCGCGACCGCGTTCAGGTCACCGGTGAGCTTCGGCGCCGTCGCGGTGGACGGTGCGAAGGCGGCGTTCAGCGGCGTCGCGTAGGTGTCGTTGGCGGTCAGGCCGGGCAGGCCGAGGGCCGACTCGATGGTGCGGGCTATGCCGTAGTGGTCGTAGTGGGCCGGGCTGCTGGTGCCGGCCGGGACGGTGCCCTGCGAGCCGACGACCGTGGTGACGATGTGGTTGTAGGCCTCGCTCTGGCTCTCGTCCCAGGTCAGGACGAGCAGGGAGCGCTGCTGGGTCCAGGCGGGGGAGGACAGCACCGGGGCGAGGGTCTGCTTCAGCCAGCCGTCCTGCGTCTTCAGGCTGGTGGCGCTGCCGTTGCCGGAGGCCTCACCGTCGTAGTAGTCGTCGGCGGCGATCCAGGAGAAGTTCGGCGTGGTCGCGGCCGACTGCAGGTCGGTGGTGAGCTGCGAGGTGTCGAACAGGTGGGCGGCGCAGCGCGACGCGTTGCCACTGATGTCGGTGTAGTTGATGAACGGGGCGTCGTCGGGCTCGTAGTAACTGTCGTTGTTGTTCTTGGTGTTGCACGGGGTGCCCATGCCCTGCTCGTAGGCCTTCCAGGTCTTCCCGGCGTCCTCCAGGGTGTCGCCCAGGTTGCGCTGCGGGGAGTTGATGTTGGGCCAGTACGTAGCGCCCTTGGCATAGGTGTCACCGCCCGCGACGGCGAGGTAGTTCTCGTCGCTCGGGTGGTAGACGCCGTGGAAGTCGGTCAGGGTCGCGCCCTGGTTCATCAGGCTGTGCATGTAGGGCGTGTCGGCCGGGTCGTTCATGACCTCGGAGTAGTCGGTGTTCTCCATCATGACCATGAACACGTGGTCGTAGCCCGGCACTTGGGACACCGGCGGGGTGAGCGGCGCCGGCGCGGTGACCGGGGTGTCCAGGGTGAGGGAGAGGTTGTCGAGGTAACCGGTCTCGTGCGACGTCGACAGGAACTGCACCTCGACCTGGATCGACCGGGTCCCGGCGGGCACCTGGCCGGTGGTGCTGCGGGACAGGAACTTGGTGGCCAGACCCCGGTCGGACGCGGAGACCGTCGGCAGCTTGGCCGTCGCGCCCAGCGGGTGGCCGCTCGCGTCCCGGAAGTGCAGACCGACCGCCGCGTAACCGCCGTAGACCGTCCAGCCGCCGAGCCAGCCGGAGAGGTTGTAGCTCACGCCGCCGCCGTCGATGGCCGTGGCGGCCGAGGAGACGTCCACGGTCTGCGACATCGAGCCGTCACCGAAGTTGCCGGGCCCGAAGAAGGCCTTGCCCGGGGCCTTGCCGTCGCCGGGCAGCCCGAAGGAGCCGGCGGTGTGGCACATGACGTCCGGGCCGCCGGCCTGGGTCGTCCAGCCGGGCACCGTGGTGGCCGCGGACCAGTCGTCGGTGCAGTAACCGCCGGCCTCCGCATCGCCGTTGACGATCAGATTGCCGCTGCTCCCGGCCGCGTGGGCCGGGGGAGTGGAGACGATCAGTGCGCCGAGGAGGGCCAGGAGCCCGCCGAGGGATCTCCAGCGCAGTCGCATGCGTGTACCTCGTCCCGTTCAAGAGGGTGTGGTGAGGGTGAGGGCCATTGGGCCCGGCTGTGCACGATGAACGGGACATGGGTATCGGTCTGCGCTGTCGAACGGAAGAACCGAGACCAAACTTGACCAGACAAGTTGGCATGGTGTCGGTCAGGCGGCGCCCTGCTCCCGGGCACGCCGGGCGCCGCCGGCCAGGGCATCCGACGGACTGTGCGAAAGCTGGGGAAGGCTCCCATCCGTGGCCCCCCAGGTCGGAGCGGGCTGGGACGTCCACGGGCCCTTCGCGGTCGTGCAGTCCCGCGACCAGTGCAGGTGCACTTCCTCGCCGTCGACCCCGCGGACGGCCGCGCCACGCTCCTGCACGAGCAACGGGATTCCCGCTGGGTGCAGTCGGTGACCGGACTCCCCGCCCGCACCGCCTCCGGTGCCCTGTTGTCGCACGCCGACCTGTGCGGCACCCGACACCTGGCCGTGGACGGTGAGCCGGTCGCCCCGGCCGGTTTCCAACTCCGCTCCGTCCTCGGTGTCGACGGGGACGACGTGCTGTTCACCGGCTCCGACGAGCCCACCGAGACCCACCTGTGGTCCTGGAGCCGAGCAGCGGGCCGCGGCGGCTGAGGGCGGGAGCGGGGCTGCACGGGGGAGTGCGGTGCGGCGGCACCCTCGTACGGACGACCCTCGACGCGGATGGACCGGGCGGGCGCGCCGAGGTGCTGCGTGCCCGGCGACCGGTCCTGCCCGTGCCGTCGTACGCCGAACGGCCCGCGCTGGACGTGCGCCGGACCCCGTTGCGGCTGGGTCCGCGGGAGCTGCGCGCCGACCTGTACCTGCCCTCCTGGCATCGACCGGAGCACGGCCGGCTGCCGGTGCTGCTCGACCCGTACGGCGGCGCGGCGACCCAGCGGGTGACCGCCGCGCACGGCTGGAAGGACCTGCTGTCCCAGTGGTTCGCCGAGCAGGGCTTCGCGCTGCTGGTCGCCGACGGCCGCGGCACCCCGGGGCGCGGGCCCGACTGGGAACGGGCGGTGCACGGCGACCTGCTCGGGCCGGTGCTGGACGACCAGGTGAGCGCGCTGCGCGCGGCCGCCCGCCGCCATCCCGTCCTCGACCTGGACGGGGTCGGCATCCGCGGCTGGTCCTTCGGCGGCTCGCTCGCCGCCCTGGCCGTCCTGCGCCGGCCGGACGTCTTCCATGCGGCCGTCGCCGGCGCGGGCGTCACCGACCAGCGGCTCTACCGCGCCTACTGGCGTGAACGGTTCCTCGGTCACCCCGACGAGCACCCGGAGCGGTACGACGCCTGCTCGTTGCTCGGCGAGGCGCACCGGCTCACCCGCCCGCTGCTGCTGATCCACGGTCTCGCCGACACCAACGTCCGGCCCCTCCACACCCTGCGCCCGTCCGAGGCGCTGCTCGCGGCGGGCCGCCCGCACGAGGTGCTGCTCCTGCCCGGCACGGGACACCAGCCGATCGGCACCGATCTGACCGAAAACCTGCTGGACCATCAGATCCGTTTTCTGCAGGAGCACTTGGGGGCCATACCGACGGGAGTGTCCCGGGCTGCCCCGTCCGCATAGGGAAAACCCTCGATTGCCCCCGACATGGCTGACATGCGCGGGTCAAAGCTGAAATCCTCCCCCCGCACACGGATCCTCCAAGGTGTGTGTACGGATCACGGTCCCCGCACAGCTCAGCTCGTCCCGGGCAGCACACCCGTCTGTCCGGTCTGTCACCGGCCGCGACCCGGCGGCCGCAGCAGGAGGAGTACGAGTGAGACGTCTTCCCCACAGACGGGCCACGGTCGGAGCCGCACTGGTCTCCACCGCCGCCTTTCTCGCCGTCGGCATCCAGTCGGTCCCGGCGACCGCCAAGCCCGCAGGCCCCCACCCGAGCCCCGTTCGCACCGGAGGCCTGGAGGCCAAGCTCAGCCCCGCCCAGCACTCCGCGCTGATCAAGAGCGCCAAGGAGAAGACCGCCGCGACGGCCCGCACCCTCGGGCTCGGCGCCAAGGAGAAGCTGGTCGTCAAGGGCGTCGTCAAGGACAACGACGGCACCCTGCACACGCGTTACGAACGCACCTACGCCGGCCTGCCGGTCCTCGGTGGCGACCTCATCGTGCACACCCCGCCCGCCTCCCTGGCCGCGGGCACCGTGAGCACGACCTTCAACAACAAGCACAAGATCAAGGTCGCCTCCACCACTGCGGCCTTCACCAAGTCCGCCGCCGAGACCAAGGCCCTCAAGGCCGCGAAGACCCTCCACGGGAAGAAGGCCACCGCCGACAGCGCCCGCAAGGTGATCTGGG
This sequence comes from Streptomyces sp. NPDC101165, assembly GCF_044768135.1. Classification (NCBI taxonomy): domain Bacteria; kingdom Bacillati; phylum Actinomycetota; class Actinomycetes; order Kitasatosporales; family Streptomycetaceae; genus Streptomyces; species Streptomyces sp. NPDC101165. The sequence goes on along the minus strand of NZ_JBIWPG010000031.1, from coordinate 58,895 downwards.
CCGGCAATGGCACCCCGAAGCTCGCCTGGGAGACGGTGGTCGGCGGCTTCCAGGATGACGGCACGCCCAGCCAGCTCCACGTCGTCACCGACGCCACCACCGGCAAGGAGCTGTACCGCTACCAGGCCGTCAGGACGGGCACCGGTAACACGCAGTACAGCGGCCAGGTCACGCTGACCACGACCCAGTCGGGGTCGAACTACACCCTGACCGACGGGACGCGCGGCGGCCACAAGACGTACAACCTCAACCACGGCAGCTCGGGCACCGGCACCCTGTTCTCCCAGACCAGCGACACCTGGGGCAACGGCACCACGTCCAACGCGGCCACCGCGGGTGCGGACGCCCACTACGGCGCGCAGGAGACCTGGGACTTCTACAAGAACACCTTCGGCCGCAGCGGCATCAAGAACGACGGTGTCGGCGCCTACTCCCGCGTCCACTACGGCAACGCGTACGTGAACGCCTTCTGGGACGACAGCTGCTTCTGCATGACCTACGGCGACGGCTCCGGCAACGCCGACCCGCTGACCTCGCTCGACGTCGCGGGCCACGAGATGACCCACGGTGTCACCTCCAACACCGCGGGTCTGGAGTACACCGGTGAGTCCGGCGGCCTGAACGAGGCCACCTCCGACATCTTCGGCACCGGCGTGGAGTTCTACGCCAACAACAGCTCGGACGTCGGCGACTACCTCATCGGCGAGAAGATCAACATCAACGGCGACGGCACCCCGCTGCGCTACATGGACAAGCCCAGCAAGGACGGTGGATCCGCCGACAGCTGGTACTCGGGCGTCGGCAACCTCGACGTGCACTACTCCTCGGGCCCCGCGAACCACATGTTCTACCTGCTGTCCGAGGGCAGTGGCACCAAGGTCATCAACGGCGTCACCTACAACAGCCCGACCTCCGACGGGGTCGCCGTCACCGGCATCGGCCGGGCCGCGGCGCTGCAGATCTGGTACAAGGCGCTGACGTCGTACATGACGTCGAGCACCGACTACGCCGCCGCCCGCACCGCGGCCCTGAACGCGGCCACCGCGCTCTACGGCACCAACTCCACCCAGTACGCCGGGGTGGGCAACGCCTTCGCAGGCATCAACGTCGGCGGCCACATCAACCCGCCCAGCAGCGGAGTGACGGTCACCAACCCGGGCAGCCAGACCGCCACCGTCGGCACCGCGGTCAGCCTGCAGATCCAGGCGAGCAGCACCAACAGCGGTGCTCTCACCTACAGCGCCTCCGGGCTGCCGGCCGGCCTGTCGATCAACAGCTCGACCGGCCTGATCTCCGGCACGCCCACCACCGCGGGCAGCTCCAGCACCACGGTCACGGTGACCGACTCCACCGGCGCGACCGGCACCGCGACCTTCGGCTGGACGGTCAACCCCACCGGCGGCGGCTGCTCCTCGACCCAGTTGCTGAGCAACCCCGGCTTCGAGTCGGGCAGCAGCGGCTGGACGGCGACCAGCGGGGTCATCGGCACGGACAGCGGTGAGGCGGCCCACAGCGGCTCCTACAAGGCTTGGCTGGACGGGTACGGCTCCTCGCACACCGACACCCTGTCCCAGTCGGTGACGATCCCCGCGGGCTGCAAGGCGACGCTGACCTTCTACCTGCACATCGACACCTCGGAGACCACCACCAGCACTCAGTACGACAAGCTGACGGTGACCGCCGGTTCGAAGACCCTGGCGACGTACTCGAACCTCAACAAGGCTTCCGGCTACAGCCAGAAGTCCTTCGACCTGTCCTCGCTGGCGGGCTCGACGGTCACGCTGAAGTTCAGCGGAGTCGAGGACATCTCGCTCCAGACCAGCTTCGTCGTGGACGACACCGCCCTGACGACCGGCTGAGTCCCACGTCGCGGTCCCGCACACCGGAGGCTTCCGGGTGCGGGACCGTGGCATGTCAGGAGAGCGGATCCAGCGTCAGATAGCCCTGCTGCGGGCTGCCGTCGTGGACCAGCGACTCCTGGTTGCCGACGTCGTCGAAGGAGAACGCGTACGCCTTGCCGTCGGTCATCTGCGCGTGGATCTTGCGCGCGTAGTGGTTGGTCACCGCATCCTGGTAGAAGTTTGCTGCCGAGGCGTCCGGCTGGTTGGGGTTCACCAGCAGGGTGGAGCGGTTGAAACCGGCGCACAGCGTGCGGGAGATGGGGCCGCGCACGGCGTCGTTGGGTGCGTCCAGGAGCTTGTGGCAGCCGAAGATGCTGGACGCGTCCGGCTTCTGGAAGCTGGTGACGACCGCGCCGGAGGAGTTGGTGAAGTTCATGACGTTCCCCGAGACCCGGCCGTAGTACTTGGTGCCCGGCTGGTCGGCGAACGGTGTGACCGTGAGGGTCGACGTCGAGTACTTCTGCCAGACCCGGTTGACATAGTCGTCCATCACGTTCGCCGGCAGAGCCCCGGTCTCCACGCCGTACAGCGGAGACAGGGCGCGCAGCACGGTGCCGTCGGAGCGCGTCTGGATCAGGTTCGCCCAACCGCCCGGCTGCCCGCGCAGCGCGTTGAAGAAGCCGGTGTAGCCACCGGACTTGAGGTGCCCGGTGCTGCTCACACTGCCGTCGGCGCGCTGCACGCCGACCGCGTACGGCGCCGAGAACATGTCCACCTGGGTGCTGTTGAGCCACAGCCCGGAGTCGTTGAGGGTGTACTCCGACCAGTTGAACAGGATGTTCCGGTTGGGGTCGGACGGGTTCTGCACGGCCGGCTGCACCAGCCCGCCGGTGGTCAGCCGGAAGTCGAGCTTCTGGCCGTAGGAGAAGTAGATCCGGCCGGAGAACTTCGGGATACGGATCGTCTTCGACTGCCCGGCGGCGGGCCCTGCGATCGCCGCGTCCGGTGCGGGAGTCGGCGGGTTGCCGCCCGCCGGCCAGGCGTGGAAGGCGCCGTTCGCGTCGGCCCAGCCCTGCCGTCCTGAGGACAGCTGGGTGCCGAGGTCGTAGACGTACACCGGGTCGGAGCGGCCCGAGTTGTTGGTGATCTTCAGCGGGATGGTGTCCGGTACGGCGGCACCGGCCGGGTCCGGTGCGACCAGCGTGAGCAGGCCGCCGACCAGGGCCGCCGCGGCCGCCAGGGGCAGCGCGGGGCGCGTGATGCTGAGGGGCACTCTCCACCTCCGTGTGGGGTCGGGGTCGTACGGACATTGGTCCGTACCTGTTTGAGAGCGCTCTCAGCGTTGCGGTCGGGCGGGTGCATGTCAATGAGTTGGACGGGATCCGGGCGGCGCCCGCCGCGTCGCGGGCGCCCGGCAGACCTCAGAACGTGCGCTTCAGCAGGTCGAGAAGTGCCGCCCAGTGCCGCTCGTCGGCGTCCCGGTCGTAGGAGGGGGTGTCGGCCTGCGTGTAGCCGTGCTGCGCCCCCGGGTAGACCTCGCAGGTGTTCCGTACGCCGGCGGCGGTGAGCGTGTCCGTCAGGAGCCGGATCTGCTCCTCGGGCATGGAGTGGTCCTGGTCGGCGTGGCCGAAGTACAGCTCGGCGGTGATGTGCTCGGCGCCGCGGTGCGGGCTGTCCGGGGCGTCGGTGGCCAGCCGGCCGCCGTGGAAGCCGGCCGCCGCGGCCACCCGCTCGGGATGGGTGGCCGCCGTGCGCAGCGCCAGGCGGGCGCCCATGCAGTAACCCGTCAGCGCGACCGGGCCGTCGGCGACCAGCGGGCTGCCGGCCAGCCAGCCCAGGTAGGCGTCCGCGTCCCGCCTGACCTGCTCGGGGGTGTGGGAGGCCATGACCGGGCCGATCCGCTCCCAGATGGTCGGGTCGGCAGCGGGGTCGATGAACTCCGGAAGCTCTCCGATCGGGGTGCGGCCGTGCCGGTAGAAGACGTTCGGCACCAGGACCGTGTAACCGGAGCCGGCGAGCCGGTCGGCCATCGCCCTCAGTTGCGGGCGCAGGCCGTAGGCGTCCTGGTAGAGCAGGACCCCCGGATGCGGGTTCCCGTCCGCGGGGTGGGCGAGGTACGCGTCGGCGGTGCCGTCCTCGGTCGGGATGTCGACGGCTGTTCCCTGTACGGCGGTCATGCTGAGGAGCCTCCTGAGGAATCAGCGGCGGGAGGCGGATGCCCCTCGGTGCTGCGTGTACCTCTCATGCTGCCATGCAAGATCCACTCCGCCGGGACCGGACTTCCGCCCTCTATTCGAACCGGGAGGTGTCCCCGGCGCCCCGCCGCACGATCTCCGCCTCGCCACTGGAGAAGTCCACGACCGTGGTCGGCTCGGTGCCGCAGTCCCCGGAGTCCACCACCGCGTCCACCGCGTGGTCGAGCCGGTCCTTGATCTCCCAGCCCTGCGTCATCGGCTCCTCCTCGTCCGGCAGCAGCAGCGTGCTCGACAGCAGCGGTTCGCCCAGCTCGGCCAGCAGCGCCTGGGTCACCACGTGGTCGGGGATGCGCACACCCACGGTCTTCTTCCTGGGATGCTGCAGCATGCGTGGCACCTCGCGGGTGGCCGGCAGGATGAAGGTGTAGCTGCCGGGAGTCGACGCCTTGACGGCCCGGAACACGTCGTTGTCGACGCGGACGAACTGGCCGAGCTGCGCGAAGTCCCGGCACATCAGCGTGAAGTGGTGCCGGTCGTCGAGCCGGCGGATGGAACGGATCCGGTCGATGCCGTCCCGGCTGCCCAGCTGGCAGCCGAGCGCGTAGCAGGAGTCGGTGGGGTATGCGATGAGCGCACCCGAGCGGACCGCGTCGGCGACCTGAGTGATGCTGCGCGGCTGGGGGTTCTCGGGGTGCACGTCGAAGTACTTCGCCATCCGCCGAGCTTATGCCGTCGCCGGGCACCGCGCGCGGCTCCGGCGCGCTGCGTCGCGATGCCCATGGGGCCGGGGTGCTCGGAGTGCCGGGTCCGCTCTCGCGGCCGCCCGGATGCGGGCCGGCGGCCGACCGGCGAACTGCCCCCATGAGCAATGGAGTTGTGGCTCAACCGGCTGGTGCCCAGGCGCCGGCCCGGGGTGCCGTGTGTGCGCCGTCGCATGCGCGCTCGTCACCGTCGGGAGGCGTGCGGCCCCGCTTGGGGTAACGTCCACGTTCGAAAGCCGAGGTCAAACCGACGACGAGGAGAAGGTCGACGTGGCCGGCCGAGCCGACGAGGGCCCTCACGCCCAGCAGCCGCGGGACTCCGACACCACGTGGGCGGAGCAGCTGCTCGACCATCTGCGTCCCGCCGGCCGTGACCCGCGCAGGGTCGTCACCTGGCTGGGGCGGACCGTCGGGGCCACGGTCTGCCTCCAGGGCACCCAGGGAAGCCTTCTGGCCGGTGAGCGCCTGCCGCTCGACGGCACCGTGCTGGCCGACGTGGTCACCGGCCGGATCTCCGCGGCCGCCCTGGAGGACGGCGAACGCCATGTCCGCCTGGTCGGGATACGGGACCCCGAACGGGGCCCGGCGGCGGGAGCGGTGCTCGCCGTGGCCCGCCGCGACCCCTTCGACCGGCGTGCCGCCGACATCGTGAACCGCACCGCATCCGTGCTCGAACTCCTCCTCAGGGAACAAAAGCTGACGGACGACGGGCGCCGGCTGCGCCGGGCCACGGCCGACCTGCGGCTGGCCATCCTGCAGCTGCTGATGGTGGAGGACACCGTCTCCGCCCGCCGGGTCGCGGCAGGACTGTGGCCGGGCCTGCTCGAGGAGGACACCGCGTGCGTCTACGTCGTCGAGGTCTCGCCCGCCGAGCGGGACGCGCTCGCCGATGCCTGCGCGCACATCACCGAAGGCCTGGCACTCGTCGTGCGCTGCCCCGCGGTGGACGGGCACGTCATCGTCGTCGGCCCCCGGCCGGCGGCGGGGGACCGGCTGCGCACCCTCGTCGACGGCCGGCCGGGCACCTTCCTCGGCGGCAGCCTGCGCCAGCGCCTCGCCCGGACCGCCACCGCCTACGGGCAGGCCATCAGCGCCCTCGCCGTCGCCCGCTTCCGCCCGGACCAGACGGCCGTCTACGCCGAACGCACTCACCCCGAACGGCTCATGGACCCCGTCGCCCTGCGCGCCTGGTCCGCGGGCGTACTGCGTCCCCTCGACAGGCTGCCCCACCACATCCGCGCCGAACTGCTCGCCACGACCCGGCTGGGCCTGGAGTTCACCGCCGTCAGCGCGGCCAAGGTCCTCGGCGTCAGCCGCAACACCGTCCGTGCCCGCATGGACCGCGTCGAGGCGCTGCTCGGCACCGACTTCTCCCACCTCACCACCCGCGCAGCCGTTCGTCTCGCGCTCAACACCGAGGCGGTGCAGGGCCCGTACGACCCCGACGGCCCGGCCCCGCGCCCGGCCCCCGACCGGCTCGGTGACCTGCTCGCCTCGGCCGCGCTGCGGTTGTGGGCGCAGGACCTCCTCGGCCGCCTGGACGGAGACGGCCGCGATCTGCGGGGCACTCTGCGCGCCTGGATCGCCGCGGACTCGAACGCCGAACGCACGGCCCGGGACCTGGGCGTGCACGCCCAGACCGTACGCGACCACGTCCGGGCCGCCGAACCGGTTCTGGAACGCCAGCTGCTGGCCATGGGCAGCGACCTGTACGAGGTCGTCCTCGCCCACCTGGCCACCGGTGCCCTCGCCGCACCCACCGTCGGCGGGGCGAACCGGGGCCAACCGGACTCCCCTGTGCACGAGTGAGTCCTCGCCGCTCCGGAAAGGGCACCGGCGCGATACCCACCGCCGTGTCCCCGCGCGTAGTTTCAGCAGTCGCGGGGCACGACCGGAACGGGGGACCGGTCGGAGCCCCGCACGTGTCTCAGCCGCCGAGCCGGACCGGTACCTCCTGCCAGCCGTGCGCGATGAACGACGGCACCTGCCGCAGCTCGTCGGTGCCGACGGCCAGGCGCAGCTCCGGGAAGCGGGCGAACAGCGCGGGCAGTGCGGTCCGCGCCTCCATGCGGGCCAGCGGAGCGCCGATGCAGCGGTGCACGCCGATCCCGAACGCCAGATGGTCGTCGGCGCCGCGACCCGCGTCGAAGTCCGCCGCGTCCGGCCCGTAGCGCGCCGGGTCCACGCCGGCGGCCGCGTACGTCGTGATGATCGCGTCCCCGGCCGGGATCGTCACGCCCCCGACCTTCAGGTCCGCGACCGCGAACCGCAGCGGCAGCGCGGCGATCGACGGATGCACCCGCAGTGTCTCCTCGACCACTCCTTCCCAGCCGGCCTCCCCGGAGCGCACCGCCGCCAGCTGTGCCGGATGCGTCAGCAGGGCGACGACCGCGTTGCCGATGAGATTGACGGTGGTCTCGAACCCGGCGCCGACCACCAGCAGCAGCGTGTGCAGCAGCTCCTCGTCGGAGAGCCGGTCGCCGTCCTCGTCCCGGACCCGGATCAGCTCCGTGGTGAGATCGTCGCCCGGCTCCTGCCGCCGGTACGTGAGCAGCGCGCCCAGCACCGTGCCGATCCGCTCCTGCACGGACGCCGCGTGCTCCGGGCTCGGGTCGGAGGTGTCGAAGATGTCGGTGATGAGGCGTGCGGCGTCCGTGCGCAACCCGTCGGGCACCCCGAGCAGTTCGCAGATCAGGCGCATGGGCAGCGCATGGGCGAACCCGGCCCGCAGGTCGACCGCGCGGCCGTCGGCGCCCTCGGCCGCCAGCACGTCCAGGAGCTCGGCGGTGATGGCCGCCACGCGCGGGCGCAGCGCCTCGGTGCGCCGGAGCGTGAAGCTCGGGGCCACCAGCTTGCGCAGCCTGGTGTGGTCGGGACCGTAGGTGGTCAGCATGTTGACCACGCCCACCCAGGTCACGATCCAGCTCCAGGCGGGGCGCTCGCCGGTCTGCGGCCACAGCCGCCAGTGCCGGCGCGCGTCCTTGCTCACCAGGGGATCGAGGACCAGTTCCCTGAGGACGTCGTACCCGGTGGGCGCCCATGCGGGGATGCCGCCGGGCAGCTCCACGGGGACGACCGGGCCGAGGGCGCGCAGCCGGGCGCTCTCCACGACGATGTCGGTGCCGAACGGGTCGAGCGGGATGCGGTCGGTGACGGTCACGACGGCTCTCCTGGCTGGTCGGCTCTGGCGAGGCAGGCGCGGTCCAGTACACACCGTCGTGGTCCGGCAGCGAACAGGGCGTCCTCGACTCGACCGGAAACCGCCCTGGTCGGAACCTATCTGGCCGCGGGTTCGGCCGGCAGGTTGAAGACGTGGTTCGGGGAGATGATCTGCGTGATCGCCTCGCCGAACAGGGTGCTCGGTTCCTGGCCGTTGTGGTCGATGTCGGTGTTGAGCAGCACCACGAGGGTCGCCTGTGCCGCCGGGAGATAGACGGTCAGGGACTCGTAGCCCGGCAGGGAGCCGTTGTGGCCGATCCAGCCCTGCACGTTGAAGATGCCCAGCCCGTACCCTGCCCCCGGGATCGGTGTGGCCGGTGTGGTGAGCCGCTGCCTCTGTGTGACCGGGCTGATCATCCAGCTGCCGTCCGGGAATTGGCCGGTAGCCACCGTGCGCGCCCACACCCGCAGGTCGTCCTGGGTCGAGATCATCGCGCCGGCCGCCCACGCCCAGGACGGGTTCCAGCCGGCCGTGTCCGCGATCTTGCCGTCGGCCGTCTGGTTCGTGTAGCCCTGCGCGTGCGGGGCGGGGAACTCCGCGCCGGCCGGGAACAGGGTGTTCTTCAACCCGGCGGGCTCCAGGACGTGCTGACGGATGTAGTCGCCGAGGCGCTGTCCGCTCCGCTGCTCGACGACCAGGCCGAGCAGGATGAGATTGGTGTTGCTGTAGTAGAACTTCTGTCCCGGCGGGAACAGCACCGGGTGCTTGAAGGAGTAGGCGAGCAGCTGCTGGGGCGTGAAGGGGCGTTGCGGATCGGACGTGAGCGCCTTGAAGAAGTCGTCGTCCGCGGAGTAGTTGTAGAGTCCGCTGCGCATCCCGGCGAGCTGCCGCAGCGTGATCTGGTTCCCGTTCGGCACCCCGTCGATGTACTTGCCGATCGGATCGTCCAGGCCGACCTTGCCCTGGTCCACCAGCTGCAGCAGCGCCGTCACGGTGAACGTCTTGGTCTCGCTGCCGATCCGCATGTACAGGTCGGGTGTCATCGTCCGGCCGCTGCTCTTGTCGGCGACACCGAACGAGCTGACGTAGCTGCCCTGGTGCGGTGTCCAGATGCCGACCATCACGCCGGGCACGTTCGCCTCGGTCATCACCTTCTGCACGGCGGCGTCGAGTTGGCGGGCCACGTCCGGCGTGATCGTGCGGACCTCCGCCCCCGAAGGGGAGGGGGAGGGCTGTTCGGCGGCGAACGCGGTGGGCACGGAGACCGGCGCCGCCCCTGCGGGAGCGCCGCCGAGCGGCACCATCAGTGTCCCCACCACGACGGCGACCGCGGCCCCCCGGCGCAGGCGTGCGGATGAATGCGACATGGGCTGACTCCAAGCACGTGAGAGCAGTACGTGCGGCGGGCGAGACGTCGGAGCCCTGGCTCCCCAGCATAGGAGCGCGCACCCGGCGGCGCCTGTCGGCCGGACGGGCCCCTCCACGGCCCGAGCCGCCCCTGTTCCGGGACGCGTGTCGGACGGGCGGACGGCCCCGTTCGAGGCGGGTGCTCACCTGCCCCGGCGAGCCGCCGGAGCCGAGCGCACCGGTGGCGCGGCCCGGGCGTTGCCCGGCATGGACGTCACCGACCGCGCGGACGGGACGGTTCGGGCGGACCGGAGCAGCCGCAGGGCCCCGGTGGACCGGATGGACCGGACCCGAGAGCCGATCCACGCCCAACTCGTGGCGGAGTGGCGGGCCAAGGGGTGCACCGTCCCCGCGGAACCCGACGTGCTCCGGGTCTCCTCGCCGGGCCCGTGCTGCGCATCCTGCCCGAGCCCGAACGCCCCTGATCCGCTACTGCCCGAGCGACGGCGCGAGGACCGCCAGCGTGCCGTTGGCCTCCTGCAGTGCCGCCTCCAGAATGCCGGGCCGGTGCAGGGTGCCGTTGCCGTCCGGCGGGACCAGCCACTCCAAGGAGCGGGCGGGCCGGTACGGCGGTGGCACGGAGACCCAGGACCCCTTGGCCGCGTAGCGCAGGCCGGCGCCGACCCAGCCCCCGGACGGGTCCGGCGGCAGGAAGAACCCGACCCGCCCCGCGGCGGTGTCCACCAGGGTCGGCCCCGGCACGGGCAGCGAGGGCCGCCACAGCAGGTCCAGGGTGAGCAGACCGAGCCGCTCGGGGACGCTCAGGACGTCCCAGAAGCGGCCCGCCTCCAGCAGCGCGATGCCCTCCCCGTGGTCCCACTCCCATTTGCACGCTCGGGGATCGGCCGCCGCCGCGGCGAGCCACTCCACGCCCCGCTTCCACATCCTGTTCGTCATGCACCCGCTCCGCTGATCCTGCACACCAACCCGGCATATGCATGCTGTTAGATATTTCTACCTGGCGGAAGGGGTGGCGAACCCTGGCGTTTAAGACATTGCGTTCGAACACGGGACAATGGTTCGCCAGTTGGGGCAACACCACCATGGCGGCAGAGTGTCCAGCCGACGCTCGATTCAAGCGTCGAAGCAGCCGATTCGAGCGTTGAGTCTTGAAGTCATCGCGTTTTCGCTCGTACGCTCGGACCATTCCGTCCCCGGCATGCATCGAGGTACCCCATGGACCGCACGCGTCTGCACGCCCTCCTGGCCCGCGAGAGCGCCGAGGCCGAACGCCGCAACCCGCGCTCCAAGGCGGCCTACGAGAAGGCCGACCACCTCTTCGGCCGGGTGCCGATGACCTGGATGAACAAGACGGCCGGTGCCTTCCCGCGCTACCTGGCCGGGGCCCGCGGCGCACGGATCACCGACGTGGACGGGCACGAGTACATCGACTTCTGCCTCGGTGACACGGGCGCGATGGCCGGTCACTCGCCCGCCGCGGTCACCGAGGCGGTCGACCGCCGGTACGCCGGTCTGGGCGGGGCCACCGCCATGCTGCCCACGGAGGACGCCGAGTGGGTCGGCGCCGAGCTGACCCGCCGCTTCGGCCTGGCCCGCTGGAGCTTCTCGCTGACCGCGACCGACGCCAACCGATGGGCGATCCGGCTCGCCCGGGCCGTCACCGGGCGCCCGAAGATCCTGGTCAACAGTTACTGCTACCACGGCAGCGTCGACGAGTCGCTGATCGTCGTCGGCCCGGACGGCCGGGGCACCGCCCGCCCCGGCAACGTCGGAGCCCCCTGTGACGTCACCCTGACCAGCAGGGTCGCCGAGTTCAACGATCTCGCCGGGCTGGAGCGCGAGCTGGCCCACGGGGACGTCGCCGCCGTCCTCATGGAGCCCGCGCTCACCAACATCGGCATCGTCCTGCCCGAGCCCGGCTATCTCGCCGGCGTTCGGGACCTGACCGGACGGTACGGCGCCCTGCTCATCAACGACGAGACCCACACCTTCTCGGCGGGCCCGGGCGGCTGCACGGCCGCCTGGGACCTCGAGCCGGACCTGCTCACCATCGGCAAGGCGATCGGCGGCGGTATCCCGGCCGGCGCCTACGGCCTCTCCGCGGACCTCGCCGAGCGGCTGCTGGACCGCGCCGACCTGGACCTCGTCGACATGGGCGGCGTCGGCGGCACCCTCGCCGGCAACGCGCTGTCGGTCGCCGCGACCCGGGCCACCCTGGAGCGCGTGCTCACCGACGAGGCCTTCGCCCGGATGGCGAAGCTCTCCGAGCGCTTCGAGGAGGGTGTCCGGGCCGGCATCGAGGCCCACCAGCTGCCCTGGTCCGTCAGCCGCCTCGGCGCCCGCACCGAGTACCGCTTCACCTCGCCGGCGCCCCGCACGGGCACCGAGTCCGCCGCGGCCGCCGACCCGGAGCTGGAGGACTTCCTGCACCTCTACCTCGCCAACCGGGGCATCCTGCTGACCCCGTTCCACAACATGGCGCTCATGTGCCCCGACACCACCGAGCAGGACGTCGACACGCACACCCAGGTGTTCGCCGCGGCCCTCGCCGAACTGGCCGGCTGAGCAGGAACCTTCCCCCGACACAGCACGAAGGGAGAGTCGTGGACGAGATCGACCGGGCCATCCTGCGCGAGCTGCAGACCGACGGCCGTATCGCCTATGCCGACCTCGGCCCGAAGGTCGGGCTGTCCGCCTCGGCGGCCCGCCAGCGCCTGCAACGCCTGCTGGACACGAGGGCCGTTCAGGTCGTCGGCATCACCGACCCGATGGCCATGGGCGGGCAGGCCATGGCCCTGCTCGGCATCGGCGTCGACGGCGACCCGCGCGTCGTCGCCGACGCTCTCGCCGAACGCCCCGAGGTGGTCTACTCCGTGCTCACCGCCGGCGGGTTCGACCTGTTCGCCGAGGTGGTCGCGCCGGGCCCCAAGGACCTGCTGGACTTCGTCAACGACGTGGTCCGGCCGATCGAGGGCGTCCGCGAGATCCACTCCTTCCCGTACTTCGGCATCCACACCCACCGCTTCCTGTGGGACGTGGGCTGACCCGTGTGTCCGCACAGGCACGGGGTGCCGAGGTCAGGTGCCCGGCGGCTGGGGCGTCAGGACCAGCAGGGTGGCGTCGTCGCGCACCTCGTAGTGCTGTAGGCCGAGGTCGGTCCACACGGCGTCGGCCAGGTCGCCGGAGACGGTGTCCGCGATGTCGGACAGCCGCTCGGGCAGCGGATAGAAGTTGCCGGAGGCGTTCCGGGCCTCCCAGACGCCGTCGGAGGCCAGCAACAGGCGGTCGCCCGGCGTGAGCGGCACGGTGACCTCCTTGGGGGGATCGGCGCCGATCAGCCCGAGGCCCAAAGGGGGAGCCGACGTGACGGCCACCTCGCGGGCCCGGCCGTCGTGCAGCAGCACCGGGGCCGGATGCCCGTAGGCGACCACCCGCACCGCCCGCGCGTCGGGTGTGAACTCGAGCAGCACCGCGGTCGCGAACAACTCCGCATGCCGTTCACCCGCCGAGTCCACCCCCAGCCTGCGGTCCATGCGGGCCGCGACCGACGCCAGGTCCGGCTGGTCCAGCACCGCCTCCCGGAAGGCGCCCAGCAGCGACACCACCGTCGCGACCGCCGCCAGCCCGTGCCCCCGCACGTCTCCCAGCACCGCCCGGACGCCGTGCGGCCCCGCCCGCACGTCGAAGAAGTCCCCGCCCACCAGCGTCCCGTCCTGGGCGGCCCGGTAGAAGCCCGTGCACCCCACCCGCCCCACGCGCTCCGGCAGCGGCGGCATCACGGCCTGTTGCACGGCCTCCCCGATCGCCCGCTCCATGACCAGCTGGGCGTCCCGGAGCCTGCGCGCGTAGGAGAGGAACACACTCAGCAGGGCGACGAACACGATGGTGAGCAGATCGGTGTTGCCCGGACGGTTCAGGTGCGTCGACGGGAGGTTCAGCACCACGACCACCAGAGCGCCCAGGACGGCGGTCGCCACCGGCCCGTACGACAGGACGGCGAGCGGCGGGATCGCGCCCAGAAGGAAGCCGAGATCGCTCGCATGCGGGGTGACGAACGTGGCCGTGGTCACCGCCACCAGCAGCGCCACCGGCAACACCCGCACCCATCGCGGCGGTGGCGCGCCCTGCAGCCAGCCGCGCTCTTCCCGGTTCCGCCGCGACGACGAGCCGCGCACCGATCTCACATCCCCACGCTACGCCGTCGCCGGGAGCGGGGTGCACCGAGGAAAAGCCGTCGACACCCGGCCGTCCGTCCTCCTAGCGTGTGCAGCACGCCCGAGACGGCACCGGAAGGAGGCGAGCGTCATGCAGTCCGCAGTCATTCAGCGCTCCCGTCTTCCCGTTCCTCGGGCGTAACACGTCTGACCGGGAGCGCGTCCCGCTGTACGCAGCACGCATCCCGGAGGAATCCATGACCGCTGTGGTCATCCGCACGCTCGACGAGAGCAGTGCTCACCTTTTCGACACCCTGCCCGACCCGCTGGGCTTCCGTGAGAAGCACCGGCGGACCCGGTACCGGCCCGACTGGAAGCGGGTCGCCCTGCGGGACGGCCGGGTCGTGGCCCGCGCCGCCTGGTGGGCCCGGCCGGAGGACCCCGAGCCGCTCGTCATCAACTGGTTCGACGTGGCCGAGGGCGAGGAGGACGCGGGAGCCGCACTCCTGCGGACGGCACCCTGGCGCACCGAGGAACTCGAACTCGACCTGCCCGCCGGCTGGCGGGACGTCCCCGGTCTGCCGGCCGCCGTCGCCACCCGCACCGCCGCCGCCCGCAAGGCCGGATACGAACCGCTCGTGGAACGCTTCATCTACCGCTGGACCCCGGAGCACGGCCTGCCCGAGCGTCCCGGACGCCTCGTCTTCTCCGCCGAACCGGAGGACACCGTCTTCTTCGACGCCCTGCGCCGTATCCACTCCGTCACCCTGGACGCCCATGCCCGGCGGGCCATCGCGCAGGGCGGAGTCGACCGGGCCGCCCAGGAGGAACTCGACATCTTCCACTGGTTCCCGTCACCGCGCGCGTGGTGGCAGCTCGCCCGCACGCCCGAGGGCGAGCCGGTCGGCATCCACATCCCGGCCCGCAATCCGTCCGGACCGTGCATCGGCTTCATCGGCGTCCTGCCGGAGCACCGCGGCCACGGCTACGCCTACGACCTGCTCGCCGAGTGCACCCACTTCCTCGTCGAACGCGACGCCGAGTTCATCGCCGCCGCCACGGACCAGGACAACTTCCCGATGGCCGCGCACTTCACCAGGGCCGGCTACCCGGTCGTGCGGGAGCGCCTCACCTTCTGGTCCGAGCGCGTTGTCAGTGCCGGGTGACAAGCTGACGGGGTGATCGACGGCGGCGGAGCGGGGGAGGGGCCATGGGGTTCGACGGTGCGGTGTGGCGGGTGCGTGCCGGGGAGGAGCCCGTCGGCGAGATCCTGATCGACGAGGCCGACTTCCCCTGGCTGTCGGGGAGCTTCACCACCGGCCCCGGCTTCACCGCCGTACAGGACCTCTTCGCCCGTGAGCTGGCCCTGCTGGAGGACGAGCGCTGGGAGGAGTGGGAGTCCGCCTACGACGAGATACGGCGCCGTGTCTCGCTGTCCTCACCGGACGGCCCGGTCCCCGAGTTCCTGCTGCACATCGAGGGGGACCGGGCTTGGTTCCGGTGGAGCGACGAACCGTTCGGGGAGGAGGACCAGGGCCCGTCCGACAGGCCCTAGGCGAGGGAGGCCGGTTCCCCGGCCAGCTTCGCCTCAGCCGCGGCCAGGATCTCGGTGACCCGCAGGCCGAACGTGGCGTCGCAGGGGTGCGGGCGGCCGGTGCGGGTGGAGGTGAGCAGGGCGTCGGCGGCGCGGGTGAGGGCGGGAACGGCGCCCTCGGAGCTTCTCGGCAGGAGCGAAACCCCGGCCTCGCCCCGCAGTTCGAGGTCGGCCCCGGCCGCCGCGGGCGGTGCCGTCAGGCTCAGTGTGAGCGTGCTGGACGCGCCCGTGGCGTGGTCGAGGACCAGGTGCACGGTGTCGGAGGGACCGTACGCCGCCGCCAGGACCTGCCGTACGTCGCCGAGGACCGGGAGCAGGACGGACAGGGCATGCGGTCCCACGTCCCACAGCGCGCCCTTCTCCCGCCGCCAGGGGGAGGCCGCGAACGGGCTGTCGCTCGTGAACACCGCCCCGAGCCACTGCGCCCGCGCCGTGAACCAGCCTGCCGAGGCCGCCTGTTCGTCGATCCAGGCCTCGGGTTCCTTCTGGAAGCGTGTGGTGAAGAACACCACCGAGGCGACCCCGGCCCGCTCCGCGGCCTCGGCCACGGCCCGCGCCTCGGCGACCCCCACCGCCAGCGGCTTGTCCAGGAGGAGATGCCGTCCCGCCTGCGCCGCCCGTACCGCCAACTCGGCCTGCACGGCCGGGGGAAGGGCCACGGCCACCGCGTCCACGTCGGCCAGCAGCGCGTCCACGTCGTCGTACGCCCCGACGCCGTACTGCTCCGCCAGCGTGGTGGCCGCCTCCGGGCGGCGGCCCCACACCCCGGCGAAGTCCAGGCCGGTGTGCCCGGCGAGCGCGGGGGCGTAGGCCGCCTGGGCCCACGGGCCCGTTCCCAGCAGTCCGATGCGCATCTCGCGTTCCTTTCCGCGGACCGGTCGCCACGGCCTCACGGTGCCGTGTCCCGGTCGCCGTTGACGTGCGACACCGCACGGTCCCCGTGCCCGGCCAGCCACTGCGCGATGGTCTCGGCGATCGGCTGGCCGGTGTCCATCTCGACGAAGCCGAACTGGCCCGACTGGTTGCACTCCAGGAACCACCAGATCCCGTCCGCGTCCTCCGCGAAGTCAAAGGCACCGTACGCGAGTTCGGCGTCCTTCAGATAGCGGAGGACGGCCTCGGCGACGCGCGGGGGCACTTCCGCCGGGAGCCAGGGGGAGACCGACGGGGCGAAGCGGACGTCGATGTCGTCGGGGTGGCCGTCCGGGTCGGCCGGCTTGCGCGCGGCCAGCAGCCGCTCGCCGACGACCGTGAGCCGGATGTCGGCCCGCTTGGAGATCCGCCGCTGCAGCAGGGTCGGACCGAAGGCGACGGCCGCGAAGTCGGCGTCCGGCGGGACCCGGCTGGTGGGCACGGCCCGCGGCGGCTCCTGGGGATGTGCGCCGGAGACGGGCTTGACCACCAGGTCCGGGAAGCGCTCGGCGAACTCCCGGGCCGCCTGCGGAAACGTGGTGATCAGGGTGGCCGGCACGGCGAGCCCGCTGAGCTGGGCGAGCCGCAGCTGCCAGGGCTTGTGGCGGGCCCGGCGGGCCGCGTCCGGATGGTTCATCCAGCGCGCGTCGGTGCAGCGCAGCATGCCGTACAGCGCCTGGGTGGACTCCTCGGTCAGCCAGGCGGAGGGCTGGTCGGCGCGCAGGGCCGCGTCCCCCGGCCTGCGCACCCAGATGGAGCGCAGGCCGTTCATGCTCACGAGGCGCCCGCCGACGGACAGGTGTCCGCGGCAGGCGCCCTGCACGTACTCGCCCGACAGCGCCACGCCGTTGGTGAGGTCGGCGGGATCGAGCCGGACCACGGGCACGCCGGCCCGGCCCAACTGGAGGACCACCATGTCCGCCGTCACGTCCTCTTCACTGGTCAGGATGAGCACGGTCATCTTGCACAGGCCCGCGTTCAGTCGTCGAAGTGCGTCTTGGAGCCTGCCGTGGAGGTCGTTGTCCCCAGTGCTCTCAGAGTCGCGTGGTCGGTGGCGGCGATCCGCCCGTCCGGGAGGACGTTCAACTGCAGTCCGGAGTCGTACGCGTACGGAGCGGTGACGTCCAACTGCACAGCGGGGCGCGCGTAGTTGAGCGTGAACGGTTGCATGGTCTCTCCCTGATTCGGCTTTCACGTCCTTATACGAATCGAACGGGTGGTTGGTTTCCTTACGCTCCGTAACCGGGGTTCGGAGAGGGGTCGTTCGGGGCGTCGGGTAGGAGGACGTCACACCGGTCGAGGGGAGTTGCGCGGTCCGCCCGCAGACGTGCGGTGCCTTACGTTCCGTTTCATTCCGTGAGGGCGCCGCGAGCCGCGGCGAGGGCCTGCTCGGCGTAGCCGCGTCCGAACAGCACCACGTGCACCAGCAGCGGGAACAGCTGATGCAGGCCGACGCGGCGCCGCCAGCCCTCGGTCAGCGGCGCCGCCTCCTGGTAGCCGGCCAGCACCCGGTCCAGGTGCGGGCAGCCGAACAACTGGAGCATCGCCAGGTCGGTCTCCCGGTGCCCGCCGTGCGCGGCCGGATCGATGATCCGGACCGCCCCGTCTGTGGCCCACAGCACATTTCCGTTCCACAGGTCGCCGTGCAGCCGGGCGGGCGGCTCGGCCGGTCCGGCGAGTTCCGGGAGCCGCTCGCAGACCTGCTCGATCACGGCGGCCTCCGCGGGCCGGATCGTGCCGGCATCCACCGCACCGCGCAGATACGGCAGCACGCGGTGCTCGGCGTACCAGCCGGGCCAGTCTTCCCCGGGTGTGTTGCGCATGGGAGCGAGGCCGATGTACGCCTCCTCCGGGCCGCCCGGCGGCGGCGCGCCGAACGCCGGTGCCCCGGCGGCGTGCAGGGCGGCGAGGGCGTGGCCGAAACGCAGCGCCGCCGCGCCGTCGGGCCGCCCGGTCGGCACGCGCTCGGTGACCATCCACCGCTCGTCGTGACCGAGCACCTCCGGCACCCGGACCGCACCCGCCGCGCCGAGCCAGCGCAGCCCGGTCACCTCGGCTCGTACCGCGCCCGGGGCGTCGCCACGCTTGACCATCACCGCCGTTCCGCCCTCCAGCGTCACCTCGGCGGGCGACCCGGACGGCGTCCGCGCTGCCGTGACCCGGCGCCCGGTGAGCCGGGACGCCGCCTGCCCTGGATCCTCGTCTCGGTTGACCACAGGCCTCAGCGTACGGCCCGTAAATGAGGTTCCTCTGAGGGCACTTCGACCATTGATACGACTGATTTCAGCCAAACCCAGGCAGTAACTACCCGTGTTGACGGTGTACGACTAGCGTGAGGGCGCCGCGTCGCCACACCAGGGGCACAGGGCCCTGACGGGACTAGCGCGCGGCGGAGGGTATCCCCCTTGACCACAGCATCCGTGCTGATGGCCGACGTCTTCGAGGTTCAGCCCTACACCTCCCACTGCGAAGTCATCTTCGGCGAGGGCGCACACGCCGTGATCGGCGTGTCGCCGGGCAACAGCTACTTCTCCGCCCAACGCCTGCATGACCTCGCCCGCTGGGGGCTGGACCACTTCGACAGGGTCGACTTCGTCTACACCGACCTGTACGTGGCCGAGATGTACGAGGCGTCCGGCTACGCGCCGGACGAGGCCCGCCGCAAGGCCGTGAAGAACCTGCGGGGCGTGCGCGCGAAGGTCCGCGACGCGGTGACGGAGGCCGACCCGGACGGCGCCCGGCTCGACTGGCACCCGATGTCGGCCTTCCGCACCAACCCCGCCTACCAGGAGATCCACCGGCAGCTGAAGCACCGGCTGCATTCCGACGGCGACTTCCGGCGCGTCTGCAACGCCCTGGTGAGCCGTTTTCTGTCGGCCCGCGGCGAGCAGGCGAGCGAGCGGCAGCGCGAGGTGTGCCTGGAGTACGTGTGCGCCGAGGCGCCCCTGTTCCTGGACACCCCCGCCATCCTCAAGGTGCCCTCGTCTCTCAACTGCTATCACCAACTGCTGCCGATGGCCGAGCTGTTGTACTCCCGCGGCGCCGGACTGCGCGCCTCCCGCAACCAGGGCCACGCCGTCGTGACGCCCGCCGCCCAGCAAGGAGCCGCGGCATGACCACCGCCCCCGACATCCGCACCGAAGCGCCGCTGTTGGACTTCCCGTTCTCCTGGGACGGCACCCGCGTGCCCGCCGAGGTCGAGGACCTGCGCGCCGCCACCCCGGTACGGCGCGTGCGGACCATCGCCGGCGACGAGGCATGGCTGGTCTCCTCCTACGACCTGTGCCGGCAGGTCCTCAAGGACGAGCGCTTCTCCCTCAAGGACACCTCCGAGCCTGGGGTCCCCCGCCAGTACGCGCTCACGATCCCGCCCGAGGTCGTGAACAACATGGGCAACATCACCGGGGCGGGGCTGCGCCGGGCGGTGATGAAAGCGCTCAACCCCAAGGCCCCCGGCCTGCTGGACCGGCTGCGCGAGGACGCCCACCGCCTGGTGGACCTGATGGAGGCCGAAGGGCCGACGGTGGACCTGCGCGACGCGTTCTGCGAGCCGTACTCGGCGGGCATGCACTGCCGCATCCTCGGCATCCCGCAGACCGAGGCCCCGGCCTTCCTGCGCAGCCTCGACATCGCCTTCATGAACTCGGCGTGCCCGATCGCCGGCGCGAAGATCAACTGGGACCGGGACATCACCCGGATGACCGCCCTGCTCGGCGACCCGGCCACCCACGGGCTGATGGGTGAACTCGCCGCACTGCGCGACGACCCCGACTACGCCCACCTGACCGACGAGATGCTGGCCACCGTCGGCGTCACCATGTTCGGCGCCGGCACCATCTCCACCTCGGGCTTCCTCGCCATGGCCCTGGTCTACCTGCTCACCCACCCCGTGGCCAGGGACCTCCTCAGGGACCGCCCCGACCTGATCGACCCGGGCGTGGAGGAGCTGCTGCGGGTGAACCTCTCCATCGGCGACGCCCTGCCGCGCCTCGCCCTGGAGGACGTCCGGCTCGGCGACGTGCAGGTCCGCCGGGGCGAACTCGTCCTGGTCCTGGTGGAGGGCGCCAACCTCGACCCGGAGAAGTTCCCCGACCCGCACCGCTTCGACGTCCACCGCGACAACACCGCCGACCACCTCTCCTTCGGCGGCGGCGCCCACTACTGCCCCGCCACCGCACTCGGCCGCGCACACGCCCGGATCGCCCTGGAGGTCCTGCTCGAACGCCTGCCGGACCTCGCGCTCGCCGTGCCGCGGAGTCAACTGGTCTGGCGCACCGGCTTCATGAAGCGGATCCCCGAACGGCTCCCGGTGGCCTGGTAACCCACAGGCTCCCCGTACGTCCTGTACGGCGTCCCCGGTCCGGCACCCCGGACGGGGACGCCGACGTGCGCCACCGTCACCGGCGCGCGGACTCCCGTCGCGTCAGCCCCACCGGATTGCCGGGCGGCAGCAGCCCCGAGTCCTCGACGGTGCGGGCCAGCGGCTCCAGCAGCTCGGCCAGGCGTGCGGTGCGCTCCGCACCGAGCGCGGTCCACGGGCGCTCGGCCGCCCGGTCGGTCCGCATCTCGATGTGCGCGCGCCCGGCGACACCCGCGCGGGTCAGCGATCCGTCCTCGGCGAGGAAGCCGCGCTCCCGCAGCGCGGCCTCCGCCGCCGCCCAGTCCTCCGGCTCCCATCTGCGGGTCTCCCGCAGGAACGCCCCGTCCGACTCCCCGGCGGCCGCCTTGAGCACCATGGCCTCGACCGGACCGAGCCCCAGGCCGACCAGGACGGCGACATGCCCGTCGCCCCGGTGCTCCCGCAGGGTCGTCAGGGCCTGCCACAGCCGCACCGTCGGCCGCTCGGGCCGCTCCAGCGCCTGGTTGGCCGCGGCCAGCACCCGCCCCGGAATGTCTGCCGCTGCCGCCGCCTCCCACGCGAGGTCGGCCGCCTCCACCAGCTCCGCCGAGCTCGTCACGTCCGGCCCGAACAGACGGATCATGGCCGCGTCCATGGCCTCCCCACGGGCCGCCAGCACCTCCTCCGGAGCCGCGTACCGCCAGGCGTCGGGCAGTGCACGGGCCACCCGGGCGGGGTGGAAGACATAGAAGGAGCCGGTGACCACGGACGGCGACACCGCGCCCAGCGGGGCCGCCCGCAGCGCGAAGTACCCCATCCAGAACCCGCGCATCCCCAGCCGGTCCGCCGCCTGCCTCGCCTCGGGCGCGAAGTACACGAGATCGTGCACCGGTTCGTACCGCTCCCACATCGTCCGTGCCGTGCCGCCCGCCACTGCTTCCTCCCACCGCGTCGGCCTGCCGTGCTGTCGGCACCAGCCTGCGCTATGACCGCTGTCATAACAAGCGGGTACGGGTCATCTTCCGGCCCCTCGTGATCACTCGGGCAGGGCCTGAACACGCCCGATGACATTGCCCAGCAGCCCCGTGAACCACACCGCGTGGTCGGGACCGGCGGTGATGCGGAACGGCACCTTGTCCGCGCCGGCCGGCACCGGGAAGGCGGTGACCCTGCCGGTCGAGTCGACGCGACCGATCCGGCCGGCCTGATCGGCGTACCACACCTGCCCGTCCGGCCCGAGGGCGATGCCGCTGGGACTGCTGTCCGGGTCGGGCAGCGGGATCCCGGTGACATGTCCGGCGGAGTCGATCCGGTCGACCGAGTTCGAACCGGACGACGTGAACCACATGCCGCCGGGGCCGGTGACGATGTCGTCGGGAAAGCCGGACGCGGGCGGCAGCGCGAACTCGGCGATCCGGCCGGAGCCGTCGATCCGCCCGATCTTCCCGCCGGTCAGTTCGGTGAACCACAGCGCTCCGTCCCCGCCCGCCGCGATGGAGTTCGGGGAGGCGCTCGGGGTCGGGACCGGGTACTCGGTGATCCGGCCGGAGGTGGTGATGCGGCCGATCCTGTTGCCGTCCGCCTCGGTGAACCAGAGCGCACCGTCCGGTGCGGCTGCGATCCCGGTCGGGAAGCCGTCCGCCGTCGGCACCGGGAACTCCGTGAGCTGTCCGGAGGTGGTGATCCGGCCGATCCTGTTCACCTTCCCCTCGGTGAACCACAGGGCCTGGTCCGGGCCCGTGGTGACGGCGAGCGGGAAGCTGTCCGGACCGGAGGTGGGGAAGTCCGTGACTTTGCCTTCGACGGTGACCCGCCCGATCCGTCCGACTCCGGACGCCGCGAACCACACGGCCCCGTCCGGTCCCGTGGTGAGGCCGGCGGGGAGGGTGTCGGCCGTGGTCGTGATCGGAAACTCCGTCACATCGCCGACGTCGGCCCGGGCCGGGGCGGCGACGGCGGCGACCCCGGCCAGGGCGCCCAGCGACGCCGTGAGCAGTCGGCGGATGCCGCGTCTGAACACGGCTGCGGCGGCGGGCATGGCGCGGCCCCTTCTCGTTCTCGGCGGGGCGAGGGACAGGGGGGCGCCGCCGTGCCGTGATGGATCGTCGGACTCAGGCTAGGCGCGCCCGCACGGCCGTACGACCGCACCGGCCCGGACGGGGGACGGAGCGGCTGCCCCCAGGGCACCCCGTTGCCTCAGAGCCCCCTTCCCTGTCACAAGCATTGACGCGTCCCTCCCACACCTCTACTTTCTGACCGACTTACCGAACTCTGTTCGAAATACCGGCAGTTGAAGAGTCCCGGGAGACCACATGCGCGCAACCCCCCACCGCTCAGGCCTGCCCTCACGCCGGCTGTTCCTCGGCACGGCCGCCGCCGTACCGCTGGCCGCGGCCACCGACCTGACCCTGGGCGCCCGCCCCGCCCACGCCGCGGACTCCGCCTATGTCATGGGGTACTTCACCGAGTCACCGAACGGCACCGGCACCGACTACGGCCTGCACCTCGCCGTCAGCACGGACGCGCTGCGCTGGATGCCGCTCAACCAGAACAACCCCGTCGTCACCCCGACCGAAGGCGCCGGCGGACTGCGCGACCCGTTCGTTCTGCGCAAGCAGGACGGCGCCTTCGTCGTCCTCGCCACCGACCTCAAGGGCACCGACTGGAGCTACGTCAGTCAGTACATCCACGTCTGGGACTCCGCCGACCTGCGCACCTTCACCGACTACCGCCGCCTCGAGCTGCACGACATGAACACCCACAGCTGGGCCCCGGAGGCCTTCTGGGACGCGGGCCGCGGCCAGTACGGCATCATCTACTCGTCCGTGAACTCCAGCGGACACAACGTGATCATGGTGAACCACACCAGCGACTTCCGGACCGTCTCCGCCCCGCAGGTCTTCTTCGACCCCGGCTACGACGTCATCGACGGAGACCTTGCCGTAGGCGTCGACGGTGTCAACTACCTCTACTTCAAGAGCAGTTCGGCACAGGCGCTGGTCGGTGCCCGATCCACCTCGCTGGACCCCGGGAGCTTCTCCGTCTTCAGCACGCCGGTCGCCCACGGCGGCACCGAAGCCCCCATCCTCGTCAAGTCCCGGGCCTCGGGCACCTGGTGGCTGTGGGGAGACACGTACACGCCGAACGGCGTCTTCTACGCCTGGCAGAGCACCGACCTGGCCGCGGGCACCTGGACCGCGCTGGACCAGCGCACCTACACCCAGCCCGGCAACTCCAAGCACGGCACCGTCCAGCCCATCACCACCACCGAGTACACCGACCTCGTGGCCAGGTGGGGCGCACCCGCCTGGAACCGGATCAAGTCCTACAACCACCCGGACCGCTACATCCGCCACGCCGACTACGTGGGCCGCATCGACGCCTACCCCTTCGACCCGTACACCGACTCCCAGTGGGAGCTCGTCCCCGGCCTGGCCGACGGCTCCGGCGTCTCCTTCCGGTCGGTGAACTACCCGACCCGCTATCTGCGGCACTACGCGTACCAGCTGCGCCTCGACGTGAACGACGGCACCTCGGCCTTCGCCCAGGACGCCACCTTCCACCGGACCGCGGGCCTGGCCGACGCCGGCTGGACGTCCTTCCGCTCGCACAACCACCCCACCCGTTACCTCAGGCATTCGGACTACGTCCTGCGCATCGACCCGATCTCCACGGCCACGGACCAGGCGGACGCGACCTTCTTCGTGGGCTACTGACCGCGCCGGCCGAGCGTCGGGCGGACGGGTGACGGGAACTGGTCCGAACGAGGGGCGTTCCGGCGTGTCGATGGGACAGACGGGTGGAGCGATGACCCGGCTGGGCGGCCCGGATGGTGCGAGGCAACCGGCTGACTGACGGTGGTTCATGTCGAGGCCGGGTTCATTCAGCCGATGTCGAATCCGCTGCCCGGCCACGGCGGAAGGACCTCGACATGCGTTCTGCCCGCATCCTGCTCGCCACGGCTGCCGCCGCGGCCGCCCTCTCCTTTGCCACACCCGGCGCCGTGTTCGCCGTATCGGCCGGGGACGACGGCGGCCGTGACGACTCCTCGTACAGCAGCGACCAAGACAGCAGTTCCGGCCGCGACAGTGATTCCGGCGGTGGCCACGACAAGGGCTCCGGCGGCGACCACGACAAGGGGTCGGACAGCGACAACGACAACGACTACAGCACGGACCGCGACAGCAATGGCAGCCACGACTCGCCGCGCGGCGGAATGCACACGGGCGGCGGCGCCCTCGCCGCGGTGCGGGGTGACGACGACTGGAGCTCGAGCAGCGACGACAGCAGATTCGACCCCGAGACCTACAAGAACAAGGACGAGGACAGCGGCGACAAGGGAGACAAGGGGGACAAGGGCGACAGCGGCAAGGGGGACAAGGAGGACAGCGGCAGCGGCAAGGGGGACAAGGACGACTGGAGCGGCGGCGGTGACGACCAGGACAAGCCGCACGGCGGCATGCACACCGGAGGCGGCGCCCTCGCCACGCCCGGTGTCACCGCGGGCGGGCTCGCCGTGCTCGCCGTAGGCGCCACCGGCATGTACGCACTGCGTCGGAAGAAGGCCACCGAGCCGGCGTCCTGACCGGACTCCCGTATGCCAGGGGATGCGGCCGCCGCCGGCGCGCACCGTGCCGGCGGCCCGCCCCCGAGCCCCGATCCGCGTGCTGCCGTGCCCGAGTGAGGTGGTGTCCGATGGCAGCAGATCCCTCCTCCCCGCCCCCCGCCGAACCGGCGACGGACCAGGCGACCCCCGGCCTCGGCGGCCGGCTGACCCTGTGGGGCGTGGCGATCGCCGTCCTCGCCGTCAGTCTGTTCGGCGGCCATCACGGTGCGAACGACACCCCGGACGTGTCCCGTACCTCGGGCGCGACGGGCGCCGCCACGGGCGACTCCCAGCAGGCAGGCCGGCCGCTGCCGCACTCCGTGCCGATCCGGCTCCTCATCCCGAAGATCTCCGTGGACGCCCCCTTCGCCGCCCTCTCCCTCGGCCCCGACGGGCAGCTCGAGCCCCCGCCGGCGGCCAACACCAACCTGGTCGGCTGGTACGCCGAAGGCGCCTCGCCCGGCGAGGCGGGCACGTCGATCATCGCCGGACACGTCGACACGGTGACCTCCGCGGCCGTCTTCGCCAACCTCGACCAGCTGGAGACCGGCGACCGGTTCTCCGTCGACCGGGCCGACGGGCGGCGGGCGAACTTCGTCGTGGACGACACGGAGACCTTCGCCAAGGACGACTTCCCGAGCAAGCGCGTGTACGCCGACACGGCGCGCCCAGAGGTCCGGCTCATCACCTGTGCGGGGGACTACGACCACTCGGTGAAGGACTACACCGACAACCTGGTGGTCTTCGCCCACCTCGTGTGACGCTCCGCCGGACCGGTACGGGTCAGACGGCGCCGTCCGCGAAGGGGCCGCGCGGGGCGAACGCCAGCGCGGCGAAGCGCTCGCCGATCCGGTGGTGCGTGGCGGCGTCCGGGTGGAGGTCGTCGGGCAGCGGCAGTTCGACGCTGTCGGCCTCCCCGTACAGGTCACGGCCGTCGAGGTAGGAGAGGTGCGGGTCCTCGGCCGCCCGCTGCCGCACGATCCGGGCCAGTTCCTCCCGGATGACTCCCAGGGTGAGCTTGCCGTACGCGCGCTCCGCCGGATCGCCGGTGGCCCGGAACCGCAACTGCCCCGAACCCAGGGAGCCGAAGTCCAGGGCGCACGGGCCCGGCGTGTCCTCGTGGATGGGGCACAGGATCGGCGAGATCACGAGGAGAGGGGTGTCCGGCCGGCCCTCGCGGATGGTGTCGAGGAAGCCGTGGACGGCGGGGCCGAAGGCGCGCAGCCGCATCAGGTCGGCGTTGACCACGTTGATGCCGAGCTTGACGCTGATCAGGTCGGCGGGGGTGTCGCGCAGCGTACGAGCGGTGAACGGGTCGAGGAGGGCGCTGCCGCCCAGGCCGAGGTTGATCAGCTCCACCCCGCCGAGCGAGGCGGCGAGCGCCGGCCAGGTGGTGGTGGGGCTCGCGGCGTCGGAGCCGTGGCTGATGGAACTGCCGTGGTGCAGCCACACCTTGCGGCCCCGGTCCGGAACCGGCTCGACGGGCGCGTCGGCGCGCAGGGCGACCAGTTCGGTGGTCTCGTTGTGCGGCAGCCAGATCTCGACGTCCTTGACCGCGGCGGGCAGCCCGGTGAAGCGGACGGTGCCGACCGGGCCCGGCCGCTGCTCGGCGGTGCCGGCGGCCATGTCGATCGTCAGGGTGTTGCCACCGGTGACGGACGCGCTGCCGGCCGGGCGCCCGTCGACGAGCACGTCGTACACGCCGTCCGGGCGCGGCGGGGCGCCGACGTAAACCCGTTTGGTCGGCAGCGTGTCGAGCTCGACGGCGGTGGCGCGCGTGCGGAACACCAGCCGCACGCCCGACGGCTGGGACTCCACCATGTGCAGCTGCGGGTCGGCGCACTGGGCCCGGGCCCGGGCCGGAAGCCGGTGCGGCAGCAGTCCGTGTTCGGTGCGTTCCAGGTCGAGGGCGCCGCGTACGAGGTCGGCGGTCAGGGGGATGGTGAGCCAGTCGTACGAGGACATCGGTGCGAGCCTGTCGATAGGAGGGGGAGGGGGAGGGGGAGTCAGGGCGTCGGCCAGTTGCGCAGCAGCGCGTCGAGGGCGTCCAGGATCCGGGTCCAGGACTCCTGCGAGTCGGGTGCGCTGTGACTGAACCCGCCGGCCGACTCCAGGCTGACGTAGCCGTGGAAGACACTGCCGAGCAGCCGGACCGCATGGGTCTGGTCGGGCTCGGTCAGGTCGTAGCCGCGCAGGATCGCCCGGGTCATCTGGGCGTGCCGGCCGCCCGCGCTCGCGGCGGCGGCCTCCGGGTCGAGCCGGAAGCGGGCCGCCTCGTAGCGGCCGGGGTGCTCGCGGGCGTAGTCGCGGTAGACGTTCGCGAAGGCCTGGAGGGCGTCCTTGCCGGCCCGGCCGGCCAGCGCGTCGGCGGCGCGGTCGGCGAGTTCCTCCAGCGCGAGCAGGGCGATCCCGGTCTTCAGCTCCTGGGAGTTCTTCAGGTGCGAGTACAGGCTGGCGACCTTGACGTCGAAACGCCGGGCCAGCGCGGACACCGTCACCTGCCCGAAGCCGACCTCGTCGGCCAGCTCCGCTCCCGCACGGACGAGGCGCTCCGCTGTCAGTCCTGCGCGCACCATAAGCTTCCTCCCTTTTGCCGACATTAATTATGCAGCTGCCTAAAACCTTTAGGCAAATGGAAGAGTGCTGTAGTGAGGTTCGATGCCGGAGGAAGGTGTCAGCCGCCCGTCGACTCGCGGACGACCAGGGAGAAGCGGCTGGCGAAGTCCTCCTGGTCCACCGGCGGCCCCGCCCGGCCGATCCGTGCGGCCAGAAGTGCGACCGCCCGCTCGGCCATCAGGTCGTGGTCCGGATCCACGGTGGACAGCGAGGGAACGAGGAACGCGCTCTCGTCGACGTTGTCGAAGCCGATCACCTTGACCTGCCCGGGCACCCGCACCCCGGCATCGGCCAGGCCGCGCAGCGCGCCCATCGTCACGGTGTCCGTCACACAGCACACGCCGTCGAAGCGCAGTCCGTCCGCCGCCATCGTCCGGGCCCGCCGGGCGGCGGCGTCCATGGTGAGCGACGGCAGGCTCTGCACCAGCTCCGGATCCACGGGCAGGCCCGCCGCCTGCAGCGCCTGCCGGTAGCCGGCGTGGCGCAGGCTCGACACGTCGACCTCGCCGCGCAGCTCCCCGCACAGGACGGCTATGCGCCGGCAGCCGCGCTCGATCAGGTGCCGGGTCGCGGCCGGGGCCGCTTCCACGTTCGGCATCGCGACGTGGTCCACGGGGCCGCCGAAGATCCGCTCACCCAGGATGACCACGGGGTCGTCGACCCTGAGGGAGCCGACGTCGGCGGGACCCATGCCGACGGTGGCCAGGATGAGCCCGTCGTAGAGCCGGTTGCGGGACTGGGAGAGCGCCGCCAGTTCGTTCTCCCGCCGGGCGCCGGTCTGTTCGATGCTCACCCGCAGGCCGTGCCGGGCCGCCCCCATCATCAGCGGCGAGGTGCCGACGGGTGGACGGAACGTAACGGACGCGGACCTGCGACTTGTGCGCGCGTCCGTGCGATGGAACGCTTCCGTCCGCCGGTCGCGACCACGGCCGGCGAAGCTGTGAGCATGGGTTTCCCGGGAGGCGGACGGTCTCCCGGAGCCGGCCGTGGGACGAAACGGGGAGTGGACCGATGGAGCTGGAGCTTCGGCACCTGCGTGTGCTGTGCGCGATCGCCGACGCGGGCAGCGTGGGCCGTGCCGCGGCGCAGCTCGGGTACTCGCAGCCCGCCGTGAGCACCCAGCTCAGACGTATCGAGCGCCACCTGGGCGAGCCGCTCTTCGAACGCAGCGCGACCGGAGTGCGGCCCACTCGGTACGGCGCCGAGGTGGTCGCCCAGGCCCGCGACGTGCTGGCCCGCGCCGACGCCATCGGCCACCGCCCCGCCTCCACCCGGCCGCGCCGTACGCTGCGCGTGGCCGCGACCAACTCGCCCATGCTCTCCGGCACGGTGTCCCGCGTCCGCACCCGGCTGCCGGATCTGTCCCTCGCCGTGACCAGCGTCTACGCCTCCTCGCGGATCGTCGAACTGCTCGAGGAGGGCGCGGTGGACGCGGCCATCGCCGCCGACTACCCGGGCATGGAGCTGCGGCACTCGACCGCCGTGCAACACCGCGGGATCGTCACCGAGCCGACGTTCGTCGCCCTGCCCTCGCGCCACCGCCTGCGCCAGTCCGCCCAGGTGCAGCTGGCCGACCTGGCCGAGGACGACTGGTTCGTGACCCCGGACGACGGCGCCGGCTGGCCCGGGGTGTTCTACGACGCCTGTGCCGCGGCCGGGTTCACCCCCGCCGCCGTACACGAGTTCCTCGGCGACCAGACCCAGCTGCAGAGCATGATCGCCGACGGTCTCGGTGTCTCCATGGTGCAGCCGACGCTGCGCCCGATCCCGCACGTCACGGTCAAGCCGCTGGCCGGCTCACCGCTGTGGTGCCGCTATGTGCTGGCCTGGCGTCCCGACACCGTCACCGCCGACGTCGTGGAGACGCTCTTCCAGTCGGCCCTCGGCGCCTATCGCGATCTGGTCGCCCAGGCACCGCACTTGAGGACCTGGGCATCGCGCACCTGGAGCATCGCCGGGGCGTAGCGGCCGCCGTCGCAGCGGGCCGCGATGTTATGGGCCGCTAGTGCCATGTGCTATGTCACACGCCATTGTTGTGCGGATGGCGCGCTGAGACAGTGCCACACACGCCTCAACACCCCACCGAGGCGCATCCCTTCGTGGAGGAATCCCGATGCGCTATCGCTTCGCGCTGCCCAGACGCATGGCCGGCGCCGCCGCCGTCTGCGTCACCGTGGCCGGCCTGCTGTCCACACCCGCGCTGGCAGCACCCCAGCCGAACTCCGGTACCGCCGCGCACACACCCCCCAGGCACACCCCGGCACCACCCCCCATCGGCCCGACCGCCGGTGCCGACGAACGCCCCGCGGTCCAGGCGAAGAGCCTCAGCCCCGCCCAACTCCCTCCCCAGGCACCGACGTTCACCCGCAGCATGGAGATCGCCCCGCACGGTGTGACCAAGGCGGCCTCCTGCACTTCGGCCGACTTCGGCAGCCGTACCGGATCCGCCCTCGTCTCCTTCGTGAAGGCGTCCTCCACGGACTGCGTGAACACCCTCTTCTCGGTCACCGGAAGAGACGGACACGACATCTTCCGCCAGGCGCAGATGCTGTCCGTGGCCAACGCGTTCACGCGTACGGCCGGGCAGTACCAGGGCGACAACTCCGGCAGCCTGCTGCAGCTCGTCCTCTTCCTGCGCGCGGGCTACTACGTGCAGTTCAACCACCCCGGAGACGTCGGGTCGTACACCTCCCGGCTCACCACCGCCGTCACGGGCGGCCTGGACACCTTCTTCGCCCGCTCCCACTCCCGGGACGTGACGGCCGCGAACGGTGACATCCTCGGCGAGACCGTCATCCTCACCGACAGCGCCGACCAGCAGGGCCGCTATCTCTCCGTCTACCGGCGGCTGCTGGGCGACTACGACAGCTCCTACGACGCCGTCGACAGCATGGTCAGGGCCGTCAACGACGTCTACACGCCGCTGTGGCGCGGCAACTGGAACCCGGCGTACGTGCAGGCGGTCGACGCCGACCCGCGCATCATCGACACCCTGTACGACTTCGCGCTGGCCAACACCGACCAGCTCGGCACCGATCTGGCCTTCCTGGACTCCAACGCCGGGATGAACCTGGCCCGTTACGTCGAGCACCCGGAACTGCGCGAGACCGTCCAGCCGTTGACCAGGGATCTGCTGGACCAGACCGCGATCACCGGTCCCACGGCCGGGCTCTGGGTCGCCGTGGCCACGCAGGCCAACTACTACGACAGCGCCAACTGCGCCTACTACGACGTGTGCGACCTGCCGGCGAAGCTCACCAAGGCCGTCCTGCCGATCAGTCGCCGGTGCGACGCGAACGTCACGATCCTCGCCCAGTCCCTGACCGCCGAGGACCTCGACGCCGCCTGCGCCAGCGTGCTGAACCAGAGCACCTACTTCCGCGGCGTGGTCAAGGCCGGCGGAGCGATACCGGGACAGTACGTCTCCACGATCCAGCTCGTGGTCTTCGCCAGCCGGACCGACTACCAGACCTACGCCGGTCCGATCTACGGCATCAGCACCGACAACGGCGGTATGACCCTCGACGGCGATCCCTCCGACCCGGCCAACCACGTCACGTCGATCATGTACCAGAAGAACTACGACGACGGCTTCGTGGCCCGGATCTGGAACCTCAACCACGAGTACACGCACTTCCTCGACGCCCGCGACGACATGTCGGGCGACTTCACCCGGCAGACCTCGGTGCCCGACGTGTGGTGGATCGAGGGCGTCGCCGAGTACGTCTCCTACAGCTACCGGAGCCTGGCCGACGACCAGGCGATCCAGGAGGCCGCCAAGCACACGTACAAGCTGAGCACCCTCTTCGAGAACACCTACGCCAACAGCGACGTGACCCGCACCTACCCGTGGGGCTACCTCGCCGTGCGCTACATGATCGAGCGGCACCCCGACGACGTCCGGCGCATGCTCGACCGCTTCCGCGCCGGTGACTACGCCGGCGGATACGCCGTCTACCACGACGGCATCGGCAACCGCTACGACGCCGACTTCGACCAGTGGCTCACGGCGTGCGCCGCGGGCGCCTGCACCAGGCCCTCGGCGGCCTGACCGCCCGCGCCCGAGCAGAACGGCCGCCGACCGGAACTCCGGTCGGCGGCCGCACCTGTCACGCGGGTCCCCGGCGTCAGACCGCCGTCGCCGGGTACGTCGGGTACTCGACGCCCGAGACGTGCTGGACGACCCGGACGACCTGGCAGGAGTAGCCGAACTCGTTGTCGTACCAGAGGTAGAGGATGGCGTTGTCGCCGTCGACCTTGGTCGCGCCGGCGTCGACGATCGAGGCGTGACGCGAGCCGACGAAGTCCATGGAGACGGCGTCGGGGGCGGTGGTGAAGTCGATCTGGCGCTTCAGCGGCGAGTTCAGCGAGACCTCGCGGAGGTAGTCGAGGACCTCGTCGCGGGTGGTCTCACGGCCCAGGCGCAGGCTCAGGATGGCGATCGAGACGTCCGGGACGGGGACGCGGATCGAGCTGCCGGTGATCGGGGCCTTGAGGTCCGGCAGCGCCTTGGCGACGGCGGAGGCGGCACCGGTCTCGGTGATGACCATGTTGAGCGGCGCGGAGCGGCCGCGGCGGTCGGCCTTGTGGTAGTTGTCCAGCAGGTTCTGGTCGTTCGTGAACGAGTGGACGGTCTCCACGTGACCGCGCAGGACGCCGAACTCGTCGTCCATCGCCTTCAGCGGCGGGACGATCGCGTTGGTGGTGCAGGACGCGCAGGACAGGATCTGCTCGTCCGGCTTGATCGTGTCGTGGTTGACGCCGTGGACGATGTTCGGGACGTCGCCCTTGCCCGGGGCGGTCAGGACGACCTTGTCGATACCGGGGCGCAGGTGCTTGGAGAGGCCCTCGCGGTCGCGCCACTTGCCGGTGTTGTCGATGAGGATGGCGTCCTTGATGCCGTGCGCCGCGTAGTCGACCTCAGAGGGGTCGTTGGCGTAGATCACCTTGATCGCGTTGCCGTTGGCGACGATCGTGCTGGTCGCCTCGTCGACGGTGATGGTGCCGTTGAACTGGCCGTGGATCGAGTCGCGGCGCAGCAGCGAGGCGCGCTTGACGAGGTCCGCCTCACCGCCACCGCGGACGACGATGGCGCGCAGGCGCAGGCCGTTGCCGGAGCCGGCCTTCTCGATCAGCAGGCGGGCGACGAGGCGGCCGATGCGGCCGAAGCCGTACAGGACCACGTCGCGGCCTCCGGCGCCACGCTCGATCTTGTTGGCACCCGTGGCGCCGGCGACGGCCTCGGCGGTGAACTCGGCCACCGACAGACCGCGGTCGTCGGTCCTGTAGGTGGCGGCGAGCATGCCGATGTCGATCTGGGACGGCCCGAGGTCGAGGGTGGTGAGGGCCTGGAGGAACGGCATCGTCTCGGTGACCGAGAGCTCCTCGCCGGCGATCTGCCGGGCGAAGCGGTGCGTCTTCAGGATGCTGACCACCGACTTGTTCACCAAGGAGCGGCTGTGCAGCAGGACGGTCACGTCCCGCTCGCGGTGCAGCTTCCCGATGATCGGGATCATCGACTCCGCGATCTCCTCGCGGTTCTTCCAGTTGGTGAACGAGTCGTCGTTGACAGTCACAGATCCATCTTTCGAGCTAGGCAGCGCTCAGATGATAACAACAACCGCTTCTGGTCTTTACGGGGGTCCTGAATCAGGGTGGAAGAACGTAAGAAAGCCGGGTCGCGAATTGCACGCCGGCACCGCTGTGACCATGGTCTGAGGGTGAGTACGTCCTCTGTGCCCCGGCCCGAGCCGGCCGCCCCGTCCCGCCCCTTCCGCGGCCCCGCCCTGCCCCTCGTCGTCCGGCACCGGATCCCCGAAGGCGCCCTGCCGGCCCTCGCGCTGTTCGCGGCGGTCCGGATCGCCGGCGTCCTCGTCGTGATCGTCGCCAACCACCTCACCGGACACCCGTTGGTCAGGAGCCTGGCCCACTCCTGGGACTCCCGCTGGTACCTGCACATCGCCACGCATGGCTACGGGCACCTCATCTGGATCAGCCAGAGCGGCGGGGTGCAGGCCGACTGGGCGTTCTTCCCGCTCTACCCCGGGCTCATCCGCGCCCTGACCACCGTCCTCCCGCTCACCCCCGGCCAGGCCGGGCTGCTCGTCGCCTGGGCCGCCGCGGGCGCGGCCGCCTACGGCATCTACGTCCTCGCCCACCGCCTGTACGGGCGTGCCGTCGCCACCGCCCTGGTCGGACTGTGGGCCGTGCTGCCGCACGCCGTCGAGCTGACCATCGCCTACACCGAGTCCCTCTTCGCCGCGCTCGCCGTCTGGTCCCTGTACTGCGTGCTCAGGGGCCGCTGGCTGTGGGCAGGCTCGCTGGCCGCGCTGGCGGGTCTGTCCCGGCCGACCGGATTCGCGGTGGCGGCGGCCGTCGGCCTCGCCGCCGCGCAGGAGGTGCTGCGGCAGCGCGGCCGGGTGCCCGCGACCCTGTGGGCCGGCGCCCTGATCGCCCCGCTGGGCTGGCTCGCCTACGTCCTGTGGGTGGGGCAGCAGACCGGCGACCCGCTGGGGGGCTACTTCAAGATCCAGAGCGCCTGGGACTCGCGCTTCGACTTCGGCGCCGGTGCCCTGCGCTTCCTCAGAGCGCTGTTCCTGCACGGCGGCGGCTTCGTCTACCCGGCCGCCCTGATGATCGTCGCGGTCTCCGTCGTCCTCTTCGGGCTGCTCTGCCTGGACCGCGCCCCACTCGTCCTGGTCGTCTTCGCCGGGGTGCTGGTGCTGCTCGTGGTCGGCGGCTCGGGCTCGTTCTCGTCCAAGCCGCGCTTCCTGCTCCCGGTCTTCCCCCTGCTGATCCCTCCGGCCCGTGCCCTCGCCCGCACCTGGCGGGTACGCCCGGCCCAGGCCCTGCTCGTCGGCGGCGCCCTGGCCGTCGTGTCCCTGCTGTACGGCGCCTACGTGACGGTGGTGGCCCACTCCCCGCTGTGAGCCACCGGGCGACCGGGCGCGGGCGGAAGTCGGAAGCCTTTCCAGGGAAACGTGGCTGCCGCACCCGGAATCGGCTGGATCCGGGGCCGGTTCACCGAAAAGATCGTGCGGAGTCCTGACGAGAGAGGCGTGTCGATGAAGCTGCACACCCGCGAGTGGGGGACCGGGGACCGGATCGCCGTCCTGGTCCACGGGATCATGTCCGACCACAGGACCTGGCGCCGGGTCGCGCCGGTCCTGGCGGACAAGGGCTACCGGGTCATCGGCGTGGATCTGCGCGGGCACGGCGCGAGCGGCCGGGGGGAGTACGGCGCCGAGGTCTGGGCCGACGATCTGGTGGAAACACTGCCCAAGGGCCCGGAGTTGGCGATCGGCCACTCGCTCGGTGCCATGGCGCTGGCCCTCGCCGTCGAGCGCCTCGCACCGGACCGGGCGGTCTACTGTGACCCGGCCTGGGAGCTGGGCGGCAACGCCACCGCGGCCGCCACCGTCTTCCCGTCCTTCAAGGACGCGCCCCGTGCGATGATCACCGGCTTCAACCCGCGGTGGGAAGAGGCCGATGTGGACATCGAGTTGGCCACGCTCGCCGTCTGGGACCCCACGACCGCCCACGCCCTCCCCGACGCCTACGCGGTCAGCCGGACCCCGGCCCGCCCGGTGGTGCCCTCACTCGTCGTGCTGGCCGACCCCAGCCGGCTCGTGTCCCCGGAGGCGGCGGGGGAGTTGGCGCGGAGGGGCTTCGAGATCCGCACCGTCCCGGGGGCGGGGCACACCCTCTACCGGGACGACTTCGAGGGGTTCATGTCGGCACTGGACGGATGGATGTGAGCGTGCGTCCGCCGCTCGGACGCCGGGCCCGGCACCGCTGAGCCGCACACCTGGGGACATCCTCACCCGCCTTCCGGGGGTCTGCCGCAGCGCCCCGGGTGCCTGCCGCGTGATCGGCTGTGTGCGACGGAGTCGATCGAGGGCAGCCGAGGGGTGGGGGACAGGTGCGGTATCGGTGGGGGTGTGCGGCGTGGGTCGTGGGAGTGGCGCAGTTCTTCGTCCTGCACGGCGTCGTCGAGTCGGCGTGGGCGAGGCCGTACAGCTGGGCGCGGAACAACATCAGTGACCTGGGCAACGCGCACTGCGCCTGGCAGCCGGACCCCGAGCCGCGCTACGTCTGCTCACCCGAGCACACGCTGATGAACGTCTCCTTCGTCACCCTCGGTGTGCTGTTCGCCGCAGGTGTCCTGCTGACCGGTGCCCTGTGGCGACGCGGCGCGACCGCGACCGCCTCCCGGCTGCTGCTGGCCGGTGCCGGTGCCGGGTTCGTGTCGGCCGGGCTCGCGCCCGCGGACGTGCACGAGAACCAGCACGTCCTGGGCGCCCTGCTGATCATGGCGACCGGCAACCTCGGCCTGCTGCTCTCGGGAGCCGCGCTGGACGTGCCGCGTCCCCTGCGGTGGGGGAGCGGACTGCTCGGCGCCGTGGCACTCACCGCCTTCGGGCTCTTCCTCTCCCACCACTACCTCGGGCTCGGCATGGGCGGCATGGAACGGGTCGCGGCGTTCCCGCTGCTGGTGTGGGCGGCGGCCCTCGGCGCCTGGGGCCTGGCCGTTCGGGACGCTCGGTGACCATCCGTCTCCGGGCGGAAGATCCGCCTGAGGCAGGATCGTCCCATAACGGTAAAATCTAGACGTTTGCCTCGACGGGCCACCGCCCATCCGGAAGTGATCGATGCCCCGCAAGCGCTCCACGGACGACGGCGACGAGCTGCTGGCCAGACTCGGTTCGCTCACCGCCCAGGCACGCAAGCGCGCGGAGCTGCAGCGCACCCAGGTCGAGCTGGCCATCGCGCTGCAGCGCGGCATGCTGCCCCGGGACCTGCCCGCCGCCCCGGGCCTGCACCTCGCGGTGCGGTACGCACCCGCCTGCTACGGCCTCAACGTGGGCGGCGACTGGTACGACGCCTTCACCCTGCCCGACGGCCGGATCGGGCTGTGCATCGGCGACGTACAGGGCCACAACATCGAGGCCGCCGCCTTCATGGGCCAGGTCCGGGCCGGGCTGCGCGCCCTCGCCTCGGTGACCAGCGAGCCGGGCGAACTCCTCGCCCGGACCAATGAGCTGCTGCTCTCCCTGGGCAGCGATCTGTTCGCCACCTGCACCTTCATGCGGCTCGACCCCGCCACGGGCGTGCTGGAGAGCGCGCGGGCCGGGCACATCCCCTTCATCTGGGCCACGGCGGACGGAAAGTCCGGCGTGGTGGACGACGAGGGCGGGCCACCGCTCGGCATCGAGCCGGACATGGAGTACCCGGTGACCCGACACCGGCTCACCACGGGCGGGGTGTTCGTCCTGCTCACCGACGGTGTCGTGGAGGGTCCGTCGCTGAGCATCGAGGACGGCCTCGACCAGGTGGTGCGGCTCGCGGGCATCGCGGCCGTCGCGGGACTGGAGGCGCACGCGCTGGCCGCGGCCGTGATCAAGGGCGCGGAGAACGTGGGGCACGAGGACGACGCCGCGGTGCTCGTCGTGGGCCTCGACGGGCCGGGGGCGTGGCTGTCCGACCGGTGGGGCGCTCTGAAGCCCGGCTTTCAGCCATAGAGCGGGACCGGACGGCCCTCGCCTCGCCGACGGCGGGCCATCGGTGTGAGATTGCTGCTGTGGTGGGTTTCGAGGATCTGCGCCGGCCGGGCGGCTACGTCGTCCGGGTGCTGGCCGTCGCGGCCTGCTACTACGGTGCGGCGCGGCTCGGGCTGCTGCGTCGGCTCGTCGTCGAGGGCTCCGTGTTCACCCCCATCTGGCCGCCCACCGGCGTCGCCGTCGCCGCCCTGCTGATCTTCGGGCTGGGCTGCTGGCCCGGAGTCGCGCTCGGGGCACTCTTCGCCATCCTGTACCTGGCCACCCCCAGCCCCGACGTGCTGGGCTTCCTGGTCGGCAACACCGCCGCGCCCGTGTGCGCGGCGCTGCTGCTGCGCCGGGCCGGCTTCCGTATCGACCTCGGCCGGCTACGCGACGGCCTCGCCCTGGTGTTCCTCGGCGCGCTGACCGCCATGCTGATCAGCTCGACCATCGGCGTCGGCCTGCTCGTACTCACGGGCAAGCTGGCCGAGCACAGCTTCTGGGCCGTCTGGCTGGCGTGGTGGGTGGGCGACGCGATGGGCGTCCTGATCGTCACCCCGCTCCTGCTACTGCTGTTCAGGGCCCGCTGGCCGCCGCCGGTCGTGCGCTGGAAGGAGGCCACCGCACTGGCGATCGTGGCCGTCTGCGTCGTACCGCTGGCCGCCTACAGCTCGCTCAGCCTGCTCTTTCTCGTCTATCCGCTCATCATCTGGGCCGCCCTGCGCTTCGAGCTCGTGGGCAGCATGCTCTGTGCGCTGGTGACGTCCGTGCTGGCCACCGTCGCCGCGACGGACAGCGTCGGGGCGTTCGCGGGGCTGACCCGGATCGAGGTCATGGGGAAACTCCAGGCCTTCAACGGCGCGATGGCCCTCACCGCGCTGCTGCTGTCGGCCGTCATCACCGAGCAGCGCAACACCCGCCGCTCCGTCGAGCGGGCCTGCCAGGAACTGGTGCAGGTCCTGGAACACCTCACCGCGGGCGAGCCCCCGCCGCCCCACCCGCCTCCGGAACCCGACGACCGGCCGTGGCCCAAGGTGTGACCACCCCGGCCCGGCATCGATTACTCACACTTGATTGAACAGTCCAGACTGATAAACCTATTGTTAGTAATCGTGGACGTGGAGAACAGGACCGAGAACGGCACCCGCCCCCCGAACCCACCGCAGGACAACACGGCGCTCGCCGCCGCGCTGCGGCTGGCCATGGGCCGGACCGCCCGCAGGCTGCGTCAGGCTCACGCCGTCGGGGACGTGACCCTCTCCGGCGTGTCCGTGCTGTCCCGGCTGGCCACCGCCGGACCGGACTCGCCGGGCTCGCTCGCCGAACTGGAGCGCGTCCGCCCCCAGGCGATGGCCACCACGCTCGCCGGGCTCGAACAGCGCGGACTGGTCAGCCGTACCCCCGACGCAGCCGACGGACGGCGGGCCATCGTGTCGATCACCGACGCGGGCCGCACCGTGCTGGAGGAGCGCCGCTCCGAGTCCGTGGCCCGGCTCGCCCACGCCCTGGACGCGTTCACCCCGCAGGAGCGCGACGCACTGCGCGCCACGCTGCCCCTCCTCGACCGGCTGGCGGAACAGCTGTGAGCGGCCAGGCGCCGGGCAACATCCCGGGCGGGTCCGCCGAAGGCCCGCGCGGCCGGCTGCTCGCCCGCTCCGCCCGCCTCCGGGACACCCCGCCAGGACCCGGCTACAAGTGGGTCGCCCTGTCCAACACCACACTCGGCGTCCTGATCGCCACGATGGACGCCTCCATCGTGATCATCTCGCTGCCCGCGATCTTCCGCGGGATCGGCCTGGACCCGCTCGCCGCGGGCAACATCGGCTACCTGCTGTGGATGATCCTCGGCTATCTGCTGGTCTCGGCCGTGCTGGTCGTCGTCCTCGGCCGGCTCGGCGACATGTTCGGCCGGGTCCGCATCTACAACCTCGGCTTCCTGGTCTTCGCCTGCGCCTCCGTCGCGCTGTCCCTCGACCCGTTCCGGGCGGGCGCGGGCGCCCTGTGGCTGATCCTGTGGCGCATCGTGCAGGCCTTCGGCGGCTCCATGCTCACCGCCAACTCGGCCGCCATCCTGACCGACGCCTTCCCGGCCCGGCAGCGCGGCATGGCCCTCGGCATCAACCAGATCACCGCGCTCGCCGGGCAGTTCCTCGGCCTGCTCGCCGGCGGCCTGCTGGCCGCGGTCGACTGGCGTGCGGTCTTCTGGGTCAGCGTCCCGGTCAGTGTGACCGGCACGGTCTGGTCGTACCTCAGCCTGCGTGAGACCGCGGCCGGCGGACGCGGCCGGATCGACTGGCTCGGCAACTTCACCTTCGCCACGGGCGCCGGCATCCTCCTCGCCGGCATCACGTACGGCATCCAGCCCTACGGCGGCCACGCCACGGGATGGACCAACCCGTGGGTGCTCGCGGGCCTGATCGGCGGCGTCCTCCTGCTGCTCACGTTCTGTGTGGTCGAGACCCGGGTCGCCGAACCGATGTTCCGGCTGTCCCTGTTCCGGGTGCGGGCCTTCGCCGCGGGCAACGTGGCCGCCCTGCTGACCGCGATCGCCCGCGGCGGGCTGCAGTTCATGCTCATCATCTGGCTGCAGGGCATCTGGCTGCCGCTGCACGGCTACGACTTCGAGGACACCCCGCTGTGGGCCGGCATCTTCATGCTGCCGCTGACCCTCGGCTTCCTGATCGCCGGCCCGGTCTCCGGCTACCTCTCGGACCGGTTCGGTGCCCGCCTGTTCTCCACGGCCGGCCTGATCGTGGTCGCCGGCTCCTTCCTGGGCCTGCTGGCGCTCCCCGTGAACTTCGCGTACGGCCCGTTCGCCGCGCTGCTGTTCCTCAACGGCTTCGGCCAGGGCATGTTCTCCGCGCCCAACACCTCGTCCGTGATGGGCAGCGTCCCCGCCCGCTACCGTGGCGTGGCCTCCGGAATGCGGTCCACCTTCCAGAACTCGGGGACCGCCCTGTCCATCGGCGTCTTCTTCTCGCTCATGGTCTCCGGGCTGGCCTCCTCGCTGCCGTCGACGCTCAGCAGCGGACTCCAGGCACACGGGGTGCCCGCAGGCACCGCCCACGAGGCGGCCTCACTGCCCCCGGTCAGCACCCTCTTCGCGACCTTCCTGGGCAACAACCCCATCGGCCACCTGCTCGGTTCCGGTGACGCGCCGGCCCACCTGACGGCAGCCCAGCGCGCCACGCTGACCGGTCACACGTTCTTCCCGCAGCTGGTCTCCGGCCCCTTCCACCACGGCCTGACCGTCGTCTTCGGTGTCGCCGCCGGCATGGCCCTGGTCTCGGCCCTCGCCTCCGCCCTGCGCGGGGGCCACGAGCCCGTCGGCGACGACACCCCGAAGGGCTCCTATCCGGCGTACGCCCGCAAGGGGTAGTGGTCCGAGAGGTTCGTGTACGTGTACGACGTCCCCCAGCTGGTCACCGTCCAGGGCGCCGACTGCTCCTTGACGACCTCGTTGCGCCACCCCGCCGGGCGGGGGTGACCGGCGCGGGCGAGGACGTAGTCGAGTTCCTCGCGCGGGTCGTTCGGGTAGCGGTCGTGGGCGATGGAGTTCTCCTGCGTGTCGAAGGAGTAGGGGTGCCCGGTGCGCGCGTCGGCGCCGACGACACCGGCGTCGGAGAGCATGGACGCGTACTCACCGCTGCGTGAGTCGACGTTGAGGTCGCCCGCGAGCAGCACCTCCTCGTCGGCGGGGATGTTCTTGGCGTCCAGGAACGCGTCGATCGCCTTGAACTGACGGCTGCGCATCGCCGCCGCCTCACCCGCACCGCACCCGGGATCCGTGGACTGCGCGTGCGTGCCGACCACGTGCACCTTGGTGCCGTTCACGTCCAGGACGACGTACGCGAAGCCCTTGTTGGACCACCAGTCCGCGCCGCACGCATCCTTGTAGACGTACTGCTCCTTGTGCACGATCGGCCACTTGCTCAGCACGGTGACCCCGCCGTCCTCGGGTGTGGTGGACGAGTACGCGCCTCCGGTCGCGTCCCAGCCGTCCTTGCTGCGGCCCACCACCGGTGTCTGGTACGGGTATTCGGCCGAGGCCGCGCTCTTCAGCGCGTTCGAAGCGGAGTTGTCGAAGGCCTCCTGGAGGACGACCACGTCGTTGCCGTGGAAGAAGGCCGTCTTCGGGATCTCCGCGGCCCGGTGGTCCTGGCCCCAGTTCGGGTACAGGGTCTTGCTCATGAGGAAGACGTTGTACGTCAGGACCTTCAGCGCCGGTGTCTGTCCGGCTGCCGCCGCCGGCGTGGAACCGGCGAGTGCGGCCGCGGGCAGGGCGAGGGCGAGCACGGCCGCGCCGAGGGCACGGCGGGGTGCGAAGAGCGTCACTGGATCTCCCTGTGGGTGAAGGGGGTTGAGTGGCGCCGCACATCAAATCACCTGGGATTACCCATAGGTAACACCCATGCGGGCAACAGATGGCACACAGCGGAGGAGGCGGGGAGTCCGGTTGGGCGGCGACCGCGACCCCGTCGAGTCAGGGCCGCCCCACCGCGTCTTCGAGCGGCGCTTCGTCCTCGGCCGGTCCGGCGGCCGGCGTCGTACGACGGCCTCGCCGCCCGGTGAGCCGCAGGGCGAGCGGCTCGGTGTAGCGGGCGGTCAGCGGGCCGAGGACCACCAGGATGAGGACGTACGCCGTGGCCAGCGGACCGAGGTCGGAGTCGATGCCCGAGGTGACGGCGAGACCGGCGATCACGATGGAGAACTCGCCGCGCGCGACGAGGGTGCCGCCGGCCCGCCACCGGCCCTTGGCGGAGATCCCCGCCCGGCGCGCCGCCCAGTAGCCCGTCGCGATCTTGGTGAGCGTGGTGACTACGGCGAGGGCGAGTGCGGGCAGCAGCACGGGCGGGATGCTGCCCGGGTCGGTGTGCAGCCCGAAGAACACGAAGAACACCGCCGCGAACAGGTCCCGCAGGGGCGCGAGCAGATTGTGCGCGCCTTCGGCCACCTCTCCGGACAGCGCGATGCCCACCAGGAACGCGCCGACCGCCGCCGAGACCTGCAGCTGCTGGGCGACACCGGCCACCAGCAGGGTCAGCCCGAGCACGACCAGCAGCAGCTTCTCGGGGTCGTCGCTGGAGACGAAGCGGGAGATGTGCCGGCCGTAGCGCACCGCCAGCAGCAGGACCAGGCCCGCGACGCCGAGGGCGATGGCGAGCGTGGCGCTGCCCGCCGCCAGACCGGTCCCGGCCAGCAGAGCGGTGACCACCGGCAGGTAGACCGCCATCGACAGGTCCTCCAGCACGAGGATGCTGAGGATCACCGGGGTCTCCCGGTTGCCGATCCGGCCCAGGTCGCCGAGGACCTTGGCGATCACACCGGACGAGGAGATCCAGGTGATGCCGGCGAGGACGACGGCGGCGATCGGGCCCCAGCCGAGCAGCAGGGCCATGGCGGCGCCGGGCAGGGCGTTGAGGGCGGCGTCGACGAGACCGGCCGGGTACTGCGTCCGGAGGTTGGAGACGAGATCGCCGGCGGTGTACTCGAGGCCCAGCATGAGCAGCAGCAGGACCACGCCGATCTCGGCGCCGATCGCCACGAACTCCTCGCTGGCGCCGAGCGGCAGCAGTCCGGCCTCGCCGAAGGCCAGCCCGGCCAGCAGATACAGGGGGATCGGCGAGAACCTCAGGCGTGCGGCGAGCCGGCCCAGCAGTCCGAGGGCCAGGATGATCGCGCCGAACTCGATCAGGAAGACCGCGGAGGAGTGCATCCGCCTCACTCCCGGCCGAGTATCACGGCGGCCGCGTCGACGCCCTCACGGGTGCCGATCACGATCAGCGTGTCCCCACCGACCAGCCGGAAGTCGGGGCCGGGGGAGGGGATCGCCTCGGCCAGGCGCAGTACGGCCACGATCGACACGCCGGTCTCCGTGCGCATGCGGGTGTCGCCGAGCAGCCGCCCGTTCCAGTGGGACGTCGCGGACAGCCGGACCCGCTCGGCCACCAGACCCAGTTCGGTGGTGGACAGCAGGTTCGGGCTGTGGTGCGTCGGCTTCAGCGCCTCGACCAGCGCCTCCGCCTCCTCGCCGGCGAGCCGGACGGACAGCGCGCAGGCCTCGGGATCGTCACCGCGGTAGGCGCTCAGCGTTCTCGACCCGTCGTGGTGGGCCACCACCGACAGGCGGCGCCGCTCCCGGGTCGTGAGGTCGTACCGGACACCGATGCCCGGCAACGGTGTCGTGCTCGTGCGTGCGGCACTCATGGCTGCCCCCCTGCCCCACTTGAAGGTTTCTTGGTGAAACCATTACCGGAAGCCTGACCTGGCGGCGATCGGCCGTACGAAGGGTCCGGAGGGGCGGGGGGTGGCCGAGCGGCTTACGAAGCGGAGCGGAGGCCGCCCTCGCCGTCGCCCTGGTCGGGCTGGCAGGTGCGGCACAGTTCGTGATCCCCGTCGCGGGTGACGAGTGTCCCCCATCCGAGGCACTGCGTGCAGTCGCGGGCGAGACGCAGGTCGGGGTGGGGGGACGGGAAGGGGCTGTGGTGGGCTCCGTACGCCATGCGGGAAGCGGCTCCTTGAAATCGCGGGGGGTCGCGGGCCGGATTGCTTCCAGTATGTCCTATTTTTCCCTTACGTCAGTGACGGGTGTCACTGCGTGCCACTTTTCAGCCCAAATTTCCCAGCCGCGCGTCCTGCCACAGGTCCACATCGCCGTCGGTGGCGTACTTGTCGATCTCGGCCAGTTCCTCGGCGCTGAAGGCGAGGTTCTCCAGCGCGGCCACGTTCTGCTCCAGCTGCTCGACGCGGGAGGCGCCGATGACCAGCGAGGTGACCCGCTCGTCCCGCAGCGCCCAGGCCAGC
Organism: Streptomyces sp. NPDC101165; assembly: GCF_044768135.1. Taxonomy (NCBI): domain Bacteria; kingdom Bacillati; phylum Actinomycetota; class Actinomycetes; order Kitasatosporales; family Streptomycetaceae; genus Streptomyces; species Streptomyces sp. NPDC101165. Next base: position 15,006 of record NZ_JBIWPG010000031.1, on the reverse strand, counting down.
GCCATCTGGGCCAGGGTCTGCCCGCGCCGGGCGGCGATGTCGTTCAGGGAGCGCAACCGCTGCCGCATGTCCTCGGTCAGCCACGCCGGGTCGAACGACGTGCCGGCCGCGGCCCGCGAGCCCTCGGGCACGCCGTCGAGGTACCGACCGGTCAGCAGGCCCTGGGCGAGTGCCGTGAACCCGATGACGCCGAAGCCCTCCTCCTCGGCAGCGTCCAGCAGGCCGTCGGTCTCGATCCAGCGGTTGACCATGCTGTACGACGGCTGGTGGATCAGCAGCGGGGTGCCCAGCTCGCGCAGGATCGCGACCGCCTGCCGGCTGCGCTCGGCGTCGTAGGAGGAGATGCCGACGTACAGGGCCTTGCCCTGGCGGACGGCCGTGTCGAGTGCGCCCATCGTCTCCTCCAGCGGCGTGCTCGCGTCCAGCCGGTGGGAGTAGAAGATGTCCACGTAGTCCAGGCCCATGCGGCGCAGGGACTGGTCGAGCGAGGCCAGCACGTACTTGCGGGAGCCGCCGCCCTGCCCGTAGGGGCCGGGCCACATGTCCCAGCCGGCCTTGGTGGAGACCACCAGCTCGTCCCGGTACGGCGCGAGGTCCTGCTTCAGCAGCCGGCCGAAGTTGATCTCGGCCGCCCCGTACGGCGGACCGTAGTTGTTCGCCAGGTCGTGGTGGGTGATCCCGAGGTCGAAGGCGCGCAGCGCGATCTCGCGCTGGGTCTCGAAGGGGCGGTCGTCGCCGAAGTTGTGCCAGTAGCCCAGGGACAGGAGCGGGAGGTCGAGTCCCGAGCGGCCGGTACGGCGGTAGCGCATGGTGCCGTTGTAGCGATCGGGGTCCGCGACGTGGTTCATCGGGTCGTCTCCGGGTGGTGCCGTAGGGGTGCCCTCCGTGTGCGAAGGGGCTCGTCCACCCTGCGCCTTCATGATTCGTAAGTCCAACCGCCGGCTCGCATGGCATTGAGCGGTCCGGTTTCTGAATCTCGCGCGGTACGGCCGTGCTGTTCGATCCTACGAACTTCTCCCGAGACGGGTTACCGGCCCTCTCCGCGTTTGATAGGAAACTTTCCTACCAGTGTCGGTACGGACCAACTTCCCACCCCCCACCCCTACTTGGAGTCCCAGTGGAGCACACAGAGCGCGAATCGGCAGTCTCCGCCCGTCTCTCCCGCCGGACAGTCGTCGCCGTCCTCGGCGCCGTCGCCTCCGGCGCCCTGCTCGGCGTCGAGCGCGTCGCGGCGGCACCGGCTGCCGCACCCGGCCTCGACGACCCGGCGAAGAAGGAGATAGCCATGCAGTTGGTCTCCAGCGCGGAGAACTCCTCCCTCGACTGGAAGGCCCAGTACAAGTACATCGAGGACATCGGCGACGGCCGTGGCTACACCGCCGGCATCATCGGTTTCTGCTCCGGCACCGGCGACATGCTCGACCTCGTCCAGCTCTACACCGACCGCAAGCCCGGCAACGTCCTGGCCAAGTACCTGCCGGCCCTGCGCCGGGTCAACGGCAGCGACTCGCACAGCGGCCTGGACCCCAACTACCCCAAGGACTGGCGCAAGGCCGCCCAGGACGCCGCCTTCCAGCAGGCGCAGAACGACGAACGCGACCGCGTCTACTTCAACCCGGCGGTCGCCCAGGGCAAGACGGACGGGCTGCGCGCCCTCGGCCAGTTCGCCTACTACGACGCCATCGTCATGCACGGCGACGGCGACGACCCCACCAGCTTCCGCAACATCCGCAAGCGGGCCCTGCGCAGCGCCAAGCCGCCGGCGCAGGGCGGCAACGAGACGACGTACCTCAACGCCTTCCTCGACGCCCGGGTGTGGGCCATGAAGCAGGAGGAGGCGCACAGCGACACCAGCAGGGTCGACACCGAACAGCGGGTCTTCCTGCGCAAGGGCAACCTCGACCTGAACACCCCGCTGGACTGGAAGGTCTACGGGGACGGCTACCACATCGGCTGATTCAGGAGAGGCGCGGCAGCTCCACGGCACCGGCCGCCGGAAGCGTCGCTTCCAGTGCCGTGGCCTGCCGTGCCGTGAGGCGCTGGATCACGGCTGTCGCCAGGGCACCCGCAGCCAGGTTCAGGGCCACGGACACGAGGAGGAGGGCGAGCGAAGTCCCGCGGCCCAGCCGGGAGCCCACGGTGACGACCAGGGCGTGCCCGACCCAGGTCGCCCACCAGATGTTCACCAGCATCCGGTCCCGCCCCTCGGGCGTTCCGGGTCCACTCGCCCGCTGCACGTCCAGGACCAGCCCGCGCGGAGCCCAGAGGTTCAGCACCGGGACCAGCCAGGCGAGCACGGCCCAGGCGGCGGATCCGCGGACGGTCCCGGGGGAGAGAAGGTCGGCGTTGCGCCGGCAGCGGCTGAACCACACCAGGAACAGCACGATCGCGGCCGTCATCACGTACACGTGCACCATCGAGGCGCGCCCCGACTCGCTCAGGGGCGTGTCCCGCGGATGAAGGAGGTGCGCTCGCACGGTCACCGACCGGTAGGCGTCCGTCGCGACAGCCGCGGCCACGGCGGCCTGGGCACAACGGGCAAGCGGCCATGGGGCCCTGACGGTGGGTGCGGACACGGTGGGCAACCTGCCTGTCGGAGGCGGCACGCGGGTGCGTGCGCGGTGGTGGTGGGGCCGGAAGATCGGCGGACCGGATCATAGGGCAGACGGCTCCGGTCCGCTCCACGCGTCGGTGGCGCACTCGCCTGCCGGACCCCTGACGAGGAAAGATGGGGCCCGAGCGATCGATCACACCGATGCGGAGGAGCGGACTCATGCCGCACGAACGAGCCGGCCGGCCGGCCGGTCCCGAGGACCTTGTCGACGTGGCCCGGCTGGTCACGGCGTACTACGCGCTGCACCCCGACCCGGCCGACCCGGCGCAACGGGTGGCGTTCGGCACCTCGGGGCACCGGGGTTCGTCCCTGGCGACCGCCTTCAACGAGGACCACATCGCCGCCACCAGCCAGGCCATCTGCGAGTACCGCGCCGCCCAGGGCGTGGACGGCCCCCTGTTCCTCGGCGCCGACACGCACGCCCTGTCCGAGCCGGCGAAGGTCACCGCCCTGGAGGTGTTCGCGGCCAACAGCGTGACCGTGCTCATCGACAGCGCGGACGGCTACACCCCCACGCCAGCGGTCTCGCACGCGATCCTCACCCACAACCGGGGCCGCAGCTCAGGCCTCGCCGACGGCGTGGTCGTCACCCCCTCGCACAACCCGCCCGCCGACGGCGGCTTCAAGTACAACCCGCCCAGCGGCGGCCCGGCGGCCTCCGAGGCGACCTCCTGGATCCAGGACCGGGCCAACCAGATCATCGCCGGCGGCCTGAAGGACGTACAGCGGCTGCCCTACACCCGGGCGCTCGCGGCCGACACGACCCAGAGGTACGACTTCCTGGGCGCCTACGTCGGCGACCTGCCGAACGTCCTCGACCTCGACGCGATCCGCGCGGCCGGCGTGCGCATCGGCGCCGACCCGCTCGGCGGAGCCTCCGTCGCCTACTGGGGCCGGATCGCCGAGGAGCACGGCATCGACCTCACCGTGGTCAACCCGCACACCGACCCGACCTGGCGGTTCATGACGCTGGACTGGGACGGCCAGATCCGCATGGACTGCTCCTCGCCGTACGCGATGGCCTCCCTCATCGAGCAGCGCGACCGCTTCCGCATCGCCACCGGCAACGACGCCGACGCCGACCGGCACGGCATCGTCACCCCCGACGCGGGCCTGATGAACCCCAACCACTACCTCGCGGTCGCCATCTCCTACCTCTACCGGCACCGCGAGCAGTGGCCCGCCGACGCGGGCGTCGGCAAGACGCTCGTCTCCTCCACGATGATCGACCGCGTCGCCGCCGACCTGAAGCGTCAACTGGTCGAGGTGCCCGTCGGGTTCAAGTGGTTCGTGGACGGACTGGCCGGCGGCACCATCGGGTTCGGCGGCGAGGAGTCGGCCGGCGCGTCCTTCCTGCGCCGCGACGGCTCGGTGTGGACCACCGACAAGGACGGCATCCTCCTCGCCCTGCTGGCCTCCGAGATCACGGCGGTCACGGACAGGACGCCGTCCGAGCACTACGCCGACCTGACCGCCCGCTTCGGCGAACCCGCCTACGCCCGCATCGACGCCCCCGCCACCCGCGAGCAGAAGGCGCTGCTGGCGAAGCTGTCCCCGGCCCAGGTCACCGCCGACACCCTCGCCGGAGAGGCGGTCACCGGCGTCCTCACCGAGGCACCGGGCAACGGCGCCGCCATCGGCGGCATCAAGGTCACCACCGCCAACGCCTGGTTCGCGGCCCGCCCTTCGGGCACCGAGGACGTCTACAAGGTCTACGCCGAGTCGTTCCTCGGCCCCGATCACCTCGCCCGGGTGCAGGAGGAGGCCAAGGGCGTGGTCCTGGCCGCGCTCGGCGGCTGAGCCCCCAGGGCCGTACGACGACGGTACGACGGCCTCCGCGCCCGGTGCGACCGGTGCGCGGAGGCCGTCACCGCGTCTGCTCAGCCGTGTCCGCGACCCCGCTCCAGTTTGTCCAGCACGGCCTGTGCCATGGCGGCCTCGCCCTTGGCGTTGGGGTGTGCGGGGGCCGCGGGCGAGGCCGGCTGCAGCGGCTCGATCCAGCGGTCCGCGGGCGCCTTGCACATGTCGTGGCCGACCGTGGGACCGTAGGTGTCGACGTACTCGGCCCGGTTCCACGCGGCGACCAGGCGCAGCATCAGGTTCAGCCGCTTCTCGGTGTCCCGCAGATAGGGGAAGTCCTGCTGCGCGAACGGCACCGTGGGGAAGCAGCCGCTGCCGTCGTCCGGGAGCAGGTCCGGATAGCCGACCAGGACCACCCGCGCGTGCGGGGCCCGGGCGTGCACGGCCCGCAGCACCCGGTCGATCTTCGGCGCGGTCTCCACAACGGTGAGCGCCAACTGGTCGTAGCCCCCGGCCTTGTACGAGCGCTCGCAGGGGTTGCCCGACGGGTCCTGGGCGCCGAGGCGGGCACAGGTGCCGATGATCGAGCCGAAGCCGACGTCGTTGCCGCCGATCTGCACCGTCACCAGGTCGGTGTCCCGTCCCAGTGCGTCGAACTGGGGGGCGTTGGTGCCCTGCGGCTTCCACATCTCGTTCGTCGTGGCCCCGGCACAGCTCACGTCCTTGAACACGGTCGCCTCGCGCTGCGCCGCCACGAGCGAGGGGTAGTTGTGGTCGGAGCGGGCGCAGTTGGCGTCCGTCTGCCGAGGGATGAGCGGGCCCGAGGTGTAGGAGTCCCCGAGGGAGACATAGGTGAGATCGTGGCCGTGCGCCGCCGCGGGCACCGTCGACGCGGCGACGAGGGCGCAGCCCCCCAGCGCCGCCCCCAGCACGGCGGTTCGCCGCCGGCCTCTCGCCCCGCCCGTCACATGCGTGTCGTTCGCCATGGATTTCCTCCCCCTGAGGCCGTGACATCGCACGGCTCCGCCGTGCAGAGCGGTCCGCGCGTTCAACTGGGTCTGTATACCGTCCGGTAGGTCTCACGGACCAGAAGCGGGAAGCAACATTCGTGCCGGGCAGGGGGGTGGGTGCGGCGTAGCCGCGGCGGCCGGAAAGCGGTGTCTGGCAAAGAATCGACCCAGTACACAAACGGTGGCCCGCATTCCGTGCGCTCGGGGAGGAGTTGTAGCCGCCAACATCGTCCGGCCCCACCACCGTTCCGCCGACCCTCGCGGGCCCCTCGGATTACCCGGCCACGCCGTGCACGTATACGACCTGTGACGTACCGTCACAGGTGATGAGACGCCTCGGTCTCACCGCCGTCCTCGCGTTCGTCCTCGCCCTCTTCGGTCTCGCGCCGACCGCCGGCGCCGACCCCGCGCCGGCCGCGCTGACCTTCGGTACCGACAGCGCCACCGGGCGCTCCGCGCGGCAGGCGCCCGTCTGCTCGGGTACGTCGACACCGACTACGGGTCCGGGACCGTGCCGAGGTCGTCGAGGACGTGCGCAGGCACCAGGAGTGGTACGCGGTCGAGGGCTGCTTCCTCGACCGCGTCACCGCGACCGCGGAGGGCCTGCCGGCCTGTCGGCGTCTGGTCCGGGAGCTACGACGCCTCGGCGCGGGGACTGTCGTTCTCAACCTGGGCGTCCACCCGGCCTCCGGCTACATCCGGCTCGCCGACCTGACCGTCACCTTCGAGGGCCCCTGGTCCACGTACGTCTCCGGGTTCACCCGGCCCGTGTGGACGGCACGCCACTCGCCCGAACGGGTTCTGCCATCTCGTCCACTGGTACCCGAGGCCCTGGTCCCGCTCGCCGTCCGCACCGCGCACGAGCGCGGCGCGGCGGTCTGCGGACCGGTCACGGGCGAACCGCCCAACCCCTGGTCCGAGTTGACTCCCGCGCTGACCGGGGCGCGGAAGTGACCAGCTCAGCCGGTGTGGAAAGCTTCGAGGGTCCGTAACAGCCCGACGGAGGAGAACCACCGGCATGGCCGTCATCCACCACACCACCATCACGCCGACCAAGGTCGAACTCCTCACCACCTGGCTGCCCACCCGGCCCTGGTACCGCGGCGGTCCGGACGCCCCCGTGCTGACGAAGTCCGGTGGTTTCCGGCTGGACGACCCGAAGGGCGAGGTCGGCATCGAGTTCATGGTGGCCACCGACACCTCCACGCCCGAGCCGACCGCCTACCTGCTCCCGCTCACCTATCGCGGCGCGCCGCTGGAGGGGGCGGAGCAGGCGCTCGTCGGCACGATGGAGCACGGCGTGCTGGGCAAGCGCTGGGCCTACGACGGCTGCCACGACCCGGTGCTGGTCACCGAACTGCTCGCGCTGATCGAGGGCAAGGCGCAGGCGATGGCCCAGAGCATCAGCGACACCCCGGACAGCGAGGTGACCCGCTCCTACGAGGGCGAGCCGTTCTCCCCGCAGGACTTCACGCCCCGGCCCACCGACGACGAGCAGGGCACCCAGTTCCCCGCACCGCACGGCACGACCCTCCGTCTCCACCGCGTCCTGCAGCCCGTCCCCGAGAACCCGCCGCTGCCCGCGCAGGGAGTGCTCGGCCATGTCGCGAGCGGCTGGCCGGGACCGGACGGCACCCGGCTGCGGGCGGTGTTCATGGTCCTGGACGCCCGCTGATCTCCCACCGCCCCGGGGGGAGATCGACATGCCGGGAGCCGGCGGCCGGGATGTAGTGGGGCGGAGGAAGGTGAGCCCATGCCCGGACGACCCGGCCGCCCCGATCCGCTCCCGAAGGCGCTCCTCGTCGTGACCGCCGCCACGGGCATGGTCGACGCGGTGGCCTACCTGGGCCTCGGGCAGGTCTTCACCGCCTTCATGACCGGCAACATCCTCTTCCTCGGTTTCTCCCTCGCCGGCGCGGAAGGGCTGTCGCCGATCGGATCCGGTACGGCGCTCATGGCGTTCAGCGTGGGCGCGGTCGCCGGCAGCCGTCTCGGCGCCGCCACGTCCGAGCGCCGCCGCCGCTGGCTGCTCACCTCGGCCGCCGTCGCGGCCACTCTTCTCGTGGCCGCGGCACTGACCGCGATCGGCCTGCGCCCCGTCGGTCAGGACCCGGAACCGCGCCACTACGCCGTGACCGCGCTGACCGCCCTGGCGATGGGGCTGCGCAGCGCGACGATGTGGCGCCTCGGAGCGGTCCTGAACACGACGCTCGTCACCGGCACCCTCGTCACGCTGATCAGGCGGTCGCCCCTGGGCGGCGGGACCGGGGACGGCGCCCAGCGCTACCGCGCCGCCGGACTGCCGGCGATCCTGGTGGGCGCGGTCGCCGGCGCCCTGCTGCTGCGGGTGAGCATCACCGTGACCCTGCTGCTCGCCGCGGCGGGCGTGTTCGCCGGCATCGGGGGATACGTGGCGCATCCGGCGTCGCGGTCCTGACCCGCACCGCACCGCCTCAGGTCATCAGGAGCACCGCCCCCCACTTTCTGTGGCCTTCTGGCATGCCCTGGTCAAATCTGTCACTCTTTCGGCAGTCCTCGCCCTGACCCCATGAGGGCGCGGCGCATCACCCCGCACAGCGATCGCGCAACCCCAACCCCGCGGCCGCCCCGGCGCACCCCAGCCGGCCGGGCGGCCATCGAGCAGGCCGGAATCCCGGCCGCCGCAAAGGAGTAGCGTGTGAGATCGACCCCCCACAAGACCCTCGGCGCCGGTGCCTTCACCGCCGCCGCGCTGGTCGCCCTCTCCCTCCCCGTCACCCCCGCCGCCGCCCAGCCCGCCGGTCAACCGGCGGCCGCCGCCTGCACTCCGGCGCAGACGGTCACCAACGGCGGCTTCGAGAGCGGTACCTCGCCCTGGACCCAGTCCTCGTCCGGCGTGATCACCAGCCGCACCGGTGAGAGCGCCCACGGCGGCTCCTCCTTCGCCTGGCTGAACGGTGTGGGCAGCACCCACACCGACACGCTCTCCCAGAGCGTCACCATCCCGAGCGGGTGCAGCTCCGCCACCCTCACCTTCTGGCTGCACATCGACACCGACGAGACGACCTCGTCCATCGCGTACGACAAGCTGACGGCCAAGATCGGCAGCACCACGCTGGCGACCTACTCGAACCTCGACGACAACACCGGCTACGTGCAGAAGTCGTTCGACGTGTCGTCGTTCGCGGGCCAGACCGTGAACGTGTCCTTCACCGGAACGGAGGACTCCAGCCTCCAGACGAGCTTCGTCCTGGACGACGTCGCCCTCGCCACCTCCGGCGACACCACCCCGCCCCCGGCGGACTCGACCCGCACCCCGGCCGCACCCTCCTACACCGTCAGCCTCAGCAGCGACACGAGCGGCACCGTCTGGAACGGGCACGAGAGCGTGTCCTTCACCAACGCCTCCGCCACCGCGCTCAGCGAGGTGTACCTGAGGCTGTGGGACAACTACCACGGCACCTGCTCGGCGATGCCCATCACGGTCACCAACGTCACCGGCGGCACCGCGGGCGCCCTCTCGGTCGACTGCACGGCCCTGAAGGTCACCCTGCCTACGCCGCTGAACCAGGGCCAGACCGCCACCGTCGGCTTCGACCTGGGCATCACCGTGCCCAGCGGCGCCGACCGGTTCGGCCATGACGGCGCCTTCAGCTTCATCGGCAACGCCCTGCCCGTCCTCGCGGTCCGCGACAGCGCGGGCTGGCACCTGGACCCGTACACCAACAACGGCGAGTCCTTCTACTCCCTGGCCGCCGACTTCAAGGTGACCCTCGACCACCCCAGCACCCTGCTGGTCCCGGCCACCGGCACCTCCACCGACACCCCCGGCTCCAGCGGCCGTACGGTCACCACCGCCACCGCGTCCAAGGTCCGTGACTTCGCCTGGGGCGCCGGGCCCTTCACCAAGATCTCCGGCACCTCGCCGGGCGGCGTCCCGGTGAACATCTACTCCGTCTCGGGGATCAGCTCCTCCAGCGCCCAGTCGATGCTCAGCACCGCCAAGACCGCCGTCGACGCCCACGCGGCACGCTTCGGCGCCTACCCGTACGGTGAGCTGGACGCGGTCATCGACAACAACTACTGGTTCGGCGGAATGGAGTACCCCGGATTCGTCCTCGACCTGGTCAGCACCACGGCGCTCACCCATGAGATCGGCCACCAGTGGTGGTACGGCATCGTCGGCGACGACGAGTACAACAGCCCGTGGCTGGACGAGGCCTTCACCGACTACGCCACCGACCTGGCCCTCGGCAAGACCGGCAGCAACTGCTGGAGCAGCGTCTCCTGGGCCTCCAGCGCCGAGAAGATCACCAACTCGATGGCCTACTGGGACGCGCACTCGTCCCGGTACTCCACCGTGGTCTACGGCTACGGCAAGTGCGCCCTGCACGACCTGCGGCGCGTCCTCGGCGACACGGCCATGACCAAGCTGCTGAAGGACTACGCGGCCGCGCACTGGTACGGCGTCTCGACCACCGCCGAGTTCAAGGCGGCCGCCCAGGCCGCCACCAGCACCGACCTGACCTCCTTCTGGACCCAGCACCGCATCGACGGCTGACCGGACCGGAGCGGCCGGTCATGGGCGGCGCCGTGCCCGGCGTCGCCCATGACCATGCGGGTATGACCGCCCGGCCACTCACTTGGCGTAAATACCCGGCCGATATGGCGTAGTTGGTCGGGATCCGGAGTGCGGGGCGGTCCGCCTGCAGGTCTGATGGATCCCGTGACGAGCCTTATAGCCCGAAATAGCCGCCGCTCACGCTGGTCCGTGGCCAGCGCTCTGACCGGCCTCCTGCTGACCCTGTCGATCCCCGCGGCCGTGCCCTCGGCGGCCGAGTCCACCGTCGAGCGCGGCAGCGCCTACATGGGCATGGGGGTACTCGCCCACGACGGCGAAGCCGCCACCGACGACGGCCCCGTGTCGATCCCCCGGGTGACCCAGACCGAGGGTGTGGACGTCGCCAGCTACCAGGGCGACGTCGCCTGGAGCACCCTGTGGAACAGTGGCGTGCGCTGGGCCTACACCAAGGGCACGGAGGGCACGTACTACACGAACACCTACTTCAGCCAGCAGTACGGCGGCGCCTACGACGCCGGCCTGATCCGCGGCGCCTACCACTTCGCGACCCCGGACACCACCGGCGGCGCCGCCCAGGCCGACTACTTCGTCGACCAGGGCGGCGGCTGGTCCAAGGACGGCAAGACCCTGCCCGGCGCGCTCGACATCGAGTGGAACCCGTACGGCGACGCCTGCTACGGCAAGTCCCAGAGCGGGATGGTCAGCTGGATCCGCGACTTCCTGGACCGCTACAAGGCCCGCACCGGCCGCGCCGCCGTCATCTACACCGCCACCAGCTGGTGGAGCGACTGCACCGGCAACTACGCGGGCTTCGCTGCCACCAACCCGCTCTGGGTCGCCCGGTACGCCTCGTCGGCGGGGACGCTGCCGGCCGGCTGGTCGTCGTACACGATGTGGCAGTACACCTCTTCCGGCCCGACCGTCGGGGACCACGACAGGTTCAACGGATCCCTGGACAAGGTGAAGAGTTTCGCCGGCGGCTGATGCGCCGTCGGCAGTGCTCAGGCGGCCGAGCCATGGAGTGTGGTCCGCCGGCACCCCCGCCCGCACCAGAGCCTCGGCTATGGTGCGGGCGGCGTCGTCCGGCAGGTCCTCGTCGCCGAGCGCGGGCAGCAGCATCAGCAGCCGGGCGTGCACGTCGTGGAGGCCGGGGGCGTCCGTGTCCGGGGTGCGCGCCATGTGCGCCAGTTCCCGCCAGGCCAGGCCCGGGCCGGCCTGGTGTCCGTCCAGGGTGGCCAGGAAACCGTACCGGTTCCACTCCGGATGGACGACGAAGTAGTCGGTGCCGGCCACGTCCGGGACGTTACGGCCCACCACCACGGCCGTGTGCCCGTCCCCGAACGGCACCCGGAACGCCGACCACCGCTCCTCGTCCGCGAGCGCGTCGAAGGCCGCGTCGACATCGGCGGGGTCCGCTCCGAACCACTCCGGACCCGGGTCGCCGTGCTCCTCGTCGCCCCCGCACAGGAACATCAGGTAGGCGGCCCAGAAGCCCGGCAGGTCCAACAGGTCCTCCCCGGCGACGACCGGGCCCTCGTATCCGTCGATCACCATGCGGACAAGCCTGCCGGTCACCACTGACTACGGCCGTCCCGCCCTCGTTCGAGCCGAGCGGAGAGGGCAGGATTTGAACCTGCGCGGGCCGTGAGGCCCGACCTCGAGACGTGCTCGCCGGTCCCCGATAAGCCACTCCGGGCACCTCTCCTCGCTCCCGGCCCGGTCTCCCGTGCCGTTCACGAGAACAACAGTGACAGGGACCGCTGACGGCGCGCTGACACGCCGGGCCGGGATCGGTCTGCCGTCAGGTCACGTCCGAGGCGGCCCTGGTCACTGGCCCACTCGTCCGTCGACGCACTCGCGCAACAGGTCGGCGTGCCCGCAGTGCCGGGCGTACTCCTCGATCCTGTGCACCAGCAGCTCCCGGACCGAGATCCCGTCCTTCCCCACCCGCTCGCCCAGGTCCGGGTGCTCGGCCAGCGCGGCGTCGGTCGCGGCCTGCTCGCGCTCCAGATCGGCGTACGCGGCGTCGACCACGGCCTGCTCGGCGACGGCTCCGGCGAAGTCCCCGTCACGCACGCCGTACAGCTTCGGCAGCGGGTCGCCGTCGGTGATCCAGTTGCGCCAGTCCCGCTCCACCTCGGCGAGGTGCCGCACCAGGCCGAGCAGCGACATCGTGGACGGCGGAACCGACCTCCGGGCCAGCTGCTCCGCTTCCAGGCCCTCGCACTTCATCCGCAGGGTCAGGCGGTAGTTCGTCAGGTAGTCCTGCAGCGTCGCCAACTCGCCGTCCGGAACGGGTCCTTCGCGGGGGTCGTCGTCCGGGTCGGCCCACATGTCGGGGTAGACGGTTGCCTGGGTCCACCGCGCGGGTTCGTCACTCATGGGTCGCATGGTCGTCCGAGAGGGCCTGGCCTCGCCACCGAGTTATCGCTCGAGTCGTCGCTTCGAGGTGCCGCCTTCGCTTGTCGTCCGTAACGGGTTTCTTGTCATAACTGGTTTGTGATGCAAAGCTGACTACATGACAGATGCTTCGGTGCCGTCATCGGGCACTCCTCACGAAGTCCTCGCCAACCTGGGCGAGTTGACCCGCAAGGTCCGCACCGCCCAGCGCGGCGCCTGGTTCCCCCTTCTGCTGCTCGGCGCGCTCACGCTGGGCGGAATCCTGGTCAGCCGCTTCACCTTCAAGGTCGGGACCGTTCCCTGCCCGGCGAACGCCCCCGCGACAGGCGGCGGTTGCACCGTGATCACGCAGGGCTCGCCGGTCTACTGGCCTCTCGGACTCGCCCTCGCCTACACCGCGACGGCGTTCTTCTACATCCGCCGCTCCCGCAACCGCGGAGTCGGCACTCCGGTCCGGCCGTACATCCTCACCGGGATCGCCCTGGTCGGCCTGGTGACCGCCATCGAGATCTGGAGCATCCGTCAGGGGATGCCCCGGCCCGGCGCCCCGGTCGACCTGTTGGGCCTGCGGCTCGATCCCACCTCCGGGGTGACGAAGTTCCTCGTCCGACTCACCGGGAGCCCCGCAACCGTCGGGCTGCCGCTGCTGGTGCTGTCCTGGGTGGAACGCAGCCGCACCCTTCTGCTGCTCACCGTGATGTACCTGGCCGTCCTGCTGGTGCCGCTCACCGACGGCTGGGCGGGGATCCCCTTCACCTCGCACTGGTCCGCCCTGCCCCACTTCGGCGTCCCCGGTGTGCTGCTCCTGCTCGGCGCCCTCGGTTTCGGCCTGGCCGAGCTGTTCCGCCGGCGCGACGTCTCATGACCACCGAGCCCGATCGGCACCCGGTCAACAGCCTCGACGACGTCGTTCACCAGCGCGTGCGCCTCGGCATCCTCACCGTCGCCCACCAGGCACGCCGGGTCGAGTTCGGCTTCCTGCGCACGGCCCTCGGTCTCACCGCCGGAAACCTCAGCCAGCACCTGGCCGTTCTGGAGAAGGCCGGACTGATCCACATCGAGAAGGGCTACGAGGGCAAACGCGCCCGCACCTGGCTCTCCCTCACCTCCGACGGCGACCGTGCGCTGAAGGACGAGGTCACCCAGCTCAAGCGACTCATCCACGAGATCGAACAAGGCGGTTCAGCGCAGGAGTCCTAGCCCGGACCCAGGGGAAGCGCGGCCGTCACGATCGACTCCCGTCGCAACTCGGCGAGACAGCATGCCGAACACCGTCCAAGAAACCTGGGGAGGGTACGTGACCATCAAACCGGTCACCGCAAAGAAGGACATGACACGCCGTCGCATGCTCGGAGCGGCGCTGGCCGTCGGTGCCGGGCTCGCCGTACCCGTCGGCGCCGCAGGTCGGACGTGGGCGGCTGCGACCGCCCCCGGACCGGTGCAGCCCACGCTCCCGGCGCCCACCGGACCGCACCCCGTCGGCACGGTACCCCTGCACCTCGTCGACGCCTCACGCCCGGATCCCGTGGCCGGCCCCGGGCATCACCGGGAGTTGATGGCGAGCGTCTGGTACCCCGCCCGTGACGTCCACCGGTATCCGCTCACTCCCTGGACGTCCCCCGCCGTGCTGCGCGCACTGCTCACGTCCGCGGAGCTCCCGGCGGACCGTGTGGTGCCGCCGCTCACGGCCGGGCACCGGAGCGCCCCGGTGCTGCGAACCGGCCGACGGTTGCCCGTCGTCGTCTTCTCGCACGGCGCGCACGATCACCGTGCGGACACCACCATCGCGGTCCAGGAGCTGGCCGGCCACGGGTATGTGGTGGTCACGGTGGATCACACGTACGACGCGTTCAGCGAGTTCCCCGACGGCCGGCTCACCGTCCCTGTCGACGACCCGAAATACTGGCTGGGACCCCGGGACTACGCCAGGGACATCCATTTCGTGCTCGACTGCGTCGAGGACCTCGCCGCCGGGCGCAACCCCGACGCCGGCCGGCGGCCGCTGCCGGAGGGTCTGCTCCACGCCCTCGACCGGCATCGCATCGGCATGTTCGGCTGGTCGAAGGGCGGGACGGCGACCGCATGGGTCATGAGCCAGGACCAGCGCGTCCGGGCGGGGTTCAGCATCGACGGCCCGATGGAGCCCCTGGTCACGATCGACCTGGACCGGCCGTTCATGCTGATGACGGCCGAGTTCCCCCGGGCCACGCAGCCGAGCGTCGCCGAGTTCTGGTCGCACCTGCGGGGCTGGCGGCTCAACGTCCGGGCGGAGGGGGCAGTTCACTCGTCGTACTGTGACGTCCAGTTCCTGATCCCCCAGCTGGCACCAGCCCTCGGGATGAGCGACGAGGACCTCAAGGGCTGGATCGGCACCCTCGATCCCGCCCGGGCGGTACGGATCCAGCAGGCCTACCCGCTCGCGTTCTTCGACCTGCACCTGCGGCACCACCGGCAACACCTGCTGGACGGCCCGAGTCCGGCCTTCCCGGAGGTGACGTTCATTCCGTGAAGTGGCGGACCCGGCTGAGAGGTCGTTTTCGCCCGTTGTTTCATCCCGGAATCTGTCGTTTGGTCTGCGGTGTCGGGTCGCGCCAGGAGATGGTGTTCTCGCTGGTGAGACG
>NZ_JBIWPG010000030.1:117372-118221 GCF_044768135.1 Streptomyces sp. NPDC101165 | reverse complement strand
GGCGTTCGGGTGTTTTGCCGCTGGGTTCCACCGAGGGTCTGGCCCTGTTCGATGCGGCGGGTGAGCCGGCGATGGTGCCGGTGAAGCTGGACCTGACGGGACTGCGGGCCTCCGGTGAAGTACCGGCGCTGCTGCGCAGCCTCGTCCGCACCCCGGCCCGCCGTACGGCGGCCAGCGCGCACGTCGGTGGCGGGATCGTCGCGGCACTTGCCGCGGCCGCGCCCGCCGACCGGCCGGAGCTGGTGCTCGAGCTGATCCGCGGGCACGCCGCCGCCGTCCTCGGACACGGCGACGCGGCGGAGCTCTCACCGGACCGGCGGTTCCAGGACCTCGGGTTCGACTCGCTGATCGCTGTGGAGTTCCGCAACAGGATCGGTGCGGAGATCGGGCAACGGCTGCCCGCGGCACTGCTGTTCGACTACCCGACCCCGGCTGACCTGGTCGACCACCTGCTGCCCAGGCTCGTCGCCGACGAACCGACCGGGCCGGCCGCGCTGCTGGCGGATCTGGATCGGCTGGAGCGCGCGCTGGACGAGACCACGGTGGACGACGAGCGCCTGCTTCGGCAGATCGCCGGCCGGCTGGAAGTGCTCCGCAGCAGGTGGGCGGCAGGTCGGCAGGAAGAGGACGGCTTCGATGTCGAGTCGGCCACCGACGACGACATGTTCCGCATGCTCGATGACGAGCTGGGCCTGAACTGAGGTCCAAGGAGCGTGTCGTGGCAGCGGGTGCCTGTCCGGGCAACCGGTGGTGATGGACACACGAGGGCCGCGGGGGCCCCGGCCGGGGGGGCCGGGGGGGGGCCCCGCCGCGGGGCCCCGCCGCCCAGCGGCGGGGGGGGGAACACCC
>NZ_JBIWPG010000030.1:0-117362 GCF_044768135.1 Streptomyces sp. NPDC101165 | reverse complement strand
GGCGAGTTTTTGTGTGCCAGTGGGGGGGTGGGGGGGGGGGGGGGCGTGCGCCGCCCCCGGGGGGGGTCGCCCCCCGGGGGCCCGCCCCCCCCCCGCCCCGCCCCCCCGCGGCCCCGGAACGACTACCTGATGGCGGCTCCCTTGGAGACGGCGGACAGCATGGCCGCCAACTCGGCGTTCACCTCGGCCTGGTGCTCGGCCAGGTAGAAGTGGCCGCCGGGGAACGTGCGGAGGCAAAAGGCGGCGGTGGAGTGTTCGCGCCACCGGTCGGCCTCCGCGACGGTTGTCTTCGGGTCGTCATCCCCCACCAGTACGTTGATCGGGCAGTCGACCGTGCTGTCCGGCACGGCCTGGTACGTCTCGATGACCCGGTAGTCGCTGCGCACCGCCGGCAAGGCCATCCTCACGATCTCCTCGTCGCCCAGTAGGTCCGCCTGGGTGCCGTTGAGCTTCCGCAACTCGTCGAGCAGGCCCTCGTCGTCCCGCAGGTGCACGCGCTCGTTGCGGTGCGTGGCCGGCGCGCGTCGGCCGGATGCCACGATCGCTCGGGGCGCGGCGGGCGTGTCAGCGAGTGCGAGGGCTGTCTCGAACGCGAGCACCGCACCCATGCTGTGTCCGAAGTAGACAGTCGGCAGGGGCCTTTCCTGCTCGAGTATCGGCCCGATGCGAGCGACGTACTCCGCGACGCTGCGCACCAATGGCTCATGTCTGCGGTCCTGGCGGCCGGGGTACTGGAGGACCACGACGTCGGCAGCGGCGTGGGCCATCGCGACGGGGCGGTAGAAGCTCGCGGAGCCGCCCGCATGCGGAAAGCAGACGAGCCGTACGTGGGCACTGGCGTTGGGTCGGAAGCGGCGCAGCCAGCGCTCTGCGTCGGTGCCTGGCATGGGCATGAGGTCTCCTCGGGGCAGTCGTCAGAGGCGAGTAAGTCCCATTCCTGACTGGAGAATCCCCAGTCCCGAGAAATGATCGTGCCAATTCCCAGTGATGCACTAGGGTGCCCCGATTTCCGTTGACACTGCGGACTTGCGGCTGTGAATGTCACTACCAAGGACTGCTTCCGCGAAAGCTCACCCGGCGTAGCGGTCATTTTTCCCGTCGCGGCAGAAGGGAATTTCGTGTCCAAGCGTGCTCTCATCACTGGGGTCACAGGCCAGGACGGCTCGTACCTCGCAGAACACCTGCTGGCACAGGGCTACCAGGTATGGGGTCTGATACGGGGCCAGGCCAATCCGCGAAAGTCACGGGTCAGCCGCCTCGCATCCGATCTGTCCTTTGTACACGGCGACCTCATGGACCAGGCCAGCCTGGTCTCGGCGCTGGACCACGTCCAGCCCGACGAGGTGTACAACCTCGGAGCCATCTCGTTCGTGCCGATGTCCTGGCAACAGCCGGAACTGGTGACCGAAGTCAACGGCGCCGGTGTGCTCCGCATGCTGGAGGCCATTCGCATGGTCAGTGGGCTGAACACGTCCAGATCGACCCGGTCCGGTCGGATCCGGTTCTACCAGGCGTCGTCCTCGGAAATGTTCGGGAAGGTCGTGGAGACTCCGCAGCGGGAGTCGACCCGGTTCCACCCCCGTAGCCCGTACGGGGTGGCCAAGGCCTATGGCCACTTCATCACGCGTAACTACCGTGAGTCGTTCGACATGTACGGTGTCTCCGGCATCCTGTTCAATCACGAGTCCCCGCGCCGCGGTGCTGAGTTCGTGACCAGGAAGATCTCACTGGCCGTCGCTCAGATCAGGCTGGGACTGCAGGACAAGCTGGCGCTGGGCAACCTGGACGCGGTGCGTGACTGGGGCTTCGCCGGCGACTACGTCAAGGCCATGCACCTGATGCTCCAGCAGGACGAGCCGGGGGACTACGTGATCGGGACCGGCGTCATGCACTCGGTCCGCGACGCGGTGCAGATCGCCTTCGACGCTGTGGGCCTCAACTGGGAGGACCACGTAGTGATCGACCCATCGCTGGTCCGCCCGGCTGAAGTGGAGACGCTGTGCGCCGACTCCAGCATGGCCCGAGCCGCGCTGGACTGGGCGCCCACGGTGAAGTTCCAGGAACTGATGCAGATGATGGTCGAGTCGGACCTGGAGCAGGCATCGCGGACCCGCGACCATGGCGAGCTGCTGGCAGCCGCCGACAGCTGGTGACACCATGACCGACACGCCGACCGGCCCCCACTCCTCCGACGACCACCCCACGAACTCGCGTACAGCGCCGCCGACCTGCTCATCTGCCGGCACCCCCGAGTGATCGACTGACTGGGAGCAAGTGGGCCTCGCCCTCGTCGCGCAGCACATCCGCCTTGCCGGTGATCACCAATGCCGGTGGCAGGTCACGCAGTTGGTCGACGGTGGCCCATGGCGGTGACGCGGTGGGCCGGGCGCGCTCGGCCTCGTCGGTCGTGTACTGGTCCCAGAACCACTGCATGCCGTCCCGGCGCAGGAAGTAGCCCTCGGCGAACTGGCGGCAGGAACCGGTGTCGGAGTTCGCGTCGGTGACCGGGTAGAACAGCAGCTGCTGTGCCGGCGCGGGTCCGCCGCGTACCTCGGCCATCAGGGTGAGCGCAGCGGTCATGGTGCCGCCCACCGAGTCCCCGGCCACGGTCGGCCGGGAGCCGTCCAGGCCGTGGGACGCGCCCTCGTCCACCACCTACTGGGCGACGGCGTAGTTCTGCTCGATGGCGACCGGGTAGCGGGCCTCGGGGGAGAGGTCGTACTCGGGGAGGACCACCGCGGCCTCGGCGCCCACCGCCGGCTCGCGCACCCGACGGGTCATACGTGTGGGCGTTGCCGAACATACAGCCCGCGCCGTGGATGTACACGAACTGCGTCAGACCAATCTGGTCGGGCGCTTCCCAGACGGGTCGCAGATGCACGGGGTCGAATAGTACGCGTGTGCGCATACGGCTGGCGCGTCAACGGGTCGGTGTGAGTCCTCGAACACCCGGCGCCTGCTGACCGGACATGCGAAACGATGTAGCCTCCGGAGACCGCCCTTGACCTGCAGAAGCAGGCAGGGAGCAGACGAATCGGGAGTTTCTTCGTGCTTCGTACCATGTTCAAGTCCAAGATCCACCGCGCCACCGTCACCCAGGCCGACCTGCACTACGTGGGATCGGTGACCATCGACGCCGACCTCCTCGACGCCGCCGACCTGCTGCCCGGCGAGCTGGTCCACATCGTCGACATCACCAACGGCGCCCGGCTGGAGACGTACGTCATCGAGGGCGAGCGCGGCTCAGGAGTCATCGGGATCAACGGCGCGGCCGCCCACCTCGTCCACCCCGGAGACCTGGTGATCATCATCAGCTACGCTCAGGTCACCGACGCCGAGGCGCGGGAGCTGAAGCCGCGGGTCGTGCACGTCGACGGCGGCAACCGGATCGTGTCCCTCGGCGCCGACCCCTCCGAACCGGTGCCCGGCTCGGACCAGGAGCGCAGCCCGCAGGCCGTCTCGGCCTGACCGGCGGACGAGACCAGGAGCGTGCGTGCCCATGAGTGACATCGAGATCCGTGACGACCGGGCGGCGGGGCGCCTGGAGGCCGTCGGTGACGGCGAAGTCGTCGGTCACATCGAGTACTTCGTCCTCGAGTCGCCCGCGCGCGCCCTGGTCCCGGTCCACACCATCGTGGAGCCCGCCCACGAGGGCAAGGGCATCGCCGGCTCGCTGGCCCGTGAGCTGTACGCGGTGTCCGAGCGCGAGGGCATCCCGGTCGCCCCGCTGTGCCCGTACGTCGTCAAGTGGGCCGAGCGCCACCCCGACGTGGCCCCGACCGCCGACCCGGAGCTGCTGGAGGCCGCGAAGGACTGGCTGCGGGCCCACCCCGGACGCTTCTGAGCACACCGGCGCCATCCGGCCACCGGGGCCGTCGCCCGCCGTCGTCGGGTGAGTGGCCGAGCGGGCCCCGGGTACGCGGGGAGTAGTCCAGGCGACGCCAGCGACTGCTCGGAGGCCCCCGATGACGAGCCCGTACCCCGACCCAGCGTCCCCGGGACCACCACCGGCCCCGGGCCCCACTCCACCGGACCCTTACCCCACCCCGGTCCCACCCCCGGAACCGGGCCCGGCCCCGGTCCCGGAGCCCGTCCCACCGCCGGCGCCCACCCCAC
The DNA here is from genome assembly GCF_044768135.1 of Streptomyces sp. NPDC101165. Taxonomy (NCBI): domain Bacteria; kingdom Bacillati; phylum Actinomycetota; class Actinomycetes; order Kitasatosporales; family Streptomycetaceae; genus Streptomyces; species Streptomyces sp. NPDC101165. Next base: position 113,246 of record NZ_JBIWPG010000030.1, on the reverse strand, counting down.
CACCGGCCCCCGGCCCTCCGGAACCCTCGCCGTCCCCGATCCCTCCAGGTCCGGAACCCGAACCGAGCCCGGAACCGGGCCCACCCCTCACCTGAAAACCCCGGGCGGATCCAGCGCCCCGGACGGGCGCGGGGCTGTGTTGATCTGCGGCACGGCTCCGCCGCGTGGGCGCGACCAGCCACGAAGCACCCGCGACCCGACCACGCCCCGCACCCCACTAGGCGCCCGAAGCACCCCTGGCAGTCCTAAGCGGAAACCTCACTCCGGTCCCCACCCCACAGCGTGTGGAACGACCCCTCCCGGTCCACCCGCCGATACGTGTGCGCCCCGAAGAAGTCGCGCTGCCCCTGCGTCAAAGCCGCCGGCAGGCGTTCCGCCCGCAGCGCGTCGTAGTACGCCAGCGCCGCCGCGAAACCGGGCGTGGGCACTCCCTGCCGGGTCGCCGCGACCAGCACCTCGCGCCAGTCGTCCTGCGCCGCGGCGATCTCCTGCGCGAAGGCGTCGTCCGACAGCAGGCTCGGCAGATCGGCCCGGGCGTCGTAGGCGGCACGGATCCGGTCCAGGAAGGCCGCCCGGATGATGCACCCGCCGCGCCAGATCGAGGAGACCGCGCCCAGGTCGATGTCCCAGTCGTACTCCTCGCTGCCCGCGGCGATCTTGTGGAAGCCCTGCGTGTACGACACGATCTTCGAGGCGTACAGCGCCTGCTCCACCCGGTCGGCGAACGCGGCCGCCTCCGACTCGCTCAGCGGCGAGGGCTTCGGCCCGGCCAGGCCCTGCGAGGCGGCCCGCAGCGCCGCGTGACCCGACAGCGACCGGGCGAACACGGCCTCGGCGATGCCGGACACCGGCACCCCCAGGTCCAGCGCGATCTGCACCGTCCACCGGCCGGTGCCCTTCTGCTCGGCCTGGTCGACCACCACGTCGACGAACGGCTTGCCGGTCGCCGCGTCCACGTGGGACAGGACCTCGGCGGTGATCTCGATCAGGTACGAGTCCAGGCGGCCGGTGTTCCAGGTACGGAAGATGTCCGCGATCTGCGCGGGGGAGTACCCGGCGACGTCCCGCAGCAGCTGGTAGGCCTCGCCGATGAGCTGCATGTCGGCGTACTCGATGCCGTTGTGGACCATCTTCACGAAGTGGCCGGCGCCGTCGGGGCCCACGTGCGTGACGCACGGCGCGCCGTCGGCCGCCTTCGCGGAGATCTTCTCCAGCATCGGGCCGAGCGAGTCGTAGGACTCCTTCGGGCCGCCCGGCATGATGCTCGGACCGTGCAGCGCGCCCTCCTCGCCGCCGGAGACGCCCATGCCGACGAAGTGGATGCCCTGCTCGCGCAGCGCCTTCTCACGGCGGCGGGTGTCCGCGAAGTGCGCGTTGCCCCCGTCGATGATCATGTCGCCGGGCTCCAGGAGCGGGGCGAACTCCTCGATCACCGCGTCCGTCGGACCGCCGGCCTTGACCATGATGACCAGACGGCGCGGGCGCTCCAGGGCCGCCACGAAGTCCTTGGCGGTCTCGGCCGCGATGAAGTCGCCCTCGTGCCCGAACTCCTCCACCAGCTCCTGCGTCCGCGACACCGTACGGTTGTGCACGGCGACCGTGTAGCCGTTGCGCGCGAAGTTCCGGGCGAGGTTGCGGCCCATGACCGCGAGGCCCGTGACACCGATCTGCGCTGAACTGCTCATACCGCCTGCTCCCTAACTGCCTCGTGACTACGGCTCCGTCAGTACGGGCCCTCGCCCATCCTGACGTGCCGCTACGGCGAGCGCACATCCGACCCGCCACGCATGATTACGCGCGGAAGGCGCCCGTCTCCTCAGTGTCGCCGTCGCTCGCGGCCGATCTCGTCAAGGAAGGCCCGTTCCCGGCCACTTGGGAGCGGCATGCGGCTGATTTTCCGTCTTGTCATGGCCTGTTCGCGGCGCTTACTTTTGCCGCTCCTGACGCATGCCGAGGGGAATTCGGACATGGCCGTACGCGGCCGGCATCGCCGGTACCAGCCGAACAGGATCAACCGCGCCTCACTCACCGTCACGGCGGGCGGCGCCGGTCTCGCCATCCCGCTGGTCGCCGCCGGCACCGCCGACGCGGCCGACGCGTCCACCTGGAACAAGGTCGCCGCCTGCGAGTCCAGCGGCAACTGGAGCATCAACACCGGCAACGGCTACTACGGCGGGCTGCAGTTCACCCTGTCCACCTGGGAGGCCTACGGCGGCACCCGGTACGCGCCGCGCGCCGACCTCGCCACCAGGGACCAGCAGGTCGCCGTCGCCGAGAAGGCCCTGGACGGGCAGGGACCCGGTGCCTGGCCGGTGTGCTCGGTCCGGGCGGGGCTGACCCGGGGCGGCCACGCGCCCGAGCTCCACACGGACAGTGCCGCGACCCGCCCGGCGAAGACCGGCAGGACCGGCTCCGTGCCGGACGTGCAGCCGCAGACGACACCGCAGTCCCGTGCCGGCAAGGCCGAGATGTACACGGTGGTGCACGGCGACACGCTCTCCGGCATCGCCGGCGAGCACCATGTCCAGGGCGGCTGGCGCCGGCTGTACGCGGGCAACCGCGCCGCCATAGGGCCCGACCCCGACCTGATCCTGCCGGGCCAGCGACTCAGCCTGCGCGGCACCGCCTCCCCGGCGCCCGACACGCACACCGACGGCAAGTCCAAGTCCCCGAAGCGGAAAGCCCCTTCGGAGAAGAAGACCCACCAGCGCCCGAGCCACGGCAGCGGCCACTCGCTCGTCGCCCCGGTGCACGCCGCCATCGGCACCGGCTACCGCGTGGCCGGGTCGCACTGGTCGAAGGGCTACCACACCGGCGTCGACTTCCTCGTGCCGACCGGCACCTCCGTCCACGCGGCGGCGGCCGGACACGTGGTCGCCGCGGGCTGGGGCGGCTCCTACGGCTACCAGGTGGTGATCCGGCACGCCGACGGGCGCTACACCCAGTACGCCCACCTGTCCGCCATCTCCGTGCGGGCCGGGCAGAGCGTGTCCGCGGGCCAGCGCATCGGCCGCTCCGGGTCCACCGGAAACGTCACGGGCCCGCATCTGCACTTCGAGGTGCGCACGGGGCCCGGCTTCGGCTCGGACATCGACCCGGTCGCCTATCTCCGGGCCGGCGGCGTCAGGATTTGACCCTCGGCCGGTGCCGGTGCACGACGGGCACCGGCAGATGGAAGCTGGCGGACAGCGGGAGGTACGAGGCGGGGAGGGCGTAGACGGCCGGTATGCCGGCGCCGCGCCCTTCGCGACCGCCGTCCGGAGCCGCCACGAGCACGTCCTCGAGGGCGGGCACGTCCGGGAGAGCGCGTACGTCGGGGAGAGCGGGCACGTCCGGGAGGAGGGAGCTGCCGGGCACCCGCAGGTCCGCCGCGGCAGGATCGCCCACGTCCTCCCCGGCCTCCGACGGCTTCGACTCCGACCGCTGCGCGGGCACGCTCCCGAGCACCCTCGCGGCGCCGGCCCCCGCCTCCGTGACCGGCTCCGCCGCCGGGGCGGGGTCGAGCCGCTCCGTCGTCAGCAGGATGAGACCGCCCGCGGCCACCACGCCGCAGCCCAGGGCGAGCACGGTGCCCGTGGAGGCGTAGCGGAACGTCTCGCCGAACATCATGATGCCGACCGCGGCGGCCAGCACCGGGTTGACCACCGTCAGCGTGGCCAGCGGCGCGGCGAGGCCGCCGCCGCGGTAGGAGGCCTGGGAGAGCAGGATGCCGGCGGTCGCGAACACACCGATCACCGCGAGGGAGGGCAGGTCGCCGAGGCTGATCCCGCTGTCCCAGTCGACCGCCACGGTCTTGGTGAACACGGACGACATGCCGAAGGCTATGCCGGAGCCGGTGGCCAGCAGCACGCTGCGCACGGCCGGGTGCCGGTGCACGGCCCGGCCCGCGATCATCAGCGCCACGACCGCTGCGCCGGTGACCAGCGCGACGGCCGTCCGCTGGGCGGCGTCGAGGGAGTGCGCGTCGGACGTGCCGACCAGGGACAGCAGGCCCGCAAGGCCCACCGTGGCCATGATGGCGCCGCGCCAGGCGGTCGCCCCGGCCTTGCGGGAGACGAAGAGCGCCGCCATGGGCAGGGCGAAGACGATGGTCAGCGCGCCCAGCGGCTGCACCAGGCTGAGCGGGCCGTAGGCGAGCGCCACGACGTGCAGCACGCCGCCGAGCCCGTTGAGTGCCAGCGCCGCCCACCAGCCGGCCCGGCGCAGCGGCATGTACGAACCGTCGGGAGAGGACACCGCGACCTGCTCCTGCACGATCGCTCCGCCGGCGTAGGCGACGGCGGAGACGAACGACAGGAGCACGGACAACGCCAGGGCGCTCATCTGCAGCTCCTCTGCGTGAGCCGGGACCCCCGGGTCCGGCGCGGCGTACGGTCGGCTTCCATGGTCAACACTCTGCCCGCTCGGGTCTCTTCCCGTCGTCGTACCTGAGCACGCAATGCCTCCTACTACCGATGGAGTACGCCGACCGCGCGATCATCCCCAAGAGGGGTGACCACGGGTGGACACCCCGGGGTCGGCGCCACGAACAAGCCTGGTACTAGTGCTCCTCGTGGACCTCGACCCCGAACTCGCCGCCCTCCGCCCGCTCGGCGGCTTCTTCGTCCTACGCACCGTCGGATCGGTGGCGGAGCCGGCTTCCGGGCCCCTGCCGACGCTCGCGGAGACCTATGAAGCGGGTACATCGGATGTTTGTCGCAATCAGCTGACTTTCCGTGTCGAGACAGTGGGGCAGCGCCTGCGCACGGCCGAGCTGCGGGTCGCCGCCTCCATCAGCCAGCAGGGTCTTGCCGCCCGCCTGTGGTCCCCGGCCCTGGCCTGTGCGTCCCTGTACGGCCTCCTGCCCGACCTCGATCCGCGCCTGCTGCGCTGGGACGCCGCTGCCACCGCCCCGGACGACCTGTGGCTGACCGAGGTGCGCCCGCTGCCCGGGGACGCGGCGACCCTCGCGGACACCGTGCTGCACGGCCATCTCGAGCCCCTAGGGGAGACCCTGAGGTCCCGCTACGGTGTCGCGGCCGGCCTGCTGTGGGGCAACGCCGCCTCGGCGCTCGCCGGAGCCGCCCGCGAACTGGACCGCTGGGCCCGCGCGAGGGGCCGTACCGAGGTGGCGGACCGGGCCCGCGGTCTCACCGGCGAACTCTTCGCCCACCCCCTCCTGCGCGCCGCCGGCACCCGCACCGGCACGGCCTTCCGCCGCCGCAGCTGCTGCCTGTACTACCGGGTCCCCGGCGGCGGAATCTGCGGCGACTGCTGCTTCACCCGCCCGCCGCGCTCTTCCCCGGACGCCGCTTCTGGGTGACCATGAAGGGAACGTGCCGCCGTGGCAAGGGGGTTGTCGGGTGCGTGTGGGACTGCTGACCCGGGAGTACCCCCCGGACGTGTACGGCGGCGCCGGCGTCCATGTGGAGTTCCTCGCCCGCGAGTTGACCTCCCTGGTGGACCTGGAGGTGCACTGCTGGGGCGAGGGGCGCGGCGTCGGTGTCGTACGCCACCGCCCCTGGACCGTCCTCGACGGCTCCAACGACGCGCTGCGCACCTTCTCCGTGGACCTCTCCATCGCCGCCGCCCTCGAAGGCCGCGAGCTCGTCCACTCCCACACCTGGTACGCCAATCTCGCCGGCCACTTCGCCAAGCTTCTGCACGGCATCCCGCACGTGATGACCGCCCACTCGCTGGAGCCCCTGCGCCCCTGGAAGGCCGAGCAACTGGGCGGCGGATACGCCCTGTCGAGCTGGGCCGAGCGCACCGCGGTCGAGGCCGCGGACGCGGTGATCGCCGTGTCCGGGGCCATGCGGGAGGACATCCTCGCCTGCTATCCGGCGCTGGACCCGGCGAAGGTCCACGTCGTGCACAACGGCATCGACACGACGCTCTACCGGCCGAACCGGGGCACCGACGCCCTCACCCGCACCGGCCTCGACCCCGCCCGCCCGTACGTCCTGTTCGTCGGCCGGATCACCCGCCAGAAGGGCGTGCCCCATCTGCTGCGCGCGGTACGGGACATCGACCCGCGCGCCCAGGTCGTGCTGTGCGCGGGAGCCCCCGACACCCCGGAGATCGACCGAGAGTTCCGGGAGCTGTACGAGGAGCTGAGCCGGGTCCGTGAGGGCGTGTTCTGGATCCCGCAGATGCTGCCGCGCACGGATGTGATCCAACTCCTTACGCACGCGGCCGTGTTCGTCTGCCCGTCGGTGTACGAGCCGCTCGGCATCGTCAACCTGGAGGCCATGGCGTGCGGCACGCCCGTGGTGGCCTCCCGGGTCGGCGGCATCCCCGAGGTCGTCGAGGACGGCCGGACGGGCCTCCTCGTCGACGTGGACGACGACTTCGAGGCAGGCATCGCACGGGCACTGGACGCCGTCCTCGGCGACCGGGAGACGGCCCGGTGGATGGGCGAGGCCGGACGGGAGCGTGCGGTGGGCGAGTTCGGCTGGGACGCGGTGGCCCGGCGCACCGCCGGGCTGTACGAGGAGATCCTCAAGCAGGCCTAGTCCGGTCTGCTCGGGGCAACCATGGTTCGACCAGGGTGAGGGGAGCGGCCATGCGTCGTGGTGGACCTTCGGTTCTCGGAATCGTTCTGGCGGGCGGAGCGGGCAAGCGCCTGATGCCGCTCACCGCGGACCGCGCCAAACCAGCCGTCACCTTCGGCGGCACCTACCGGCTCGTCGACTTCGTCCTGTCCAACCTCGTCAACGCCGACGTCCTGCGGATCTGCGTGCTGACGCAGTACAAGTCCCACTCCCTGGACCGGCACATCACCACCACCTGGCGGATGTCCAGCCTGCTCGGCAACTACGTCACCCCGGTCCCGGCCCAGCAGCGCCTCGGCCCGCGCTGGTACCTGGGCAGCGCCGACGCGATCCTGCAGTCGCTGAACCTCGTCCACGACGAACAGCCCGAGTACGTGGCCGTGTTCGGCGCCGACCACGTCTACCGCATGGACCCGCGGCAGATGCTGCAGCAGCACATCGAGGGCGGCGCGGGCGTGACGGTGGCCGGCATCCGGGTGCCGCGCTCGGAGTCCTCCTCCTTCGGGGTGATCACGCCTGGCTCGGACGGCATCGGTGTCGAGCGCTTCCTGGAGAAGCCCGCCGACCCGCCCGGGCTGGCCGACGACCCCGAGTGCGTGTTCGCCTCGATGGGCAACTACATCTTCTCCACCAAGGCCCTCATCGAGGCGCTGCAACGCGACGCCGAGGACAGCCAGTCGGTGCACGACATGGGCGGCTCGATCCTGCCCCAGCTCACCGGCCGCGGCGAGGCACAGCTGTACGACTTCAGCGCCAACCACGTGCCCGGGGAGACCAGCCGCGACCAGGGCTACTGGCGGGACGTGGGCACCCTGGACGCCTACTACGAGGCGCACATGGACCTGACCGCCGAGCGGCCCGCCTTCAACCTCTACAACCGCCAGTGGCCCGTCTACACCCACTCCTACCAGCTCTCCCCGGCCCGCTTCAATGCGGGCGGCATGGCGAGCGAGTCCATCATCAGCGCGGGCTGCCTGATCCGCGGTCAGGTCACCCGGTCCGTGCTGTCGCCGGGGGTCCGGGTCGACCCGGGCGCGGTCGTGCAGGGCTCGGTGCTGCACGACAACGTGCACATCGGCCGGGGTGCGGTCGTCCGCGGTGCCGTCCTGGACAAGAACGTCGAGGTGCCGCCCGGCGCGACGATCGGCGTCAACCCGGAGCGGGACGCCGAGCTGTACACCGTCTCCAAGAGCGGGGTGATCGCCCTGGGGAAGGGCCAGCGGGTCTCCTGACCCCTTGACCTCCGGACCGCCCGACCTCCTGGCGGACGCACCGTCAGACCGCCTCCGACCGCGACGCGTTTGTCATCACCCTCCCGGAATGCCGGGGTTCGCCTCGTTCGGCCTTCACGATGCAGGCAACGATGTCGAACCTTCGGAGGTCATCCGACATGAGAGGGACCCGGCGCACGCGGCTGTGCCTGGCCGGGGTGCTGGCAGCGTCCACGCTGATCGCCACCCCCGCCGCACGGGCCGCCGAGCGGACCGACGGCCACCTCACCGACCTGGTCAACCCCTTCATCGGGAGCCAGAACGAGGGCAACACCTTCCCCGGCGCGGCCGTGCCTTTCGGCATGGTGCAGCTCTCCCCGGACACCGGGCACAGCACCGGCTACGACTACACGCAGAACACCGTCCGCGGCTTCTCACTGGTCCATCTCTCGGGCGTCGGCTGCCGGATCGGCGGCGACCTGCCCGTACTGCCCATCACGGGCGAGGTCACGCAGACGGACTACGCCAAGTACGCGGCGGGCTTCTCGCACGCCGACGAGGAGGCGAGCCCCGGCTACTACCGCGTCGGCCTCGACTCCGGCATCCGCGCCGAGCTGACCGCTAGCAGGCGCACCGGAGTGCAGCGGTTCACCTTCCCGGCCACCGACAAGGCCAACGTCCTGCTGAACGCGGCCCAGTCGCTGCACAAGCCGGTCGGCAGCGCCGTCGAGATCCTCGACGACCACACCGTGCGCACCGAGATCAGCGGCCACGGCTTCTGCCGTGACACCGGCCCCTACACCGTCTACACGATCACCCGCTTCAGCCGGCCCTTCACCGCGTACGGCACCTGGAACGGCGCCACGGTCACCCCGGGCGCCCGCACCGGAGGCGGCGGCGCCTACGTCCGCTTCGACACGACAAAGGACCGTACCGTCGAGGCGACCACCGCCCTGTCGTACGTCGACGCGCGCGGCGCCGCAGTCAACCTTCGCTCCGAGGGCGGCCGGTCCTTCGACGCCGTACGGGACCGGGCCCGCGCGGAGTGGGAGCGCCGGCTCGCAGCGGTCCGTGTCGAGGGTGGCGACCCCACCCTGCGCCGCACCTTCTACTCGTCGCTGTACCGCTCGTTCCTCGCGCCCAACATCGGCAGCGACGCGGACGGCCGCTACACCGGCTGGGACCGCCGGGTCCACCGAGCGGAACGGTTCACGTACTACCAGAACTGGTCGCTGTGGGACACCTACCGCACCCAGGCCCAGCTTCTCGCCCTGCTCGCGCCCCGCGAGGCGCGCGACATGGCCCTGTCGGTGGTGAAGGTCGACGAGGACGGCGGCTGGCTGCCCAAGTGGGGCTACGGCCCGGTCGAGACGAACACCATGAGCGGCGACCCTGTCACCCCGTTCCTCACCACCGCCTACCAGATGGGCCTGCTCAAGGGGTTCGAGGAACGCGCCTACCGGGCGCTGCGGAAGAACGCCGACGGGGTGCCGCCCACCGGCTACCCGGGCGTCGGCCGGGAGGCCAACGCCGAGTACATCGCGCACGGGTTCGCGCCCTACGACAAGAGCCACCCGCTCACCAAGATGGGCGACTCCGACTACCACCACGGCGCCTCCGTCACCCTGGAGTACGCCCTCGCCGACGCCGTGCTCGCCCAGATGGCCCGCGGTCTCGGCCACACCGGCGACGCGGCCCGCTACGCCGCCCGGGCGCAGAACTTCCGGACCGTCTTCGACCCCTCCATCGGCTTCTTCCGTGCCCGGGACGCCTCCGGCGCCTTCACCGGCTCGGCCGACCCGGCCCGCGGCATCGGTTTCCACGAGGGCACCGCCTGGCAGTACCAGTGGCTCGTCCCGCAGGACCTGCCCGGCATGATCGGCCTCATCGGCGGCGAGCGCGCCGCCAACGACCGCCTGGACTCCTTCTTCGCCTACGACCGGCTGCTGGCCGACCCCGGGAGGACCGCCCGCGAGGTGTGGGTGCACGGGGACGCGTACAACTACTACAACGCCGACAAGTACAACCCGATGAACGAGCCCGACCTCATCGCGCCCTACACCTACCTGGCCACCGGGCAGCCCTGGAAGACCACGGACGTCGTCCACGCGGCGCTGACCCTCTTCACCGACGGACCCACCGGCATGACCGGCAACGACGACCTCGGCACCATGTCCGCCTGGAACGTGCTGTCGTCGATCGGGATCTTCCCGATCCAGCCCGGCTACGACACCTGGGGCCTGTCCACCCCGGTCTTCGACCGCGTCGACCTCACCCTGGACCGCCGCTTCTGGCCCGGCGGCCGGCTGACGGTCACCGCGCCCGGCACCTCGGCGAGCGACCGCTACGTCCAGGCCGTCCGCACGGACGGGACGCCGCACACGCGGACCTATCTGACGACCGATGCGCTGCGCTCCACGCGCTCCCTCGCGTTCACGGTCGGCCCGCGCCCGTCCGAGTGGGGTACGTCACCCCAGGCGGTACCACCGGTGCTGAGGTGACCTCAGGAGTCTCCTGAGTCCCGCCCCTCTCACAGGGGCGGGACTTAATCTGCTGTTAACTGAGCGTAGCCTGATCGTACTTGACCGTAATTGGGAGACGGGGATTGACTGCATATATCCAACCGTCGACGACGTGCGAGGCAATCCCTTGACTTCCGACCTGCTCGCTCCGCTCGACCTGGCCTTCTGGAACATGGAGTCCGAACGGCACCCGATGCACCTCGGCGCCCTCGGCGTGTTCACCGCGCACTCGCCCACCGCCGGAGCCCACGCCGCCGACCTGCTCGCCGCGCGTGCCGCATCCGTGCCCGGTCTCCGCATGCGCATCCGGGACATCTGGCAGCCCCTCGCCTTCGGCGGCGCCACCCGGGAGACCGATCCGGACTTCGACCCGCTCAACCACGTACGGCTGCACGCCCCGACCGCCGACTTCCAGGAGGTCGCGGGACGGCTGATGGAACGCCCGCTGGAGCGTGGCCGGCCGCCGTGGGAGGCGCACGTCCTGCCCGGCGAGGACGGCGTGTCCTTCGCCGTGCTGTTCAAGTTCCACCACGCCCTCGCCGACGGACTGCGCGCGCTCAAGCTCGCGGCCGGCGTCCTGGACCCGGTCGACCTGCCCGAGCGCGGCCCCCGTGCCATCGAGCCGCCGCGCAGCCTGCTCTCCGACGTGCGCCGGCTGCCCGGACTCGTCCCCGAGCTGGTCAAGGGCACGCTGTCCGACGTGGGCCGGGCCCTCGACATCGGCGCCTCCCTGGCCCGCTCCACCTTCGGGATGCGCCCCTCGTCCGCGCTGACCTCCGCCCCCAGCGGCACCCGCCGCACGGCCGGGGTCGTCCTGGACATCGACGACGTCCACCGGGTCCGCAAGAGCGTCGGCGGCACCGTCAACGACGTCCTCATCGCCGTCGTCGCCGGCGCGCTGCGCCGCTGGCTGGACGAACGTGGTGACGGCAGCGAGGGCGTCGCGCCCCGTGCCCTCATCCCCGTCTCCCGGCGCCGCCCGCGCGCCGCCCACCCACAGGGCAACCGGCTCTCCGGGTATCTGATACGGCTCCCCGTGGACGACCCCGATCCGCTCCGCCGGCTCGACACCGTGCGTACGGCGATGATCCGCAACAAGGACGCGGGCCCCAACCGGGGTGCCGGGGCCGTCGCCCTGCTCGCCGACCACGTGCCCGCGCTCGGCCACCGGCTCGGCGGGCCGCTGGTCGGCCAGGCCGCGCGGCTCTGGTTCGACATCCTCGTCACCAGCGTGCCGCTGCCCGGGCTCGGGCTGAAGCTCGGTGGGCACCAGCTCGCCGAGGTCTACCCCTTCGCTCCGCTCGCCCCCGGTCAGTCCCTGGCGGTCGCGATCTCCACGTATCGCGGGCGCGTGCACTACGGGCTTGTCGCCGACGCGCGGGCCGTGCCGGACCTCGACGTGTTCGCGCGGGCGGTGTCGGACGAGGTGGAGATGTTGCTGTCCGTCTGCGAGGCCTGAGCCCCGCCTCCGGCCGGGTCCGGCCTCCCACCCGCACCACCCGCGCGGCTTTCGTCGCCGGGTGCGGGTGGCCCCGGCGGGGCGGATGCGCCGTAGGCCGCCGGCGGGGTCCGGGTTGGTTGTGGGGCGGGCGGCAGTTCCGGAGCCGTTGTGATGTCGTGTGGCCAGTGAGGCCGTTGGTAGTGGATGTGGCTGATGGGGCCGGTGTGATGCGACTCTCGCCCTCGGTGAAGCCCGGTGTGGGGGAGCGGTTTGGCGGGTAGGCCCTGTGCTCCGTAAAATTCCCCGTTCGAAAGCGGGCGCGAGTCGGAGCGCTGCGCGGGTGATCAGGGAAGCGGCAGCGCGATGACGGTGACAGAGGACGGCTTCACGGCCACGGACGAGGTCGTGTACGGCCCCGGCATCGACCCCGAGCGCCTGGCCGTCTGCCTCGGCGTGCTCGAGGAGCTCGACAAGCTGGAGGTCGACCACCCCGACGCCATCACGGTGCGCCGGGCCACGGCCGGCATCTACCGCACGGTCAAGCAGCGCCGCCGCCAGGAGCGCCGGGCCGCCAAGACCGCCCACGACAAGGCGGTCACCGAGGCCACCGCGACCGGCTCCGCCCAGCGCATCGACGACGAGACCGAGGGCATCCTGCCGTCGTCGGTCACCGAGGCCGGGAAGGTCGCCGGGATACTCCAGCGCCCGCGCTCCTGCTACACCTGCAAGGCGCGGTACGTGGAAGTCGACTACTTCTACCACCAGCTCTGTCCGGACTGCGCGTCTCTGAACCGGGCCAAGCGCGACGCCCGCGCCGACCTGACCGGCAAGCGTGCCCTGCTCACGGGCGGCCGCGCCAAGATCGGCATGTACATCGCGCTGCGCCTGCTGCGCGACGGCGCGCACACGACCATCACCACGCGCTTCCCCAAGGACGCCATCCGCCGGTTCAAGGCGATGGAGGACTCGGCGGACTGGATGCACCGGCTGGAGGTCGTCGGCATCGACCTGCGCGACCCGGCGCAGGCCGTGGCCCTGGCCGAGCGGGTCGCCGAGGCGGGTCCGCTCGACATCCTGATCAACAACGCGACGCAGACCGTGCGCCGCCTGCCCACCGCGTACGCGGCCCTGGTGGAGGGCGAGAGCGCCCCGCTGCCCGCCGGTGAGCTCCCCGCCCACCATGTCATCGGAGCCTTCAACTCCGGCGCCGTGGACGGCATCGCCGCGCTGCCCGTCAGCACCAGCGGCCTGGACGCGCAGAAGGTCGCCGACCTCGCGCTCGTCGCGGGCAACGCCAGCGTCGCCCGGCACCTCGACGGCACTGCCATCGACGCGGGCGGTCTCGTCCCCGACGTCGTTGACACCAACACCTGGGTGCAGACCATCGACCAGATCTCGCCGGTCGAGCTGCTGGAGACCCAGCTGTGCAACTACACGTCGCCGTTCATCCTGATCAGCGCCCTGCGCCCGGCGATGGCGGACGCCGCGAAGCGGGCCACCAGCCGCCGTGCCCACGTCGTCAACGTCTCGGCGATGGAGGGCGTCTTCGGTCGCGGCTACAAGGGCGCCGGACACCCGAACACCAACGCCGCGAAGGCCGCCATGAACATGGTCACGCGCACCAGCGCCCAGGAGATGTTCGAGACCGACGGCATCCTCATGACCTCGGTCGACACCGGCTGGATCACCGACGAGCGTCCCCACTACGACAAGCTGCGCCTGGCGGAGGCCGGCTTCCACGCGCCGCTCGACCTGGTGGACGGCGCGGCCCGCGTCTACGACCCTGTCGTGCGGGGCGAGCAGGGCGACGACGTGTACGGCGTCTTCCTGAAGGACTACGTGCCCGGCAAGTGGTGAACCGGGGGCGGAAAACCGGTGGCCCGACGGGCCACCGGTGATCCAGCCTCCAGAAGTCGTGCCGGGGTGCCCGGTGCGCAGGCGACGCGTTCTTCGTGGTTGAACTCCTCTTGCAGGCCCCAGTGGGCCTGTGGCCCTTCGGGGGCCGGCTCGCGCCGCCGTCCGGACCTCGGGCACCCGGCGCAGACGTTCGTGCACGGCGCACACCGCTGCCCCAGCCTCGTTCGAGCAGGGGACACCCCATCGGCAGCAGGGGCGCCTCGGTGGTGCCGTAGGTGCCTGCGCCAGCCGCAGCAGCGCCTCGACGTTGCCCGCGAACGCCTCCGGCCAGGCCTCGGCGCCGGCCTCCATCAGCGGCCCGTACGGGCGGTCGGTCGCCGCGTCGTCGACGGGGACGTCCAGCACGACGGCCCGTCAGGGACCAGGGGCGCGCGCCCGAAGGGGCGCGGGGAACTGCGCGACCAGCCACGACGACGCAGCAGACAACCGACGGCCCATCGCGGCCCCCCCCACAGCGGAGCGCTTACGCGCCGAGCCGCGAGTGCCGGGCCGCGACCAGCTCCAGTACGGTGCGCCAGTCCTCCAGTACCCCGGCGTCGAAGCCCGCGGCGCGGCCCTCCTCGGCGGCCTGGCGCAGCCGCAGCAGATCGTCGTCGGCGGGGCCGCCGGGGTGGGAGTATCCGCGCACCAGCCGGAACACCCGCTCGCCGAGCAGTGGGCGCACCGCGGCGGCCGCGCTGCGGGCCCGCCCGGCCTCGTCGCCCGGGCTCAGCACCGGTCCGATGCCGTGGACCAGGCCCGCCACCTGGAGCTCCTTGTCGGCGGGGCGGCTGCGGCGCAGCAGCGCGGCGGTTCGCAGCGCGTGCTGGTGCCGGCCGGCGTACAGCAGATCCATCAGCTCCTCGACGCTGCGCAGCTCCATGCGTCAGTCCTTCCGGGAGACGGCTGTTGCCCTCCGCCAGCAGATCATGGCGAGCTTGCGACCTGGCCAACGGCACCTGAACTGCGCCGCATGTACGCCGAGCGGGTGAATCCCACCGGCGGGTGGGTGATGCGCGATGTGACAAATAGCGGCATATTGAGGGGCATTGGAGGGCAATCGACTTCCGATAGTTACACCTTGTTTGCACTCCCTATCGAGCGGACCTCCGCTCATTTGGTTAATCTGGAGGGCATGGACAGCAGTACGGGGTCCCACCCACACCCCTCGTCCGAACCGGCGCCACCGCGTCCGACCGGCCTTCCATCCAGACCCGAGCGGGCGACGAGCACCGGAGCGCAAGCTGTCCGGTACGGCCCGAGGGTGACCCGACACATAAGGAGTGCGCGGTGACACCGGAGAAGACGAATCGCGACGAACGCCCCAAGGAACGCACGGAGCGCGGCCGCCGACGGCCCGGAGAACTGGGCAGCCTCGACGTGTGGGCCCGCTCCGCCCCGATCCGCCTCGCGGGTTACGAGGACGACCTCGCCGAACCCCACATCCTGCCCAGCGTCGACTGACCCTCCGGGCCGGTTCGCCGCGATCGCCGCACGCATGGGCGTGGCAGACTCACGCCCATGCTGATCAGAGAAGCCGCGGCCGAGGACTGGCCGCACATCTGGCCTTTCTGGCACCGGATCGTCGCCGCCGCCGAGACCTACGCCTGGGACCCCGGCACCTCCGAGCAGGCGGCCCGCGCCCTGTGGATGAGCCCGGCCAAGCGCGTGTACGTGGCCGAGGACCGCACCGGCACGGTGGTCGGCTCGGCCTACCTCACCCCGAACTACGGCGGACCCGCCGCGGGCGTCGCCAACGCGGGCTTCATGGTCGACCCCGACCACGCCGGCCAGGGCGTCGGCCGAGCCCTCGCCGAACACATCCTGACCGAGGCGAAGACCCACGGCTACCACGCGATGGTCTTCAACGCCGTGGTGGAGACGAACCCCGCGGTCGGCCTGTGGCAGTCCCTCGGCTTCACGATCCTCGCCACGATCCCGAAGGCGTTCGACCATCCCCGCCAGGGCAGGGTGGGGCTGCACATCATGTACAAGGCGCTCGACTAGCCGGGGGAGGCGATCGTGACGCCGGACAGGTACACCGCCGCCGAGATCAAGATCGTCGAGCACGTACGGCGGAACCCCGCGATGTCCTTCGATGTCTCCGGTGATCACCCCGACCTGGCCACCCGGCGAGGGCCTCCTTCTCGCCAGACCCCGCGTACTTCGCTCCCGGTGCGGTGATCACCACCGATGTCGGCGGCCGCGACCTGCACGGCCATTACTGCGACGAGCCGCCCGGGCCCGGCGGTGTCACCTCCGGGACCGGCACGACAGGCGTGAGGTTCGCTACGCCTGATCCGTCACGGGCGCCGTGCGCTGCCACGGATGCAGGCTCTCCAACTGCTCCGCCAGAGCCAGGAGGTCCTCCTCCGTGCCCGGGCGGCCCACCAGTTGGACGGCGCAGGGGGCGCCGGAGGGAAGGGTGCCGAGGGGGATCGACATCGCGGGCCAGCCCGTCAGGTTCCAGGGCGGGGTGAAGGGGGAGTAGGCGGAGTTGGCCGCGATGTTGCGCACCCAGCCGCGCTTGTGCCACGGGGCGGCCTTGGGGGAGCGGCGGGCCAGGGCCGGGGTGAGCAGGACGTCGTGCTCGATGAAGAAGGGGGTCAGCCGGGCGCGGAGGCGTTCGCGCTGGTCGCCGGTGCGGACCGAGGCGAGGAAACGGCGGCCCACGGCCGCGTGCACCCGGGTGCGCCGGGCCAGCCGCGCCGGGTCGAGGCCCTCCGCGTCCACCGCGGTACCCGCCGTCCAGTGCTGGAGCGACGTGATGCTGAGGGAGAGCGGATAGGGCGGCTCGGCCCGCCGGACCCGGTGCCCGGCCCTGGCCAGCACCCCGGCCGCCTGCCGGACCGCGGTCGTATACGGCTTGCTCACGCTCACGCCGGCGACCGGGCTGCGCAGGGCGACGGCGATCCTCAGCGGTGTCCGCTCCTCGCGCCGGACGAACTCGGCGTCCGCGAGGACCGACAGCATCAGCCGCACATCCTCGACCGTCGTGGCCAGCGGACCGTTCTCCGACATCCCGAACCAGTCGCCGTTGCCGATCCCGGCCGGCACCACCCCGTGCCCCGGCTTCAGCGTCACCAGCCCGCAGTTGGCCGCCGGGATGCGCAGCGAGCCCATCCCGTCGTTGCCGAGCGCGATCGGCACAAGGCCCGCCGCCACCGCGGCCGCGCTGCCACCGGACGAGCCGCCCGCGCTGCGGGAGGTGTCCCACGGATTGCGGGCGGTGCCGAACACGCCCTCCGTGGTGCCGAAGACGCACAGCTCGGGCACGTTCGTCAGACCCACGACCACCGCACCGGCCGCCCGCAGCCGGGCCACCGTCACATGGTCCTCGGCAGCCGGGGTGTCCGAAGTCGCGACCGATCCGTCGCGGTGGGACTCGCCGCGTACCGCCAGGTTGTCCTTCACCGCCACCGGCACACCGGCGAGCGGCAGTTCGGCCAGATCGGCACGGGACGCCACCGCGTCCGCCTCCGCGAGCGCGGCCTCGGCCCGTACCTTCCGGAACGCCCCGATCCGACCGTCCAGCCGCTCGATTCGCGCGAGGTGCTCCGCCACCACCTCCCGTGGCGTGACCTCCTTCGCGCGTACGGCGGCGGCGATCTCGGCGGCGGTGCGGCCGGCCCAGCTGCTCACGGGCACTCCTCGGCTACTCGTCGGTATCCATCAGCGTGTGTGGATCGATCACGGTGCGTACGGAGAACTGTGCACGGTCGGGGGCTGCCCGTCGAGGGGGCGGGACCGTGGTCCGCCGTCCCCGACCCGGTGCCCGTCACGGAAGGCCCAGCTCCGGGGACGACCTGCACGTCACGGGGTGACCGGGCGCTCGAAGAAGGTCTCGAGCACCACGGTGGCCTGCGTGCCGCTGACTCCCTCGATCGCGTAGATACGGCGCAGCACGTCCTGGAGCTGCTGCGTGGTGGAGGTCCTGACCTTGACCAGGACCGAGGCGTTTCCGGCGATCACATGCGCTTCCTCTATCTCCGGAATGGCGGCGAACCGGTCGCCGGAGTCGCCCACCCACCGGGTCGAGTCCACCATGACGAAGGCGAGCACGTTCCGTCCGATCGCCGCGGGATCGACCTCGACGGCCGTCCGGCGGATGACCCCTCGCTCCCGGAGCTTGCGCACGCGTTCGTGGGTGGCCCCCGCGGACAGCCCGACGGCCTCTCCCAGCGCCGCATACGGCCTGGAGGCGTCCTCCTGGAGGAGGGCGAGCAACTGCCGATCGACGTCGTCCACGGTATTTCCTTCGGTAAATAGCTTGATCTGCCGAACCTCATTCTGCATAGTTTTGATTCGACAGATCAACATTCGGATCGATGGTGAGGGTGACGGCATGCCCGGCGAGCGACCGCAGTTGTACGAGACACTCGATGACCGGTTCCGCACGGGCCGGTGCCAGTCGGGCGACTCGAAGCTGGAGACCCTCTTCGAGGGCTGCCGCTGGGCCGAGGGCCCCGTCTACGTCCCGGCCGGGCGGTACCTGGTCTGGAGCGACATCCCCAACGACCGCCTGCTGCGCTGGGACGAGACCACCGGCAAGGTCGGCGTCTTCCGCTCACCGGCCGGCCACCCCAACGGCAACACCCTGGACGACGAGGGGCGCCTGATCACCTGCGAGCAGGGCAACCGCCGTGTCACCCGCACCGAGCACGACGGCTCGGTCACCGTGATCGCCGACCGCTTCCAGGGCAGGAGGCTCAACAGTCCGAACGACGCCGCCGTGCGGTCCGACGGCTCGATCTGGTTCTCCGACCCCGACTTTGGGATCACCAGCGACTACGAGGGCCACCGTGCCGAGAGCGAGATCGGCGCCTGCAACGTCTACCGCGTGGACCCGGGCACCGGTGAGGTGCTGCTGGTCGCCGACGGCTTCCGCGGCCCCAACGGTCTCGTCTTCTCGCCGGACGAGCGACGGCTGTACGTCTCGGACAGCAGGGCCAACCACATCCGGGTCTTCGACGTCGGGGATGACGGCAGCCTCACCGGGGGCGAGGTCTTCGCCGAGTGCAGGATCGGCAACTTCGACAACATCCGCTTCGACGACGCGGGCCGGCTCTGGGCCGCCGCCATGGATGGCGGTGTGCACTGCTACGACCCGGACGGCACGCTTCTGGGCCGCCTGCTGGTGCCCGACGTCGTCGCCAACATCCGCTTCGGCGGTGCCAAGCGGAACCGCATGTTCATCGCCGCCGACACCGCCCTCTACTCCCTCGTCATGTCGGTCACCGGCACACCACCGCTGCCGACCGCGCTCCCCACGTCCTGAATCGCCACCCCCTCGGGAGCCAGGGGCAACACGCCGGCTGCCGATGGCTCCCTGAGGGAGCCGCAGTTCACCAGTACATGAGCGCGATCGAACCGCTGCCCCAGGTGGAGTACAGGCGGGCCCGGGCCACATAGCTGTGGTCCTTGACGAGTTTGACCGTGAGGCGTCCGTTGCGGTCCTGACCGCTGTCGTCGTCGGCGGTGACGAACCGCAGTTCGCCGTCGGCGCGCTCGAACAGGGCCAGGACGACGTCGCTGTTGCCGAACGTGCCGATCTCGTAGCTCCGGGTCTCCGGTGGAGCGATCTCGAAGTCGGCCTGTTCCCCGGTGGTGAGCTGCAGCGGTGTCGACTGGAACGCCTCGAGCCGGGCCGGCTGGGCGACGAGCGGCGGGTACCACTGCAGGACGCGCTCCTTGTCCGGCGCGGACAGGCCCAGTGTCTCGGGAATGCCGTTGCGGTAGGCCTCCGGGCGCACGATCAGTCCGGGCCCGAAGCTGTACTCCATGATGGAGTGGACATCCCATTCGGAGCCCGTGACCTCGTCCTTCGACAGCTTGCGCAGGATGTTCTCGAACGTGACCTCGTGGGGCCAGTTGTTGGGCGGTCCGCCGAGGTCCTCGTAGACCTTGGCCTCGTTCCACTCGATGCCCGCGAACGGGTTCTGGTGCTCGTGGGCGAAGCCGATCGCGTGCCCGGTCTCGTGCAGCGCGGTGGCCTTGCCGTACGGGGTGGTCAGGTCCCAGCCGAAGGTCATGGTGGCTTCGTTCGTGCCGATGAGCAGATTGTCCCGGCCGACGTACGACGCGGAGCCGTCGCGCTCCCGGAACGCGATACGGATCTCGGACTCGCTGGGATCGGCCACTTCCACGAACTCCAGCCCGATCCCGAGGTGCTTCCAGGCCTGGAAGGCGTGCCGGACCTCCTCGAGCTGCTCCGGGCCTCCGATGTCACCGCCCTGGTCGAGGAAGGCGTAGTGCAGGACCGTGCCGTTGATCCACTTGGCGCGGACCAGCAGGATCGCCCTCGACCGGCCCGGACTGAGGTCCGGGCGCAACACGGGCTGGGTCTGGGGTGGTTGGGCGCAGTAGCGGGGCGTGGCCGTCCCGCTCGCAGACGGCGCGTTCATGACGGCTCCCTTCATGTGCGTGTCGGTCACCGCGAGGGCGAACACACACCCAGCCGCCGGCCGGCGGCCGGGTGAAGAAGGAGGTCGGCGGCAGGATTCCGATCGCCACCACGGTGCTACGGTTCCTGGGGAAATGCCCGGCCTGGACATCTCCAGCATCTTTCCGAACGCGGAGTTCCGCAAGTGTCGAATAGTTAGATATCGCAGGAAACCGGGTGGTTGAACGGGCGATTGAACGATGAAGCACCGCTCTCTCATGTCGTCCGCGCACTCCCCGTACTGCCCCGCCCCGTGAGCCGCGGCACCGGCACCCCCACCGCCCGTGCCGTCTCCCCGTCCAGCAGCGCCATCAGCTCGCGTGCCGCCGTGCGCCCGAACTCCGCGCTGTCCCGGGACAGCGCGGACAGCCGGGGCGTGACCATGCGGCACAGCGCCGAGTCCTCCCAGGACACGACCGACACGTCCTGCGGGACACGGAAACCGAGGTCGGCGGCCGCCGCGAGACCGGCCACGGCCATCACGTCGTTGTCGTAGATCAGCGCGGTCGGGGGAGGGGAACCGCCGAGCACCCGGCGGGTCACCGCGGCGCCCTCCGTGTCGGAGTAGTCGGTGGTCACCGAGCGGACCTCGGTGAGGCCGCGGCGCCCGGCCTCCGCGCGCAGCGTCGCGATACGACGCTGGGTGTGCGCCAAGGTGGGGAGGCCCGCGATGTGGACGATCCGCCGATGGCCGAGCGCCGTCAGCTCGTCGACCACGGACGCCATCGCGCCGACGTCGTCCGCCCACACCGTGGACAGACCGGGGTGACGCACATCGGGTGCGCCACCGATCACCACGGCGGGCAGGCCGAGTTCGTCCAGCAGGTCGGGGCGCGGGTCCTCGGCACGCGGGTCGACCACCAGGACGCCGTCCACCCGGTGCTCCGCCCACCAGCGCCGGTAGACCGCGCACTCGTCGGCCACGTCCCGGGCCACCTGGAAGAGCAGGCCCAGATGGCGCTCCGCGAGCACTTCCTGGATGCCGGAGACGAGTTGGAGGAAGAAGGAGTCGACGCCCAGGGTGTCCGCCGGGCGGGCCAGGACGAAGCCGACCGTGGCCGCTCCCTCGCCGGACAGGGCGCGGGCCGCCGTGCTGGGACGCCAGCCGAGCTGCTCGGCGACCCGGCAAACCCGGGCGCGGGTGGTCTCGGAGACACCGGGGCGGCCATTGAGGGCGAAGGAGACCGCGCTCTCGGAGACTCCGGCGCGGCGCGCGATGTCCTTCATCGTCGGTCGGCGCGCGGGTGATCGCTTCTCCGGCAACGCTGGGCCCTCCATTCCGTACGGTCCAGTCCCGGCCAACTGCTAATGCGCTTGAGCGCACTTACCCTAAAGCGCATTAGCGATCGACGGCAATAGGTCCGACGCACCGCTGTGAGCAGGGATTTTGAGTCACTAATGACTTTAGCTGGGTCGAATCCATTGACTCCTCACGGAATCGCTGGGCACAGTCTGGCCCGGCACCTTCGGCCTCATCCCCCCCGCATCCCGCTGCATCCAATGCAAAGGAGCCCAGCCGCCGTGCGCATCTCCCGCAGAACCTTCGCCGCCGCTGCCGTCGCCCTAGTCCTGCCGCTGAGTGCCTGCGGCTCGGGCGGGGACGACGGCGGCTCGACCGACGCCTCGGGCAAGGTCGAGGGCGACATCACCTTCCAGACCTGGAACCTGCGCGCCAACTTCAAGCCGTACTTCGAGGGCCTGATCGCGGACTTCGAGAAGAAGTACCCCGGCACCCACGTCAAGTGGATCGACCAGCCCGCCGAGGGCTACGCCGACAAGATCAGCGCCGACGCGGCCGGGGGCACCCTGCCCGACGTCGTCAACGTCTCCCCGGACCTGGTCGCCCCGCTCGCCGAGGCAGGGCTCGCCCTCGACCTCGACAAGGCCGCGGGCACGTACAGGTCCGAATACCTGGACGGGGCCTGGGCCAGCCACCGGGTCCCGGGCCTGAACGGCACGTACGCCTTCCCGTGGTACCTGAACACCGGCCCGCTCTTCTACAACAAGTCCCTGTTCAAGAAGGCCGGACTCGACCCCAGCGCCCCGCCGAAGACGTACGACGAACTCTTCGCCGACGCACTGCAGATGGCGAAGAAGAGCGACGGCAAGGTCGCCACGCTCGCCAACGTGTCCACCGTCGAGGACTTCGGGCGCTACGGCGTGCAGCTGATGAACAAGGAGGGGACGGGGTTCGCCTTCAACGACACCAAGGGGGTCGAACTCCTCACCAAGTACAAGGAGTTGTACGACGCCAAGGCCCTCGACCCGCAGGCCCTGACCGCCACTCCGGAGTCCTCCGGCAAGAAGTTCCTCACCGAGGCCGTCGCCATGAACCCCGGCAGCGCCCTTGACCTCGGCAACTTCAAGAAGCAGGCGCCGAACCTGTACAAGAACATCGGCATCACCGACCAGATCACCAGCACCGAGCACGTCAACATGTACGTGATGGGTGTGATGGTCAACTCCCGCACCAAGCACACCCCGGCCGCGGTCGCCCTCGCGCACTTCGTCACCGACGCGCAGAACCAGATGTCCTTCGCCAAGAAGGTCGCCATCTTCCCGAGCACCGCGGGCTCCCTCGACGACCCGTACTTCACCCAGGAGGACGGCACCGACGAGACGCGCGTCCGCATCGCCGCCGCCAAGTCCCTGAAGAGCGCGGTCAATTACACGCCGGTGCTGTTCAGCGAGCAGATGAAGACCGCGCTGCGCAACGAGGTCGCCAAGGCCCTGCAGGGCAAGGAGAGCCCCAAGGCGGCGCTTGACAACGCTGTCAAGGCGTGCGACCAGCTCCTGAAGCAGCAGGGCTGAACCGCCATGGCCACTCCCACCGCGCCGTCCCGGGTGCGGCGGCAACTGCCCACCAGCCCCTGGCTGTTCGCCGCCCCGGGACTGCTCGTCACGGGCGCCTTCGTGCTGTACCCGTTCGTGTCCACCGTGGTGAACTCCGTCACCGACCGCCGCACCCTGATCCCGGGCCGTTTCGTCGGACTCGCCAACTTCCGCGAGCTGCTCCACGACGACATGTTCTGGACCGGCCTGCGCAACAGCACGCTGTACGTGGTCGGGGTCGTACCGGCCCTGGTGATCCTGCCGCTGCTGCTCGCGCTGCTGGTGCAGAAGAACATCCCCGGCATCACCTTCTTCCGGTCCGCCTTCTACACCCCGGTCGTCGCCTCCATCGTGGTCGTCGGGCTGATCTGGGTGTGGCTGCTGGACGAACGCGGCCTGGTCAATTCCCTCCTGGAGGCGGTGGGGATCGGGCGGGTCGGCTTCCTCAGCGACCAGTGGCTGCTCCTGCTGAGCGCCATGGCCGTGACGGTGTGGAAGGGCCTCGGCTACTACATGATCATTTATCTGGCCGCGCTGGCCAACGTACCGCGCGAGCTGCACGAGGCCGCCGCCGTGGACGGCGCCGGACCGGTCCGCCGCTTCCTCACGGTCACCGTGCCCGCCGTGCGCTCCACCATGGTGCTGGTCGCCGCGCTCTCCTCGGTCGCCGCGTTCAAGGTGTTCTCCGAGGTGTACCTGATGGCCGGCCCGAGCGGCGGCCCGGCCGGCGAGGACACCACCCTCGTCATGCTCGTCCAGCGCACCGGCACCGGTCTGACCGGTCGCGTCGGCTACGCCTCCGCCCTCTCCGTCGTCGTGTTCGTCGTCACCGTCGCCCTGATGCTGCTCGTCCTGCGCGCCGACCGGAGGGAGGAGACATGAGCGTCCTGGAGAAGGTGCGGCCCCACCAGGAGCCTGCCGTCCGCGAGCCGCGTGTCACCGACGAGCACGGCCGCCGCATCCGGGTGTGGGAACTGGTCCTGCGCTACGCGCTGCTGCTCGCCGTACTGGCGCTCACCGTCGGCCCGTTCCTGTGGCAGCTGTCCACGTCCCTCAAGGGCCCCACCGAGGACATCTTCAGCTCGCCGCCGAAGTTCCTGCCCGGCCGTCCCACCCTGCACAACTACGAGCGGGTCTCCCGCACCATCCCCGTCTGGGACTACGCCCTGAACTCGCTGAAGGTCGCGAGCGCGAGCGTGGTGACCAACTGCGTGGGCTCGGCACTCGCCGGGTACGCCCTGGCCCGGCTGCGTTACCGCGGCCGGGGCGTGGCCACCCTGGTCTTCGTGCTGGCGATGCTCGTGCCCGTGGAGGGCATCATCATCGCCCAGTTCACGACCATGCGTGAACTCGGCCTGAACAACACGCTCATCGGGGTCGTGCTGCCCGGCTCGATCGGCGCGATGAACGTACTGCTGATGCGCAACGCCTTCCGCAACCTGCCGTACGAGATCGAGGAGGCCGCCTATGTCGACGGCGCCGACGTCTGGCAGCGGTTCTGGCGCATCGCGCTGCCGTCGGTGAAGGGCACTCTCGCCGTCGTCGCGATCTTCGCCTTCATGGGTGCCTGGGACGACTTCCTGTGGCCGCTCATCGTGCTCAGCGACCCCGACAAGTTCACCCTGACCATCGGCCTCAACTATCTGCACGGCACCTTCGCCAACGACGAACGCCTGGTCGCCGCCGGCACCGTGATCGCCGTGGCCCCGCTCATCGCCCTCTTCGCCTGCCTCCAGCGGTACTTCTTCCGCGGGGTCGGCGAGGGCGCCGTGAAGGGCTGAGTGCCCTGTCCGGCCGAGTCCCGAATCCCTGCCGAGTCCCGTGACCCCCCCCGCAAGGACACACCGCATGCCTCCTGCCGTGCGCTTCGGCGTCAACTACACGCCCAGCGAAGGGTGGTTCCACCACTGGCTCGACTTCGACCTCGACTCCGTACGCGCCGACCTCGACGCGATCGCCGCCCTCGGCCTCGACCACATCCGTGTCTTCCCGCTGTGGCCCTACTTCCAGCCGAACCGCACCCTGATCCGCCCGCGCGCCGTGGAGGACCTGGTACGCCTGGTCGACGCGGCCGGCGAACGCGGTCTTGACGTCAACGTGGACGGACTGCAAGGGCACTTGAGCAGCTTCGACTTCCTGCCCGCCTGGACCCGCACCTGGCACCGGCGCAACCTCTTCACCGACCCGGACGTCATCGACGGCCAGGCCGCCTACCTGCGCACCCTCGCCGCCGCCCTCGCCGACCGGCCCCACTTCATCGGCATGACCATCGGCAACGAGGTCAACCAGTTCGCCGCAGGCCCCCACCCCGACCCCGACCGGATCACGGCCGAGGACGCCGGGAACTGGCTCACCCGGCTGCTCGCCGCCTGCGCCGAGGGCGCCCCGGACCGGCCGCACCTGCACGCCTCGTACGACGCCGCCTGGTACCAGGACGACCAGCCCTTCACCCCCGGCCACTCGGCCCGCCTCGGCGCCCTGACCGCCGTGCACTCCTGGGTGTTCAACGGCACCGCCCAGCGCCACGGCCGTACCTCCGTACCGGCCGAGCACCATGCGGCCTACCTGGTCGAGCTGAGCAAGGCCTGGGCCGAGGAGCCGCACCGGCCCGTGTGGCTCCAGGAGGTCGGCGCACCGGCGCCCCTCGTCCCCGCCGAACACGCCGCCGCCTTCACCGAGGCGACCGTGGAGAACGTTCTGGACTGCCCCGACCTGTGGGGGGTCACCTGGTGGTGCTCCTACGACGTCTCCCGCGAACTGGCCGACTTCCCCGAACTCGAGTACGGGCTCGGGCTGTTCACCAACGACCGGCGGCCGAAGGACAGCGCGCGCGTCCTGGCCGACGCGGCACGTGCCCACCGAGAGCCCCCCGCCGTGCGCGGTACCGCCCTCGTCGTGCCCGCAGACCCGGCCCACCGCTCCCGCTGTGCCCCCGGCGGACCCGTCTTCGACGCCTTCTTCCGGCTCGTCGCCGACGGAGCCCGCCCCACCACCGTCTTGGACAGCCGCGCGGACGACAAGGAACACCTCGTCGCCCGCGGCATCACCGAGGTCATCACTCCCGACCAGGTACTCCCCACCCCACAAGGAGGAACTTGCTCGTGAACCCCACCAGACGCACCGTCCTGATCGCCGGGGCCGCCGCGGCCCTGCTGCCCACGCCCGCCCTCGCGGTCCCTCGTCCCAAGGCGGCCGCCACCCCGCCGTACGCCTCGTACTGGTACCCGGACTCCCTGCCCTCCGGCAGCCCCGGCACCGGTATCACCTGGCGCAGCCTGAAGGCCTGGCGCGCCGCCGACGATCCCGATCTCGCCTTCAACGCCGCCTCCGTGCCGCTCGCCGCCCGGTTCGCCCCGACCCCGGCCAACACCACCGCGCGCTCGGGCCAGGCCCGCATCCAGTCCCTGGTCTCCTTCGGGCCGACCTCCGGCAACCCCTCGCAGGGATCGGCCACCGCCGACTACTACGCCCTCACCCACTGGGCCTACGTCGACGAGCTGGTGTTCTGGGGCGGCTCGGCGGGCGAGGGGCTGATCCTGGCGCCGAACGCACCGATCGTGGACGCGGCCCACCGGCACGGCGTGCCCGTCCTCGGCAACATCTTCCTGCCGCCCACCGCCTACGGCGGTCAGCTCCGGTGGACCCGCGACCTCGTCCAGAAGGACTCCTCCGGGCACTACCCGCTCGCCGCCCAACTCGTCGCGGTGGCGGCGGCGTACGGCTTCGACGGCTGGTTCGTGAACGCCGAGACCGGCGGCGGGAACACCGCGCTCGGCACCGCCATGCTCGGGTTCGTGAAGGAGCTCAAGTCGCTCGCCACGGCCAAGGGACAGCGGGTGACCTGGTACGACGCGATGACCGTGAACGGGACGGTCAGCTGGCAGGGCGCGCTGAACAGCCAGAACCAGGCCTTCTTCCAGGCCGCCGACGACATGTTCGTCGACTTCCGGTGGAGCGCGGCGACCCTGGCCTCCTCGGGAACCAGGGCAAGCCAACTGGGCCGAAGCCCCTACGAGTTGTGGGCGGGCGTCGATGTCGAGTCGAACGGGTCCGACTCGTCGGTGAACTGGGACGCCATCGTGCCGACCGGAAAGGCGCACGTCACCTCGATCGGCTTCTACCGGCCCGAGTGGACCCGCAACCACCTGCCCGCCGGGCAGCGCGCCCCGGGGGACTTCCACGCGGCCGACGACCGGTTCTGGACCGGGCGGTCGCTCGATCCGGCGCGGCCGGACGGCACGGATTCGTGGCGGGCACCCGCGGTGTCGGTGGCGGACCGGTCGACGGTGTCGGCGATGCCGTTCGCGAGCGTGTTCAACACCGGGCACGGGCTGCGGTGGTACGAGGAGGGGGCCGTCACCTCGGACGCGCCCTGGAACCACCTCGGCCTGCAGGACCGGCTGCCGTCGCGGCGGTGGGTCGTGCGGACGGCGGGGCGGCGGCCGGTCGTGTCCTTCGACTTCGCGGACGCGTGGCGGGGCGGGAGCAGTGTGCTGGTCGCTGGTGAACCGGATCAACCAGTGGTGGTGGATCTGTATGCGACCCGGCTGGCGGTCGGTGTGGACACGGTTGTCGAGCTGACGCACCGGACCGACGCCGGCACTGTGAACGTCGAGCTCGCTGTCGCCACCGCCGAACCGGGCGGCGCCGGTGCGACACCGCCGTACACCTATCTGCCTGTGAACTCGGTCAACACCGAGGGAAGCCCGGCTGTGAACTTGGTCGACACCTGGCAGACCTCGACCGTACGGCTCACCGGGCTGTCCGGCACGATCCACGCCCTCGGCGTCCGCCTCACCGCACCCGACGGCGGCGCCGTGCGCTGGCGACTGGGCGGTCTGGCCGTCCACGACAGCGCCCCCACCCCGGCCGCCCCCGCCGACCTGCGGATCACGGCGGCCTCCGGAGGCGACCTGCGCTTCGCCTGGAGCGCCGCGCCCGCCCCCGTGCGTCACTACGAACTCCACCGCGTCCTGCCCGACGGCACCCGCCGCTTCCTCGGCGGTACCTGCCAGTGCGCCTACTTCGTCGCGGGCCTGCAACCCGCACCGGGAGAGACGGCCGCACGATTCGAAGTGCGCTCGGTGGGGGAGCTGTACAACGCCTCGACTCCCGTGACCGTCACCCACACCTGGTAATCACCCGGAACCCAGCAGGGAGCACCCCGCATGCATGACGACCGCAACCTGGTCGAAGCCCGCCTCCGGCGCGTCCTCGACGAGCGCATCCGTCCCGCCGTGTACCCCGAGTCCGTGCCGCTGCAGGTCGCGGTCTGGCACGCGCCGGGCGAGCCCGTGCCGGTCGCGGAGGGACTCGCGGCCGAGCCCGTGCCGATCGAGGTGGGCGCCCGGTGGGGTGCTCCGTGGGGGACCAGCTGGTTCCGGGTGACCGGGGCCGTGCCCGAGGCCTGGGCCGGCCGGACCGTCGAGGCCCTGCTCGACCTGGGCTTCGACGAGAACATGCCCGGCTTCCAGTGCGAGGGCCTGGTCTACCGGCCCGACGGCACCCCGGTGAAGGGCCTCAACCCGCGCAACCAGTGGGTGCGCATCGGTGCGCCCGTCGAGGGCGGGGAGGAGGTGCGCCTGCACATCGAGGCCGCCTCCAACCCGGTCATCCTCGATTACCACCCCTTCCGGCCCACCCGGCTCGGCGACAAGGACACCGCCGGGCGTGAGCCGCAGTACATGCTCACCCGCATGGACCTCGCCGTCCTCGACGAGACCGTGTGGCAGCTGGTGCTGGACCTCGAGGTGCTGGGCGAGCTGATGGCCGAGCTGCCGGTGGACTCCGCGCGCCGCTGGGACATCCTGCGCGCCGTCGACCGGGCCCTCGACGCCGTCGACCTGCAGGACGTGGGCGGCACGGCGGCCGGGGCCCGTGCCCGGCTCGCCGACGTGCTGGCCGCACCCGCCGTGCCGTCCGCCCACCGGATCAGCGCGGTCGGCCACGCGCACATCGACTCGGCCTGGCTGTGGCCGCTGCGCGAGACCGTGCGCAAGGTGGCCCGTACGACGTCCAACATGACCGCGCTCATCGAGGACGAGCCTGAGTTCGTCTTCGCCATGTCGCAGGCGCAGCAGTGGGCGTGGGTGAAGGAGCACCGGCCCGAGGTGTGGGCGCGGGTGAAGAAGGCCGTGGCGGAGGGGCGGTTCGTGCCGGCCGGCGGGATGTGGGTGGAGTCGGACACCAACATGCCCGGCTCGGAGGCGATGGCCCGTCAGTTCGTGCACGGCAAGCGGTTCTTCCTCGAAGAGTTCGGCATCGAGAACGAGGAGGCCTGGCTGCCCGACACCTTCGGCTTCGCGGCCGGGCTCCCGCAGATCATCAGGGCGGCCGGCTCCAAGTGGCTGCTCACCCAGAAGATCTCCTGGTCGCAGACGAACAAGTTCCCGCACCACACCTTCCAGTGGGAGGGCATCGACGGCACCCGGATCTTCACCCACTTCCCGCCCGTCGACACCTACAACTGCTCGATGAGGGGCAGCGAGATCGCCCACGCGGCACGGAACTTCAAGGACAAGGGCAGGGCCCGGCACTCGCTCGTGCCCAGCGGCTGGGGCGACGGAGGCGGCGGCACGACCCGCGAGATGGTCGCCAAGGCGGCCCGGCTGCGCGACCTCGAAGGCTCCGCGACCGTCGTCTGGGAGACGCCCAGGGCGTTCTTCGAGAAGGCCGAGGCCGAATACCCCGAACCCCCCGTCTGGGTCGGCGAGCTGTACCTCGAACTGCACCGCGCCACCCTCACCAGCCAGGCCCGGACCAAGCAGGGCAACCGCCGCAGCGAACACCTCCTGCGCGAGGCCGAACTCTGGGCCGCCACGGCAGCCGTACGTACCGGATTCTCCTACCCCTACGAGGAGTTGGACCGGCTCTGGAAGACGGTCCTGCTGCACCAGTTCCACGACATCCTGCCCGGCTCGTCCATCGCCTGGGTGCACCGTGAGGCCCGGGCGACGTACGAGCGGGTCGCCGCGGAGCTGAACGGCATCATCGAGGCGGCCCAGGGCGCACTCGCGGGCGAGGGGGAGACGACCCTGGTGTTCAACGCCGCCCCGCACCCGCACGCCGGTATCCCGGCCGGAGGCGCGGCGACGCCGCGGACGGACGGCGCGACCACGCTCGCACCGCGCCCGGAGGGCGGCCACGTGCTGGACAACGGCCTGCTGCGGATCGAGATCGACGCCCAGGGCCTTGTCGTCTCCGCGTACGACATCGAGGCCGACCGCGAGACCGTCGCTCCCGGCGCCGTCGCCAACCTCCTCCAGCTCCACCCCGACTTCCCGAACATGTGGGACGCCTGGGACGTGGACGAGTTCTACCGGAACACGGTCACGAACCTCACGGACGCCGACTCGGTCACGGCCGACGAGGACGGCGAATCGGTGCGGATCGTCCGCTCCTTCGGCACCTCCCGCGTCAGCCAGGTGCTCACGCTGCCGCCGGGGGAGCGGCGCCTGGTGCTGGACACCGAGGTCGACTGGCACGAGACGGAGAAGTTCCTGAAGCTGGCCTTCCCGCTCGACCTGCACGCCGAACGGTACGCGTCGGAAACCCAGTTCGGGCACTTCCACCGCCCCACCCACACCAACACCTCCTGGGAAGCGGCCAAGTTCGAGGCCTGCAACCACCGCTTCGTCCATCTGACGGAGCCGGACTGGGGCGTCGCCGTCGTCAACGACTCGACGTACGGCCACGACGTGACCCGCACGGTCCGCACCGACGCCGACCGCGGTACGACCACCACGCTGCGGGTGTCCCTCCTGCGCGCCCCGCGCTTCCCCGACCCCGAGACCGATCAGGGCGTCCACCGCTTCCGGCACGCCCTGATCCCCGGCGCCCGCATCGCCGACGCGGTCCGCGAGGGCTGGCGGATCAACCTGCCCGAGCGGCGCACGACCGGTGCGGGTGAGGTCGCCCCGCTGGTCACCGTGGACGACGAGGCGGTCGTCATCACTGCCGTGAAGCTGGCCGACGACGGCACCGGCGACGTGGTGATCCGCTTCCACGAGGCCCACGGAGCCCGAGCCCGGGCCACCCTGACCGCCGCCTTCCCGTTCACCGACCTCACCGTGACGGACCTGCTGGAACGGCCGGGCGGGGAGGGCGAGCCGCCGGTACGGGACGGTGACCGGATCACCGTACGGCTGCGGCCGTTCGAGCTGATGACCCTGAGGTTGCGCAGGCTGCGTGACCGGTAGGCACGGCGCCGAGGTGCATGACCCGCCTGACTGCGGCGGCGACGGCTAACCGAGCTGCGCCCGCAGCCACTCCTCCACCTCACCCACATGCGCGGCCGCCGCCGCTCGCGCCGCCTCCGGGTCGCGGGCGGCCAGGGCGCGGTGGATGGCGGCGTGTTCGCGGCGGGTTCGGGTGAAGGCGCCCTCCTCCTGGTAGCCGCGCCAGACGCGGGCGCGGAAGGTGCGGGAGGACAGGCCCTCCAGGATGGCGGCCATCGTGTCGTTGCCCGCGGCGGCCGCGATCTCGCGGTGGAAGGCGAGGTCGTGGGCGAGGATCTCCTCGGGGTCGTCGGTGGCGTTCATGGCCGCCAGGTGTTTCTCCACCTCGGCGAGCCGGCCGTCGGTGATGCGGGCCGCGGCGAGTGCGGTCGCCGTGGACTCGAGGATGCGGCGCACCTCCAGGAGTTCCACCAGCTGTGGGCCCCGGGACAGGTCCGCGACCACGCCGAAGGTCTCCAGCAGGTCGCCGGCTTCCAGCGCGGTGACGTAGATGCCGGAACCGTGGCGGGCCTCCAGGACGCCCATGACCGTCAGCGCGCGGATCGCCTCGCGCATCGAGCTGCGGGAGATGCCCAGCCGGGCCGCCAGGTCGCGCTCGGTGGGCAGGCGCTGGCCCGGCTCCAGGCGGCCCTCGGCGATCATCGCCTTGATCTGCTCGATGGCGCGCTGGGTCACCGTGCCCTTCTGTGGGGCTTCCTCGTCCACGCCGCTCCTCCCGTCGCTGGGTGCGTCGCAGTCTAACCAGAGGATTGGTCGGACCACTATGCATGGCAGAGCAGGAAAATTGATGCTGGAGGGTGTTCCGGCGGCAGAGTGGTCTGATAAGTATCCAGGCATCTGCTCGAACACCCTCGACGAGGAGCCGCGAGATGCCCGTCAGAACAGCGAGGAAGCAGAACAGGTCACGGATCACCGGCGTGGCGGCCCTGGCCGCCTGCGCCTCGCTGCTGCTCACCGCGTGCGGCAGTACCAAGGACACCGGCGCGTCCGGCGCGGGAGGCGGAGGCGGATCCGGCGAGGTCGGGGTGATCCTGCCCCTGCTGACCTCGCCGTTCTGGCAGTCGTACAACGACTACGTGCCGAAGATGGCCAAGTCCGAGGGTGTCGACGCGCTGAAGACGGTCAACTCCAACAGCGATCCCTCGCAGCAGATCACCGACATCAACAACGAGCTGAACCAGGGGGTGAAGGGGCTGGTGGTCGCGCCCCTGGACAGCGCCGCCATCCAGGCGGGACTCGACCAGGCCGAGCGCAAGGGCGTGCCGGTCGTCGCCGTGGACGTCGCACCCGACAAGGGCAAGGTCGCCATGGTGGTGCGCGCGGACAACGTCGCCTACGGCGAGAAGGCCTGCGACTATCTCGGACAGCACGTCACGAGCGGCAAGGTCGTGCAGATCATGGGCGACCTCGCCTCGGTCAACGGCCGTGACCGCTCCGAGGCGTTCCGGGCCTGTGTGAAGAAGAAGTACCCGAAGCTCAAGGTGCTGGAGATCCCCGCCAAGTGGGAGTCCGACACCGCGGCCGCCAAGCTGGACACACTGCTGGGCGCCAACCCCGACATCAAGGGCATCTACCTGCAGGCGGGTGGCGTGTACCTCGCGCCGACCCTGCAGACCCTGAAGTCGAAGAACATGCTGAAGACGGCCGGCCAGAAGGGCCACATCGCCATCGTCTCCAACGACGGCATCCCGCAGGAGTTCGACGCCATCCGCAAGGGGCAGATCGACGCCACCGTCTCCCAGCCCGCCGACGCCTACGCCCGGTACGGCATGTACTACATCAAGGCGGCGATGGCGGGGAAGACGTTCGCGCCCGGTCCCACCGACCACGGCTCGACCATCGTGAAGCTGCCCAGCGGCATCCTCGAGGACCAGTTGCCCGCACCCCTGGTCACGAAGAAGAACGTCGACGATCCCGAGCTCTGGGGCAACACGGTCAAATGAGCGCACCTCTCGTTGAAGCCGAGGGCATCGTCAAGCGGTACGGCCCCACGGTCGCCCTCGCCGACGGCCGGCTCACCGTCCACCCCGGCGAGTCCCACGCACTCGTCGGCCGCAACGGAGCGGGCAAGTCCACGCTCGTCAACGTCCTCACCGGACTCCAGGCACCGGACGAAGGCACCGTACGCTTCGACGGCGAGCCCGCACCCGCGCTCGCCGACCGGGACGCCTGGCGCCGCAAGGTCGCCTGCGTGTACCAGAAGCCCACGGTCGTACCGGAGTTGACGGTCGCCGAGAACCTCTTCATCAACCGGCAGCCGCTGCAGCGGGGCTTCATCAGCTGGCGTCGGCTCCGGCAGGCGGCCGCCGACCTGCTCGCCACCTGGGACGTGCACGTCGACCCCGAGGCCCGCACCGCCGACCTCAGGGTCGAGGACCGTCAAATGGTGGAGATCGCCCGGGCATTGAGCTTCGGCGCACGGTTCATCGTCCTGGACGAGCCGACCGCCCAGCTCGACAACCGGGAGATCGAGCGGCTGTTCAGCCGGATGCGCGCCCTGCAGGACTCCGGCGTCACCTTCCTGTTCATCTCGCACCACCTCCAGGAGGTGTACGAGGTCTGCCGGACGGTGACCGTCCTGCGCGACGCCCGCTGGATCACCACCGCCCCGGTCGCCGAACTGCCGCGCGCGGCGCTGGTGGAGGCCATGGCCGGGGAGACCGTCGCCGAGCGGGCCGCGACCGTGCGGGACACGGTGGCCGACGACGCGCCGGTCGCCCTGGAAGCGCACGGGCTGTCGTCGGAGTCGTACCGGGACATCGACCTCACCGTCCGGCACGGCGAGGTCGTCGGACTCGCCGGCTCCAGCGGCAGCGGGAAGATCGAGCTGGCCGAGTCCCTCACCGGACTGCACACCCCGACCGGCGGTACGGCCCGGCTCGACGGCAGGCGACTCCCGTTCGGCGACGTCCGGGCCGCGCTCGGGGCCGGTGTCGGCTGCGTCCCCCGGGACCGGCACGAACAGGGACTCGTGACCGGGATGAGCATCGGCGACAACGCCACCCTGAGCGTCCTCGGCCGCCTGGGCCGCTACGGCTTCGTCGGCACCCGGCGCAGACGCGCTGTCGCCACCGACCTGATCGAACGCCTCGACATCCACGCCGAGGGTCCCGACCAGCCCGTCTCCGACCTCTCCGGCGGCAACGCGCAGAAGGTCGTCATGGCCCGCGCCCTGGCCTCCGACCCGCGGCTGCTCGTCCTGATCAACCCCACCGCGGGTGTCGACGTGAAGTCCAAGGAGTCCCTGCTGGCCCGGATGGACAGCGCCCGCGAGGACGGCACCGCCGTGCTCGTCGTCTCCGACGAACTCGACGACCTGCGGCGCTGCGACCGCGTCCTCGTCCTCTTCCACGGCCGGATCGTCGCCGAGCACCCGGCGGGCTGGCACGACCACGAGCTGATCGCCTCCATCGAAGGAGTGGACCATGGCTGACGGATCGACCTCGGCTGCCGGATCGACCAAGGCTGAAGGAGCGGACCATGGCTGACACCAAGGCCCCGCCGCTCACGCCCGTCAAGGTCCAGGGCCCCGGCTCGGCCAAGGCCGTCCTGCTCCGCCGCGCCCGGGAACTCGCCCTGCTCCCAGCCCTGTTGCTGCTGATGGTGCTGGGTGCGTTCGTCAACGACTCCTTCCTGACCGAGCGCAACATCATCTCGATCCTCGGCGCCTCCGCGGCCCTCGCCCTGGTGGTGCTCGCCGAGTCGCTCGTCCTGATCACCGGGAAGTTCGACCTGTCGCTCGAATCGGTGGTCGGCATCGCGCCCGCCGTGGGCGCCCTGCTCGTCCTGCCCTCGGCCCAGTCCGGCTGGGGCACCGAGTGGCCCACCGCGCTCGCCCTGGTCGCGATCCTCGTCGTCGGCGCGGCGATCGGTGCCCTCAACGGCATCCTCGTGGTGAAGTTCAGGCTCAACGCCTTCATCGTCACCCTGGCGATGCTGATCATTCTGCGCGGGCTGCTGGTAGGCGCCACCAAGGGCAAGACGCTGTTCGGGATGCCCGACGCGTTCTTCTCCCTCGCGACGACGACCTTCCTGCGCGTGCCGATGTCCGTGTGGCTGGCGGCGCTCGCCTTCGCGGTCACCGGACTCCTCCTGCGCTACCACCGCGTCGGCCGCGCCCTGTACGCCATCGGCGGCAATGCGGACGCGGCCCGCGCGGCCGGTATCCGCGTCGAGCGCGTGATGCTCGGCGTGTTCGTCGTCGCCGGTGCCCTCGCCTCCGTCGGCGGCCTCCTGCAGACCGGGTACGTCGGCGCGATCAGCGCCAACCAGGGCAACAACATGATCTTCACCGTGTTCGCGGCGGCCGTGATCGGCGGCATCAGCCTGGACGGCGGCAAGGGCACCATGGCCGGCGCCCTCACCGGCGTCCTCCTGCTGGGCGTCGTACAGAACCTGCTGACCCTCGCGCAGGTGCCCTCGTTCTGGATCCAGGCCATCTACGGCGGGATCATCCTCGTCGCCCTCATGATCGCCCGCGCGACGACGGGCCGGGCCCAGGACTGACCTCGCCCCAACTGTCCCCCGACCGAAAGGACTTCAGTGTCCGAGGCCCCCGCCCGCATCACCGCGGTCGACACCCACGACATCCGTTTCCCCACCTCGCGCGAGCTGGACGGCTCCGACGCGATGAACCCGGACCCCGACTACTCGGCGGCCTACGTCGTCCTGCGCACGGACGCCGCCGACGGGCACGAGGGGCACGGGTTCACCTTCACCATCGGGCGGGGCAACGACGTCCAGGTCGCCGCGATCGACGCGCTGCGGGGCCATGTCCTCGGCCGCCCGGTCGAGGAGGTCTGCGCCGACCCCGGCTCGCTCTTCCGGGACCTGATCGCCGACAGCCAGCTGCGCTGGCTCGGCCCCGAGAAGGGCGTGATGCACATGGCGATCGGGGCCGTCGTCAACGCCGTCTGGGACCTCGCCGCCCGCCGGGCCGGCAAGCCGCTGTGGCAGTTGCTCGCCGACGCCGAACCGGAGTGGCTGGTCAGCCAGATCGACTTCCGCTACATCACCGACGCGCTCACCCCCGAGGAGGCCCTCGACCTGCTCGGGCGTGGCAGTCAGGGCGCCGCGGACCGCCGGGCCCGGCTGCTGGAGCGCGGCTTCCCCGCCTACACGACCTCTCCCGGCTGGCTCGGCTACGACGACGACAAGCTCACCCGGCTCGCCGCCCGGGCCGTCGCCGACGGCTTCCGGCAGATCAAGCTCAAGGTGGGCGCCGACCTGGCGGACGACGTACGGCGCTGCCGGGTCGCCCGCGCTGTCGTCGGACCGGACGTCCGCCTCGCCGTCGACGCCAACCAGCGCTGGAACGTGGACGAGGCGATCGCCTGGACCAAGTCGCTCGCCGAGTTCGACCCGTACTGGATCGAGGAGCCCACCAGCCCCGACGACGTCCTCGGCCATGCGACCATCCGCCGCGCGGTGACACCTGTCAAGGTCGCCACCGGCGAACACGTCCACAACCGCATCATGTTCAAGCAGATGCTCCAGGCGGGCGCCCTCGACATCGTGCAGATCGACGCGGCCCGCGTCGGCGGGGTCAACGAGAACCTCGCGATCCTGCTGCTCGCCGCCAAGTTCGGCGTCCCCGTCTGCCCGCACGCCGGCGGGGTCGGCCTGTGCGAACTCGTCCAGCACCTGTCGATGTTCGACTACCTGGCGGTCTCCGGCACCACCGAGGACCGGGTCATCGAGTACGTCGACCACCTCCACGAGCACTTCCTCACCCCCGTGGTGATCCGCGACGGCCACTACACGGCCCCCACCACGCCGGGCTTCTCGGCGGCCATGCGCCCCGAGTCCATCGCGCGGTACACCTACCCCGGCGGCACCTTCTGGGCCGCCGACCCGGACACGCAGAAGGGACAGGCGGCATGAGCGACTTCGCGGGCCTCAGGGCCCTGGTCACCGGCGGCGCCTCCGGGATCGGCCGGGCCACGGCCGACCTCCTCGCCGAACGCGGCGCCCAGGTCGCCGTGCTCGACCTGGACCCGTCCTCGGTGGACAAACCCCTCCTCGCCCACCGGGCGGACGTCAGCGACGACACCTCGGTGCGTATCGCCGTCGAGCGGGCCGCCGAGGCCCTCGGCGGTCTCGACGTCCTGGTCAACAACGCCGGCATCGGCGCCCAGGGCACCGTGGAGGACAACGACGACGAGGAGTGGCGGCGCGTCTTCGACGTCAACGTCCTCGGGATGGTCCGCGTCGCCCGCGCCGCTCTCCCGCATCTGCGCCGCTCCCGGCACGCGGCGATCGTCAACACCTGCTCCATCGCCGCCACCGCGGGCCTGCCGCAGCGCGCCCTCTACAGCGCCACCAAGGGCGCCGTGTACTCCCTGACCCTGGCCATGGCCGCCGACCACGTCCGTGAGGGCATCCGCGTCAACTGCGTCAACCCCGGTACGGCGGACACCCCGTGGGTCGGCCGGCTGCTGGACGCGGCCCGCGACCCCGCCGCCGAGCGCGCCGCCCTGGAGGCCCGCCAGCCCTCCGGCCGGCTCGTCTCGGCGGCCGAGGTCGCGGGCGCCATCGCCTACCTGGCCAGCCCCCTCTCCGGCGCCACCACCGGCACCGCCCTCGCCGTCGACGGCGGAATGCACGGCCTCAGGCTGCGCCCGGCGGGCCGGTGAACCGCCTGGGCCGCAGCGGCGTCGAGGTCAGCCCGCTGGGCTTCGGCGCCGCAGGGATCGGCAACCTGTACACCCCGATGGACGACGAGCAGGCGTACGAGGCCGTACACGCCGCCTGGGCGCGAGGCATCCGGTACTTCGACACCGCGCCCCACTACGGCCTCGGCCGGTCCGAACGGCGCCTGGGCGCGGCCCTGCGGGCGTACGACCGCGCCGCGTACACGGTCTCCACGAAGGTCGGCCGCCGCCTGGAACCCGCCGACGGCACCGGAGACGACCTGGCGAACGGCTTCGCCGTCCCCGCCGACCACCGCCGCGCCTGGGACTTCGGCGCCGACGGCATCCGCCGCACCCTGGAGGCGAGCCTGGACCGGCTCGGCCTCGACCGGGTGGACGTCGTCTACCTCCACGACCCCGACGACCACGCCGAGCAGGCCTTCCGCGAGGGCTATCCCGCCCTGGAGAAGCTCCGTTCGGAGGGCGTCGTGGGCGCGATCGGCGCGGGCATGAACCAGGCGGAGATGCTCACCCGGTTCGTCCGCGACACGGACGTGGACGTGGTGCTCTGCGCGGGCCGGTACACCCTGCTCGACCAGAGCGCGGCGGTCGAGCTGCTGCCCGAGGCCGCGTCGCGGGGGGTGTCGGTCGTCATCGGCGGCACCTTCAACTCGGGCCTGCTGGCGGATCCGACCCCCGAATCGACGTACAACTACACGTGTGCCCCAAAGGAGTTGCTGGACCGCGCCCTGCGCCTGAAGGTGGTCGCCGCCCGGCACGGCATCACCCTGCGCGCCGCCGCCCTGGCCTTCTGCGCCGCGCACCCTGCCGTCGCGAGCGTCCTGGCCGGCGCCCGATCGGCAGCCGAAGCACACGACTGCGCCGAGCAGTTCGCCACCCCCGTGCCGCCCGCCTTCTGGCAGGAGCTGCGCGACACCGGTCTGCTGCCGTCCGAGGAGCCGTCATGAGAGTCGCCCTGCACACCAAGGTCCGCGCCCATCGCATCGCCGACTACGAGGCGGCGCACCGCGAGGTTCCGAAGGAACTCACCGACGCCATCCGCGCCGCCGGAGCCACCTCGTGGACCATCTGGCGCAGGGGCACTGACCTCTTCCACCTCCTGGAGTGCGAGGACTACGGCCGGCTCCTCGCCGCACTCGAAGAGCTGCTGGTCAACGTCGCCTGGCAGGCCCGGATGGCCGAGCTGCTCGACGTCGTGCACGACTACTCGCAGGGCGGCGCGGAAGCCGGGCTGCCCGTCGTCTGGGAGCTGCCGTGACGGTCGACGCCCACCACCACGTCTGGGACCTGTCGGTCCGCGACCAGGACTGGATCCAGGGCCCCGGACTCCAGCCGCTGAGAAGGAACTTCACCCTCGCCGACCTGGAACCCGAGGCGCGGGCGGCCGGAGTGGACCGCACCGTCCTCGTCCAGACGGTCACCGTCCCCGAGGAGACGCCCGAGTTCCTGGCCCTGGCGGCCGGACACGACCTCGTCGCGGGCGTGGTCGGCTGGACCGACCTCACCCGCCCCGACCTCGCCGGCGAACTGGCCCGGCTGCGCGAACTCCCCGGCGGCCCCTACCTGAAGGGCATCCGCCACCAGGTCCAGGGCGAGCCCGACCCGCAGTGGCTGCTGCGGGCCGACGTACGGCGCGGCCTGGCCGCCGTGGCCGAAGCGGGCCTGGTCTACGACCTCGTGGTCCTGCCCCATCAACTCCCGGCCTGCGCCGAGGCGGCCGCTGAGCTGCCTCAACTCACTTTCGTCCTGGACCACTTGGGCAAGCCGCCCATCAGCTCGGGCGAACGCGAACCCTGGGCCACGGCCCTGCGCGCCCTGGCCGCCCTCCCCAACACCGCCGCCAAACTCTCCGGCCTGGTCACGGAGGCCGACCCCACCTCCTGGACGACCGACGACCTGCGCCCGTACGCGGAGACCGCCCTGGAGGCGTTCGGCCCCGACCGCCTCATGTTCGGCTCCGACTGGCCGGTGTGCACGCTCGCGGCCACCTACGAACAAGTCCACAACGTCGCAGGGGAGTTGACGTCAGGTCTGAGTGCGGCCGAGCGCACCGCCCTGTACGAGGGCACCGCGAGCCGGGTCTACGACCTCTGAGCCATCCGGGCCAGCCGCGTGGGCGGCAGCCAGTCCCGTACGTACACCCGCTCCCAGCACGCTCCTGTCTCCCGCAGCTCCTGCCAGGTGGTGTACCGGTAGCGGAAGAGGCGGGCGCGGATGAAGCGGGGCGGGGTGTCCGGTGGGAAGGGGGAGCGGCGCAGCAGCTTCAGGGTGTCGCGGTCGTTCTCCAGCAGCCGCTCCACCAGACCGCCGAACCATTCGCCGGCGTAGGCGGGGGACAGCGCGGCGAACCACATCAGCCAGTCCAGGCGCAGATGGTAGGGCGCGAACTGGCGTGGCCAGTGCCGGGGATCGCCGGGCTTCCCCTTGAACTCGTACTCCCGCCACTCCGAGTCCTCCCGCGGCATGTCGTCCAGCGTGCCCTCGACCACCACCTCGTGGCGGATCCGGCTGACGCTGCCGAACGCGCCGTAGGTGTTCACCAGGTGCAGCGGGTCGAAGGAGCGGTTCATGACCTGGCGCCGGGAGATCATGTTCGTCACCGGGTGGTAGCTCAGGTAGACCAGCAGCGCGCCGACCGCGAGCACCACGATCTCGTACCAGAGCGGTGCCGCGGGCACGGACGGTGCCGTGGCGGGCAGCCGCAGCGCGGACAGGGCCACGACGATGGCGATCCAGTTCAGCCAGGAGAAGTTGCCCGACAGCACCAGCCACAGCTGGGTGACGATCATCAGCGCGGCGGCGGCCGAGGCGATCGGCTGGGGAGTGAACAGCAGAACGGGCACGACCAGCTGGGTGAAGTGGTTCGCGGCGACCTCCACCCGGTGCAGCGGCTTCGGCAGGTGGTGGAAGAACCAGCTCAGCGGGCCCGGCATCGGCTGCGTCTCGTGGTGGTAGTACAGGCACGTCAGCTTCCGCCAGCACGCGTCGCCCCGGAGCTTGATCAGCCCGGCGCCGAACTCGACCCGGAACAGGATCCAGCGCAGCAGGAACAGGACGACGACCGGCGGCGCGACCTCGTCGTTGCCCAGGAAGGCGGCCAGGAAGCCGACCTCCAGCAGCAGCGACTCCCAGCCGAACGCGTACCACGTCTGGCCCACGTTGACGATCGACAGGTACAGCGCCCACGGCACCAGCCACAGCAGGATGGCGCTCCACAGCGGCAGCAACGAGTCCGCGCCGGCCAGCAGGGCCGCCGACACCGCGCAGCCCGCCCAGGCACACGCCGCGAAGAAGCGGTCCGAGTAGTGCAGGTGGAACAGGCTCGGGGCGCGTCTGAAGGGGATCCGCGCCGTGTAGCGGGGGATCGGCAGCATGCCGCGCTCGCCCAGCAGGGCCCGGAACTGCAGGGCGGCCACCAGGAACGCGACGAGGTACAGACCGGCCAGGGCCCTCTGGAAGACCAGCCGGCTCAGCCAGTAGTCGGGTGCGGTGAACCAGTCCACGGCGGTGCGCTCCTGCCTCCATTGTCGCCGCCGCGACGATGGTGTCCCAGCGGTGCTCGTCACTCCAGGTACCGCGCGTCTTCGTGTGCGTAACCGCCGCAGCTGGGAGCCAGCGGTCGAAGAATCGGACAAACCCTGGCAAGGTTGCCCCATGGCTGATCGGGCAGCGAGTGCCCTGTCACTCCCGGAGGACTGGCCCGCCCACCCGGATCCGATCCTGGCGCTCAACCGTATGGGCAGCTTCGACTGGGACCTGGACACCGGTCTGTTCAGCATGGACGCCCAGGCGCACGAGATCTTCGACCTGCGCCCCGACGAGTACGACGGCCACCCCGAGCACCTGGCCGTACGGGTGCCCGCCGCGGAGGGCCACCGCCTCGACCTCCTGGTGGCCCAGGCCATCAAGGACGGCCGGGAGAACTACGGCGCGTACTTCCGGGTCCGGCGCCGTGACGGCACCCTGCGCTGGACCCACACCCAGGGCTACATACGGCGCGACGAGACGGGCCGCCCGCGCCGGATCATCGGGATCATCCGGGACGCCACCGACGAGCTGAGCGAACGCGTGGTCCGCAAGGGCGCGGCCGCGCAGGCCGCCGCCCGGCGCGACCAGACAAACGTTGTCCAGGTCGCCACTGCCGCCCTCGCCCACGCCCGCACCGTCCAGGACGTCATCGACGTCGTCACGGACGCCCAGGGCCTGACCCTGCTCGGCTCCACCAGCCTGGTCCTCGGTCTGGTCGAGGCCGGCCGCATCCGGCTGGTCGCCGAGGGCCCCGCGGGCACCTACGTGCCCGGCACCCGCATCACCCGGATCGACGAGCCGTACCCGATGGGCGAGGCGGTGCGGACCCTCAGCCCGTGCTTCATCGAGTCGGCGGACGAGTTCTCCGAACGCTTTCCCATCCTGTGGCCGCACATCACCGACATGCACATCACCTCGGCCGCCTATCTGCCGCTGATCGCCCAGGCCCGCCCGATCGGCGCGATGGGCCTGCTCTACAACGACCGCAGCGGCTTCTCACCCGAAGAGCGCAACGTCCTCGTCGCCCTCGGCAGCAGCATCGCGCAGAGCCTGCAGCGGGCCATGCTCTACGAGCAGGAGAAGGACCTCGCCCAGGGCCTCCAGCAGGCCATGCTGCCCCGCACCATCCCGAGCGTCCGCGGCGCCGACGTCGCCGTCCGCTACCGCGCCGCCACCGCCGGGGGCACCCTCGGCCGGGACATCGGCGGCGACTGGTACGACCTGATCCCGCTGCCCGGCGGCCGGGTCGGCGCGGTCATCGGCGACGTACAGGGCCACGACACGCACGCGGCGGCCGTGATGGGCCAGCTGCGCATCGTGCTGCGTGCCTACGCCGCCGAGGGACACACCCCGGCCACCGTGATGGCCCGCGCCTCCGTGTTCCTGCACGAACTCGACACCGACCGCTTCGCCACCTGCCTGTACGCGGAGGCGGACCTGTCCACCGGGGTCGTCCAGGTGGTCCGGGCCGGGCACATCGACCCGCTGATCCGGCACGCCGACGGCAGCTGCCACCGGATCCCCGTCGAGGGCGGGCTGCCGCTCGGGCTCTCTGCGGAGTTCGGCCGCCTCGAGTACCCCGTCTCCACCCTCGAACTCGACCCGGGCCACACCCTGCTGCTGTGCACCGACGGGCTGGTCGAGCAGCCCGGCGCCGACCTCGACGACGGTCTCGAAGCCCTCACGAACCTCATCACCAAGGGCCCGGACGAGGTACGCGACCTCGCCACCCGGCTGATCGAGGTGGCCGAGGAGCGGGGCGGCGACGACGACGTGGCCCTGCTCCTGCTGCGCCGCCGCGTCCCGGAGGCCCCGCGGCCCGGCGGCCGGCTCCAGCAGCATGTGGCACCCGGCGACCCCGAGGCCCTCGTCCGGGCCCGGCACATGATCTGCGCCGCGGTCCGCTCCTGGGGCGCCCGGGACCGCGCCGACGAGATCGAGCTGGTCGCCGACGAACTCATCACCAACGCCCTGATGCACACCGAGGGCTCCGCGATCGTCACCCTGCGGGTCCTCGAAGGCAGCGGCCGCCGGCTGCGCGTCGAGGTCGAGGACTCCTCCAGTGCCCTGCCGCGTCGCCGCGACGCCGGGGAGGACGGGGTCTCCGGGCGCGGACTGCTCCTCGTCGACCGGCTCGCCGACGTGTGGGGCGTGGAGGCGCGCGGCGGTGGCAAGTGCGTGTGGTGCGAGTTCCTGGTGTACGAGCACGCCTGACCACAGGGGCCCCGGATGGCACTCTGGACGTATGCCGGAACTCCCCGAGGTGGAAGCCCTCAAGGACTTCCTGACCGAGAACCTGGTCGGCCATGAGGTCGTACGGGTGCTGCCCGTCGCGATCAGCGTCCTGAAGACGTACGACCCTCCGGTCGGCGCGTTCGAGGGCAGCGAGGTCACCGCCGTGCACCGGCACGGGAAGTTCCTCGACATCGAGGGCGGCACCGGCCTGCACTTCGTCACCCATCTGGCCCGCGCGGGCTGGCTGCAGTGGAAGGACCGGCTCCCGGACGGCCCGCCGCGCCCCGGGAAGGGCCCCCTCGCCCTGCGCGCGGCCCTGGAGACCGGCGCCGGCTTCGACCTCACCGAGGCCGGCACCCAGAAGAAGCTCGCCGTGTACATCGTCCGTGACCCGCAGGAGGTGCCCGGCGTGGCCCGCCTCGGCCCGGACCCGCTCGCCGCCGACTTCGACGAGGACCGCTTCGCCGCCCTGCTGAAGGACGAACGGCGCCGGATCAAGGGCGCCCTGCGCGACCAGAGCCTGATCGCGGGAGTGGGCAACGCCTACAGCGACGAGATCCTCCACGCGGCGAGGATGTCCCCGTTCAAACTCGCCGCGTCCCTGACCCCGGAGGAGACCGAGCGGCTCTACGCGGCGCTGCGCACCACTCTCGCCGAGGCGGTCGAACGCTCCCGGGGCCTTGCCGCGGGACGCCTGAAGGCGGAGAAGAAGACCGGCCTGCGCGTGCACGGCCGCACCGGCAAGCCCTGCCCGGTCTGCGGCGACACCGTCCGCGAGGTCTCCTTCAGCGACTCCTCGCTCCAGTACTGCCCGACCTGCCAGACGGGCGGCAAGCCACTGGCTGACCGGAGGATGTCGCGGTTGCTGAAGTAGTCGGCCCGTTCACAGGTGCTGGGTCACGATGTTGTAGGCGATGCTCATGAG
This sequence comes from Streptomyces sp. NPDC101165, assembly GCF_044768135.1. Classification (NCBI taxonomy): domain Bacteria; kingdom Bacillati; phylum Actinomycetota; class Actinomycetes; order Kitasatosporales; family Streptomycetaceae; genus Streptomyces; species Streptomyces sp. NPDC101165. The sequence goes on along the minus strand of NZ_JBIWPG010000030.1, from coordinate 68,791 downwards.
GACGGTCAGGACGAAGACCGGCATCGCGCAGCGCCTCGCCGCCGAGGCCATGGAACGCGTGGCACTCTTCGCCCCCGGGGTGTAGCGCTTGCGCCGCGCGCTGAGATCGCGCCGGGCGAACGCACCGAGGACGAGCGCCGCCGTCGAGGTGATCAGGGCGGTGATGAGGGCCGTGATCACTCCGTGGTGATGGGCGGACGTCGCGAATGTCTCTTCCGGTCCCACCCTGAGGCCTTCCTCGGCGTAGACCGTCGCCACGACGGCCACGATCCAAGTGATCACCGAGGTGACGCCGAGGGCCAGGGCTGCCGCCGCCAGTGCGGGGGCGAGCAGGAGTCTGGACTCGGGCCGGTGCGTGAGGCCCGGCTCTTTGCCCTCCCTGCCCGTGGGCTTCTCGTCGGGCGGCTTCTCGGGCGGTGGCGGCACCACCTCTGCCTCGACACGAACGACGGCGTCGTCGGCGACCCCATTCAGCATGATGTCGCCGGCCAGACGTCCCTCGGCGGACGTGTCGACACCGACAGTCAGGCCGTCGGCGGACTCCTCGACCTGCAGCCACTTGCCCGTCGCCTGGGCCACGCAATGGCGGGCCAGGGGGATGCCCTGAAGGGTCACGGACTGCTGCGGCACACCGGCTCCCTGGGGCACCCGGCCGAAGTCCAGGCGGGCCGGGGAGGGCTTGAGGCGGGCGTCCTGCAAGGCGCTGAGCGCCTCGTCCGCGACCTGCCCGGTGTCCTCGCGGACCACGGCCTCCAACGCCTGGCGCGCTCCTTCGGCGATGGAGAGGTTCTCGCTCCGCATCCGCATGTGCAGGTCCCGGACGGCGCCGCGGCGGGCGAATTCGTCCCTTCTCCGCAGGGCGTCCTGCACGCGAGACGGGATGGGGGTGGGCTCGAGCACGATGGTGTGGTGCCGGCTGTGGGCCACCTGCATGCGTCCCTGCATCTGGACGGTCTTGCTCGGAGTCTGGTTCGGGTTCCGGTCCTGCACATGCTCGTGGATGTAGTCGTACAGCTCGTCGAGGTGGATCTCACCGTCGTGGTCGAGGTCGGCGTCTCCGGACTCGAGGCCCTCCACCACCGCGTGGGTGAACACCGACGGCAGCGCGGTGCTGCCCTCGGTGAGTTCGTCGCCCTCGAAGGCGAACTCCATCGAGTTCGACGCCGTGATGACAGCCCAGCCGCGCCCCCCGCTCGGATTCTCTCCCGCGAAGTGGTCGAGGACGTTCATGTCATGGGACGCCTTCATGGAAGCACCCTTGGAGAAGGCGCCTCCGTAGCAGCAGTCGAGGAACAGCGCAGTGCGGCCCGCCAGTGTGCGGGACATGCACCGGTGGACGAAATCGGCCGAGACTCCCGTTGCCTCGAGCAAACGGTGCTCGGTGTCGGCGGCGGCGAAGTACAGCTCGCCCGATTCGTTCTTGATCCCGTGGCAGGAGAAGTGCAGCACCAGCGTGTCGTTGCGGCGGCGGTCCTTGAAGAAGCCTTCGATGCGTTTCCGCATGGCCTGCCCCGAGGCGTTCCTGAGCACATCCACCTCGAAGTCACCGATCTGCGGATTGCGCAGAACTCCGGAGAGGGCGTCGGCATCGTGCCCCGGCGCTCTCAGCTGCTTGAGGCCCTGATCCTCGTACGTGTCGTTGGCGATGATCAGTGCGTGCCGGGACTCGCTCATGTCTGGGTCCCCACCGCGGAATGCTTCTCGAGGAAGATCCTCACAGCCTCGGCCACCTGCTCGTCCGTCGCCGCCGAGATCTCCAGTGTGTCGCCGTCCAGCGTCAGGGTCAGTGACGGGCGCTCGTCACCGAACCGGCCCAGCCAGTCACGGAGCACGCCGACCACCTGGCTCAGCCCGGTGAGGGACTTACCCAGACCCACCAGCAGGGAGCCGACCAAGGCGATGTCCAGGCATCGTGCCCCGGGCGGGACCTCTCCGGCGGGGGCGGCCCGGACGTCCTCGACCACGCCGAGGTCGAGCAGTTCCTCGCGCAGATAGCCGGTCAGCCGCGCCACGCGCTCGGCTTCCGCGCCCTCTTCGGAGAGGCAGATCATCACTTGGTTTTCCACCGGCCCAGCCCCTTCGTTCGTGCTCCCAGGGGCGACGTGGAGCGCTCCAGCCGGTGGCTCCACGTCCTCGTCTACAGTCTCTGCCCATGGCCGCGCGACAGCAAATCCGTTGCCGCGCAACGTGATTGACGCTTCAACGAGGCGTTCAGTCGGCGTCGACCGACACCAGCGGCTGGCCGTCCGAGGTGCGCACCTCGTAGCGGGCGATCTCGTCGGGATGCATGGTGGAGCCCGCCGTGGTCGTGGTCGTGCCGGTGTCGTGGGCGTCCACTTTCCAGCCGCTGACGACCTGCTCGGACCCGTCGTTGCCGATGACGACCAGCCGGCAGGTGTGCGGCCCGGAGCCGTCCTTCACCTCCAGCCGCATCCGGCTGCCGGAGTATCCGTCCTCGGTGGTGACCTGCGCCCACACGCCCGTCTTCGGGTCGGTCGCCGCGGTGACCCGGGCGGCGGGCTCCTCGTTGCCGGCGTAGGCCAAGAGGCCCGGTCCGGCCACGGCCAGCACCACCGAGGCGGCCAGGCCGTACAGGAAGCGACGGCGTCGTGCCCGGTGCCGGTGTGCCAGTTCGCCCATCAGCCGGTCGATCAGTCGGGGACCGGGCTGGGCCATGGGGTGCACGAAGCGCGGCGTGGAGCGGCGGTACAGCATCAACTGCCGTGCCGTGGGACCGAATTCGGTCACCTGTGCCGCGCACTGAGGGCACTCCATGAGGTGGTCCTCGAAGCGGAAGGCCTCCGCCTCGTCCAGCACGCCGAGCGCGTACGCGCCGACGTCGCGATGCCTTTCCAGGGACCTCATGCCGAATCCTCGTGCCTATGGGTGTGGGTGGGGTTACTCCTTGCTCCCATCCGTACGCAGCCGACAACCGAATCACTCAAGGCACACACCGAATCGTGACCAAGAGATTCGGAGCCGCCCGGCCCGCGGATTGGTCTGAATTCGAGACGACTCAGAAAAGATGGATCGCCAGGTGTCCGAGGGGCAGTCCGAGCCGCCAGGCCGGGGTCCACACCTTCGGCCCGTCGTCCTCGCCGAACACCGCACCGCCGCCCGGCACCGCGTCCAGATCGGGCGCCAGCAGCTCGGTCTCCTCCAGCCAGCGCCAGGCCTCGGCCGCCAGCGCCAGGTCCGGCGACGGCGCGGCGGCCGCGGCCTCCTCGCCGGCCAGCTGGGTCATCCGCTCGCGCACCCACTCCTGCCACGGCTGGTCGTACGCCGTCAGCGACAGCCAGTTCTCCAGCTGCGAGATCACCCGGATCCCGGACAGCTCGCCGTCGGTGTCGGAGAGGAAGACGGTCAGTGCCAGCGCGTCCCGGCCGGCCCGGAACTCGAAGGACGTCGGCGGCATCAGGTCGCCGGTGCGCAGCAGTTCGTCGGCGATGTACTCGGCGTACAACCAGGCCATGGGAACGGCCAGTTCACCGCCGCCGGTGCCGTCCGTGCTCTCGTGCCCTCTGTGCAGCATCCCTTCCTGCCTTCCTCCGGTGCGTGCGTGTCGCCCGAGACCCCGGACCCAGTGCGGGCGGTCCCCGTCCGGAACACGGATGAGGACAGCTGATTGCCCGAACGGGGGTCACAGCAAGGCGCTTTACCGAGGTTTGACCCAGCCTTCGGTTTCACCGCAGGTCGGTCGCGTATCCCGGAAGGACCCGGCGCAGGGCACGCAGCGCGTAGTACGCGCGAGACTTCACGGTACCGGGTGGAATTCCCAGGGTTTGCGCCGCTTCCGCCACACTGGCCCCGCGGAAGTACACGAGTATCAGGACGTCACGGTGTTCCGGCGTGAGTGTCTTCACAGCCTCCCGGACATCGAGCGTCGCGGCGGCCCGCTCGGCGTGGTCGGCGGTCACCCGTGCGTTCTCGGGCACCTCGTCGCCGACCTCGGACGGCCGCGCCTGCCGGGCCCGCCGCGCGTCGATCGCGAGGCGCCTGGCGACGGTCAGCAGCCAGGGCCGTACCGAGTCGAAGGCGTCGGCGTGCAGGGCCTCGGGGTGCTGCCAGGCGCGCAGCAGGGTCTCCTGTACGAGGTCCTCGGCGCGCTGCCGGTCCCCGTCGCTCAGCCTGAGCAGCAGCGCGAACAGGGGACCGCCGTGCTCGCGCTGGAGTGCGGCGAGCTCGTGCTCGGCGGTCGTCGTCCCGTGGGTGAGTGAGGTTCCGGCCGTCATGGCCGTATGGCAGCGCAGGGCGGAGCCGGGGGACAGGAGGCGCACACGGCTCTGCGACGGACGGTCGATCGTGTCGGCGAACGGTAGGGCGAGGGTGGTCCGGGAGCGCGCCGCGCGGCGCCGGATGGGCTAATTCGAGTACCCGGGCTGTTTGCGCGACGGGCCGGATTCATACCCATATGCCCGTAAAAACCTTGTCTGTAAATACGACGTCTGCCGATACGACGATCCCGGGGTGAGCTGATGACCGGACGCAGAAAGCAGGTGGCGGTGGTCCTCGCCGCCCTCCTCGCCGCCGCTGCCGCCTGTCAGAACCACGAGCGGCAGGAGCCCGCGGCCACCGGCCGCCCGGCGCCGTCCGCCGACCGCGGCTTCACCCTCGTCGCCTCCGGCGACGTGCTGCCGCACACCTCCGTCATCGAGCGGGCGCGCTACGACGCCGGCGGCGACGGCTACGACTTCCGCCCGATGCTCTCCGGCGTCGAGCCCGTGGTCAGCGGCGCCGATCTGGCGCTGTGTCACATGGGGACCGTGTACGGCGCCGACGGCGGCTACAGCGGTTACCCCGTCTTCAAGTCCCCGCCGCAGATCGCCCAGGGCCTCGCCGCGACCGGCTACGACGGCTGCTCCACCGCCTCCGAGCACGCCCTGGACGACGGCGCCCTCGGCATGCGGCGCACCCTGGACGCCATGGACCGGGCCGGCCTCCGGCACGCCGGCACCGCCCGCACCCAGGACGAGGCCCGCTCGGTCACGATGCTCCGGGCGGGCGGGGTCCGGGTCGCGCATCTGTCGTACACCTACGGCACCGACGACCGCCCGCTGCCGCCCGGACAGCCCTGGGCCGTCGACCTGATCGACCGGAACCGGATGATCGCCGACGCCCGGGCCGCCCGGAAGGCGGGCGCCGACGTGGTCGTCGTCTCCGTGCACTGGGGCACCGAGTGGCAGGACGACCCGGACCGGCTGCAGCTCGCCCTCGCCCGGCAGCTGACGGCCTCGACGACGAACGGCCGCCCGGACATCGACCTGATCCTCGGCACCCATGCCCATGTCCCGCAGGCGTACGAGAAGGTCAACGGCACCTGGGTGGTCTACGGCCTGGGCGACCAGATCGCCGGCGAGATGTACAACGACAAGGGCGTGCAGGACTCGCGGGCCAACGACTCCACCCTCGGCCGCTTCACCTTCGCCCCGCCCGCCCGTCCCGGCGACCGCTGGCAGGTCACCAGGGCCGAGTTCATCCCGCAGATGTACGACCTCGACTCCGGCCGGGTCCGCGACCTCAACCAGGCGATCTCCGACGGCGCCGAGCTGGAGGGGGTGCGCGACCGGATCAGGGAGGTCGTCCTCAGCCGCGGGGCCGCCGACGACGGGCTGGTCATGGGGGAGTGATCACTCGGCGGACTGCGGCCGGGCCAGCGCGGAACGGCGGTAGGAGTAGCCGAAGTAGACCGCGCAGCCGATCACGAACCACACCGCGAACCGCACCCAGGTCTGCCACTGCAGGAACGTGATCAGCCAGACCGAGAAGACGACACCCAGCGCGGGCACGAACGGCATCCACGGGGTCTTGAAGGTGCGCGGCAGCTCCGGCTGCCGGTAGCGCAGCACGATCACCGCCGTGCACACCACCACGAACGCCAGCAGGATGCCGATGTTGGTCAGCTCGGCCGCCTCGCCGATCGGCAGGAACCCGGCGATGACGGCCGAGGCCGCACCGACGATCCACGTCACACGGGTCGGCACGTGCCGCGTCGGGTGCGTCTTGGCGAACCAGATCGGCAGCAGCCCGTCCCGGCTCATGCTGAACCACACTCGGGTCACACCCAGCATGAACGTGAACATCACCGTGAGGATGCCGATGATCGCGCCCACCGCGATCACGTCGGCGAGCTTGTCCAGCCCCACGGACTTGAACGCCGACGAGAAGCCGCTCTCCGGGTCGATCTCCGTGTAGTTCTGCATGCCCGTCAGCACCAGGCAGGCCGCCACGTACAGCACCATCGAGATCGCCAGCGAGTAGATGATCGCCTTCGGCATGTGCCGCTGCGCGTCCTTCGACTCCTCCGCCGCGGTCGACATGGCGTCATAGCCGAACACCGCGAAGAACACGGTCGCCGCACCGGTGAACGCCCCGCTGACGCCGAACGGGAAGAACGGGTGGTAGTTCGCGGTGTTGATGTGGAACACGCCCACCGCGATCACCACCAGCACCACCAGCACCTTCAGAGCGACCACGAACGTCTCGAAGCGGGCCGCGGTGCGGATGCCCAGGTTGAGCAGCCAGGCGATCAGCAGACACAGCGCGGCCGCGAACAGGTCGACCCGGTGCCCGTGCCCGGTGCCGGGCGCGCCCAGCATCCAGGCGGGCAGGTTGGCGCCCATCTCCTCGACCAGGAAGCCGAAGTATCCGGAGATGCCGATGGCGACGACGGCCACGATCGCCGTGTACTCCAGCAGCAGGTCCCAGCCGATGAACCAGCCCGCGAACTCACCGAGCACCGCGTAGCCGTACGTGTACGCCGACCCCGCCTTCGGGATCAGCCCGGCGAACTCGGCGTACGACAGCGCCGCGCAGGCACTCGCCAGGCCGGCGATGAGGAACGACAGCAGCACCGCGGGCCCGGCCGTCTCGTGGGCCACCGTGCCGGCCAGCGTGAAGATGCCCGCCCCGATGATGCCGCCGATACCGATCGCCGTGAGCTGCAGCAGCCCGAGCGAGCGGTCCAGCCGGGGTCCCTCGGTGATCTCGGTGTCCTCGATGTGCTCGATGGGTTTGCGGCGGAGAATTCCTTCACCCATACGCAGCTTGGCCATGCGCCTCACCTCTTCGCCGATGGCAAACGGCTGACGGCGGATCATGATGGCTCAGGGCAGTCCCGTACGGAAGACGCCACGCACGGGCGCGGCGGGCCCGGTCCAGTCCGGTGTCCAGGTGCGGCCCTGCGGCCGGGCGGGGCGCCGGTCGGCGAGGTGGGTGCGCAGGGCGGCGAGCGCCGGGTGCGGATTGGCGCTGATCCACAACAGGGAGTGAGGGTAGACGGGCGTCGGGTCGAGCAGCGGGATGCGGCGCAGATCGTGGCCGGCCGGCCAGACCAGCCGGGTCTGCTCACTGACGAGGGTCGCCAGGGTGCTGTCGGCGGCGACCGCGTCCTGCACCGCCCCGGTGAAGTTGGGGCCCGAGGAGTCGATGGTGAGCCCGAACGCGGCCGCGAGGGAGGCGTAGTACGCGGCCCACTCGGTGCCGTCCACGATGCCCGGCATCCAGATCCGGTGCCCGGCCAGCTCCCCGGGCGAGATGGAGCGGAGGCCGGCCAGGGCGTGTCCCGGGCCGGTGAGCAGCTGGATCGGTTCGTCGTGGACGCGCACGGCCTCGACTCCCCTGGGCAGCGGCCGTCCGGGCATGGCGACGGCACGGAAGGACGCGTCGATCGTCCCGGAGCGCAATGCGGTGAGCGCCGAGTCCACGTCGAAGAGCGTGACGACGTCCAGGGCCACCTCCGGGTGCGCCTCGTGGAAGCCGCGCAGCAGCGCCGCGGGCGCGAGCCGCGGACCGATCACATCGACCCGCAGAGCGCGCCGCCCGGGCCGTACGGCGGCGGTGGCCCGTTCCTCGGCCAGCAGCAGCTCGTGGGCGTGCGGCAGGAAGGCCTGGCCGTCGACGGTCAGGGTGGCACCCCGGGCGGTACGGGTGAACAGCCGCACGCCCAGCTCCTTCTCCAGCGCGGCGATCCGCTTGGAGACGGCCTGCTGGGTGACCGCCAGCACGGCGGCGGCCTCCTGGAACTGTCCCGAGTCGGCCACGGTGACAAAGGTGCGCACTGTCTTGAGGTCCACTTCACCACCGTACAACCGATGGTTGTGACGCCTGATCCGGAAGTTGTTTGCTTCGGCGGCCGCCTGCCCGATTTCATGTCCCGGGTCAACGGGGAGGTTCTGGATGGGACGGCGGTTCGGGTGGCTGTGGGCCGCGTACTCGGCGAGTGCGATCGGTACCTGGCTCGCCTTCGACGCGTTCTCGGTGATCGCGGTCATCGTGCTGCACGCCGGACCGGCCGAGGTGGCACTGCTCGCCGCGACCGGGCCCGCCGTGGGCGCCGTGGCGGCGGTGCCGCTCGGGCCGTGGGTGGAGTTCCGGCGCAAGCGGCCGGTGATGATGGCGATGGACCTGGCCAGGTGTGCCGCGCTGCTCACCATCCCCGCCGCCTACGCGCTCGGCGGCCTCGGCCTGGGCCAGCTGCTGCTGGTGTCGGTGATCGTCGCGGCGGCCGACATCACCTTCAACGCGGCCTCCGGCGCCTTTCTGAAGACGCTCGTACCGGCCGAGCGGCTGCTCACGGCGAACTCCCGGTTCGAGTCCACGAACTGGACCGCCCTCGTCCTCGGACCGCCCCTCGGCGGCGCCGCGATCGGCGTGTTCGGCCCGGTCGCGACGGTCGTGGCGAACGCGGTCAGCTTTCTGCTGTCGGCGCTGGGCATCCGGGCCGTGGGCGGCGGCGAGCCCCGCCCCGAGCGCACCGGCGTGGAGCGCCTGCGGGCCGCCGACCTGCTCGACGGCTGGCGGTACATCCTCACCAGTCCGGCCCTGCGGCCGCTGTTCTTCAACAACCTCGCGGTCAACGCGCTGATCATGGTCGCCGTACCACCGCTGGCCGTCCTCATGCTCGGCCCGCTCGGCTTCGCCCCCTGGCAGTACGGCCTGGCGTTCGCCGTGCCCTGCCTCGGCGGACTCCTCGGCTCCCGGCTGGCCCGCCCGCTGGTCGCCCGCCACGGCCAGGCGCGGGTACTGCGCACCGCGGGCGCCCTGCGCGCCGTCTGGCCCCTCGGGCTGGCCTTCGTGGGGCCCGGCCTGCCCGGACTGCTGCTGGTGATGGCCGTGGAGTTCGGGGTGATCACCAGCTCGGGCGTCTACAACCCCGTGTACGCCACCCGCCGCCTGGAATGCACTCCGAACGACCGGGTCGCCCGCACCCTGTCCGCCTGGTCCATCACCGGGAAGGCCACCACGGCCGCCCTGACCGCCCTGTGGGGCCTGCTGGCGAGCCTCACCGGCCCGCGCGCCGCCATCGCCCTGGCCGGCGTCCTGCTCCTCGCGACCCTGCCGCTGCTCCGGAAGGAGACGACTACGGTACGACCGTCACCGGCCACCGTCCCGCCTTCACCAGCCGGACCGCCACCGAGCCGATGATCCGGTGCCCCGCCTGCTCGGAGGCGCCCACCACGACCGCGTCCGCCTTCAGCTCGTCCGCCGCCTTCACCAGACCGTTGTAGGCGTCGCCACGGAAGGTGTGGAACTCCCAGCGCACGTCGAATATCCCCTTGACGCGCTCGGTCGCCTCCCGGATCTGGGCGATCAGGTCCTCGGCGATCTCGTCGGTCGTCTCCGCCACCGGAGCCCCGAGCGCCGCCCCCGCCGCGAGCACCGGCTGCACGTACACCACCGCCAGCAGCGCGTGCTGTCGCCGGGCCAGACCGCCCGCGTAGGCCGCGGCCCGCATCGAAGAATCGGAGCCGTCCACCCCGACCACGATGACCTTGGGCCCGTCCGTGCCCCGCTCGAACTGGTGCGCGTGCTGTTCGTGCTGCTCCGTCACATCCCGAGGCTATCGGAACCCGTGCTTCCCGCCGACGCCCGGCCCCGCTCGACGGGCGCGCCGCGCCGCCCCTTCCTACAGTCGGAACCATGACTGCCACCGTCGGGCCGGCCGCACGGAGGGACGCCACGGGCCCGATACGCCCGCCCGCCGCCGGACGCCTCGGCTGGGTGCCCGAGGCCTTCGCCGCCCTCTTCGCCGCGCTCGGCCTGCTGTGCGCCCTGCTCGCGATCTTCGCCCCGCTGCGCCGCCTGCTGCGCCCGCTCGTCCGCGCCCTCGACCTGCTCCTGGTCCCGATCAGCGCCAACCTCGCCTACGCCGTCTTCCTGTTCCTGCTGGCCGCCGCCACCGGCGCCCGCAAGAAGGTCGCCTGGTGGCTGGTCGTCGTCTATCTGGGCCTGGTCGTGGTCAGCGACATCCTCGGCGTGGCCCTAGGCCAGTACACCGAGTCGGTGCCGTCCCTCGTGCTGTGCGGTCTGCTGCTGCTCCTGCTGGTGACGGCCCGCAAGGAGTTCTACGCCGCCTCCCGCCGCGGTGCCGTGTGGCGGGCCCTCGGCGTACTGCTGGCCGGCCTCGTCGTGGCGATCCTGGCCGGCTGGGGCCTGGTCGCGCTCTTCCCGGGCACCCTCCCGCAGAGCCAGCACCTGGCCTGGGCCGCCGACCGGGTGTGCGGCGGGCTGGTGTCCAACAGCGCCTTCGACGGCCGCCCGCCCCGCCAGGTCACCTTCCTGCTCGGCCTGTTCGGCGCACTCGCCCTGCTGAACGCGGCCGCCGCGCTGTTCCGTTCACAGCGCCTGGAGGCGGCCCTGCACGACGACGAGGAGGCCCGCATCCGCGCCCTGCTCGGGGCCTACGGCAACCGGGACTCGCTCGGCTACTTCGCCACCCGCCGCGACAAGGCCGTCGTCTTCTCCTCCAGCGGCAAGGCCGCCGTCACCTACCGCGTCGAGGCTGGCGTCTGCCTCGCCAGCGGCGACCCCGTCGGCGACATGGAGGCCTGGCCGCACGCCATCGAGGCCTGGCTGGACGTGGCCCGCCGGCACGCCTGGGCACCCGCCGTGATGGGCGCCTCCGAGGACGGCGCCCGCGCCTACGCCCGGGCCGGACTCGGCGCCCTCCAGCTCGGCGACGAGGCCATCCTGCACGTGCCCGGGTTCGACCTGGACGGCCGGGACATGCGGGTCACCCGCCAGGCCGTGCACCGCGTCCGCCGCACCGGCGCCACCACCCGCATCCGCCGCCACGCCACCCTCACCGACCAGGAGATGGAGGAGATCGTCGACAAGGCCGACGCCTGGCGGGACACCGAGACCGAACGCGGCTTCTCCATGGCCCTGGACCGGCTGGGCGACCCCGCCGACGGCGACTGCCTCCTCGTGGAGGCCCTCAGCGACGACGGCCGGCTCCTCGCGCTGCTCTCCTTCGTGCCCTGGGGCCGCGACGGCGTCTCCCTGGACCTGATGCGCCGTGACCGCGCCGCCCCCAACGGGGTCATGGAGTTCATGGTCGCCGAGCTGTGCGCGGCCGCCGCGAAACTCGGCGTGCACCGGATCTCGCTGAACTTCGCCGTCTTCCGCTCGGTCTTCGAGGAGGGCGCCCGCATCGGCGCCGGCCCCGTCCTCAGGCTATGGCGCCGGATGCTGCTGTTCTTCTCCCGCTGGTGGCAGCTGGAGGCCCTCTACCGCTCCAACGCCAAGTACCAGCCGGAGTGGTACCCGCGCTTCATCTGCTACGGCGAGACCGCCTCCCTCGCACGGATCGGCCTCGCCTCCGGCATCGCCGAGGGATTCGTGTCGGTACCGTCCCTGCGCAAACTCTGGGGAAAAGGGCACCCGAAGACGGGGCAGCGGCCCGCCACCACCGAGGGCCTGCCGTCCCTGACGGTGCTCGGCCTCGAAGGAGGGGACGAGGCCGGGCCCGCCGCCCCGGACGCGGGCCTGCCCGACCAGGTTCGCGTCCGGCACCGCACGCTCGACCGCCTGCGCGCCACCGGCACCGACCCGTACCCGGTCGGCGTGCCCGCCCCCACCCACGCCCTCGCCGACGTCCCGCAGGGCCAGGACGTCACCGTGGCCGGCCGCGTCATGCTGGTCCGCGACTTCGGCGGCATCGTCTTCGTCGTCCTGCGCGACTGGTCGGGTGACCACCAACTCGCCCTCACCCGCGACCGTTCCGGAGCCGCCCTGGACCGCTTCCGGTCCGACACCGACATCGGCGACCACATCACCGCCACCGGCCGCGCGGGCCGCAGCGACAAGGGCGAGCCCACCGTCTTCGTCACCTCCTGGCAGCTGACCGGCAAGTGCCTGCGCCCGCTGCCCGACAAGCGCCGCGGGCTGGCCGACCCCGAGGCCAAGGTCCGCCGCCGCTACCTCGACCTGGTCACCAGCCCCGACGCCCGCCGGATGATCCGTGCCCGTTCCACCGCTGTACAGGCCCTGCGGCAGGGCCTGCTGGACCGCGGCTTCCTCGAGGTCGAGACACCGATGCTGCAGCAGATCCACGGCGGCGCCAACGCCCGCCCCTTCACCACCCACATCAACGCCTACGACCTCGACCTGTACCTGCGCATCGCCCCCGAGCTGTACCTGAAGCGGCTGTGCGTCGGCGGCCTGGAGAAGGTCTTCGAGCTGGGCCGCACCTTCCGCAACGAGGGCGTCTCCTACAAGCACAACCCCGAGTTCACGATGCTGGAGGCCTACCAGGCGCACGCCGACTACGAGGTGATGCTCGACCTGACCCGCGAGCTGATCCAGGGCGCCGCCACCGCCGCCTTCGGCTCCCCGGTCGCCCGCAAGGACGGCCGGGAGTACGACATCTCGGGACCGTGGCCGGTGAAGACCGTGCACGGGGCACTGTCCGAGGTGCTGGACGAGGAGATCGGCCCCGGCACCGAACTGCTCAGACTGCACCGGCTGTGCGATCGGACCGGTGTGCCGTACACCGCCGACGACGGCCCCGGTGACGTGGTCCTGGAGATGTACGAGCGGCTGATCGAGGAGCGCACCCAGCTGCCCACCTTCTACAAGGACTTCCCCACCGAGGTCTCCCCGCTCACCCGGCAGCACCGCACCGACCCGCGGCTCGCCGAACGCTGGGACCTCGTGGCCTTCGGCACCGAACTCGGCACCGCCTACTCCGAGCTGACCGATCCCGTCGAACAGCGGCGCCGGCTCACCGCACAGTCCCTGCTGGCCGCGGGCGGCGACCCCGAGGCCATGGAACTGGACGAGGACTTCCTCGACGCCCTCGAGTACGCGATGCCGCCGACCGGCGGGCTCGGCATCGGCGTCGACCGGCTCGTCATGTTCCTCACGGGCCTGACGATCCGGGAGACCCTGCCGTTCCCGCTGGTGCGCCGGCGCTAGCGCCCGGATCCGGGGCGGTGGTCCGCAGGCCCTGCCAGGGCAGGGTCAGCAGCGCGACCGCCGCGGCGGTCAGGGCCAGCGCGACACCGAGTTCGAAGCACTCGGCAAAGCGGTCCGCCAGGGCGGCGTCGTATTCCTTGCGGGTGTGGAACCCGGTGGACGACAGCCCCATCATGACGACCGTGACGACCCCGGTGAACAGCGATGCCCCCAGTCCGGCGCCCAACTGCCGGGAGGAGTTCAGCCCCCTGGGCAGCGCACCGCTCCCGGACCGCGCGAAGCTCACCGGCAGGGCGAGCACACCGCAGCCGTAGCCGATCAGCAGCAGCGGCGGCAGGACGTCGGCGACCTGGTAGCCGTTCCCCGCCCGGCTCAGCAGGACGAACCCGGCCGCCGCCACTGCACAGGCCATGGCCACCGTGACGGCGAGGCCGACGCGTGCCGCGAGCAAGGGCAGGGTCAGCCAGCCCAGCAGCAGCCCGGCGACGGCCGGCAACAGGGCCCAGCCCACCGACTCGGGGGAGAGGCCACCCACCATCTGAAGGGCGATCGTGAGGACCAGCCCGGCACCGGTCAGACAGGCCGCCAGCAGCGCCACCACGGTGTACGCGCCGAGTGCGGCCCGCTCCTGGTACAGCCGGGTGAGCAGAGACGGCTCCTGCCCGCGCCGGCCGAGCCAGCTCAGCGACGACGGCGTCAGTGCCCCGGCCGCCGCGATGGCGATGACCGTGGTCGGGGACACACTGTGGTCCCCGAGCCACCCGGCGAACCAGGCGAGGAAGCCCAGCGGGACGACGGCCGCCGCGGCGCGGCCCACCCGGGACCGGGCCTCGGGGCCGGGCGCGGACTCGGTGAGCGCCACCGGGACCAGCAGCAGGAGCAGTACGCCGACGACGGCCTGGGCCCAGAAGACGGCCGCACCCGACTCCATCGTGGCCAGCAGCATGGTGGACGGCAGCACCACCACCGGACCGGCCGCCGCGACCACCACGAAGTGCACGCTCAGCGCCCGGTCACGGCCCCGGCCCTCCGGATGCGTGGACTCGATCAGCGCCACCGCACCGGCCGTGATCGCCGCCGCGGCCACCCCCTGTACCGCCCGCGAGGTCAGCAGCACCCCGGCGTCCTGCGTCACCCCGGACGCCGCGGCGGCGGCACTCGACAGCACGAGCCCGCCCATCAGCACCCGTCGCAGCCCGAAGGCCTCGCCGAGAGCCACCGCGAGCACCGGCAGCGCGGCGAAACACACGCTGTACGTGGTGATCAGCCACGTCAGCCCGTCGACGGACATCTGCGACCGGGACGAAATCCACGGCAGTGCGATCGCGAAGGCCGTCGTGTCGAAGACGACCAGTACCTGGGCGGCGCCCAGCAGCACCACCGCCAATCGCCTGCGTGCCACTCCACTCGTTCCCCCGTGCACGACCAACCTGGCTCGACCTCCATCTGCAACGCCGGTCATTTCCCAACGGACTGAGCGATTATCAGGAACCCGGTCGGCGGTTCACAAGTCGGTCCGGCGCTGCGCCGACCGGGTGGATTCCCGCTGCCGCACCGGCGTCGCTGTGGTGCGCCGGAGGCTTGTGGGGCGAGTGATGAGTCATGCAGAAGGATCAGTTGTTCAGTCGGCGCCGGATGCTTCTCGCCTCGGTCGTCGCTCTGGGAGCCGCGGGCACCGCCGGAATCGTCATGGCGGAGGGCGACGACGAGGCGGCCCGCATCGCCGCACCGGTCGCCGGCGCACCGGCCCTCCAGGCGCTCAAGTCCTCCGCCTACCGCCTCCAGCCGCTCACCGGATACGGCCCGCCGCGTGCCGAGCCACGCAAGCTGAAGGTGCGTCACGAGCCCATCCTGCAGATCTCCGGACGTGGCCGACGGATGATGCTGACGTTCGACGACGGCCCCCACCCGGACTACACCCCGCACATCCTGGACACCCTCGCCAAGTACGACGTACGGGCGATGTTCTTCGTGTGCGGGGAGTGCGTCGTCGAGAACAGGGAGCTGCTCGCCCGGATGGCCGACGAGGGGCACGTCGTCGGCAACCACACGTGGACGCATCCGCTGCTGACCACGCTCAACCGCCGGGAGATCCGCTCCGAGATGGAGCGGACCAGCGACGTCATCGAGGACACCTACGGGGAGCGCCCCCAGTGGTTCCGCGCGCCCTACGGTGCCTGGAACCGCGCGACCTTCCAACTCGGCGCCGAAATGGGCATGGAGCCGATGGCGTGGACCGTCGACACGACCGACTGGGAGACGCCCGGCACGGGCACCATCGTCGACCGGGTGGAGAGGGGCGCCGCCCCCGGTGTCGTGGTGCTTTCCCACGACGCCGGGGGCGACCGGTCGCAGAGCGTCCACGCGATCCGCGAATACCTGCCCCATCTGCTCGACTCCGGCTATCACCTCACCGTGCCGCCCCGCCGAACGTCGTGACCGGGCACTCGCCCGCCCGGTCACCACGGCTCACTCGACCGAGGCCAGGCGGGCGAACACGACGACGTTCCCGTCGTAGCCGTTCTGCTTCGAGAAGCCGCCGCCGCAGGTGATCACCCGCAGTTCCGCCGTGCCCTTGGAGCCGTACACGCGGTCGCTCGGGAAGCTGTTCTTCGCGAAGACCTCGATTCCGTAGACCTTGAACACCGCGGTCCTTCCGTCCTTGCGTACGACGTCGACCCGGCTTCCCTTCTGCAGGGCCCCGAGTCCGTAGAACACGGCGGGGCCCTGCTTGTTGTCGACGTGCCCGACGACGACCGAGGTGCCCTTCTCGCCGGGCGAGACCGAACCGGTGAACCAGCCGGCCAGGTTGGGGTCATCAGGCGGCGGAGCGCCCACCCAGCCCTGGGCGTCCAGGCCGACGGGCAGGACGGGCGCGTCGACCCGGATCGAAGGGATCCGGATCCGGTCGGCGGCGGCGAACGGCAGGGCGGCGGGGCCGCTCGCGAACGCGCTCGGGGTGGCACCGCCGTCCGCTGCCGCCGCCGCTGCCGACGCCGGCTGCGGTGGCCCGACGTCGAATTCTCCGGAACCATTCCGGATGAGCGCCAGGCCGGACAGCAGAACGAGCGCGATCACGCCCCAAGGGGCGCGCTTCCGCCGCAGCTCCTCCTCTTCGGCCAGCTCGGCCATCACGGACGCAGACATTCGCATAGGAAAAAGCTAAGTCCCGTACGAGCGGCGGGCGACGGGGCTACGGGGCGAACGGGTGGTCCGTCACCCTGTTGGTGCGCCATACGAGTTGCAGCCGAAAGGATTTTTCTGACGGTCTGTGACCTGCGGCAATATCCGATTGTGTGGTTTTCCCATGGCGTGTCCGCTCACCAGGACGGACCATTCTCGACATGCGGGCGTGTTCCGGGCGTCGGAGGGTTCTGTCGGGAGGTGCCTTCTCGCCGATAGTCCGGGTACGGGACCCGGAGTGCCTCCCGCGGAGGTTCACATGCGAAACCAACGTGCCCTGGCGGCCGCGTGCGCAGCGGTCGCCGTACTGGGGCCGGCCGCCCCCGTGGCCGTAGCGGACGGCATGGGCGGCGGAGGCGGCTCGAACACCGTCATCACCATCCCGGGCACCGGCAACATCGGGAACGGTCTGGGGAACGGGTTCGGGAACAACAACGGCAACTTCTGCCAGGGGAACAACAACGGCCGGGGTGACAACTTCGGCCGGGGCGGCAACGGCAGGTGCGACAACTTCGATCGGGGCAACAACAACGGGCGGGGCGACGAGCACGACCAGGAAAAACACCACGGCGACGACAATCCGCGCAACATCGTCGTCTCCCCGACCGTGCTCCCCAAAGACGGCGGCCGTCTAGCCATCACCGTGGACAACTGCCGGGGCGGTACCGCTTCCTCGCCTGCCTTCCCCACCGTCCAGCTGTCGCCGATCGGCAACGACACCGCGCGAGGCGTCGCCACGGTCCCGTTCGGTACCCCGTCCGGCACCTACGAGATCACCGTCAACTGCAACGGCCGCACCCTGAGCCGCCCGGCGGCCTTCACGGTGGGCAGCGGTGGCAAGGCCGGTTCCGGTGGCGGCAACGTCGGCCTCAGCGGCGGCCATACCGCTTTCGGCGCCGTCCAGGCCGGTTTCGGCGGCAGCGTCACCAGCGGCGCCACGCCGACCGACATGGCCATCGGCGGCGGGCTGGTGGCCTCGGCGGTCATCGGAGGCGGCATGTCCCTGATGCGCCGCCGCCCGGAGAGGATGTTCTGACCGGGGCCCGGATCCCGTTCTGCGGAGGGCACCGCACGCAAGACAGGCCTTCGCCCCGGTTCCCGCAGGGGGACCGGGGCGAAGGCCTGTCCGCGATCAACCCTTGACGTGCGGGAACAGGTTCAGGAACGGCTCGGCGGTCGCCGCGATGCCCCGGCTGTAGGGGGCGTCGAAGTCCCAGATGAGGAACAGCATGAAGGCGATGGTCGCGGAGAAGAACCCGGCCAGGATCAACTCGCGCCGGGTGCGCCGGATCTGCAGCGCGAAGACCATGCAGACGGTGATGACCGCCCCGGCGAGCAGCCCGAACCACACCACGCCCGGCATCGTCGCCCCGGTCGAGTCGGCGCGCGCGTTACGCGCCTGGTCCGCGGCGGCCATCTGGTCCAGCAGGGGCTGGTAGGCCTGCGCCTCGAAGTCGTTCTTCGGCTGATAGTCCGTCACATCGTGGCGGAGCGTCGCCAGCAGTTCCGTACCGCGCTCGGTGACGCGCCCGTGGTCGGTCATCGACTTCCACTCGGTGGTCACCACGTACTGGACATAGGTGTCGGCGTCGCCCCGGATGCGGTCACGGACGTCCGGCGGATAGACCCGCACCCGCTCCGAGATCTCGTGCAGCGCCTGGGCCTCGGCCTGCACATGGTCCTGGGCGGCGCTGCGCGCCTCCCACACGCCCGCGATGGCCAGGCCCAGGACGATGGCGTACACGACGCCGATCCACATCGTCATGTACTCGATGACGTCGGGGGTCTCGCTGGGGTCCTCGTCGTCGGGAGCCCTCTTGTGCCGTACGAGGGTGATGACGACCACCACGGCACAGGCCCCCAGCATCGCGAGGACGAGAACAAGCCAATCCGACAACAGGTGCCTCCAGAAGTGAGCGGCCGGCGCGTCAGCGCGGGCGCAGCGCCGCGACGGCGACGATCGCGGGGACGGTGATGAGCAGGACGTAGGTGACCGGTGACGTGTGGTCGGGCGCCTGGTGGCTGCTGGGCCGGGGGTGGTACGCCGGATAGCTCACCGGGGTCACGGAGGGCCGCGGGCGGGCCTTGGGCGACGGCTTGGGCCGCGGCTTCGGGTCGGGCCGGGGCGTCGGCGTCGGCCGGGGCGCGGGTGGCGCCGGGGCGGGCGGCCGTGGCTTCGGTTTCGGCGGGGTTTTCGGGGTGGGCGTCGGACGCGGCGTGGGCTTCGGCCTGGGCTTCGGCGACGGGGTCGGCTTCGGCGTGGGCGTGGGGGTCGGCGTGGGGGTGGGCGTCGGTGTGGGCGGGCACGGCGGCGGTGGGGGCTTCGGGCACGGCGGAGGCGTCGGCCAGCGGTCGCCGTCCCCCGCCACGGCCACCGCCACCGTGCCGTCCGGGCCCGTCGAGGCGTACGCGCAGGCGTCGGCCGACGCACTCCCGACCGGGCAGCCCACCAGGGTCCAGGTCAGTGCCAGAAGGGCCAACACCCGTGTGGCGGGCGCACATCGGGTCACTTCGGGTCCATGCACGACGGAGATCATGAGGCGCGGAGCGCCGTCGTACTCCGGAGTGCGTCCGGAATGATCCGAAGAGGTGGCAAATGGCGATCAATGGTTTGAAAACCTGAAGCTGACCGACTGGCCGATATGTGCACCTGTGCGACGCCCCGCGACGCCCCGCGACGCCCCGCGCGCGGGGCGCGTCACAGGATCCGGAAAGAAATTTCGCGTCCCCGTTGAACACTCCGGCCCCTCCGCTGCGTACCCATGGCCGTGCGGCGACGCAGCAAGGCGCTGCAATATCCAGGCGAATTTGGGGAGTTGGCAATGAAGACCTCCTGGCGGACCGCCTCACTGGTGGCCACGGCCGCTTCGGTGCTGGCGCTGACGACGGCGTGCGGTCAGGACAACAGCACCACGCCGGCGTCGGCGGCCCAGAACGTCGGGGCCACGGCCGCGGCGGGCGACTACGGCAACCCGGCCGGCACGGCCGGCACGGGCACTGTTGCGGGCAACGGGTACGGCGCCGACGGCAACCAGAGCTCCAGTTCCCCGAGCCCGGCCGCCCCCGCGGGCAAGCTGAGCGTGGCCCGCAACCCCGACCTGGGCACTGTGCTGACCGACGGCTCCGGCCTGACCCTCTACCGGTTCGACAAGGACACGGCCAATCCGCCCAAGTCGAACTGTGACGGCGACTGCGCCACCACCTGGCCGCCGGTGCCCGCCGACGACGCCACCGCCGGCGACGGCATCGACAAGGCGCTGCTCGGCGAGGTCACCCGCGCCGACGGCACCAAGCAGCTGACCATCGGTGGCTGGCCCGCCTACCGCTATGTCAAGGACGTCAACTCCGGTGACGTCAACGGCCAGGGCGTGGGGGGCAAGTGGTTCGCTCTCGCGCCCAACGGCAAGAAGGCCTCGCTGGCCTCCCTGCCCGGTCTGTCCGTCCGCAAGGACCCCAAGCTGGGCGACATCATCGTCGACAAGAACGGCATGACGGTCTACCGCTTCCTGAAGGACAAGGCGTGGCCGAAGGTCATCTCGAACTGCACCGGTGCCTGCCTGGAGAAGTGGCCCGCGGTCGCCCCGGTCAAGCCCGAGGACACCAAGGGTGTCCAGAAGAAGGGCCTGATGGGCTTCACCCGGCCCGACGGGGAGAAGCAGATGACCGTCAACTGCTGGCCCATCTACACCTTCTCCGGCGACAAGGCTCCCGGTGACACCAACGGTGAGGGCGTGGGCGGCACTTGGTACGCCGTCTCGCCCGACGGCAAGCCGGTCGGCGCGCCGGGCAAGTAGAGATCACCTCCCCAGGGTCGATCACCCCGCCCACCGGCGCCCGATCGAAGGTCCGCCCCCTCCGCACCGCACGGAGGGGGCGGACCGTTGTTTCATGGGGCTGAAACGCGGTGGGGGCACCTGCGCACTTGCCGCAGGCAGTGACCGGGAACGGACGGTCAATTTCCGGTTCGGGTCGCTCCTTTGGCGGGCGATCAGTAGCCTCAGCTCGAACACCGGATCGCCTCGACCTGTCGCCTACGCCTTGGAGAGATACATGGAGCGTCCCGCCTGGGCCCCACGGAGCATCGACATCTCGGTGCCGAGCGTTTCGCGTATCTACGACTTCTACCTGGGCGGTTCGCACAACTTCGAGGTCGACCGGGAGGCGGCCCGCAAGGCGATGGAGTTCATGCCGGGCCTGCCGAAGATCATGCAGGCCAACCGGGCGTTCATGCGCCGGGCCGTGCGCTTCGCGGCCGACGAGGGCATCACCCAGTTCCTCGACATCGGCTCCGGCATCCCGACCTTCGGCAACGTCCACGAGGTGGCCCAGGCGGCCGCACCGGGTGCCCGCGTCGTCTACGTCGACCACGATCCGGTGGCGGTGGCGCACAGCCAGGCGGTGCTGGCGGGCAACGCGGACGCCGACGTGATCGCCGCCGACCTGCGCAAGCCCCAGGAGATCCTCTCCAGCCCCCAACTGGACCGCCTCATCGACCTGAATCGGCCAGTGGCCCTCCTTCTCGTTGCCATACTGCACTTCGTGGAAGACGTGGACGACCCGTACGGTGCGGTGGCCGAGCTGCGCGAGGTGCTCGCGCCCGGCAGCCTGCTGATCCTCACCCATGCCTCGTACGAGGGAATCCCGTTGCCGGCGGAGCGGGCCGAGGGTGCGGTGGACGTATACAAGGACATTCGCAACCCGCTGATCATGCGTTCGCGCGAGGAGATCGCGCGGTTCTTCGAGGGGTACGACATGGTGGAACCCGGACTGGTGCCGATGCCGCACTGGCGCCCGGAGTCGGCGCCGGAGGACGAGGATCCGTACGCCTTCTCCGGATTCGCCGGCGTGGGACGCACGGCGTGAGCGCGGAA
Organism: Streptomyces sp. NPDC101165; assembly: GCF_044768135.1. NCBI lineage: Bacteria > Bacillati > Actinomycetota > Actinomycetes > Kitasatosporales > Streptomycetaceae > Streptomyces > Streptomyces sp. NPDC101165. The sequence continues at coordinate 47,540 of NZ_JBIWPG010000030.1, read as the reverse complement.
CCGGACGGGCCGGAGGACAGACTGCGCCGGCTGACGACGATCTGGAGCCGGGCGGTCTTCCCGGTCACCTCCACGTCGCTGACCCGCGCGGAGTTTGCGGAACAACTCCTTCCGCTCGCACGCCGGTTGAGCGGTCTGCTGCGGGCCCGCAGCTTCGACTCGGAGGAGGCCAAGGCGGTCGGCGCCGCGCTGGTCGAGGCGCACTGCACCGACCCCGAGGCGCTCACCCGCACCCTGGACTGCGTCGACGCCTATCTGGTCCTCTACTGCGGCGAGGACGGCCCCCAGGACGAACTGCGCATGCGCTCCTCACGGTTGCAGCACGCGATGGCCGCCGGGTACGCGCAGGCCCTGCGCGAGCGCACCCTCGCCGAGCAGGAGGCCATCGCCCAGGCCGCGTTGCAGGCCCAGGGCATCGTGGCCCAGGCGCTGCACACCAGTGAGGCCCGCTTCCGGGCGGTCTTCGAGGGTGCGGCCATAGGGATCGGCATCGCCGACCTGGACGGCAACGTGCTCCAGGTCAACGAGGCCCTGCTGCGCATGTTCGGCGGCTCCGAGACGACCGTGCGCGGCCGCAACGTCATGGAGTGGACGCACCCCGAGGACGCGCCCCACACCTGGAAGCTGTACGACGAACTCGTCCGCGGCGAGCGCGAGCACTACCACGTCGAGAAGGCGTTCAACCGCCCCGACGGCACGGTCCTGTGGACCAACCTCACCGTCTCCCTGCTGCGCGACGCCGACGGCGACCCGCAGTACCAGCTGGCCCTCATGGAGGACACCACCGAGCGCCGCCTGCTCAACCTCCGGCTGCGCTACGAGGCCACGCACGACGCGCTCACCGGCCTGCCCAACCGCACCCTGTTCTTCGAGCGCCTGGAGAAGGCCCTGGGTGCCGGCGAGGGCCAGCGCTTCGGCCTGTGCTACCTCGACCTGGACGGCTTCAAGACCGTCAACGACAGCCTCGGCCACGCGGCCGGCGACCGGCTGCTGGTGGAGGTCGCCGACCGGCTGCAGTCCTGCGCGACCGCGCCCGGCGAGATGGTCGCCCGGCTCGGCGGCGACGAGTTCGTGGCGCTGACCACCGGCCCCGGCACCGAGCGGGAGGTCGACGAACTCGCCGAACGCATCATGAACGCGCTCATCACGCCCATCAGCATCGACGGCCGTGACCTGCTGGTACGCGGCAGCCTCGGTATCGTGGAGGGCCCGGCGGGCGAGCGCACCGCGGCGGAGATCCTGCGCAGCGCGGACATCACCATGTACCGGGCGAAGTCGGCGGGCGGCAACCGTTCCGAGCTGGCCGACCCCGAGGCCGACGCCCGCGCGATCACCCGCCACGGCCTGACCACGGCTCTCCCCACCGCCCTGGAACGCGGCGAGTTCTTCATCGAGTACCAGCCCCTGGTCCACCTCGGCGACGGCAGCGTCCGCGGCGCCGAGGCGCTGGTCCGCTGGCTGCACCCGCAGCACGGCGTCCTCGGCCCCGACCGCTTCATCCCGCTCGCCGAGCACACGGGCCTGATCGTCCCGCTCGGCCGCTGGGTCCTGGAGGAGTCCATCCGGCAGGCCCGCGAGTGGCGAGAACGATACGGCGAGCAGACGGCCGCCGGCCCCCTGCGGATCAACGTCAACCTCTCCCCGTGCCAGCTGAGCCATCCCGGCCTGGTCCAGGACACGGTGGAGATCCTCGAGCGCGCGGGCGTCGCCCCGGACGCGCTCTGCCTGGAGGTCACGGAGTCGGCACTGATCGGCGCCGACGACGACCTCCTCAAACCCCTGCGCCGACTCGCCGAGATGGGCGTCGACATCGCCCTCGACGACTTCGGCACCGGCTACTCCAACCTCGCCAACCTGCGCCGCCTCCCGGTGAGCATCCTCAAACTGGACCGCTCCTTCACTCAGGGCATGCAGCAGTTCCCGGCCGACCCCGTCGACCTCAAGATCGTCGAAGGCATCGTCTCCCTGGCCCACAGCCTCGACCTCGCGGTCACCGTGGAGGGCGTGGAGACCGGCGCCCAGGCCGAACAACTCCGCATACTGGGCTGCGACACGGCCCAGGGCTGGTACTACGCGAGGCCGGGCCCACCGGAGAGACTGCACGACCTGGCACTGGTGGACGCGACGGGCTGAACGAGCGGCGCCCTCTCAGGTGTGAGGGGGCGCAGTATGCCTTAGGGGCGCGGGGCTGTATCGATATGCGGCTCCGCCGCGTGGGCGCGAGCAACCACACACAACCCGCACTCCCCAACGGCGATGTCCAGGCAGACGCAACCGGGCACGAACCACCCTCACCGCTCAAGCAACATCCGCTGCAACTCCCGAGCAGCCCGAGGCGGAGCCACATCGCTCCGGTGAGCCAGCGCAATGGTCCGATGCAACCCCGGCCGAGCCAACGGAGTCACCCGCAACCCCCGCCCGGTCCGCGCCGCGACCATGCGTGGAACGACCGCGACGCCCAGCCCGGCCCGCACGAACCCCAACACCGCGTCCATCTCGCCCCCCTCCACGGCGAAGTCCGGTTCGAACCCCTCCGCCCGGCACGCCGCAACAGTCAGCTCCCTGAGGTCGTAGCCGTGCCGGAACATCACCAGGCGCTCGCTCTCCAGGTCCGCGATGCGTACGACCCGGCCGCCCTCACCGGAGGTGCCCGGCGCCCGGACCTCGGGTGAGGACACCACCACCAGGTCCTCCCGCAGCAGCTCCACCGTGGTCAGCGCGGGCGCGGGCGTCGGCAGCGGCAGGACGACCAGGGCGAGGTCGAGGGCGCCGCGGGCCAGCTCCCGCACCAGGTCGTGCGAGCCGCCCTCCTCGATCAGCAGCTGGATGCCGGGGTAGCGGTTGTGGAAGGCGCGCAGGACGTCCGGCAGCAGGCCGGTGCACAGGCTCGGCGTCGCGCCGAGGCGCACCCGGCCCCGCCGCAGCTGCACCAGCTCCTGGACCTCGTACCGGGCCGTGTCCGCGTCCGCGAGGATCCGCCGGGCCAGCGGCAGCAGCGCCTCGCCCGCGTCGGTGAGCGTGATGTTGCCGCGGGCGCGCAGGAACAGGTCCGCGCCCAACTCCCGCTCCAGTGCCTTGATCTGCTGTGACAGGGACGGCTGCGCGACATGGACCAGCTCGGCGGCCCGGGTGAAGTGCCGGGTCTCGGCCACGGCCACGAAGTACTGAAGCTGTTGGAACTGCACGGTCACAGAATAGTCCCTGCCTATGGAAACAAGCTGGATCATGTCTTGGACCGATCGGGTCCCTCACGCCTAGCGTGCTGTTCCATGGCTCTGGCAACGCGGACGGACCGACGGCCGTCCATGGCACGCACCGTGTGGGACAGCACCGTCGGCAAGAAGACGGTGATGGCCGTCAGCGGTGTGATCATGCTGCTGTACCTGGTCGCGCACATGATCGGGAACCTGAAGATCTACTTCGGGGCGGGCGAGTTCAACCACTACGCCCACTGGCTGCGCACCGTCGGCGAACCCTTCATGCACTACGAGTGGACGCTCTGGCTCATCCGGATCGTCCTCGTCGTCGCCGTGGTGGCCCACGCCACGTCCGCCTACCAGCTCAGCCGCCGCGACATCAAGGCGCGGCCCAGCAAGTACGTGCACAGGAAGCCGCGGGCCGGCTACGCCACGCGGACCATGCGCTGGGGCGGGATCATCCTCGGCCTGTTCATCGTCTGGCACCTCCTCGACCTCACCACCGGCACCGTGCACTCCGGCGGCTTCCAGGAGGGCCACCCGTACCAGAACGTGGTGGACACCTTCTCCACCTGGTACGGCAACGTCATCTACATCGTCGCGATGCTCGCGCTCGGCCTGCACATCCGGCACGGCTTCTGGAGCGCCGCCCAGACCCTCGGCGTCGGCAGCCGCGCCCGCGACCGCGCCCTGAAGAGCGTCGCCAACGTCCTCGCGCTGCTGCTCACGGCCGGCTTCATCGCCGTACCCGTGGGTGTCATGACCGGAGTGGTGAGCTGACATGACCTACACCGAATACGCCACCGGTGAGCCCGTAGCCGACGGCAGGGCCCCCTCCGGCCCGATCCACGAGCGCTGGGACAAGCGCCGCTTCGAGGCCAAGCTGGTCAACCCCGCCAACCGCCGCAAGCACACCGTCATCGTGGTCGGCACCGGCCTGGCCGGCGGCTCCGCGGGCGCCACGCTCGCCGAACAGGGCTACCACGTCGTCCAGTTCTGCTACCAGGACTCGCCGCGCCGCGCCCACTCGATCGCCGCGCAGGGCGGCATCAACGCGGCGAAGAACTACCGCAACGACGGCGACTCGATCCACCGGCTGTTCTACGACACCGTCAAGGGCGGCGACTTCCGGGCCCGCGAGTCCAACGTGCACCGGCTCGCGCAGATCTCCGTGGAGATCATCGACCAGTGCGTGGCGCAGGGCGTGCCCTTCGCCCGCGAGTACGGCGGCCTGCTCGACACCCGCTCCTTCGGCGGCGTCCAGGTGTCCCGTACCTTCTACGCCCGCGGCCAGACGGGGCAGCAGCTGCTGCTGGGCGCCTACCAGGCGCTGTCCCGGCAGATCGCCGCGGGGAACGTGGAGATGCACCCGCGCACCGAGATGCTGGACCTGATCGTCGTGGACGGGCGGGCGCGCGGCATCGTGGCGCGGGACCTCGTCACCGGGAGGATCGACACGTACTTCGCCGACGCCGTCGTACTCGCGAGCGGCGGCTACGGCAACGTCTTCTACCTGTCCACGAACGCCATGAACTCCAACGCGACCGCCGTCTGGCGGGCGCACCGGCGCGGCGCCTACTTCGCCAATCCCTGCTTCACGCAGATCCACCCCACCTGCATCCCGCGCACCGGCGACCACCAGTCCAAGCTCACCCTGATGAGCGAGTCGCTGCGCAACGACGGCCGGATCTGGGTGCCCCAGGCCAAGGGCGACGACCGGCCGGCGAACCGGATCCCCGAGGACGAGCGCGACTACTACCTGGAGCGCATCTACCCCTCCTTCGGCAACCTGGTCCCGCGCGACATCGCCTCCCGAGCCGCGAAGAACGTCTGCGACGAGGGCAGGGGAGTCGGCCCCGGGGGCCAGGGTGTCTACCTCGACTTCGCGGACGCGATCAAGCGGATGGGCCGCGAGGCGGTCGAGGCGAAGTACGGCAACCTCTTCGACATGTACCAGCGGATCACCGACGAGGATCCGTACGAGGTGCCGATGCGGATCTACCCCGCCGTGCACTACACGATGGGCGGCCTGTGGGTCGACTACGACCTGCAGACGACCGTCCCGGGCCTGTTCGCGATCGGCGAGGCCAACTTCTCCGACCACGGAGCGAACCGCCTCGGCGCCTCCGCCCTGATGCAGGGCCTCGCCGACGGCTACTTCGTCCTGCCGTCGACGATCAACGACTACCTCGCCCGCAACCCGCACCAGGAGGCGGTGACGGCCGAACACCCCGTCGTCCAGGAGGTGTTGGCCGAGACCGAGGACCGGCTCAACCTGCTCCTGTCCGTCGACGGCGACCGCACCCCCGACTCCTTCCACCGCGAGGTCGGCGAACTCATGTGGGAGTTCTGCGGCATGGCCCGCACGGACGCGGGCCTGCGCAAGGCCCTGGAGCGGATCCCGCAGATCCGTGAGGAGTTCTGGCGGCGCATCAAGGTGCCCGGCACCGGCGAGGAGTTCAACCAGTCGCTGGAGAAGGCCAATCGCGTCGTCGACTACCTGGAGCTCGCCGAGCTGATGTGCCTCGACGCGCTGCACCGCGGCGAGTCCTGCGGCGGCCACTTCCGCGAGGAGTCGCAGACTCCCGACGGCGAGGCCGCGCGCCGGGACGAGGAGTTCTCCTACGCGGCCGCCTGGGAGTTCACCGCCACCGGCGAGGCGCCCACCCTGCACAAGGAAGACCTGGTCTTCGAGTACGTCCACCCCACCCAGCGGAGCTACGCATGAAGCTCACCCTGCGCGTCTGGCGGCAGAAGAACGCCGACGCCGAAGGCACCATGTCCACGTACGAGGTGGACGGCATCTCCTCAGACATGTCCTTCCTGGAGATGCTCGACACCCTCAACGAGGAACTCATCCTCAAGGGCGAGGACCCGGTCGCCTTCGACCACGACTGCCGCGAGGGCATCTGCGGCGCCTGCTCGCTCGTCATCAACGGCGACGCGCACGGCCCCGAGCGCACCACCACCTGCCAGCTGCACATGCGGTCCTTCAAGGACGGCGACACGATCGACATCGAGCCCTGGCGCGCCTCGGCGTTCCCGGTGATCAAGGACCTGGTCGTGGACCGGTCGGCGTTCGACCGGATCATCCAGGCCGGCGGCTACGTCACCGCCCCCACCGGCTCCGCGCCCGAGGCCCATGCCGCCCCCGTACCCAAGGCGGACGCCGACTTCGCGTTCGAGCACGCCGAGTGCATCGGCTGCGGCGCGTGCGTGGCGGCCTGTCCGAACGGTGCGGCGATGCTGTTCACCTCCGCAAAGGTCAACCATCTCAACGTGCTGCCCCAGGGGGCGCCCGAGCGGGAGACGCGGGTGCTGGACATGGTGGCGCAGATGGACGCGGAGGGGTTCGGGGGCTGCACGCTGACGGGTGAGTGTGCGACCGCCTGTCCCAAGGGGATTCCGCTGGTGTCCATCACGAGCATGAACAAGGAGTGGCTGCGGGCCACCCGGAAGGTGGCCAAGCGCTAGCCGGAGCAGAAGACGTTCGCCGACCAGCAGGCGGACGGGCGGGGTCGGGAGAGGTGCTCCTTCCGGCCCCGTCTGGTTTTTCGCCGGCACCCTCACCCACGCCGTTCAACAAGCCCACACCCACTCTCCGGCCACCTGTCACGCGTACGCCAACCGGCGTCGGAAGAACAGGACCGGCAGAGCGGACCGCCGCTCCGCCGCTCCCGCCGACCCCGGCCCGTGACCATGGAGAGAGCCATGACCGGCGTCACCACGCTCGACCGTCCTCCGCAGCCCGCGGCACCCACCCGCTACACCGTCACCCTCGCCCGTGACGAGGCCGACGTCCGAGCCGCGCAGCAGCTGCGCCACGACGTCTTCGCCGGAGAGATGGGCGCCCTGCTGACCACCTCGCAGCCGGGCCTCGACGTCGACCCGTTCGACGCGTACTGCGACCACCTGCTCGTGCGCGACACCGTGACCGGGCAGGTCGTCGGCACCTACCGGCTGCTGCCGCCGGAGCGCGCCGCGGTCGCCGGCCGGCTCTACTCGGAGGGCGAGTTCGACATCGCCCCGCTCGACGGGATCCGGCCCGGCCTGGTCGAGGTCGGCCGCTCCTGCGTGCACCCCGACCACCGCGACGGCACGGTCATCGGCCTGATCTGGGCCGGGATAGCCCGGTACATGGTCGACCGGGGCCACGAGTGGCTGGCGGGCTGCTGCTCCGTGCCGCTCGCCGACGGCGGCGCGCTGGCCACGGCCACCTGGGACCGGGTGCGTGCCAAGCACCTGGCGCCCGAGGAGTTCCGGGTACGGCCCCTGCTGCCGTGGGTCCCGAACGCCGAGGTTCCGGCCGACCGCATGGAACTGCCCGCCCTGCTGCGCGGCTACGTCCGTCTCGGCGCCTGGGTGTGCGGGGAGCCCGCGCACGATCCGGACTTCGGGGTGGCCGACCTGTACGTGCTGCTGTCGATGCGCCGGGTCAACCCGCGCTATCTGAAGCACTTCCTCTCCCTCGTGCCGGCCTGATGAGCGTCTGGCTGCCCAGTGCGCCCTGCACCCCGGGCGCCTGCGTGGAGCCGGCCGCACCCGCCGCGGCCGTACCCCGTGCCGTGCTGCGGCTCACCGCGGTCACGGTCCTGGTGCTGGCCGGGATCGTGCTGTCCCCGCTCGGCGGGAGGATCCCCGCCGAGTGGGTCAGGCGGTGGTGCCGGTCGATCGTGCGGGCCATCGGGGTCCGGGTCCGCTTCACCGGCACCACCGCACCGGCCGGCGGTCTGCTGATGGTCGCCAACCATGTCTCGTGGCTGGACATCCCGCTGCTGGCCGCCGTACGCCCCGCCCGGATGCTCGCCAAGACCGAGATCCGTGACTGGCCCGTGGCGGGGGCGCTGGTCGCGCGCGGCGGGGCGGTCTTCATCGAGCGCGACCGGCTGCGCGCGCTGCCCGACACGGTCGCCCGGATCGCGCACGCCCTGGGGGAGGGCGCGGCCGTTGTCGCCTTTCCCGAGGGCAGCACCTGGTGCGGGCGGGCGCACGGCCGCTTCCACCGGGCCGTCTTCCAGGCCGCGCTGGACGCGGGTGTGCCCGTGCAGCCGGTCCGGCTGCGCTACCGCCAGGACGGGGGAGGGGCCGCGAGCACCGCTGCCGCGTTCGTCGGCGAGGACACCCTGCTCGCCTCCCTGTGGCGGGTCGCCCGCGCGCGGGGCCTGGTGGCCGAGGTGGACATCCGGCCGGTGATACCGCCCGGTGCCCAGCCCGACCGTCGGTCCCTCGCCCGTGCCGCCCAGCCGGTGCCTGCCGAGGTCGCCTGGACCCATGCCGTCCTGCTGGAGCCGCAGGACGCCCCGGGTCAGGGCATGACCCGGGCCAGATAGGGCGCCGTGGCGCTGCCCGCCGCCCGCGCCACCCGCTGCGGCGGCCCGGCCGCCACGACGCGGCCACCCCGGTCGCCGCCGCCCGGCCCGAGGTCGATCACCCAGTCCGCCTCGGCGACCACGGTCATGTCGTGCTCGACCACGACCACGGTGTGCCCGGCGTCGACCAGCCCGTGCAGCCGGTCCATCAGCACCTCGACGTCGGCCGGGTGCAGACCGGTCGTCGGCTCGTCCAGCAGGTAGAGGGTGTGGGTGCGACGGCCGCGCTGCAGCTCGCTCGCCAGCTTGATCCGCTGGGCCTCCCCGCCGGACAGCTCGGTGGCGGGCTGGCCCAGACGCAGATAGCCGAGGCCCACGTCGAGCAGCGTGCCCAGGCTGCGGGCCGCACCCGGGATGTCCGCGAAGAACCCGGCCGCGTCCTCGACGGTGAGGTCCAGGACCTCGGCGATGCTCCGTCCCCGGTACGCCACCCGCAGGGTCTCCGGGTTGTAGCGGGCGCCCGCGCAGTCCGGGCAGGGCGCGTACGTGCTCGGCAGGAACAGCAGCTCGACGCTGACGAACCCCTCGCCCTGACAGGTCTCGCAGCGCCCGCCGGCCACGTTGAAGGAGAACCGCCCGACGCCGTAGCCGCGCTCCCGCGCCGCGTCGGTGCCGGCGAACACCTTCCGCACGACGTCGAACAGGCCCGTGTAGGTGGCCAGGTTGGAGCGCGGCGTGCGCCCGATCGGCCGCTGGTCCACCCGGACCAGACGGCCGACCCCGGCCAGGTCCTCCGTCAGCTCGCCGATCAGCGTGGACTTCCCGGAGCCGGACACACCGGTGACGGCGGTGAACGCGCTCAGCGGGAACTCGGCCGTCACCCCGCGCAGGTTGTGCCGGGTCACGGGCCCCACCTTCAGCCAGCCGCGCGGCTCGCGGACCTCACGCGCCGGGCCCGGGGCCTCGTCGAAGAGGTAGCGGGCCGTGGCCGACTCCTCGACCGAGGCCAGCTCGGCCACCGGGCCGTTGTACAGCACCCGTCCGCCGTGCTCGCCCGCGCCGGGACCCACGTCCACCAGCCAGTCCGCGCCGCGCACCACCTCCAGATGGTGTTCGACCACGAACACCGAGTTCCCGGCCGTCTTGAGCCGGTCGAGCACCGCGAGCAGGGCCTCGGTGTCCGCCGGGTGCAGTCCGGCCGACGGCTCGTCCAGGACGTAGACCACGCCGAACAGTCCGGAGCGCAACTGGGTGGCGAGCCGCAGCCGTTGCAGCTCGCCCGCGGACAGGGTGGGGGTGGCCCGGTCCAGACTGAGATAACCGAGGCCCAGTTCGACCACCGGCGCGATCCGGGACTTCAGGTCGTCGGTGAGGACCCGGGCCGTCTCGGTGCCGCCGTCGAGCAGTCCGGCCAGGTCGGTCACGGGCAGCGCGGCCAGCTCGGCGATGGTCCGGCCGCCGAAGGTCACCGCCAGCGCCTCGGGCCGCAGCCTGCTGCCCCCGCACACCGGGCAGGGTGCGCCGGTCAGGAAGCGCTCCGCCTTCGCCCGCAGGGTCGGGGACTTGGTGTCGGAGAACGTCTTCATGACGTACCGGCGGGCGCTCATGTACGTGCCCTGGTAAGGCCGTTGGATCCGGTCGGCGTCCCGTACCGGGTGGACGGTGACGACCGGCTGCTCGTCCGTGAACAGGATCCATTCCCGCTGCTCGGCCGGGAGTTCGCGCCAGGGCCGGTCCACCTCGTACCCGAGCGTGTCGAGGATGTCGCGCAGGTTCTTGCCCTGCCAGGCCCCGGGCCATGCGGCGATCGCGCCCTCGCGGATCGACAGCGAGGGGTCGGGGACCAGCAACTCCTCGGTGGTGCGGTGTACTTGGCCGAGGCCGTGACACTCGGGGCAGGCACCGGCCGCCGTGTTCGGGGAGAACGCGTCCGAGTCGAGCCGTTCGGCGCCGGGCGGGTACTCGCCGGCGCGCGAGTACAGCATGCGCAGGGAGTTGGAGAGGTTGGTGACCGTGCCCACCGAGGAGCGGGAGGTCGGCGCCGAGCGGCGCTGCTGGAGCGAGACCGCCGGTGGCAGCCCCGTGATCTCACCGACCTTGGGCGCCCCGACCTGGTGGATCAGCCGGCGCGCGTACGGCGCGACCGACTCGAAGTAGCGTCGCTGCGCCTCGGCGTACACGGTGCCGAACGCCAGGGACGACTTCCCCGAGCCGGACACGCCGGTGAACACGGCCAGTACGTCCCGTGGGATGTCCACGTCGACACCCTTGAGGTTGTGCTCGCGGGCACCGCGGACACGGACGTAGGGGTCGTACGGCTCATGGGGGCTGTGCATCGGGGGACACTCCGTACGGGCCTGCCGGGGCGGGGACAAACCCCGCGATTCTAGCCCGCCGGGTCCCGGCTACGGATGCGGAGGGGTGTCCCGCTCCTGGCTTCCGAGCTCGTCCTTCAGCTTCTGCTGGGCGGTGTCGACCTGGGACTTGTACTTGCCCTGGGTCTTCTCGTCGACGTAGTCGCCGCCCTTGTCGATGCCCTTGTTCGCCACGTCCTCGTGGCCCTTGAGCATGCCCTTGATCTTGTCCAGCATGGACATGGCATCCCTCCTGAGGGATAGACGCTCCGCCTTCCAGGGTCTCCGGCCGGGGCGCGGCCCGCATCTCGGCGGGCGGGGGCGCGTGGAGCGGGAGTGCGGCGCGTGAGCCCGCCGGGGAGGCGCAAGTGCATATATGTCCCTTATGTGCGAGTTTGGGGGGCGGATGCCTGTCGCCGCAGAAAGGCCTGCCCCCATGAGTACTCCCGGTTTCGGATTCGGACGCAGCCCGTTCGAGGAGTTCGACGAGCTGATGTCCCGGTTCTTCGGCAGCGGCGGCCCGGCCGCGTCCGCCCGTCGGCCGCAGCGCGTCGACATCGGCAGCCTGCTGTCCGAACGGGCCCGGGACCTGGTGGCCGAGGCCAGGGACATCGCCGCGATCGAGGGCAGCGAGGAACTCGATGCCCGGCACCTGCTGGCCGCCGCCACCCACAACGAGTCCACCCGGCGTCTGCTCACCGAGGCCGGCGCCGACCCCGACCGCATCCGGGAGCAGCTCGGCACCGGCGCGCACGGCGCCGAGAAGACCGAGCCGAACACCCTCACCCCGTCCGCCAAGCGCGCCCTGCTCGACGCCTACCAGATCTCCCGCGCCGAGGGCGACTCCTACATCGGCCCCGGTCACATCCTGCGCGCGCTCGCCGCGAACCCGGAGTCGGCGGCCGGGCAGGCGCTGGGCGAGGGCGGCTGGGAGCCGGCCAGGCTGCCCACCGAGGGCGCCGCGGAGCGGAAGAAGCCCAGCAGCACGCCGACCGTCGACGAGTACGGCCGCGACCTCACCGAGGACGCCCGCCAGGGCCGCCTCGACCCGGTGATCGGACGCGAGGACGAGGTCGAACAGACCATCGAGGTCCTCTCCCGGCGCAGCAAGAACAACCCCGTCCTGATCGGCGACCCCGGCGTCGGCAAGACGGCCGTGGTCGAGGGCATCGCCCAGCGCATCGTGGCGGGCGACGTGCCGAAGACCCTGGAAGGCAAGCGGCTGGTCTCGCTGGACCTGGCCGGGATGGTGGCCGGCACCAAGTACCGGGGCGAGTTCGAGGAGCGGCTGAAGAAACTGCTGGAAGAGGTCCGCGAGCACGCCGACGAACTGGTGCTGTTCCTGGACGAGTTGCACACCGTCGTAGGCGCCGGAGGCGGCGGCGAGGGCGCCATGGACGCGGGCAACATGCTCAAACCCGCCCTGGCCCGCGGCGAGTTGCACCTGATCGGCGCGACGACCGTGGACGAGTACCGCAGGCACATCGAGAAGGACGCCGCACTGGAGCGCCGCTTCGCGCCCATCCTCGTGGGCGAGCCCGGCGTGGACGACACCATCGAGATCCTGCGCGGCCTGCGCGACCGGTACGAGGCCCACCACCAGGTCCGCATCACCGACGAGGCGGTCGTCGCCGCGGCCGAGCTGTCCGACCGGTACATCGCCTCCCGCTTCCTGCCCGACAAGGCCATCGACCTGATGGACCAGGCCGCCGCCCGGGTCCGGCTGCGCGCCAAGACCCCCCTGGCCGACTCCCGGGAGATCGAGGACCGCATCGCCGCCCTGAACCGGGAGAAGGACCAGGCCGTCGCCGACGAGGAGTACGAGCGCGCCAAGGACCTGCGCGACCGGATCAAGGAGGCCGAGGCCCGGCTGGCCGCCGCGGGCAAGGGGGAGGAACACGTCCCGAAGGTCACCGCCGAGGACATCGCCCAGGTCGTCTCCCGCACCACGGGCATCCCCGTCTCCCAGCTCACCGAGGAGGAGCGGGAACGGCTGATGAAGCTGGAGGAGCACCTGCACGAGCGGGTCGTCGGCCAGGACGAGGCGATCACCGCCGTCGCCCGCGCGGTGCGCCGCGCCCGCGCCGGCATGAGCGACCCCGACCGGCCCATCGGCAGCTTCCTGTTCCTCGGCCCGACCGGCGTCGGCAAGACCGAGCTGGCCCGCGCCCTCGCCGCCGCCCTCTTCGGCGACGAGAGCCGCATGATCCGCCTCGACATGAGCGAGTTCCAGGAGCGGCACACCGTCTCCCGCCTGGTCGGGGCGCCTCCCGGATACGTCGGCCACGAGGAGGCCGGCCAGCTCACCGAGGCGGTGCGCAGGCAGCCGTACACCGTGCTGCTGCTGGACGAGGTGGAGAAGGCCCACCCGGACGTCTTCAACACCCTGCTGCAGCTGCTGGACGACGGCCGGCTCACCGACTCCCAGGGCCGCACGGTCGACTTCAAGAACACCGTGGTCATCATGACGTCGAACATCGGCGCCGACCGCATCCTGGCCGCCGGCACCGAGGACTACGCCAAGGTCCGCGACGCCGTCATGCCCGCCCTCCAGCAGCATTTCCGGCCCGAGTTCCTCAACCGCATCGACGAGATCATCGTCTTCCGCGGCCTGGACCGCACCCAGCTGCGCCAGATCGTCGACCTGCTGCTGGAGCACACCCGGCGCCGGCTGCACGCCCAGGACGTCACGATGGAGGTCACCGACACGGCCGCCGAACTCCTGTCGAACATCGGCTACCAGCCCGACTTCGGCGCCCGCCCGCTGCGCCGCACCATCCAGCGCGAGGTGGACGACCGCCTCGCCGACATGCTGCTGTCCGGGCAACTCGTACCGGGCGACCGCGCCGTGGTGGACGCGGCGGACGGCTCCATCGTGATGCGCGCGGACAGGCCGGCCGACGTACAGGGCTGAGCCGCTCAGCCGCGGGGTGCGAAGAGCGCGGCGAGGCGCTGGTAGGAGTCCAGCAGCGCCGTACGGTCGTACGAGCTGGTCGTGACCAGGACCTCGTCCGCACCCGTCTCCTTCAGCACCGTGTCCAGCTCGTGCGCGACCTGGTCCTCGGTGCCGGCGAGGTGGCCGGCCAGACCGGACTCGTAGAGGTCCCGCTCCTTCGCGGTCAGCACGCGGGCCTCGATCTCCTCGGCCGGGGCCAGGGGCGGGAAGGTGCCGTGGGTCCGCGCGTGCGCCATGGCCCAGGCCTCCGGGACCAGCAGCCGCCGCGCGGCCTCGGGGGTGCCGGCGACCGCGATCGTGCCGGAGATCACCACGTACGGCTCGGACGCCCACGGGGAGGGGCGGAACCCGGCGCGGTACTGGTCGATGCCGCGCAGCATCTTCTCGCGGCCCCGCAGGTCACCGATGACCATCGGCAGCCCGGCGCGGGCCGCGATCCGCGCGCCCTCGCCCATGGCCAGCACGAACGGCGGTACCCGCAGGCCCTCCGCCGGGCGGGCGCGCACCCCGGTCGGCGAGGTGCCCTCGAACCAGCCGAGCAGTTCGCCGAGTTGCGCCCCGAAGTCCCCGGCGTCGTCCTTGTCCCGCCCGAGGGCCTTGCGCACGCCGTCCGTGAAGCCCACGGAACGGCCGAGCCCCATGTCGATCCGGCCCGGGAAGAGCGACTCCAGCACGCCGAACTGCTCGGCCACGACGAGGGGTTGGTGGTTGGGCAGCATGACCCCACCGGTGCCGACGCGGATCGTGCGGGTCGCCGCGGCCACGGCGGCGGCGAGTACGGTCGGCGCCGACCCGGCGACCCCGGGCACGCCATGGTGCTCGGACACCCAGAACCGGTGATAGCCGAGCGCCTCCGCCTCCCGCGCCAGCGCGACCGTGTCCCGCAGCGCCTCGCCGGGCGGCCGGCCCGCACGGGTGCGGGAACGGTCGAGAACGGAGAAGCGGGTCGCGGGGGTCACGGAGCTCATACGAGGTTCAACACCCTGGAGCCCGCAGGATTCCTCACGGCGCGATGTCGTGGTTCGGACGGGACAGGCCGCCCGGGTCACAGCGCCGCGCACGGCTCCGTGCAGCCGTCCGGGGAGCCGTGCGTCCAGGGCCGGTGGGGACGTGGTCATGGCCGCCACTCGCCTGCGCGTCGGTGTACTGCCGGTCTACGCGCCCCGGCGGGCGCCTCATCGCCGGATCGACCCGTCCGTGGGGGCGGGGACATGAGCGGAACGATCCCCTCACGTGAGGCCCTGGGTGCAGGCGTACGCCGTCGCCGCGGCCCGCGCGAGGGTGTGCTCGCTGATCACCGGTTCCGCGGCGATGGACCGGTTCGTGCGGCCCGCCGCGACCAGCCGCAGCACTTGTCCCGGCGGCTCCTCGCCCAAGCCGGCGAGGAGGGCTGCCGCCCGGCGGGCAGCCGGTGCGGCGCCCAGCTCCTCGAAGCCCTGCCGGGCCGGCCGCAGCTCCGTCCGGGCGCCCTCGGCGTCCCCGGCGGTCCGTTCGGCGGCGGCCAGGGCCATCCGCACCTGGGCCGCCTCGTACGGCACCCCCAGCCCCAGCCGGACGGCGAGCGCCCGGTGCAGCAGGGGCAGCGTGCGGTCGAGGTCACGCTCCGCGAAGGCCACCGCTCCACCGTCCGCCGAAGCACTCGCGTGCAGCAGGGTCGCCGTCGCGCCGACCGTCCGCCCACGCACACGCGGCTCCCTTCTCGCTCCTCGCGAGCAGGACCGCCCCCTCAAACGGTAGTCCGGCGCGGCCCTCGGAGCGCAGCAGGTCGGCTCGCCTCCGGCCGGGCGCGGCGGTCAGCGCCCCGACCGGGTCCGTGCGCCTCGTGGAGCCTCGATCATCTGCAGCTCCAGCGCGAGCGGCGGCTCGGCCAGCCCGGGCCCGCCCGTCCGCGCCCACTCGGCGACCTCGGCCGTGCAGTCGTCGTCCAGGGCGAACCCGATCCACACGGGTCTGCCGCCCGCCCGCCGCCCCTCGGCGGAGGGGCGGACGACCACGACGTTCGCCTGGTCGCACGGCCCCAGGCAGTCGGTCGTGCGCACCGCGAAGCCACCCTCGGCCGCGGCGGCCCGCAACCGGTCCAGCTGGCCGTCGTGATCGGTACCGGGGTGCTTGGCCGGGTTGCCGCAGCAGCAGCCCCGGCAGACGACGAGGGTGGGAACAGAAGGCATGGGAGAAGCATGAGGCCCACGCCTTTGGGGAGTTGACGCAGGGGTGGCTAGGGTTGCCCCGTGACAGACAGCAGTGTGCGCCCGGTTGCCGTGTTCGACCTGGACAACACCCTTGCCGACACCGCCCATCGGCAGCACTTCCTGACGGACCGGCCGCGGAACTGGGCCGGGTTCTTCGCGGCCGCGCCCCAGGATCCGCCGCTCGCCGAGGGCGTGACGCTCGTCCTGGAGCAGGCCCGCGAGTGCGAGATCGTGTACCTGACGGGACGGCCCGAGCGATGCCGGCGCGACACGCTCGACTGGCTCGCCGGCCAGGGGCTGCCCGAGGGGCGCCTCCACATGCGGAGCAACGCCGACCGCAGGCCGGCCCGGTTCACCAAGCTGGAGATCCTGCGTCGGCTCGCCCGCGACCGCGAGATACGGTTCCTCGTCGATGACGACGAACTCGTGTGCGACGACGCCGAGCGCGCCGGATTCGCCGTCGTACGGGCCCGCTGGGCCGCGAAGTCCCCTGCGCTGGAGGACGCCCAGGAGCGTGAGGGCCGGACCTGAGGATCGGGTGTGTGCTGGTCCCTGGGGACGGACCTTTGCCGGTCCTGAGGGCCTAGTCCCCTTCCTCGATGCGGAAGCCCACCTTCAGACCGACCTGCCAGTGCGCGATCTGCCCGTCCTCGATCTGCCCCCTGACCTGCGTCACCTCGAACCAGTCCAGGTTGCGCACGGTCTGGGCCGCCCGGGCGATGCCGTTGCGGATGGCCTTGTCGACGCCGTCGGGGGAGGTGCCGACGATCTCCGAGACCCGGTAGGTGTGGTTGGTCATGCGGTGCTCCTCGTTGTGCCGCCGTGACGGGTGTGTCACGCGTCACTCCACGGTGCCGTATGCGGAGGCGGAGCGCGAGGCGTCGCGGCCGTACTCCCGGTAGCCCTTGACCCCCGCATTGGTCCATACCAAAATCCAGACACCCGTGCGAGCCCTGGCTCGTCCCCCCACGTCGGGCCCCTTCCCCTGTCCGTCAGACAGAACAGGACCCCTCGTGAGACGTCGTCTGCTCGCCCTCCTCTGCGTCACCGGCTCCCTCGTCAGCGGCTGCGGCCTCCTCCCCGGCGGCGAGGACCGGCACACAGTCACCGTGTGGCTGATGAAGGACAGCGCCACGAAGGAGTTCCTGCGGCGCTTCACCGAGGACTTCGAGCGCACCCACAAGGACCAGCGGCTCGACATCCGCATCCAGGAGTGGACCGGCATCGTCGAGAAGGTCCGGAAGGGGCTCAGGAGCGACGCGAAGGACGCCCCCGACGTGATCGAGGTGGGCAATACCCAGGTTCCGCTGTACGTCGACGACGGCCGGCTCGCCGACCTGACGCTGGAGTCGATGCGCGACTGGGGCAAGGAGCGCTGGCTGCCGGGCCTCGCCGAACCGGGCAAGGACGGCAACAAGCAGTACGGCGTGCCCTGGTACGCGGCCAACCGGGTCGTCATCTACCGCAAGGACCTCTTCGCACAGGCCGGCATCACCACCCCGCCGAAGACCCGCGACGAGTGGCTCACCGACACCCGCAAACTCGACTCGGGCGGCAACCAGGGCATCTACCTGGCCGGACAGGACTGGTACACCCTCTCCGGCTTCATCTGGGACGAGGGCGGAGAGCTGGCCGAGCAGAAGGACTACGAGTGGCGCGGCACCCTGGACACCCCGGCAGCCCTGCGCGGCATGGACTTCTACCGGCGGCTCCAGGCGCTCGGCGAGGGCCCCGTGGACGCGGACGAGGAACACCCGCCCCAGGCAGGGGTGTTCGCGGGCGGCAAGGTCGCGCAGATCATCGCCGTACCGGGGCTCGCCCAGTCCATCGTGCAGCAGAACCCCGGGCTCAAGGACAAGCTCGGCTTCTTCCCGGTGCCCGGCAGGACCGCCGCCCGGCCCGGCACGGTCTTCACCGGCGGCTCCGACCTCGTCGTCCCGCGGAACACCGACGACCAGTTCGCCGCGACCGCCGTCGTCGGGGCGCTCACCGGCGCCAAGTGGGACACCGAACTCGCCCGCACCATGAACTACGTGCCCAACAAGACCACCCTGGCGGGCGCGGTCGCGGGGGAGGAGGGGGTCGCCGCCATGGCGGCGGGCGCCGCACACGGCCGGGCGACCCCCAACAGCCCGCAGTGGGCCGCGGTCGAGGCCGACAACCCGATCAAGGGCTACATGACCGAGGTGCTCGGCGGGGCCGACCCGGCGGCCGAGGCACGCCGGGCCAGCCGGAAGATCACCGAAGCCCTTGTTCCGAACCTGGGCTGACCTACCGCGCCACGCTGAGCGACAGCGCGAAGCGGCTCTCGGTGTCCGTCCACCAGTGGGTCAACTCCAGGTCCACCGCATCGAGTTCGGCGGTCACGCCCTCCTTGCGGAACTTCGCCGACACCTCGGTGCGCAGCTCCTCGCCCGCCGCGAAGTCCACGGCGAGGTCCAGTGCGGGCACCTTCACGGTCTGCGCGGTGAGCGAGCGCAGCCGCATCTCGATCCACTCCTGCTCGGTGTCCCACAGCGCCACATGGTCGAAGGCGTCCGGGTCGAAGTCGGCACCCAGCTCCCGGTTCATGACGGCCAGGACGTTCTTGTTGAACGCGGCCGTCACCCCGGCCGCGTCGTCGTACGCCCGGACCAGCACCCGCTCGTCCTTGACCAGGTCCGTGCCGAGCAGCAGTCCGTCGCCCGGTGCGAGCAGGGCACGCACCGAGGCCAGGAACTTCGCCCGTTCGGCGGGCAGCAGGTTGCCGATCGTTCCGCCGAGGAACGCCACCAGCCGGGGCCCGGGCGTCTCGGGCAGCGCCAGCGGGGCGGTGAAGTCGGCGATCAGCGCGTGCACGTCGAGTCCGGGACGCTCCTCGATGAGCGCCTGCCCGGCCTGGGTGAGGGCGCTCTCGCTGACGTCGACGGGGACGTACGCCGACAGCGAGGTGAGCGCGTCGATCAGATAGCGGGTCTTCTCCGAGGAGCCGGAGCCCAGCTCGACCAGGGTGCGCGCGCCGCTCGCGGCGGCTATCTCGCCGGACCGGGCCACGAGGATCTCGCGCTCGGCCCGCGTCGGGTAGTACTCGGGCAGCTCCGTGATCTCTTCGAACAGCTCGCTGCCCCGGGCGTCGTAGAACCACTTGGGCGGCAGCGTCTTGGGGTTGACCGTGAGACCGGCGAGGACGTCCGCGCGCAGCGCGGCGTCCGTCGCGTCCTCGGGGAGAGTTCGGGTGACGTGCAGGGGACTCACGTACAGGGCTCCTTCGGTGATGGGGGCGCCCCCGCTCGAGCGGAGTCGAGAGTGGGGGAGGACGCCGGGTCCTCCAGCGGCGCGAGCAGCACGCCGGTCCGGCTCGCCGTGAGCACGGTGCGGTCGGGGACCTCCTGCCAGAGCGGGTCGTCGTCGTACGGTTCGGAGGCGACGACCGTGCCGGTGCCGGGCTCCGTGCGGTACCAGAGGCTGTCGCCCCAGGCGGTGGCGGTGATCGTGGTGCCGTCGGTGAGCAGCAGGTTCAGCCGGGAGGCGGGGGCCGCCTCGGCCAGCTCGCGAACCGCCCCGCCGAGGGCGTCGGCGGGGCCGTCACCGAGCCGCAGCCGGTGCAACACGAGCGCCCAGACGAACGCCGAGTCGGTGCGTGCCTCCAGCGACAGCAGCTCGACCGGGGGCAGGGCGGACACCAGCGGTGCCGCCGAGTCCGGCCAGCCGGCGATCGCGCCGTTGTGGCTGAACAGCCACCGGTCGGCGGCGAAGGGTGCCGCCGCGGCCTCGCCGTCCGCGCCCGCGCGGGTCGCGTCGCGTACGGCGGCCAGCACGGCACCGGCGCGCACGACCCGGGCCAGGTCGGTGAAGGACAGGTCCGCCCAGATCGGCCCGGACCGCCGGTAGCGGGCCGGGACCGGATCGCCCGGGGCGTACCAACCCACCCCGAAGCCATCGGCGTTGACCGTCCCGTACCGCTGACGCCGGGGCGCCCACGACTGCCGGAACAGGCTGTGCGGCGGTTCCACGAGGAGCCGGCCGAGCGGCTCCTCCGGTCCCAGGTAGGCCAGATGACGGCACATCAGACGGCCTCCGAGCGGGCGGTGCGGAACCCGGAGAAGATCTGCCGCCGGATCGGGTAGTCCCAGTTGCGGAACGTGCCGCGGCAGGCCACCGGGTCCACGGCGAACGAGCCGCCGCGCAGCACCTTGTGGTCGGAGCCGAAGAACACCTCCGAGTACTCCTTGTACGGGAACGCCTGGAAGCCCGGGTACGCCAGGAAGTCGCTCGCCGTCCACTCCCACACGTCCCCGATCAACTGCCGTACGCCGAGCGGGGACTCACCGGCCGGGTAGCTGCCGGCGGGGGCGGGCCTGAGGTGCCGCTGGCCCAGGTTGGCGTGCTCGGGCGCCGGGTCGGCGTCGCCCCACGGGTAGCGGGTGGAGCGGCCGGTGGCCGGGTCGTACCGGGCGGCCTTCTCCCACTCGGCCTCGGTGGGCAGCCGGCGCCCGGCCCAGCGGGCGTAGGCGTCCGCCTCGTACCAGCACACGTGCAGCACCGGCTCGTCCGGCGGCACGACCTCGGTGATCCCGAAGCGGCGCCTGAGCCACTGGTCGCCGTCGCGGCGCCAGAACAGCGGGGCGGCGAGGGAGTGCTGCCGGATGTGCGCCCAGCCCTCGGGCGTCCACCAGCGCTCGGTGTCGTAGCCGCCGTCCTCGATGAACGCCTGGTACGCCGCGTTCGTCACCGGGGTCGTGTCGATCCAGTACGGCGCCAGGTCCACCGGATGCGCCGGGCGTTCGTTGTCCAGCGCCCACGGCTCGGTGGAGGTGCCCATGGTGAACGGGCCGCCGGGGACGAGGACTTCGGCCGGACCCGTGAACAGCGGCGCCGGTTCGGGGTCGGGGGCGGTCAGGACCTGTGGGCCCTTGCGGAGCTGATGAGTGATCAGCATCGTCTCGTCGTGCTGCTGTTCGTGCTGCGCGATCATCCCGAAGGCGAACCCGGCCTCGGTCAGCCGGCTGCCGTGGAAGTCCGCGGCCCCCAGCAGGTCCAGGGCCCGGCCGCGCACCTCGGCCGCGTAGTTGCGAGCCTCGGCGGGTGGCAGCAGCGGCAGCGAGGGCCGTTCGGAGCGCGGGTGCTCGAAGGCGTCGTACAGGCCGTCGATCTCGGGCCGCATCGCCTCCCGGCCGCCGACCGCCCGCAGCAGCCACAGCTCCTCCTGGTTGCCGATGTGGGCGAGGTCCCACACCAGCGGCGACATCAGCGGGGAGTGCTGCGCGGTGAGGTCGGGGTCCTCGACGCAGCTGGTCAGCAGCGTGGTGCGGGCGCGGGCGGTGGCGAGCG
This sequence comes from Streptomyces sp. NPDC101165, assembly GCF_044768135.1. Lineage (NCBI taxonomy): Bacteria > Bacillati > Actinomycetota > Actinomycetes > Kitasatosporales > Streptomycetaceae > Streptomyces > Streptomyces sp. NPDC101165. Next base: position 26,225 of record NZ_JBIWPG010000030.1, on the reverse strand, counting down.
AGGCGAGCGCACGCTCGCGCAGCGCCTCGCTGTCGTGCTCGGTGTCCGTGACCTCGGTCTCCGGGGCGGTCATGTGCGGATGTCCTTCCTCCCGTGGGCACGACGGTGCGTGTCGCGCAGGCGGTCCAGCAGGTCGTCGGCCGGACAGCGGCCCCGGGCGACGTAGCGGTGGAGATGGGCCGCCACGGCGTCCATGACCGCGGGTGTGGCACCGAGCCGGGGCAGGGCCTCCAGCGCTGCCGCGAAACAGGCCACGGCGGCCTCGCGCAGCTCGGGGTCGGCGAGCCCGTGCCGGGCCGCGTCGGTCCACAGCGGATTGTGCGGTGCGGGCAGGTTCAGCGTCCGCTCCGCCAGGGGTTTCACCGCCCGGTGCGCGGCCTCGGTGGCCTCCGGGTCGTCGAACAGGGCCGCCGTCACCGCGAGCGGCACGATCCAGCCGTCCTCGCCGGGCTGCGCGTCGATCATGCGCAGCTCCAGGTGGCCGCGGGGCCGGACCGGCGGGAACAGGGTGGTGAGGTGGTAGTCGAGGTCCGCCCGGGTGGGCGGCCGGGGTGTCCGTGAGCGAGTCCACTCGCGGAAGGTCAGGTCCTCGGGCAACTCCCACGGACCGCCGTCACCGCGGACGCACATCACCGGGGCGTCCAGCACATGCCGGGTCCAGGCGTCCCGCGGCTCACCCTCCGGCGGGGGCCCGCCCGCCCGGCCGGCGACGCCGATCTCCATCCACAGCAGCTGCCGGGTGGACCGCCAGCCCGTGGGCTGCCGGCCGATCAGCGGGGAGTTCGCGAACGCGGCCACCAGCACCGCGCCCAGCAGGTGTGCCAGCTGCCAGCGCCGCTCGTGCCCGAGCGGTCCGGGCTCCTCGTGGCCGGCGTCCACACACACCTGGACGGAGGCCGAGGTGCACATCATGTGCCGGCCGGCCGTGCCGGTGCGGTCGAGGCAGGCCTCCATGGCGTCGTAACGCGGTTCGTGCAGGAACCGGCGGGGTGGGTGCCAGGGGTCGTGGCCGACGCCGACGAGTCCCAGGTCGTCCTCGGCGAGGACCGCGCGGACCGTGTCCAGGTCGGCCGAGACGGTGTCTATGCACTCCATCAGGGAGGTGGCGGGCGGTGAGCTCAGCTCCAGCTGTCCGCCGGGTTCGATCGTCAGCGGCGACTTCAGGGGCACGGCCCGCAGGGCGGCGTAGGCCGCTTCGAGTCGTTCGGGTGTCACGGGGAGCTGCGGCTGCCGCAGCTCGTGGACGAGCCATTCCACTTCGACCCCGAGCGTGCGGGGCGGGCCCGTCTTGAAACAGATACCTCGGACGAGGGCCTCGACCTCGGCCTCGGTGACGGCTGTGCGGTGCTCCGTACAGTCGCCACCATCGGATATTGAATCGGACATGTCGGGATCCTCCTGAGATTCCACCATGTCACCGGCTCGGCGTTCGGTGAGCCGGGCAGGCACTCGTCCCACCCAAGACCCTCGCAACGATTCGCACAAGGGTGCCCATTGGGACGTTCCGGATCGGTAATCTCCGTTTTCTTGGGCGTTTCCAGGCCGTTCCGGGACCCGGAAACTCCGTTGCACCGCATCACCAGCATCACCCAGGATGCCTGCATGAGCACGACGGGGGAGGCTGCGCGGGCCGCGGTCATGGCGCCCACGGGGGTGGCGCCGTGAGCGCGCGCCTGCGCGGCATCGCCACGGAGACCGAGCAGATCGTGGCGTCAGGGGGGTACCGCCTGACGGACGGCCGGGAGGTCTCCGTCGCGGCGGCGATCGAGGCCGCCCGGGCGGGCACGCGGATGTACGGCCCCGGGCCGGTGCCGGTGTCCGTGACGGCGGATGCGGAGACGTTGTTCCAGGTCACGGGCGAGAGCAGCCTGGAAGCCGCCCGCCGGCTCGCCGACGCCCCGGTCGCGGTGCTGAACTTCGCCTCGGCCCGCAATCCCGGCGGCGGCTATCTGAACGGCGCCCAGGCCCAGGAGGAGGCCCTGTGCCGCGCCTCCGCGCTGTACATCTGCCTGCTGGAGGCCCGGGAGTACTACGACCACCACCGCGCCCACCGCGACCCGCTCTACACGGACCGGGTGATCCACACCCCAGCAGTCCCGGTGTTCCGCGACGACCGGGGCCGCCTGCTGCCGGAGCCGTACCTGGCGGGCTTCCTGACCGCCGCCGCCCCCAACGCGGGCGTCGTACGGCGTACGGCACCCGAGCGCGTCGGCGAACTCCCGGCCGCCCTGGCCCGGCGGGCCGAGCGGGTCCTGGAGACCGCGGCCGCGCACGGATACCGGCGGCTGGTGCTGGGCGCCTGGGGGTGCGGTGTCTTCCAGAACGACCCGGCGCAGGTCGCGGGCGCCTTCCGTGCGCTGCTAGGGCCCGGCGGCCGATTTGCTCGGACGTTCGAGCATGTGGTGTTCGGCGTCCTGGACCGTACGCCGGGAGCGACGGTCCGGGAGGCCTTCGTACGCGCGTTTTCGCAGCCCTAGAGGCTCTCAGGCAGTCAGGTCCAGCCGTACCGCTCGTGGAGGCGCTGGCGGACCAGATTGAACCGCATCCGGTCGATCGCGCACGCCTCCCGGCGCATGCCCTGCTCGTGCAGCCTCAGCACCCGGTCCACGTCCACCCACGAGTCGCGGCCCGACCGGTCCCACGGCCCGCTGCCGATGGCCACCCACTCCCGGTCGCCGTCGTGCCGCTTGCTGGACAGCTGGACGGCGAGGAAGGTGCCCGCCGCCTCCCGGGCCACGACCAGCACCGGGCGGTCCTTGCCCCGGCCGTCGTTCTCCTCGAACGGCACCCAGGTCCACACGATCTCGCCCGGGTCGGGGTCGCCGTCATGGGCGGGGGAGTACTCGGTCCGCACCTTGCCGACCTCGCGCGGGTCGGCCTCGGTGGTGGCGGAAGGGCCGTAGCGGCCGGGGATGTCTTCGTCGGTAAAGGCAGTCACGGGGGCACCCTAGGGCGTGCGCCGAGGAGTTGGGCAACCGCCCTCCGGTTGCGGTCCGGCACCGTCACCGGCCGGAGCTCTCAGGCCGACGCCGTCGGCGCGGGCCCCGGATCGCCGGTCTCCTTCGGGATGGTCCGCCAGGTCCGGGCCGTCGGCACGTCGCGCCGGTGCAGACTCAGCAGGGCCGGGCGGGTGCGCGCCCACAGTTCGCCGATGATCTGCCCCTGGATGTCGGCCAGTTCGAGCGTCATCCGCACCCTGCCGGCATCGGCCATCTGCGGCAGGACCGCGCGGAGACGCTGCTTGCGCAGGTCGGACGGCGGGTGGGAGCCCAGCTGACGGGCGTGCTCGTCGCCCGTCTGCAGCAGGGCGACGGCACGGTCCATCACGTCCAGGGCGTCGAAGAACAGACTGACACCCAGGAACCCCACCCACAGGTCGCGGTTGTCGTGCTCGATCCCGGCGTTGAGGGACAGGACCATGCCGATCAGGTCGGCGTCGAACTCCTGCCGCCACGAGTACGCCAGAACCTCGGCCTCCTCGACCGGCAGTACACCCTTGCGCCGGACCGCGGAGTTCAGGTGGCCGCTGATGACGTGGGCGTACTCGTGGCCGATGACGAAGTACTCGAGGGCGTCACGCAGCATCCCGGCGAGGTTGAACGGGCCCGGCGGCAGCAGGTGGTGGCCGGCGTCGCCGACCCGGCCCGAGACGGCGTAGGCCACGACGATGTCCGTGAAGCGCTCGGCGACCTCGGGCACGGTCTCGATCCGCTCGACGGCGGCGGCCAGGTTCCACCGGACGTCGATCTGGCCCTCGGCGGCGGCCGGTCCGTAGGGGAAGGTCCAGGCGACCGCCTTGCTGAGTTTGGAGGCGAAGATCGGCATCTGGTCCTCGACGAGCACCAGATGGGCACCGTGGCGGCCCGGCACGCGCATGCTCACCGCGTTGAGCTGCCCGGTTCGCAGATGGCCGATGAGCGGGCGCAGCGCCGCGAAGTCCAGGCCGTCGCCCTGGATCCGGTCCTTGGCCGTCCGCTCGATGTGGTCCTGCATCCCCGCGAACATCTCGGCGAAGACGTCGTCCTGGCTCTGCAGGTTGCGGCCGGCCTCCTGCTCCACCAGCGCCCGGACCCGAGGGTCCTTGCCCTGCTCGGCGTTGAAGCTGTCGCGCAGGAGCCGTTCGGTCAGGTCCCGTACGGTGGCCCCGGTTCCCGGTGGCGGGTCGGAGGCGCCCTGTTCGGCCTGAGCCTGTGCCCTGAGCAGGGCGAGGAAGTCCTGCGCCTCCTGCTGCCGCCCCCGGTCCGTTTCCCCGCTCATGCGTCACCGCCCTGTGTCGGCCGCCCGGCCGCGGGCCGGACCTCCACGTCGGCGCCGAACCTCGCCGTGACGGTCGCCGTGACCTGCTCGGTGCCGTTCCCACCGGCGGAGAGGAGGTTCGGCAGGGCGGAGATCACCTTGCCGAACATGCCGTCCGGCTCCTTGACCTCCACGGTCACCGTGCCGTCGGCCGCGAGGACGACCACCGTTCCGTAGACCACGTCCGGGGTGCGGTAGATCGCCCGTGGCGCGCCCGGTCTGAGGTCGATCACCTGGCCACCCTTGCGCTGTTCCAGCGTGTGCTGCAGAGCGCCGACGGCGGTCGCCGCGCCCATCAGGACCAGCGTGACGGTGGTGACGGGTTCGATGCCGCGCCGCGGGACCTCCTGCAGCTCCACGCCGTGGGCGGCCGCAAGTTCATGCACGGTGGGCAGCTCCGCCGGGTCGAGAACGACGAGGGCCTGCGTCCGAGTCGACTCCGGCACCTGAACTCCCTTGTGTCCGACGGTCTTTCACGTCAGAAGCATGCCATCCCGGTGGGGCGTCCGGTCAGTGCAGGCCGTCCGAGAGGCGGACGAAGTCGTGGCCCGCCGTGAGGAGACGGGGGACGGCCGCGGAGATGCCTCGGGCGGTGCCGCCCTCGGGGTGGTTCATGTGGCAGATGACGATCGAACCGGCCTGGGCGGAGGAGACGGTGGCGCGGACCTGTTCGGGCGTGAAGGTCGCCCCGGCGTCCCCGTTCACGGAGAAGCTGACGAAGCGCTCCCCGAGGTCACCGACGATCCGTGCCGCGACGTCGTCGCAGTACGCCGTGCCGGAGCGGAAGAAGCGCGGTGGGGTGCCCAGCAGGTGGGTGAGCTTGGCGCGGTTGCCGGCGATCTCGTCGTACACCTCGCCGGCGCTGCGGGTGCCCGGGATGCCGTAGGCGGAGCGTCCGGTGACGGACAGCGGGCGGTGCCGGGTGCCGTGGTTGGCGATCTCGAACAGCGGCTCGGCGGCCAGCCGGCGGAAGACGGCGGGGTTGGCGTCGATCCAGCGGGAGTTGAGGAAGAGGGTCGCCGGTATCTCCCGCCTGCGGAGGAAGCCGATCAGCGCCCGGTCGTAGCCGCTGCCGCCCGGGCCGCCGCAGGCGTCGAAGGTCAGCGCGATCGCGCGTTTCGTGGCCGGCAGCGCGTGCGTCACTCCGGGCGCGTCGAACCCCCAGGTGTGCGGCACGGAGTGCCCGTAGCGGGCGACGATCTCGGCGCGGGTGACCCTGGGCGCGGTGACGGGTGCCGGGGTCGAGGGGGCGACGGTGGCGGGAGCTGCGGTGGTGGGGGTGGCGGTGGCGGTCGCCGAGGGTGCGGGCGACGCGGGCACACGGATGTTCGTCGAGCTCTTCGGGCCCGCGCAGCCGGCGAGCACGCCGCCCGCCAAGCCGGCCAGCACAGCACGGCGACTGGCAGTCATCCACGCCCCCACCTGGTCGAAGTTCCTCAATCGGGGCGGCCGACGCCCGCCACGGAAACCGTACGTGGTGGTGATGCCGCAACCGGAAAGGGGGCGGTAAGGGTTCGGTTGGGGTTGTCCCGGGCGTCGCCTGCCGTGGCCGAGGTGCCCCGGGACAGCCCGCCGGGGCCCTCGAAACCGAGGACCCCGGAACGGACCGACGGGTCGGTGTTCAGTCCTCGTCCTGCTCCACCGGCACCTTCTGCACCGGCGGTGCCGCGTGCCCGTTGAGGGACGGTGCGGTGCCGTTCTGCGCCTGCCCGTTCTGGTTCATCGAGGAGAGGAGCTGACGGGCGAGCCCGAGGCCCGTACCGCCCATGGTGAGCGCCTTGGCGAACAAGTCGGCCATGCCGTCGGCGCCGTTGAGCAGCACCATGTTGTCCACGTTGCCGAAGGCGGACGCGCCGGCCTGGACGATCTCCGGCCAGTTCTCGGCGAGTTGCTGGGCGACGACCGCCTCCTGGTTCTCGGCCAGGGCGTCGGCCCGGGCCTTGATGGCCTCCGCCTCGGCGAGACCCTTGGCCCGGGTCGCCTCGGCGTCGGCCAGACCCCTGGCCTGCGCGGCCGCGGCCTCCGCCGCACCGGTGGCCCGGGTCGCCGCAGCCGTGGCCGCACCCCGGGTCTGGGTGGCCTCCGCCTCGGCGCCCGCGGCCGTCTTGACCCGGGTCGCCTCGGCCGCGGCCGCCAGTTCCGTCTCCTTCGCCTTGGCCTGCGCCGCCGAGATCCGCGCGTCACGCTCGGCCTCGGCCAGCGTGCGCTTCTCGTAGGCCTTGGCGTCGGCCGGCTTGCGGACGTCCGCCTGGAGCTGCTGCTCCCGCCGGTGCGCCTCCAGCTCGGCGACCCGTGTCTCCTGGACCACGACCTCCTGCCGGGCGCCCGCGTCGGCGAGCGGACCGGCCTGGCGGGCGCGTGCCGCCGCCTTGTCCCGCTCGGCCTGGTAACCGGCCTGCAGGATCTCGCTGTCCCGGGTGGCCTCCGCCATCCGGGCGAACGACTGCTGCTCGGCCTCGGTGGCGAGACGATTCGACTCCGCCTGCGCGATGCGCGCGTCCCGCTGGACGGCGGCGGCGTGCGGGGCGGCCAGGTTCTGGATGTAACCCGTCGGGTCCTCGATCTCGTGGATCTGCAGCGAGTCGACGATCAGACCGAGCTTCTCCATCTCCGTACCGCAGGCCGCCCGGGTCTGCCCGGTCAGCTTCTCCCGGTCGCGGATCATGTCCTCGACCGTCAACCCGCCCACGATGGAGCGGAGATGACCGGCGAAGACGTTGTGCACCCGCTCCGACATCATCCGCTGCTGGTCCAGGAAACGGCGGGCCGCGTTGGCGATCGACACGAAGTCGTCGCCCACCTTGAAGATGACCACGCCCCGCACCTTCAGCGGAATGCCCTGGTGCGTCACACAGTCCACGTGCAGCTCGGTCTCGTTCAGGTCCAGGGAGAGCTTGCGCACCGCCTGCACCCCGGGCAGCACCAGCGTGCCGCGCCCGGTGACGATGCGGAAGCCCATGCCCTCCTCGAGGCCCTCGGTGCGGTGCTTGGACCCGGAGATGATGAGCGCCTCGTTCGGCTCGGCGACCCGCCACATCATCTTGAACAGACCGATCAGAACGAGGACGGCAACGACGACCGCCCCCGCAACGACGCCGACAACCATCGGCATTCGCCCCCTTTGCATGGTGCCCTTTCGGCACCGAACGAAGGGAGTGTGCGCCTGCGGGGACACGCCGAGAAGACGCTGACGAATCCTTGTTGCAATCTTGACGCACACGCCCCTCACCTGGGGCTGAGCCCGCTCAACTGTCGTACGCGGCAGTGACGTAGACCGTCCTCGGCGGCAGGTACTCCACCACCATCACCACCGTGCCGCGCTCGATCCGGCCGGTGCCGTCGGCCGCGTAGGCGAGGAAGTGCTCCGCGCCGCCGCGCACCCGGACGATCACCTCGCCGACCAGCCCCGGCCCGACCGTCCCCGTCACCCGTCCCACGAGCCCGACCATCGACGCATCGTCCATGGTCACAGGGTACGGGCGGAGCGCGTTCATACCGCCGTGCTGTCCGTGTCCGCCTTCTGCGACGGCCACCGTTCGTGCCAGCGCAGCTCCGCCTCCAGTTGGGCAGCCAGGGAGACCAGCAGGAGTTCGCTGTTGGCCGGGCCGAGCAGTTGGGCGCCCACCGGCAGCGCGCCGACGAACCCGGCGGGTACGTTCACGCCGGGCCAGCCGAGGACGTTCCAGGGCCAGGCATAGGGGCAGGCGGCGATCATCGCGCGGTCCGTGGCGAGCCCGCCGAGCCGGTACAGGGCGCCGATCGCGGGCGGGGGAGCGGCCGTCGTCGGGGCCAGGATGACGTCGTACGACTCGAAGAACGCGCCGATCCGCCGGTGCAGGACCGCCTCGGCACGCCGGGCCGCCCGCAGCGGGGCCCCGCCGAGCAGCCGGCCCAGCCGGGCCGCGTCCCGGGTGCGCGGGTCGAGCAGGGCGGGGTCGGGGGTCTCGCGGACGTGGTCGGCGATGCCGGCGGTGGCGCGGGGCACGAAGGTCAGCCCGATCTGGCCGTAGGGCGGGTCGGCCTCCTCGACGGTGTGCCCCAACGCGCTGAGTTTCTCGGCGAGTTCGAGGATCCGGGCGCGGACCTCCGGGCGCAGCCGCGCGGGTACCGCCGTGAACGGCGGCTTCAGCGACAGGGCGATGCGCAGCCGGCCGGGGTCGCGTCCGACCGCGTCCGACACCGTGAGCGCGGGCGGCCGATGCGGGTCCCGGTCGTCGTTGCCGCTCGCCGCGTCCAGGAGCAGGGCCGCGTCGGCGACCGTACGGGCCAGGGTGCCGTTGACGGTGATGCCGTGGAAGGCCTCGCCGCGCGGCCAGGTCGAGATGCGCCCGCGCTGGGGCTTGATGCCGATCAGATGGGTCCAGGAGGCCGGGATCCGCACCGAACCGGCGCCGTCCGAGCCGAGCGCGGCCGGGACCAGCCCGGCGGCGACCGCGGCCGCCGAGCCGCCCGACGAACCGCCCGGGGTGTGGCCGGTGTGCCAGGGATTGCGGGTCTCCCCGAACGCCGGGCCCTCCGTGAACGGCCACTGCCCCAGCTCGCAGGTGTTCGTCTTGCCGACGATCACCGCACCGGCCGCCCGCAGCCGTCGTACCGCCTCCCCGTCCCGCGCGACCGGCGGGAAGTCGCCGGGGCAGCCGAACGCGGTCGGCTCGCCGGCCACGTCCATGTCGTCCTTCACCGCGACCGGCACCCCGAGCAGCGGGCGCCGCGCTCCGGCGGCCAACTCCCGGTCGGCGGCGTCCGCTTCGGCGAGCGCGGCCTCGGTTCGTACGATCCGGAAGGCGTTCAGGGTCGGTTGGGTGGCCTCGATCCGGGCCAGGGCCCGCTCGACCAGGGTGCGGGAGCTCACCTCCCCGGCGGCGAGCGCACGGGCGGACTCCGCAAGGCCTGCGGCACGGTCGGGCGTCATTGAGGGAGCACCTCCGGGAGCCTCCTGACACGATGTCTACTGAACGGTAACCGCAAAGCGGCCGGTGCCGTACAGGTTTCGCACAGGTGACATCGAGTCAAGTTCAAAGCATTGACGTGAACCTGTCAGCGTCTTAGTTTCTGGGCGATTTATCGAACTGCGTGCGGTCAGCACGGCCCGTGCGGCTCCGGCGGCTAACTCCAGGATCACCGCGTCCACCGCGCTGGGGCCGGCCGCCGCCCGTTCGAGCCACAGTGCCGGGGTCCGCCCGGCACCAGGGGCGCGGACGGCCAGTCCGGGTCGGCTTCCGTCTCCGGTGCGCGGCGCCGCCCGTCCGGCTCCACCCGCAGCACCACCCGCCGCTCCGCGTCGACGAGTCGCGCGGGACACCCCGCCAGGACGGCGGCACCGCGCACCAGCGCCTCCGGACCGGCCCGGGACTCGGCCGGCCGGTCGAAGCAGACGATGACCCGCACCGCGGCCCCGGCATCCGGATCCAGCGCGGCGAGCCGCCCGGCCGGCTCTTTCATGGGCTCATCATGCGCCACCGGCCGGGGCGGCGAGGAGACGGTGGACCGGATCGGGACCCGTCAGGCAACCGGTGCGCGGCCAGGGCCCTCCTACCTCTCGAGTGAGCTGACCCCAGGACAGGTGCCGCCCTGCGTGCCGTGTCCCGACCGCCCCACGCGCCGACAGGAGCCCTCGTTTGGACCGCACCGAGCCCCTGCCCTCCGCAGGCCCGTCCCGCCGTGGATTCATGGTGTACACGGTGGCCGCGGCCACTCTGACGGTCGCCGCCCCGCTCGCCTGCACCCCTTCGCGCGCGGAAGGCGCCGAGCCCGACCGGGCCGACTCCGGCTCCCACGTCCTGGTGACCGGCACCGACGAGGAGATGCTGGTCCTGGAGGTCACGGAGAACAACCACGTCGTCGTGCGGCTGCCCCGGGCCGAGGTCGGACAGGGCATCACCACCGCCGTCGCCATGATGATCGCCGAGGAGCTGGACGCCCGCCTTTCCGATGTGCGCATCCCGCTCGCCGACGCCCGCGCCAAGGGCAATCAGTACACCGGCGGCTCCAGTTCGGTGAGTTCGCTGTACGGCCCGGCCCGGCAGCTCGCCGCCACCGCCCGGGCCAAGCTGGTGACCGCCGCCGCCCGACGCTGGCACCTGCCCGCCAGGACCCTGCGCACCCGCGACACCATGGTCGTCGCCCCGGACGGGCGCAAGGCCACGTTCGGCTCGCTGACCGCGAGCGCGGCCCGTGTCCACCGCCCCGCCGTCCCGAGCAAGCCCAAGCCCGCGTCCCGGCACCGGGTGATCGGCCGGCCGACGACCCGGATCGACGCGCGGGACATCGTCACCGGCCGGGCGAAGTACGCCGGGGACGTGGCGGTGGCCGGGGCGAAGCCCACGGTGGTGGCCCGGCCGCCGACGATCCGGGGCAAGCTCGTCTCGGTCGACGACCGGGCCGCCCGCGCCCTGCCGGGCGTCCACGCGGTCGTCCGGCTGCCCGGCGGTGTCGCCGTCGTCGCGGACACCTTCCACCACGCCTTCCGCGCCCGGGACGCCCTTCGTCTCACCTGGGCGCCCGGCCCGCTACACGCCCTGTCGGACGCGCAGATACGCTCCCGGCTCAAGGCCGCCGTGCCCCGGCTCGGCACCCCGCCGCACGGATCGACCCCCGTGGAGGCCGAGTTCGCGTTCGCCTTCGTCGGCCACGCCCCGATGGAGGTGCTCACGGCGGTGGCGGACGTCCGCCCCGACCGCGCGGAGCTGTGGTTCTCCTCCCAGACCCCCATGGACGCGCGGGACGCGATAGCCCAGGCCGTCGGTCTGCGCCCGTCGAAGGTCAAGGTCCATGTGGCGCGCGCCGGTGGCTCGTTCGGCCGCCGGCTGAACTACGACGCGGCGATCGAGGCGGCGCTGGTCTCCAAGGCGGCCCGCCGTCCGGTGAAGCTGATGTGGAGCCGCGGCGACGACATCCGGCACGGGCGCATGCGCCCCGCCAGCCACCACCGGATCCGGGCCAGTGTGGCCGACGGCCGGGTGGTCGCCTTCGAGCAGGTGATGGCGTCGGTGTCGGAGTCGAACGACGGCGCCGGCCTGTCCGCGCAGGGGGGCGTGCGGGCGGCGTCCGGCCCCCTGCCCAGCCGGACGGGCCTGTACAACTTCGGCCGCGTGTCCGGCGATTCGGGCGGCATCGAGCTGGCCGTGCCGCTCGGCGCCTGGCGGTCGGTGGACTCCGGGACCGTGCGGACCGCCGAGGAGATCGTCGTGGACGAGATCGCCCGCAAGCTCGGCAGGGACCCCGTGGCCTTCCGCCGGAGCACCTTGCGGAACAAGGCGGTCAAGGCGGTCCTCGACAAGGCGGCGGCTGCCGGCCACTGGGGCCGCGCTATGCCCGCGGGGTGCGGCCAGGGCATCGCCGTGCACGAGGAGTACGGCTCCTGCGTGGCCTGCCTCGCCGAGATCGACGCGACCGACCCGAAGAACCCCCGGGTGACCAAGGTGGTGATGGCGGCCGACGTGGGCACCGCGGTCAACCCCCGTGGTCTGGAAGCCCAGTTGATGGGCACCGCGATCGACGGCATCTCCGTGGTCCTGCAGGCGGGCCTGCACATCGACCGGGGCGCCGTACGCGAGGGCAGCTTCGCCGACTTCCGCTATGCCCGCCAGCGCCACGCCCCGCTCGTCTTCGAGGCCCACGTCCTGCCCTCGACCGGGGAGCCGGGCGGCGCCGGCGAACTCGGTGTCCCCGCGGCGTCCGGTGCGGTCGCCAACGCCTACGCCCGCGCGACCGGCACCGCACCGCGCAGCTTCCCGCTCACCTTCTGACCGCCGACTCATCTTCCGAGGCACCCATGCGTTCGTACTCCTTCACCCTCAACGGCAGGCAGGTGACGGTTGAGGCCCCCGCCGACATGCCCCTGCTGTGGGTCCTGCGTGACCTGCTCGGCGTCACCGGCCCCAAGTACGGCTGCGGAGTGGGCGTCTGCCGCGCCTGCACCAGCCACCTCGACGGCGCCGAGATCCAGCCCTGTGTGGTCCCGGTCGCCGACTGTGCGAACCGCACCGTGACCACCATCGAGGGCCTGGCCGACGGCGACAGACTGCATCCGGTCCAACAGGCCTGGCTGGACTGCGACGTGGCCCAGTGCGGCTTCTGCCAGCCGGGCCAGATCATGGCCGCCACCGCCCTGCTGAAGCGGACGCCCCACCCCACGGACGCCGACATCGACGCCATCGAGAACATCTGCCGCTGCGGCACGTACGCCCGCATCCGGGAGGCGATCAAGAAGGCCGCGGACAGCGGCGGTTGATCCTCAGTCGGTCAACAGCCGACGTAGCCAGTCCAGTTGGGCCGCCTGGGCCGCCTGTGACAGGGCCGCCTGCGGGGCGAAGCCGTCGAAGCCGTGGAAGCCGCCCGGCCAGACGTGGAGTTCGGCCGTGCCGCCGGACTGCCAGATGCGGGAGGCGTAGTCGACGACCTCGTCCCGGAAGGTCTCCGCGGAGCCGACGTCGAGGAAGGCCGGCGGCAGGCCGGACAGGTCGCTCGCGCGGGCGGGGGCGGCGTGGGACGGGACGTCGGGGCCGCCCCGGCGCTTGCCCAGCAGTGCCGTCCAGCCGGTCTCGTTGGCGGTGCGGTCCCAGACGCCGAGGCCCGCCATCTGGTGGCTGGAGACGGTCTCGTTGCGGTCGTCGAGCATCGGGCACATCAGCAGCTGGCCGATGACCGGCGGGCCCTGGCGGTCGCGCAGCAGGAGGGCGAGCGCGGCGGCCAGGCCGCCCCCGGCGCTCGCGCCCGCGATGACGATCCGGTCCGGGTCGCCGCCGATCTCCTCGGCGTGGGCGGCCGTCCACAGCAGGCCCGCATGGACGTCGTCGATCGGCGCCGGGTGCGGGTGCTCGGGCGCGAGGCGGTACTCGACCGAGACGACGACCGCGCCCAGTTCGCGCGCCCAGGTCAGCGGGCCGTCCACGCCGGCCCGGTTGTCGCCGAGGACCATGCCGCCGCCGTGCACGTGGTAGATCACCGGCAGCGGGGCGGCGGGGTCGGCGGACGTGGGGCGGCAGACGAGGAGGGAGATCGCCGGGGCCCCCTCCGGTCCGGGCACCGTGCGGTCCTCCGCCTCGAAGGTCCCGCCCATCGTGAGGTCGAACTGTCCCAGCAACTCGATGCCCGCGCCCTGCCGGACGGCGGGGATCTCCTCCATGGCGAGCCCGGGCGAGATCTGGTCCTTGATCAGCTCCAGCGCGGCGGCGAGTTCCGGGTCGAACGGGGGCGGGGGCGGGACCTGGGGCATGGCTTCTCCTCACCTGACTCACGCGGCTCGGGCCACCCGTCGCGCGACTCGTCCGCCCCGCGGTGGCTCCTGCGACCATGATCCACGTACCCCGTGGAGCCGGGAGGCCGCAGGACGGCGGCACCTGTCCGCCGGACGGCGGGTGCTCGGAACCGGGCCAGGTGCCGTAGCAGCCCCAGCGCGGTGAGCAGGGAGACCAGGGCGCAGACCCCGGCCCAGCCGAACCGCCCGTAGGCCCGCATGCCCAGCCACGACCCCAGGCTGCCACCCAGGTAGGCGCACGTCATGTACGCGGTGTTGAGACGGCTGCGGACCTCCCCGCCGAGGGCGTAGATCCGGACCTGGTTGGCGACCATCCCGGACTGCAGGCCGACGTCCAGCAGGAGCGTGCCCGCCACCAGGGCGACCAGACCGGATGTACCGCCGAGCGAGCCCAGGGCCAGCACTCCCGCCGAGCCAGCGACGATCACGAAGCACACCAGGTTCACCCCGTCCGGCCCGCGTCGGTCCACCAGGCGGCCCGCGAACGGCGTGACGACCATGGTCGCCGCGTTGACCAGCGCCAGCAGCCCGACCGCTGCCGCGCCCAGGCCGTACACCGGGCCCGTGAGCAACAGTGCTACGCCCGTCCAAGCGGCGGAGAAGCCGGCGAACACCGTCGCCTGGTAGAGGGAGGAGCGGCGCAGAGCCGGTTCCGTGCGCAGCAGGCGCAGCGGCTCGGTCAGCAGCCGCGGATACCGCTGCCGGGAGGGCGGGGTCGAGTCGGGGAGTGTGCGGGCGAGGAGGAGGGCGACCGCGAGGGTGAGCAGGGCCGCGAGCAGGTACGGCGCCCGCCAGCCCAGCCGCTCGCCCAGGGCGCCGCCGGCCGTGCGGGAGAGCAGCATGCCCGCGATGGAACCGCTCAGCAGCGTGCCGCCGACCACGCCCCGGCGCTCCTCGGGCACCATTCCGGCCGCCAGCGCCCCGGCCAGTGGAGCGATCACCGTCGTCGCCCCGACCAGCACGCTCGCCGCGAGCAGCGGCGTCAGCGCGGGCGCCCCGGCCGCGGCGCACAGGCCCAGGCCGGTCAGTGTGAGCAGGGTGACCAGCAGCGGGCGGGACGGGAGCCGGTCGCCGAGCGGGACGAGCAGGAAGACGCCCGCCGCGTAGCCGAACTGGGTCGCGGTGACCACGCCGGCCGCCGTGTCGGGTGAGACGCCGAGGCCCGCCGCCATGACCGGGGCGATCGCCTGCGGGAAGTAGACGTTGCCGACCCCGACCCCGCAGGCCGTGGCCAGCAGCGGAACGATCCGGGAGGAGCGGGGAACGGGCGCGGTACGCTGCGCTGCGTTGTGATCCGACATGTGCCGAAGTCCACGGCACGCACGGGCGGTTGCCAAAGGATGTAGGCCGGGGCTACATGATCAGCTTCCTGCTCGGTGTCGACGACCTCGTCGACACCCGGTTCGCGATCTCCCCGCTGTCCGAGGTCATGGGCAGTCTGCGCGCTCTGCGCGCCCCCGCGCTCTACCCGCTCCACGTGCGGTGGCGCGGGTCGGTCCTGCGCACGCTCGACCCGGCCGACCTGCGGCTGCTGTCCGCCCTGGTGGGCGACACGCTGGCGCTGCCCGACTTCCTGACACCGAGGCCCCCGTCCTTCGCGCCCACGATCGAGGACGAGCTGGCCGTCGTACGGGCCACACCCGTGGAGGTCGTACGCCGTGACCTGTACGCCGCCCACGCACCGAAGCCCCTCCCCGACGCGCTGCGGCAGGCCGCGGCCCCCGGCGATCCGGACGTCCTCGAACTGGTCGACGGGATCTGCTCGTCGCTGCGGCGCCACTGGGAGTCGGTTTTGCTGCCGCACTGGCCGCGGATACGGCTCGTGCTGGAGGCGGACATCACCCACCGCGCCCGGCAGCTGGCCACGGGCGGTGCGCGGCTCCTCTTCGCCGAGCTGCATCCGAACCTGCGCTGGCGGGACGGCGTCCTGACCATCGACCAGATGATCGGCCACCACCGGGTGGACGGATCGGGGCGCGGTCTGCGGCTGGTCCCGTCCCTGTTCGCGCACAAGCCGGCACCGCCGATCAGTGCCGAGGAGCCCCCGATGCTGGACTATCCGGGCCGGGGCGCCGCCACCCTGTGGGAGCCGGAGCCCGCCCCCGACGCCTCGGCGCTCGGCTCGCTGCTCGGCGCGCCCAGGACCACCGTCCTGCGCCTGCTCGCCGAACCCCTCCCGACCGTGGAACTCGCCCGCCGTCTCGGCGTGACGCCGAGCGCCGTCTCCCAGCACCTGCGGGTGCTGCACGCCACGGGCCTGGTCACCCGCGCCCGGGACGGCCGCCGGGTGCTGTACCGGCGCAGCCCGCTGGGGGAGCGGCTGGCGTCGGCATGACCTCGGTGGCACGCGAAAGGGGCCGGAGCACGGCTCCGGCCCCTCGCTGGTGCCTACGGGTCAGGCAGCCGCGCCCACGTTGCCGTGTAGGCGGGCGACGACCTCGGTCAGCTGGGCGGCGACCTCGGTGTCGTCGACCGGGTGGGTCTCGGCGAAGCGGGTCACGGAGCCCGGGATGGACAGCTTGATGTCCTCGATCACCTTGCCGCCGGCGATGCCCACGGCCTTGCGGGCCTCGTCCTGCGCCCAGACGCCGCCGTACTGGCCGAAGGCGGTGCCGATGACGGCGACGGGCTTGCCGCCGAAGGCGCCGGCGCCGTAGGGGCGGGACAGCCAGTCGATGGCGTTCTTCAGGACGGCCGGGATGGTGCCGTTGTACTCGGGGGAGAAGAGCAGGAAGGCGTCGGCGGCCCGGGCGGCCTCACGCAGCTTGGCGGCGGCGGCCGGGACGCTGCCCTCGACGTCGATGTCCTCGTTGTAGAAGGGGATCTCGGCCAGGCCCTCGAACAGGTCGACCTCGGCACCCTCCGGGGCGAGCTTGACGGCCGCCTCGGCGAGCTGACGGTTGTGCGAACCGGCGCGAAGGCTGCCGACGAGCGCGAGGATACGAACAGACATGGCTGTACTCCAAGGGGGGTGAAACATCGTCGTTACGATCCGGACCGGGGTCCGCTTAAGTTTCTACCAGGCTAACCGGACCGCGGTCCAGTTTCATTCCCGATGCTTTACGCTGGCTTCATGTCCAGCGCTCTGCCGCCCTTCCCGAAGTCTCAGGAGCCCCTCGAAACCCCTCAGCTACTGGAGGTCGAGGCGGCCCCCGAGGAGCCGTGCCTGCGTGCCGACGCGGCCCGCAACCGGGCCCGCCTGCTGGAGGCCGCCGCCCGGCTGATCGCGGCGCACGGAGTGGCCGGAGTGACGATGGAGGCGGTGGCCGCCGCGGCCCAGGTGGGCAAAGGGACGGTCTTCCGCCGCTTCGGCGACCGCAACGGACTGCTGATGGCGCTGCTCGACCACTCGGCGCGGCAGCTGCAGGCCGACTTCCTCGGCGGGCCGGCGCCGCTGGGTCCCGGGGCGCCGCCCCTGGAGCGGCTGCGGGCCTTCGGTGTGGCCGTGCTCTACCGGTCGGCCGAGCAGCTGGACCTGCAGCTGGCCGCCCAGCCGGAGCCGGACCGCCGGTTCTCGCACCCCTCGTTCCAGGCCCTGCGCACGCACGTCGCGATGCTGCTGCGGCAGATCGCGCCCACCGCCGACTGCGAACTCCTCTCCCAGACGCTGATGGCGTATCTCGACCCCGCGCTGATCCACCATCTGACCCGGCAGTGCGGGATGCCGATGCGGCGACTGGAGTCCGGCTGGCACGACCTCGTGGCGCGGGTGACGTGCACGGAGCGCTCCGGCTGAGCCGTGTTCAGCCGTGGTCGGCGCCGAACATGTCGAGCAGCCCCTGCGGCGCGTCGGCGCGGAACAGCATCGCGGCGCTGCGCGCGGACTCCGATGCGGAGAACTCGGCCCGCGGGAACATCCGCTCCTCGTAGGCGGCCAGCGCTGCCTCGGTGTCCCCGGGGTGTGCGGCGAGCGCGAGGCCCAGTTCGGCGCCGTCGAGCAGCGCGAGGTTGGCGCCCTCGCCCGCGAACGGCGACATCAGGTGCGCGGCGTCGCCGATCAGGGTGACCCCGGGGACCCGGTCCCAGCGGTGACCGACCGGCAGGGCGTGGATCCGCCGCGGCACCAGCGCGCCGTCCGCGTCCGTGACCAGTGCCTTCAGGCTGTCGTCCCAGCTGTCGAACTCCTTGAGCACCGCCGCTTCGGCCGCCTCGGTGTCGCTGAAGTCGATGCCGTCCAGCCAGTCCTCCGGCGCCTCGACGGCGGCGTAGACGTGCAGGCTCCCGTCGGACTCGCGGTGTGCGAGGAAGCCCCGGCCGGCGCCGAGCGCGAACAGCATGCCGCGGCCGACCACCCGGGCGCTCGCGGGGTGGCGCACGTCGGCGTCCAGCAGGTCCGCCTCGACGAACGACACGCCGGTGTAGGCGGGTTGTGCGGAGGAGAGCAGCGGGCGGATGCGGGACCAGGCGCCGTCCGCGCCCACCAGCAGGTCCGTGGTGAAGGCGCTGCCGTCCGCGAGCGTCACCTCGTGCCGGCCGGCGCCGAGCGGGCGCGCGCCGGTCACCTTCACGCCCCAGCGGACCGTGCCCTCCGGCAGGGAGCCCAGCAGCAGGTCGCGCAGGTCGCCGCGGCCGATCTCGGGGCGTCCGCGGGTGCCGTCGTCGGGCTCCTCCAGACGGACGGTCCCGTGCTGGTCGAGCACCCGCGTGGCCTCGCCGCCGACGTGGACGCGGGCCAGGAACTCCTCGTGCAGCCGGGCCGCGCGCAGCGCCTCCTGGCCGGAGTCGTCGTGGATGTCGAGCATGCCGCCCTGTGTCCGCGCGGCGGGCAAGGGGTCCAGGTCGAACACGGCGGCCTCGATGCCGTGCACGTGCAGCACCCGGGCGAGCGCGAGCCCGCCGAGTCCGGCGCCGACGATGGCGACGGGATGGTGGGGGAGGGCGTGGGCAGGGGTGGTCATGGTGGCCTCCTCGGAGGTGCGGGGATCAGTCGGGTACGGCGGTGCGCTCGATGCCGTTGACCAGTGCCTGGAGGGCCCAGGACAGCCGGGCCTCGGGGGCGCCCGACAGCAGGGCGTCGGCGGTCGCGGCGATGTGCGGGTGGGTGTCCTCGGACGCTCCGCGCAGGGCGCTGTCCAGCGCCTGCCAGTCGCCAGGGGACTCCTCCCCGGCGTGCTCGGCGGCGGTCGCGGTGGCGTGCTGCAGCAGCAGGTCGACGCCCCACGCCGCCCGCTCGCGCGGCACCCCGCCCTCGTCGAGCAGGGCGAGCAGCGTCTCGATCAGGTTCAGGTAGTGCGGGCCGCTCGGCCGGGCGGTCAGCGCCGAGCGGGCCAGGCTCGGATGCTCCAGCAGCATCCGTGTGTAGGCGGTGAGCACGCGTTCCAGCCGCTCGCGCCAGGTGCCCTCGGCCGGAGCGGGCCCGACCGTGCCGAGCAGCTCGTCCAGGACGGCCGCGTGCAGCTCGTCGGTGTTGCGGACGTAGACGTACAGCGAGGCGGGACCCGTGTCGAGCTCCTGCGCGAGCCGTCGCATGGTCACCTTCCGCAGGCCTTCGGCGCGCAGGATCGCCACCGCGACGGCGACGATGCCCTCCCGGGTGAGAGCGGGCTTGGCGGGACGGTCGCGACGGGAGCGGGGGGAAGCTGTCATGCGCCCACGGTAACGAACATGTTCGTCCCGAACAAGTTCGTAGCGAACGTGTTCGTGAATGCGTTCGTGAGCTGTCGACCTGCGCTTACTCGACGGAGCTTTCGTTCAGCGGTGAACCACCTTCCCCCGCCCGCCCCCGCCCGCCGCTCCTCTGCCAGGATGCGGTCTGTCATGGTGCAGATACCGAACACGTCCCCGTCCGCTGCGCCCGCACCGCACTCCGTCCCCACGAGTGCCGATGTGGCCCGGCTGGCCGGCGTCTCGCGCGCGACCGTCTCCTACGTCCTCAACAACACCAGCGCCGTACGCATCAGCGAGCCGACGCGCCGCCGCGTCCGCGAGGCCGCGCGAGAGCTGGGGTACGTGCCCCACGCGGCCGCCCGCAGCCTGCGCGCCGGACACAGCCGTATGGTCCTGATGCCCGCCCCGGCGATCCCGGTGGGCCCCCTCTACAGCCGCTTCCTCAGTGATCTCCAGTCGGCCCTCGGCCGCCTCGACTACACGGTCGTGCAGTACGGAACCGTCGGCCTCCAGGGCGACGAAGCAGCCCGCGCCTGGGCCGAGTTGCGTCCCGTCGCCGTCCTGGTACCGGGTGCGGGGCTCGGCCCGCAGGGCGTCGCCGTGCTCAAGCGGTCCGGCGCCCGCGCCGTGGTGACCCTCGGCCCCGAACGCGTCGACGGCGCACACGCCCTGCTCATGGACCACGACGCCGTCGGCCACTGCGCCGGCGCGCATCTGTACGCCCGGGGCCGGCGCCGTATCGGTGTGATCGTCCCCGAGGAGCCGGGCCTGGAGTCCTTCTCCCGGCCCCGGCTCGCCGGTGTGCAGCAGGCCCTGCACGGCACGGACGCGACCGTGACCGCGCTGCCGCTCGCGTACACGGAGCAGGCCGCCGCCGAACTCGCCTGCCGCTGGCCCCGGTTGGGCCTGGACGCGGTGTTCGCCTACAACGACGAGTACGCCATGCTCCTGATGTGCGCCCTGCAGGACCAGGGCGTACGCATCCCCGAAGACATCGCTGTCGTCGGCGCCGACGACCTGATGCTCGGCCGGCTGCTGCGGCCCCGGCTCAGCACCGTCCGCATCGAGCTGCCCTCCGGCCGCGAACTCGCGGAACTGGTCGACCGCGCGGTCCGCGACCCCGGAGGCGAGCCCGAGGTGCGCAGGGTGCTGGGCGCCTCGCTCGTCCATCGCGCGTCCAGCTGAGCCGGTTTCCGGCTGCGGTCGGCGTTCCGGAGAGGCATGACCGTGATGCGGCTTCGCCCTCGACGGGGGCCGTACCCCTTCCGGAGCTCCGGCCCGGGTGTCACTCGCCCTTCGCCTCCTGGGCGGCGATGCTCTTGCGGACCTCGTCCATGTCCACCTTCCGGGCCTGTCCGATGACGTCCGTGAGGGCGGCCTCGGGCAGGGCACCCGGCTGGGCGAAGATCGCGACCTGGTCCCGGACGATCATCAGAGTCGGGATCGACTGGATGCCGAAGGCCTGGGCCAGCTCCGGCTGGGCCTCGGTGTCCACCTTGCCGAACACCAGGTCGGGGTTGTCCTCGGCGGCCTTCTCGTAGACGGGCGCGAACTGACGGCACGGCCCGCACCAGGAGGCCCAGAAGTCGATGAGGACGAACTCGTTCTCGGTGACGGTCTGGTCGAAGTTCTCCTTGGTGAGCTCCACAGTGCTGCTCATGGCGTGATTCCCTCTTCCTGGTGTGGGGGCTTGTGCCGACGGCAAAAACACGGCGACGCGGTCGCCTATTCCATGCCTGTTCCGTGCGTGCACGGCCGTATTCCGTGCGCGTACCCGTGTGGCCCCCGTGCCGACCACCCACCAGACTGACCCCATGACGGAAACGGAATCCATCGCGTACGACGTCGTGGTGCTCGGGGCCGGGCCCGTGGGGGAGAACGTCGCCGACCGCACCCGTGCGGCCGGCCTCACCACCGCGGTCGTGGAGAGCGAGCTGGTCGGCGGCGAGTGCTCGTACTGGGCCTGCATGCCCAGCAAGGCGCTGCTCAGGCCGGTCATCGCCCAGGCGGACGCCCGCCGCCTGCCCGGCCTGGCCGAGGCGGTCCAGGGTCCCCTCGGCACGCCCGCCGTCCTGGCCCGCCGGGACGAGTACACCTCGCACTGGAAGGACGACGGCCAGGTCCGCTGGCTGGACGGCATCGGCGCCGACCTGTACCGCGGCCAGGGGCGCCTCGCCGGCCCCCGCACGGTCACCGTGACCGGCCCCGACGGCACCGTGACGACCCTCACCGCACGGCACGCCGTGGCCGTCAGCACCGGTACCCGCGCCCAGCTGCCCGACCTGCCCGGCCTGGCCGAGGTCAAGCCCTGGACCAGCCGCGAGGCCACCAGCGCCAAGACCGCCCCCGGCCGGCTGATCGTGGTCGGCGGCGGTGTCGTCGCCACCGAGATGGCCACCGCCTGGCAGGCCCTCGGCTCGCAGGTCACCCTGCTGGTCCGCGGCAAGGGCCTGCTGGGCCGCATGGAGCCGTTCGCCGGGGAACTGGTCGCCGAGGCGCTGAGCGAGGCGGGCGTCGACGTCCGCACCGGCACCGCGGTCGAGTCCGTCGCCCGCGAGAACGGCACCGTCGTGGCCGTCACCCACGGCGGCGACCGCCTGGAGGCCGACGAGATCCTCTTCGCCACCGGCCGCGTCCCGCACACCGACGACATCGGCCTCGACACCGTCGGCCTGGAGCCGGGCTCCTGGCTGGACGTCGACGACAGCCTCCGCGTCGACGGCACCGACTGGCTGTACGCGGTCGGCGACGTCAACCACCGCGCCCTCCTCACCCACCAGGGCAAGTACCAGGCCCGCATCGCAGGCGCCGCCATCGCCGCCCGGGCCGCCGGCAACCCCCTGCTGGACGAGCCCTGGGGCGCGCACGCCGCGACCGCGGACCACTACGCCGTGCCCCAGGTCGTCTTCACCGAACCGGAGGCCGCCGCCGTCGGCCTCTCCCTCGCCGAGGCGGAACAGGCCGGCCACCGCGTCCGCGCCGTCGACGTCGAGTTCTCCTCCGTCGCCGGGGCAGGCCTGTACGCCGACGGCTACAAGGGCCGCGCCCGCATGGTGGTCGACCTGGAGGAGGACATCCTGCGCGGTGTCACCTTCGTCGGCCCCGGCGTCGGCGAACTGATCCACTCGGCGACCGTCGCGGTGGCGGGCCGGGTCCCGGTCGGCCGCCTGTGGCACGCGGTGGCGTCGTATCCGACGCTCAGCGAGGTGTGGCTGCGGCTGCTGGAGGCCTACCGGGACAACTGACCGCCGGCTCAGGGCAGTTCGAAGCCCAGCGCCTCGGCCGCCGCGTGCGGGGTCGGCTGTCCCCAGCGGGCGGCCACCGCCTCGTTCGTGGACAGGGAACGCAGTTCGGCACGGTCGAGATAGAGCAGGCCGTCGAGGTGGTCCGTCTCGTGCTGGACGATACGTGCGGGCCAGCCCGTGAACACCTCGTCCAGCTCGCGGCCGTGCTCGTCCTGCCCGCGCAGCCGCACCTCGGCGTGCCGGGCCACCACGGCCTGCCAGCCCGGCACGCTCAGGCAGCCTTCGAAGAACGCGGTGCGGGCGGTACCGACGGGCTCGTACGACGGGTTGACCAGGACCCGGAACGGCTGCGGCACCCGGCCCCGGACCAGCGCCACCTCCTCCGGCACCGGCGCCGGGTCCTCGATCACCGCGATCCGCAGCGGTACGCCGACCTGCGGTGCGGCCAGGCCCACGCCCGGGGCCGCGTGCATGGTGACGCGCAGGGCCTCCACGAAGCGGTCCAGCAGGGCGGGACCGAGCTGACCGTCGTACGGTTCGGTGCCCTGGCGCAGGACCGGCAGGCCGGCCGCGACGATGGGCAAGGGGCCGCCGGCCGCGAGGAGTTCCTCGACCCGCTCGGCGAGAAGTTCGCGATCACTGGGAGGTGCCATCGCGTCAGGATGCCATGCCCGCCTGCCGCACCCTGTGGTACAGGTCACCAACACTCCGGGGAACTCGGGCCCTTCGCGATCCGACCACTGGACCGCCCCGCTTCCGCCCCGAGTCCCCCGGAGAAGCCAGCCGATGACCACCGCTCCCTCGCCGGCCACCGACGAGACACCTGGACCGCCCGCCCCGGCCCCCTCCCCGAGCCGCTGGGCCCCGCTGCGCCCCCTCGTGCTGCGCCTGCACTTCTACGCAGGTCTGCTCGTCGCCCCGTTCCTGCTGGTCGCCGCCGTCACCGGCCTGCTGTACGCGGGCTCGTTCCAGGCCGAGAAGCTCGTGTACGACCATGAACTGACCGTTCCCGCCGGGGACCGCGAGCTGCCCCTCTCCGCCCAGGTCGCCGCGGCCCGCAAGGCCCACCCCGAGGGCACCGTCTCGGCGGTACGACCCGCATCCGAGCCCGGCACGACCACCCGGGTGCTGCTCTCCGGCGTCACGGGCGTCGACCCCGACCACACCCTCGCCGTGTTCGTGGACCCCGCCACCGGGAAAGTGCGCGGGGCCCTCGAACAGTACGGCTCGACCGGCGCGTTGCCCCTGCGCACCTGGATCGACGAACTCCACCGCGACCTGCACCTCGGCGACACCGGCCGGCTCTACAGCGAGCTGGCGGCCAGCTGGCTGTGGGTGATCGCGGGCGGCGGCCTGGTGCTCTGGTTCTCCCGGCGCCGCGCCTTGCGCACGGTGCGTGGGACCAGCGGTCGGCGCCGCACCCTCGGCCTGCACGGCACGGTCGGGGTCTGGACCGCCGCCGGGTTCCTGTTCCTGTCGGCGACCGGACTGACCTGGTCGACGTACGCCGGCGCCACCATCGACGAACTGCGCACCTCGCTCGGCCAGGCCACCCCGTCCGTCTCCGCGGCCGGCGGCGAGCACACGGGCCACGGGACGGCGGCCGGCGCCGGCGGGGACGCCGGACACGGGGTCGGCCTCGACAAGGTGCTCGCGGCGGCCCGGGCCAAGGGGCTCGGCGACCCCGTGGAGATCGTGCCGCCGGCCGATGCGAACAGCGCCTACGTCGTGAAGCAGGTCCAGCGCAGCTGGCCGGAGAAGCAGGACGCCGTCGCCGTCGACCCGGCGACCGGCCAGGTGACCGACGAACTGCGGTTCGCCGACTACCCGGTGCTCGCCAAGCTCACCCGCTGGGGCATCGACCTGCACACCGGCGTCCTCTTCGGCATCGTCAACCAGATCGCCCTCGCCCTGCTCGCGCTCGCCCTGATCCTGCTCATCGTGTGGGGCTACCGCATGTGGTGGCAGCGCGGGCGCGGCTCCGTCTTCGGCCGGCCGATCCCGCGCGGCGCCTGGGCGCAGGTGCCGCCGTACCTCCTCGTACCGGCCCTGGCGGTGATCGCCGTACTCGGCTACTTCGTGCCGTTGCTCGGGATTCCGTTGGCCGGATTCATCGCCGTCGACATCGTCCTCGGCGAGATCGCGCACCGCCGCGGCCGCCGCACGTACGGAGGCACGGCAGGCGTGAAGTAGCGTGGTCCGACACGCGGGTGCCGGCGCAGCGAGTGAGCCGAAGGGGCGCGTCGGAGGCGAACCGAGCGGCAGACAAAGGGGAGAGCAGGACATGGTGCGGGACGGCGGCCGAGCCCGGCGGCGCGGGCAGGGCGAACTGGAGGGCCAGGTCCTCGGCGCGCTGCGCGAGGCGGACGGGCCGGTCGGCGCCGCCTGGGTACAGGAACGCCTCGGCGGCGACCTCGCCTACACCACCGTCGTCACCATCCTCACCCGGCTGCTCGCCAAGGACGTCGTCGCCCGCGAACGGCAGGGCCGCTCCTTCCTGTGGACGCCCACCGCCGACGTGGCCCGGCTCGCCGCGCTGCGCATGCGCCGTCTGCTGGACGGCGAACGCGACCGTGAAGCCGTCCTGGCGAGCTTCGTCACCGCCCTGCCGCCCGACGACGAACAGGTGCTGCGGGCGCTGCTGGAGGCCGCAGAGCCGGGCTCGGTGAACAACGGGAACACCCCGCGCACCGGCGACGGCGGTACGGAACACTGACCACCCATGGGGGTCTTCGTCTTCCTGCCGCTGGTGCTGCCGCTCTCCGCCTGGCCGGTCGCCCGGCTCGCCGAGGTACACCTGCACCCGCGCACCGCCACTTGGCTCCTCACCGCGGTCGCCGTCGTGATGGCCGTGTGCAGCACCCTCTGTCTGGCCCTGCTGATGGTCGTCGGCACCGCCCAGCTGCCGGGCAACCCCCTCCCGGACGGCTGGGCCGACCCCGAGGTGCGGGCCGCCGTCCCGCACGACGAGGTCGCGGGCCGCGCCGCCATCCCCGCCCTCGTCGTGGTCGCCACCGCCTGCGCCCGCACGCTGTGGCGCCACCACCGGGTCACCCGCCGGGCCCACCGCGCCCTGGCCGCCCTGCCCGGTCCGACGGTGGCCGTCCTGCCCGACAGTGCGCCGTACTCCTACGCCCTGCCCGGCGGCCGGGGACGCATCGTCGTCACCAGCGCGCTACTGGACGGGCTCGCCCCCGCCGAACGGCGCGCCCTGTTCGCCCATGAACGCGCCCACCTCGCCGCCCGCCACCACCGCCATCTGCTCGCCGCCCATCTGGCCGCCAGGGCCAACCCCTTCCTGCGCCCGCTGCGCACCGCCGTCGTCTACACGGCCGAGCGCTGGGCGGACGAGGAGGCGGCCCGTGCGGTCGGCGACCGGCGTACGGTCGCCCGCGCGATCGGCAAGGCGGCGCTGCTGTCCCACGGCACCCCGGCGCCCACCCTCGCCGCGCTCGCCACGACCGGTCCCGTCCCGCGCCGGGTGGCAGCCCTACTGGCCCCCGCTCCCGTGGCCCGCTCCTGGCCCTCGGCGTTCACCGCGGTCGGCCTCGCCGCCTGGGGCGCCGCCGCCGGCACCCTGGTGTCGGCGATGTCCTCGGCGAACTCGGCCGTCACACTGTTCCTGATCCTGCACGCGGCGGCCCCGCTGTGACCTCGGTAGGGCACTGATGACATGCACGGTACGGCGGCCGACCCGACACGCACGAAGGGCCCGGGTTCCCGGAGGGCGCTTTCTAGGGGTCATTGCAACAGGTGGTTGTGTTGATCAGGCCGCGAGCAGTTTATGCAGGCGCTCGGCTGGGGTTTCCCAGCCGAGC
>NZ_JBIWPG010000029.1:93827-128189 GCF_044768135.1 Streptomyces sp. NPDC101165 | reverse complement strand
TCCTGGATCAACCAGGTCGAGCGGTGGTTCGGCTACCTCGCCCACCAGATGATCCGCCGCGGGGCGCACAAGAACATCCAGGCCCTGGAAGCCGACATCCGGGCCTGGGTCAAGAACTGGAACCAAGACCCCAAGCCGTTCATCTGGACCAAGACCGCCGAAGAGATCCTCGACTCCCTCGCCCGCTTCTGCCGACGGATCTCCGGCGCAGGACACTAGCCGAGCAGCCGCTTGGCGAAGTTTTTGCCCGTGGCCGGTTCCTGTCGCGCCAGCCCGGTGCCACGGCGGTTCTTCGATTTCGCGCGGGCAAAACACGGCCGAAACCCTGAGGGAGTCTGGTCCGTCCGTGGTGCGCCCGCGTTGACCGCCGCGAGCGCCTGACGGAGGCTCGTCATATAGGTGCTCGGTACAACTGGTTCGGCGGTCGTCTTCTGTCCACCCCGGAAAGCGCAGGTGAGCGAGGGGACGGCTGCGGGCCGGAGGCAGGAGGTAGCGCATGTGCGGCATCACCGGATGGGTCTCTTTCGACCGTGACCTGACCACCGAGTCCACTGCTCTGCATGCGATGACGGAGACGATGGCCTGCCGTGGCCCGGACGACCGGGGCACCTGGACCGAGGGCCCCGCCGCCCTGGGCCACCGCCGCCTCGCGATCATCGACCTCCCCGGCGGCCGCCAGCCGATGTCCGTCCGCACCCCCGAGGGGGCCGTCGCCCTCGTCTACTCCGGGGAGACGTACAACTTCACCGAACTCCGCCGCGAACTCACCGACCGTGGCCACCGGTTCACGACCGACTCCGACACCGAGGTCGTCCTCCACGGCTACCTGGAATGGGGCGACGCCGTCGCCGAGCGGCTGAACGGCATGTACGCCTTCGCCGTGTGGGACGCCCCCCACGACCGGCTGGTCATGATCCGCGACCGCATGGGCATCAAGCCGTTCTACTACCACCCGACCCCGGACGGCGTCCTGTTCGGCTCCGAACCCAAGGCGATCCTCGCCAACCCGCTCGCCCGGCCCCGGGTCGCCCTGGACGGGCTGCGCGAGCTGTTCACCATGGTCAAGACCCCCGGACACGCCGTGTGGGACGGCATGCACGAGGTCGAACCCGGCACCGTCGTCACCGTCGACCGCACGGGCCTGCGCACCCGCGTCTACTGGCGGCT
Source organism: Streptomyces sp. NPDC101165 (assembly GCF_044768135.1). NCBI lineage: Bacteria > Bacillati > Actinomycetota > Actinomycetes > Kitasatosporales > Streptomycetaceae > Streptomyces > Streptomyces sp. NPDC101165. The sequence continues at coordinate 127,022 of NZ_JBIWPG010000029.1, read as the reverse complement.
GGAGACCCGCCCGCACACCGACGACCGCGACACCACCGTCGCCACCGTCCGCTCGCTCCTCGACGACATCGTGCGCCGCCAGCTGGTCGCCGACGTCCCGCGCTGCACCCTGCTCTCCGGCGGCCTCGACTCCTCCGCCATGACGGCGCTCGCCGCCCGGCAGCTCGCCGAGCACGGCGAGAAGGTCCGCAGCTTCTCCGTCGACTTCGCCGGCCAGACCGACAACTTCGTCGCCGACGAGCTGCGCGGCACCCCGGACACCCCCTTCGTGCACGACGTGGCCCGGCTCGCCCGCACCGACCATCAGGACATCGTCCTGGACGCCCAGTCCCTCGCCGACCCGGGCGTGCGCGAGAAGGTGATCCGCGCCCGCGACCTGCCGGCCGGCTTCGGCGACATGGACACCTCGCTGCTGCTGCTCTTCCGAGCCGTCCGCGACCAGTCCACGGTCGCCCTGTCCGGCGAATCGGCCGACGAGGTCTTCGGCGGCTACCTGCAGTTCTTCGACGAGGAGGCCCGCCGCGCCGAGACCTTCCCCTGGCTGGTGCACTTCGGCCGCCACTTCGGCGACGACGCCGACGTGCTGCGCCCCGACCTGGCCAAGACCCTGGACCTGGAGGGATACATCGCCGACGGCTACCGCACCGCCGTCGCGGCCATCCACCGCCTGGACGGCGAGAGCGACTTCGAGTACCGGATGCGGCAGATCTGCCACCTGCACCTGACCCGCTTCGTCCGCATCCTGCTCGACCGCAAGGACCGGATGAGCATGGCCGTCGGCCTGGAGGTCCGGGTGCCGTTCTGCGACCACCGGCTCGTCGAGTACGTCTACAACACGCCCTGGTCGCTGAAGTCCTTCGACGGCCGGGAGAAGAGCCTGCTCAGGGAGGCCACCGCGGACCTCCTGCCGCGGTCGGTGTACGACAGGGTCAAGAGCCCGTACCCGTCCACCCAGGACCCGCGGTACGCCCGCGCCCTGCAGGTCCAGGTCAAGGACCTCCTCGACCGGCCCTCCCACCCCGTCTTCGACCTGGTCGACCGGGAGCGGGTCAGGGAGGCCGCCGAGCGCGACACTCCCGTCATCACCCAGGTGGCCCGCCGCGGCCTGGAGTGCGCCCTGGACCTCGCCCAGTGGCTGGACCTCTACAACCCGGAACTGACCCTCGGCTGAGGCCCCGACACCGGGTCCGCCGCTCCCCGGACGAGGCCGGGGTCCAGGTCCGCGGCTCCCTGTAGCCGGCCTTCAGTTGGGACCGGAGACCCGGTCCGCCGCTCCCTGAGCTGAGGGCCGGGGGCTTGGTCCCCGGCTCTCTGGAGTCGGCCTTCAGGTGAGGCCGGGAGCTCGGTCCGCCGCTCTCCGGAGCCGGCCTTCAGCCGAGGCCCAGTGCCCGGTCCGCGGCCGCCGCCGTCGACTGCCACCACGTCGTCACCGGCTCCCACACCCGGACCTCGCTCCCGGTGCCGAGCTGCGCGGCGGTGAAGGCACGGCCCCACTGGGAGGCCGACGCGGCCACCGTGATCGCGTCCACCCGGCGAGCCTCGGGGTCCGTCGGGTCGGCGATGGTGCGTACGGCCGCACAGGCGGTCTTTCCGGCCCCGAGCCTGTACGTGCCCCCACCGCCCTCCGGCACCGGCAGCGCGGCTCCGTCCAGGTCACCGAAGGTGACCGTGGGCACCCGGTCGACGACGCAGGTCCGGGCGCTGATGTTGGTCACCCTGACCCGGATCACGGCTGGATCGCCGGACGCGGCCTTCGCCCGGATGCTCAGCGCCTTCTCCGCGCAGCGTGCGGGCTGGGCGTGCCCCGCGGCTGCCTGACCCGGCGGCGCGGTGAGCAACAGGGCCGCCGCGGCGGCGGAGACGGCGGGTACGGCGATGGCGGCGCGGATGCGCATGGCGGGTGCCCCCTGTCACGGTCACGTACGGGTACGGCGGGCCGAGGCGCGCCTGCCCGGTGTGACGTCCGGGCCGGCCGGGAGGTTGTGCCGGAATCACGCCTGATACCCGATTGCACTGCTCCTGTCATCCATTGGTGGTGTTCGTGGTGGAACTCCAGGTGTTCCCGTCCGCGGGGCAGGAGCTGCCGCTCGGTGGCAGGGTGCCGTACAGCAGGAAGTCGTTGACCTTGCGATGTACGCAGGTGGACGACGAGTAGCCGGTGTGGCCGTCGCCCTTGTTGTCGAGCACCACGGCGGAGGACCCGAGCCGCCCCGCCGTCTCCTCGGTCCAGCGGTACGGCGTCGCCGGGTCGCCGCGCGTGCCCACCAGCAGCATCTTCGCCGACTGGAGGTTCTTGACCCGGTCGCGGATGAAGGTCGTGCCCTTGGGGCGGCCGTAGCACATCAGCAGCTGGGTGAGCCGGAAGCGGCCGAAGACCGGCGACGCGTGGTCGTAGGCGGCCCGGAGATCCTTCAGGTCCCTGGTGATCTGCGCTTCGTCGGGCCGGTCGGGGTCGTCCGCACAGTTGATCGCCATCAGCGCGGCCGGCAGGTTGTCCGACGGGACGTCCTGGGTGTCCACGAGCCCGCCGTCCCGCCGCGCGCCGCCCTGGACCTTCCCCCGGCCGCCCTGCCGGACGGGCACGGCGAATCCGCCGCCGGAGGTGAGACTGAGCAGCCGCCGCGTGTCGCCGTCCTCGACCAGCGAGACGAGCGCACGCTCCAGGGAGGGCCACAGCTTCTTGCTGTACAGGGCCTGCCCGATGGCGCCCACCAGGTCCTGTCCGGAGAACGTGCCGCCGAAGTCCGTGGGCACCGGGTTCTCGTCGAGCGAACGCACCAGCTGGAGGACCTGGTCCCCGGCCATGCGCCGGTCCTGCCCGAACGGGCACGCGATGTCCGTCGTACACCAGTCCAGGAAGTCGTCGAGCGCGGTCTGCTGCCCCTCGGCGCCCGCCAGGCCCTGCTCGGACAGTGGCTCGGTCAGGGTGTCCACGCCGTCCAGGGCCATCCGGCCGAGGTTGTGCGGGAACTGCGCCGCGTAGACCGCGCCGAGCCGGGTGCCGTAGGAGAAGCCCAGGTAGTTGAGCTTCTTGTCGCCGAGGGCCTGGCGGATGACGTCCATGTCCCGGGCGGTGTTCACGGTGCCTATGTGCCGCAGGACCGGGCCGGAGTGCCTGGCGCACTGGTCGGCGGCCTGCCGCAGCTTCTGCAGCAGGGCCTCGGGATGGCCGATGTCGGCGTTCTGGCCCATCGCCGCCGAGGCCTCCTCGGTGCCCTGGCCGCAGCTGACGGGGGAGGAGCGGCCGACGCCGCGCGGGTCGAAGGTGACCACGTCGTAGCCGTTGGTCAGCTCCATGAACTCCTTGCCGCCCCCGGCGAGTTCCGGAACGCCCGCGCCGCCGGGGCCGCCGAAGTTCAGCAGCACCGAGCCCCGCGACTTACCGGTGGCCCGGTACCGGGCCAGGGCCAGGTCGAGGGTGCCCGCGTTCGGGTGCTCGTAGTCGAGCGGGACGGTCGCCTTCGCGCACTGGAGATCCTTCGGCATGTCCGGGCCCTTGCAGGCCGCCCAGGACGGCTTCTGCCGGTAGAAGCGGGACAGGTCCGGCTGTGGCTGGTCGGCGGCGGTTGCCGCGGGCAACCCGGACCCGAGCAGCGCCAGCGTGAGGGCTCCGGCTCCCGCGCAGCGCCGCACGGCGGGCCGTGTGGACAGCTTGACCAGCATCGATCGCCTCCCGGGGCACGCCAGCCGCGGACCGGGGCCGCGCCCTCGCTCACCATAAGCGGGCCTTGTGCGGGGCGCCTCCGGGCGCCATGTCCGATGATCTGTCTTTCGCGGCTTCTCTCATGATCAATGATCTTTCGATTGCTTTGCATGCAGTTCGAGTGATCATGTCACTCGACGGGGTGAAAGGCCGATAAGCCATAACTCGGATGGTTCGTCTGCGTTTTCTGGGGTGCGGGTGAGTGCCCGCGACGAAGTCTGGAAGGCAGGGAAACCTATGAGACGGGCTACCCGAAACGGTGTGATCGCCGTCGTCGCCGCTTCCGGCGCGATGGCCGTGGCGATGCCGGTGTCCGCCGCCTTCGCGGCCGACGGGGCTGCCGCCGACGGCTCGGCGGCCGGCTCGCCCGGTGTGCTCTCCGGCAACACCGTCCAGCTCCCGGTGCACGTCCCGGTGAACGTGTGCGGGAACACGGTGAACGTGGTGGGACTGCTCAACCCCGCAGCCGGCAACGCCTGCGCGAACGGCGGCGGTGGCGGCACGGGCACCTCGTCGACGTCCGGCGCGTCGTCGACGTCCGGCGGCGCGTCGGCGCAGGGCGGTACGAAGGACTCGCCCGGTGTGCTCTCCGGCAACGACGTCCAGCTCCCCGTCCACCTGCCGGTGAACGTCAGCGGCAACTCGGTCGACGTCGTCGGCGTGGGCAACCCGGCCACGGGCAACCACTCGGTCAACACCCACCACCCGGCACCGACCCCGAAGCCGCCGGCCCCCACCAGGTCCCACCCGCACACCCCGCACACGCAGCCCCCCGCCGCGCAGCCGCCCGGGGCCACCCTGGCCCACACCGGAAGCGACCTCACGGCCCCCGCGGTCGCGGGCAGCGCCGCGCTCCTGCTCACGGGCGCGACCCTGTACCGCCGCTTCCGCCCCGGCCGGGACCGCTGACCCCCACACGCGCAGAGCGGCCCCGCCGGACGCCGGCCCGGTGGGGCCGTCGGCGTGGGCCGGTCCGGGGTCATGTCCGGTGCACGCTGCCAACCCGGCCCACAGCGGGGCGGCTTGGTTCCCGCAACGGCCGAACCGTGCGTGGCGTGAGCCACGTTGATCGGCAAGGATGCTGCGGGCGCGGTCGCCGTACCGCGCCCGCACAGCACGTCCGACCCCCACGCAATGGAGCGCACCGATGACCTCTCCGGCCCCCCAGGACCTCGTCGTCACGCAGGCCACCCTCGCCGACTGGCCGGTGATCAGCGGGTGGGCGGCGGCGGAGGGGTGGAATCCCGGGCTGTCGGACGGTCCGGCGTTCTTCGCCCAGGATCCGGACGGCTTCTTCCTCGGCCGGATCGACGGGGAGCCGGTGTCGGCCATCTCCGTCGTGAACTACGGCTCCGACTACGCTTTCCTCGGCTGTTACCTCGTTCGCCCGGACCTGCGCGGCCATGGCCACGGCCTCACCACCTGGAAGACCGCCCTGGCCCACGCCGGCAACCGCACCGTCGGCCTGGACGGAGTCGTCGCCCAGCAGGACAACTACCGTCAGTCCGGGTTCGAACTCGCCTACCGCACGATCCGTTTCGCCGGCACCGCCCCGCAGAGCCGGCTGCCCGAGGGCGTCCGTCCCGCCGGGCCCGCCGACCTGCCCGCCGTCACCGCCTACGACAGCGCCTGCTCCCCGGCCGACCGCCCACGCTTCCTCCCCGAGTGGCTCACCGGCCCCGGTCACCGCGCGTTCGTCCGCCACGACGGCGACCGCCTCAGCGGCTACGGCGTGATCCGGCCCGGCCGCGACAGCCTGCGCATCGGCCCGCTCTTCGCCGACACCGCCGATGGCGCCCGGGCCCTGTTCGCCGCGCTCACCACCGAGGCCGCCGGCCACGAGGTCGCGATCGACGTCCCCGAACCGAACACGGCCGGCGTCGCACTGGCCGAGGAGGCCGGCTTCAGCGCCTCGTTCGAGACCGCCCGGATGTACACCGGGCCGGTGCGTGAGCACGCCCGCGAGCGGATCTTCGGTGTCGCCACGCTCGAACTCGGCTGAGGCGGCCGGCGCCGGTCGACAGCCCTGGCCGTGAAGCGCCGGTCAGCGACGGTCCGCGTGGCAGCGGCGGTGCAGGTCCCGTACCTCCTCGACCAGCTCGGGCACCGGCCCCTCGACGGCCACACCGGGGGCCACCGCACGCACGGGCAGCGCTCGCACCGGAGCCGCGGGCACACCCAACTCGGTCAGCCAGGAGACGAGTTGTTCGGACGAGGCGACGTACACGATGCGGCCGAGTCCGACCCAGGCGTGCGCGGCCGCGCACATCGGGCAGTGTTCGCCCGAGGTGTAGACGGTGGCGGCGGCCCGCTCCCCGGGCGTGGGTGGGCGGCCGACCAGCGGGCCGGCTCGAACTCCGGATGCCGGGTGCGGTCCCCGGCGGCCACCCGGTTGCGGTCCTCGGCGAGGACCGTGCCGTCCGCCGCCACGAGCACCGACCCGAAGGGCTCGTCGCCCGCGTCGAGCGCCTCCCGCGCCAGCTCGACGCACCGGCGCAGATGACCCAGCTCACTGTCCCTCACCATGGGGCACGGACCTCCTCGCAGCATGATCCCCGGCGCCGCGGGCTACGGGCACCGAGGGTGACACAGCCACCCGGTTCCCGTGCGGCGCCGCACCGTGCCGTACGGACGGAAAGGCGTGCCGGCGCCCCGCCGCCACCGTCGCCAGCGCGAGTACGGCCGCGGGCAGCGCCGTCCAGGGCAGTGCCCCGGCACCCAGGGAGTCCAGCGCCACCCCGCCGGTGAGCGAACCCGCGGCGATCCCCGCGTTGTACACCGTGGTCTGCAGCGAGGTCGCGACATCGGCGTCGGCCGGGCCCGAGACGTCGACCAGCGCGGTCTGGATCAGTGTCGGCGTCCCGCCGAAGGCCACGCCCCACACGGCGACGGCGCAGACCAGCACCGCGTGCGCACCGGAGGCCAGGCCGAGCACCGGCAGGACCGTCGCGAACAGGGCGAGCGCCGCCAGCAGCGTGGGCCGCAGATGCCGGTCGACCAGCACGCCGGTGAGCCAGATCCCGGCCACCGTGGCGGCCCCGAACACCGCGAGCAGCACGCCGGTACGGCCGTATCCGGCGTGCGCGGCGAACGGGGCGACGTACGTGTACATCACCTGGTGCCCCAGCAGCAGACACAGCGTCACGGACAGCACCGGGCGGATCCCGGGCCGGACGGCGACCCGGACGAGCGGCACGCGCGCGTGCGGGGGTTCACCGGGGAAGCCGGGCACCCGCAGCCGTACCCACACCAGGAGCAGGACGGCGAGCACGGCCAGCGAGCCGAAGGCCGCCCGCCAGCCCACCGCACCCGCCAGCGCCGTACCGGCGGGCAGACCCAGTGCCAGGGCCAGGGTGATCCCGGCGAGCACGACCGCGATGGCCCGGCCGCGCCGGGCGGCCGGCACCATCCGGGCCGCGTAGCCCACGAGCATCGCCCACAGCGTGCCGCCCATGGCGCCGGCCAGCAGCCGGGCCGCGAAGGTGAGCGCGTACGACGACGACAGCGCGACGAGCGCGTCGCTGACCGCGAACCCCAGCAGCGCGCCGCACAGCACCGGCCGCCGCGGCAGCCCGCGCAGCGCCGTCGTGAGCGGGACGGCCGCCAGGAAGGAGGCCGTCGCGTACGCGGTGACGAGGAAGCCGATCCGGGACTCGGCCACCCCCAGCCGGGGTGCCATCGCGGGCAGCAGACCCGCCGGCAGGAGTTCGGTCAGGACGGCCGTGAAGGCGGCGCAGGACAGGGCGAGCAGCCCCGACCACGGCAGCGGACCGCCCTTGACCTGGGAAGACAGGGACATGCGACCATGGTGGAACCTTGACATCAGTGTGAAGGCAAGCGTGGGACCGGGAGGCGGGAATGAGGATCGGTGAACTGTCCCGGCGCACCGGTGTACCCACCCGCCTGCTCCGCTACTACGAGGAGCAGGGCCTGCTCCACCCCGACCGCGCCGACAACGGCTACCGCAGCTACCCCGAGTCCGCCGTGCCGGACGTCCAGCAGATCCGGGGCCTGCTGGACTCGGGCCTCACCACCGAGATGATCCGCGCGATCCTGCCGTACCTCTCGGGGCCCGAGGAACTGCACCCGCCCGCCGAGTGCGTGGCCCCGCGGACGGCGGCCCTGCTGCAGGCGCACATCGACCGCATCCAGGCCCGTATCGACTGCCTGGCCCGCAACCGCGACCGGCTCACCGCGTACCTGTCCGTGGTGCGGCCGGAGGGTAATTCCGTTGCCCCGCCGGGGCGCTGATGCTGGAGTGATCCCATGGATCACGACGCGGTGCTCGCCCTCTACGACCGGGACATGCGCGAGGGCGCACGCCCCGACGGGCCCGGCGCCCGGATCGAGCGGACCGGCCCGGTCATCCGCCAGGTCGCCGACACGCAGGGCTGGAACGGCGTGGTGTGGACCGCCCTGGACGAGGGCAGCGCGGACCGGGCGATCGGCGAACAGATCGCTTACTTCACCGGCCTCGGCCGCGACTTCGAGTGGAAGCTCTACGGACACGACCGGCCGCTGGACCTCGGTCCCCGGCTCACCGCCGCCGGATTCCGCGCGGAGCCCGAGGAGACGCTCCTGATCGGCGAGGTCGCCCGGCTCGCCCTGGACGCCGAGCCGCCCGAAGGGATCCGCTTCGTCCGGGCCACCGACCCGGCCGGCATCGACCTCGTCGTGGACGTGCACGAGAAGGCCTTCGGTACCGACGGCACCCGGCTGCGTCACCGGCTGCTCGCCCGGCTGGCCGCCGACCCCGGCACGGTCGTCGCCGTGGTCGCGCTCGCCGGGGACGAGCCGGTCAGCGCCGCCCGCATGGAGCTGGTGCCCGGCACCCGCTTCGCCGGACTGTGGGGCGGCGGCACCGTCGAGGCCTGGCGGGGCCGGGGCGTCTACCGTGCCCTGGTCGCCCATCGCGCCCGCGTCGCCGCCGCCCACGGCTACCGCTACCTCCAGGTCGACGCCTCGGCCATGAGCCGCCCGATACTGGAACGCCTCGGCTTCCACGCGGTGAGCACCACCACCCCGTACCTGTACGGGAGTTGAGCCACCGGAAGTCGACGCTCCATCAGCGCCGGGCCTGCGCCCGGTCCAGCGCGGCGACTCCCACGGCCGCGAGGGCGATCTGGATGAACCACTCGATCCAGTCGGGCCCCTTGGTGTCCGCGACCCCGAACCCGGCGGCGATCGCCGAGCCCAGCAGTGCCGCCACGATGCCGACCACGATGGTCCACAGGATGCCGATGTGCTGCCGTCCGGGCACGACCAGCCGGCCCAACACGCCGATGACGAGCCCGATGACGATGGCGCTGATGAGGCCTGAGATCTCCATGTCCACCCCTCTTCGTCGCGTTCCCCGCTGACGTTCCATGTGCCCGCTCCGGCCGCAGGCACTCCGCTCCGCATATTGCCGGGACTTTCTGTTCACTCAGCCGACATGCCATGTACCTTTCAACCAATCGACGCGTGTAGAACCCTCAAGCGGGTTCTACGCGCGCAGACTTGGCGCCCCCACCGCCTCTCCCCACCCCTCATGGAGGTTCGCCGGATGCTCGGATCGAGGAGATCCCGCCGCAGATTCACCACCGTCCTGGCCGGACTCGGGCTGCTGGTCACGTCCGCAGCCCTGCAGGTCGGCACGAGCGCCACCCCCGCCCACGCGGCCACCACGCACCGGATCCTGTTCGACAACGCCCATGCCGAGACGGCCGGCAACGCGGACTGGATCATCTCCACCAGCCAGCCCGACCCGCTCGGCCAGAACTCCTCCCCGTCGGCCGAGACGGACTGGACCGGCGCCCTGTCCTCCTGGGGCGTCGACCTGCAGAGGACCGGCAGTTACAGCCTGAAGACGCTGCCCTCGGGCTCCAGCCTCAGCTACGGCGGCTCGTCGACCACCGACCTGTCGAACTTCGACACGCTGGTCCTGCCCGAGCCCAACACGATGTTCACGACCGCCGAGAAGACGGCGATCATGAACTTCGTGAAGAACGGCGGCGGTCTCTTCATGATCTCCGACCACACCGGAGCCGACCGCAACAACGACGGCTACGACGCGGTCGAGATCCTCAACGACCTGATGACGAACAACAGCGTCGACTCCACCGACCCGTTCGGCTTCTCCATCGACTCGCTGAGCATCAGCTCCGACCACCCGTCGGCGATCAGTGACAGCACCGACCCGGTCCTGCACGGCTCCTTCGGCACCGTCACCAAGAGCCTGATCGCGAGCGGTACCACCGCCACGCTCAAGCCCGCCGACAACTCCGGCGTCAAGGGCCTGCTCTACCGGACCGGTTACTCCGGCAACACCGGCGCCTTCTTCCTGACGTCCACCTTCGGCAGCGGCCGCGTCGCCTTCTGGGGCGACAGCTCGCCGATCGACGACGGCACCGGTCAGTCGGGCAACACCCTGTACGACGGCTGGAACGACTCCGGCGCCACCAACGCGGCCCTCGCCCTCAACGCCACCGCTTGGCTGGCCGGTGACGGCACGACCGGCGGAGGCGGTGGCGGTGGCGGTACCTGCACGGCCGCCCAGCTGCTGGCCAACCCCGGCTTCGAGTCCGGCGCCACTTCCTGGACCGCTTCCAGCGGTGTCATCACCAACGACACCGGCGAGGCCGCCCGCACCGGCTCCTACAAGGCCTGGCTGAACGGTTACGGCTCTGCCCACACCGACACGCTCGCGCAGTCGGTGACCATTCCTGCCGGGTGCACGAGCGCCACCCTGAGCTTCTACCTCCACGTCGACACCGCCGAGACGACCACCTCGACGGCCTACGACACCCTGAAGGCGCAGGTCCTCAACAGCAGCGGCACGGTGCTGTCGACGCTCGCGACCTACTCGAACCTGAACGCGGCGAGCGGCTACACCCAGCGCAGCTTCAACCTCGCGAGCTACGCGGGCCAGACGGTGACGATCAAGTTCACCGGCACCGAGGGCTCCACCCTCCAGACGTCCTTCGTCGTGGACGACTCCGCGCTCAACGTCAGCTGAACCGTGCCGGGGTGGGCCATCGGCCCACCCCCGCACGTCAGGCGGCCGGGACCGTCCGCTCCGGCGTGTTCCAGCCGGAGACCCGCACGCCCGGCGCCGAGCCGTGCAGGTCGGCGGTCCGGTAGGTGGCCGTCAGCGTCACCGACTCACCCGGCCACAGGCCGACCTCGTTGTCCGACCACCGCACCGGCAGCACCGGCTTCCCCTGCCCGTCGAGCAGGTGGACGTCCGTGAACAACGATGGGGTCCGCCCGCTGCCCGTGTTGCGCAGGGTCACCGTCGTGGTCGACGTACCGGCGGACGACTCGGTCGACGCCGTGGCCGACACCGGCGCCTGCGCCATCGAGGCCAGCCGCTTCAGGTCGGCGTAGCCGGTCGTCGGCGTGTGGTACCAGTCGGTCTTCGCCCAGTCGAGCGTGTCGGCCTTGGTGGAGAGCCAGTACACGTTCCGGCTCACCTCCTTGCCGTCCGCGCCGGTCAGCGTCAGCCGCAGCAGGTAACTGGACGACAGGCCGCCCACCGACGCGGGCAGGGTGAGCGCGGTCCCGTGCGCACCGTCGCCGTTCACCGTCATCCCGGTCACGGTCTTGTCGTACTTCTGTGTGCCGTCGGGGTTGAACAGCGTGGCCCGCGCGGTGAGTCCGCCGGCCGCGGCGTGCCGGTTGTTCACGACGACGACCGAGCGGTCGTCGTAGGCGTACTGGACGTGCAGCGGCTCGTTCGCCTTCTTGGCGCCGAAGTAGGCGCCGCCCTGGTCCAGATAGCGGTCCGTCAGCTGCCAGTGCAGCGAGGTCCAGCCGCTGTTGAACATCCAGTAGATCATTCCGGTGGCGGGCTTGCTCGCGTCCGTCGCGTTGCGCGCGTAGGCCTCGTACTGGGCGCGGACGTTCTCGTACTGGGCGAGCTGCGCCTTGCGCACGTAGTCGGCGAGGCCGGTCGGGGCGCCGTAGCGGCCGGTGAGGGCGGCGTCGTAGATCTTGAGCGTGCCGAACACCGGCGAGGGCGAGCGGTGGTACTGCCTGGTGTCCGGGTTCTTCCAGAGCGTGTCGAGCTCGGCGGGCGTCATCATCCGGCGCAGCGTGTCGAGCGTGGGGATGTCGGGGCCGGCGCTGGTCTCGGAGTTGAAGCCGGTGGCCCCGCCCTCGCGCTTGGCGTACCAGTAGTTCGGCGGGATCCAGTCGTAGGGCCCGGACATCTTCAGGCCCGAGCTGCCGAGCTGGGGCGAGGACCTGTCGGAGGCCGAGGAGACCACCGGGTTCGGCCAGTCGGCCGCCTTCAGGGCGTCCAGGTAGTTCTTCTCGATGGTCGCGTCGGGCGCGTAGTCGCTGCCGATCAGGAACGAGATCACACTCGGGTGGTCGCGCAGCCGGGCGGCCTCGGCGGCCATGGAGGCCTTGGCGACCGGGTAGTCGGCGGCGGTCCACTCGTCGCCGGTCTCACCGCTGCCGTTGACCTGGCCCTCCCACTTGTCGCAGCACTCCCAGCCCGGCAGCGTGAGCACGCCGTACCGGTCGGCGAGGTCGAAGAACTCGTCCGGCTCGATGTGGCCTTCGAGGCGGATGGTGTTCAGCCCGAGGTCGAGGGCGTACTTCAGCCGGTCCTCCACATAGGTGGAGTCCCAGCGCAGGAACTCGTCCGGCGACCAGCCGCCGCCCTTGATCAGCAGCTTGCGGCCGTTGATCCGGTACTGGCGCGCGCCGTCGGAGTTCAGGGGCGCCTGCACGTCGCGGATGCCGAAGCTCTCGTGGGCGGTGTCCGAGGCCGTGCCGGACACGGACGCGGTGAGGTCCAGGTCGTACAGCGGCTGCCCGCCCATGCCGGCCGGCCACCACACCTTCGGGGAGGTGAGGTGGAGCCCGGGGACGTCGGCGGGGGAGAAGGTGACGGTCTTCGTCTCGTGCGCGGCGAGCGGCACGGACCTGGTGAAGGCCGCCCCGGCGACGGTGCCGGAGATCTCGGCCGTGACCGCCGTCCCGGAGTCGTTGCGGGCCTGCGCCTTGACGGTCAGGTCGGCGGTGGCCAGGGACGGCACGGCGAGCTTGGTCACCACGTGCGCGTCGCGCAACGCGACCGGGCCGCCCCGGCGCACCAGGACGTCACGGACGATGCCCATGTTCCGGTCGGGCGGCGGCTGGAGCCAGTCGATCCAGCCCATGGTGAGGTTCTTGTTGGGCTCGTTGGGCTGGATGCGGAAGGCGACCGTGTTCGTGCCGGACTTCACCAGCGAGGAGATGTCCAGTTCGTGGTGGGTGTAGGCACCGGTGACATCGGCGGCCCGGGCCACCTGACGGCCGTTCACATAGACGTCGGCCGCCGAGATCACGCCGCTGAAGTCGAGGTGGGTGCGCTCGGTGGTGTCGGCGACCGTGAAGTCGGCCCGGTACCACCACGGGACCTGGAAGTCGGCCCTCGGGATCTTGTCCTGGTTGGTGGAGTGGAACGGGTCCGCGTACCGGCCGCCCGCGAGCAGCGCCGCGAGGACCGTCGAGCGGGGGCCCGCCGGATACCAGCCGGCCGCCGGATAGCCGGGGGAGGAGACGGCCTCCGCCGAGTCGCCGACCTTCGCTGTCGACTGGATCGCGTAGCCGGACAGCGGGGTGCTGCTGCCGGCTGCGGAGGGGACGTGGGTGACCCGGGCGTGCCGGTGCGCCGGGGCTGGATCCCGGGACCCGGCCCAGGCACTGGTGGACAGCGAGCAGAGCAGACCCAGGGCCACGGTGGCCGTGGCGAGGCGGCGTCTGCGGGCGGGGCGAGGGAACACGGCGGTCTCCAGGCTCGTAAAGTTAGGAAACTTTACTAACCTGCCTCAAGCTAGGGCGCAGGGTGGGCGGTGTCAATCACCGTGGCCGCGGCGGCAGATGCTCAGGTCGCGGCCGTCCTGTGCTCGAACACCATCTCCCGTGCCGTGCCCAGAGCCGTCGCCACCGCGCCCAACAGGACCGCGTCCTCACCCAGTCGGCTGGGTGCGAGCTTCGGCCGCAGCGGAGTGAGTGTGCGCAGATGCTCCCGTACCGGCCGCAGCAGCAGGTCCACGCTGTGGCCCACGCCGCCGCCGAGCACGACGAGGTCCGGATCGAGCACCGCGGCCGCGGCCGCCACGGTGTGCGCGATCCGCTCGCCCTCCAGCTCCACCGCCTGCACCGCGGCGGTGTTGCCCTGCCGGGCCGCGTCGAACACGGCCTTCGCCGTGAGCTGCCCGCGCATCCCGAAGTGCCGCGCCGCCTCCACGACGGCCACCCCCGACACCGCGTCCTCCAGCCGCTCCGGCTTCTGCCGCCCCGGCCACGGCAGGAACCCGATCTCCCCGGCCAGCCCGTGCGCCCCCGTGAACAGCCGTCCCTCGCTGACGACTCCCATGCCGAGACCGGTGCCGATCAGGATGTACGCGAACAGCCGGCTCCCCGCGCCGACCCCGTACGTGTACTCGCCGAGGGCGGCCAGGTTGGCGTCGTTGTGCACCTCGAGCGGTATGCCCAGCTCCCCGCGCAGGCGGTCGAGCAGCCCCGCGCGGCCCCACCCCGGCAGATGCATCGCGTACCGCACCCGCCGCTGCTTCTCGTCGTAGACCCCGGGCGTGCCCACCACGCCGTGTACCACCTCCGCCGGGTCCACCCCGGAGTTGGCGACGACCTGGCGGGCGGTGCCCACGACCAGGTCGGCGAGGGCGTCGGCGCCGCGGGCGGGGTTGCGTACATCGGACCGGGCGACCACGGTGCCGTCCAGGTCGGCCAGCGCGACCCGTAGCCAGCTGCGGCCTATGTCGACGCCGAGCGCGTGACCGGCGGCCGGGTCGGGTGCGTACAGCACGGCGACGCGCCCGCGCTCGGGGGCATGGGTGCCGACCTCGTGCACGAGTCCGGCCGCCTCCAACGAGGCGAGCGCGCTGGACACCGTCGGCTTGGACAGGCCGGTCTCCCGGGCCAGCTGGGCACGCGAGGCGGCGCCGGCGTGGCGCAGCCGGTCGAGGAGCAGCCGCTCGTTGGCGCTGCGCAGCCGCCGACGGCTCCAGGGCTGTTCGTGCTGCTCTACGGCGTCGCTGGCGGGCATCGCACCATTCTCACGCATTACTCACGCATGCTTGACGTATCTAGTAAGGCTCCTTAACTTTATCGGCCATCCCGCCTCCTCCGGCAGAACCCTCTCCGTGCCTCGCGTCAGGAGCCTCCATGTCCGGTAGCCCGCCACCCTCGGGTGGCTTCGTCCGTCGTGTCGGCCTGTTCCAGGCCACGGCCATCAACATGAGCCAGATGTGCGGCATCGGTCCGTTCGTGACGATCCCGCTGATGGTCGCCGCGTTCGGCGGCCCCCAGGCGGTCATCGGATTCGTCGCGGGCGCCGTGCTGGCCCTCTGCGACGGGCTGGTGTGGGCCGAGCTGGGCGCCGCCATGCCCGGCTCCGGCGGCAGTTACGTCTACCTCCGCCAGGCCTTCCAGTACCGCACCGGCCGGCTGATGCCGTTCCTGTTCGTGTGGACGGCGATGCTCTTCATCCCGCTGATCATGTCCACCGGCGTGGTCGGCTTCGTCCAGTACCTGGGCTACCTCGCCCCCGACCTCGGCCGGACCTCGGGCGACCTGATCGGCCTCGGCGTCATCGCCCTCGTCGTCCTCCTGCTCTGGCGCGGCATCGAGCACATCGCCCGCATCACCGCCGTGATGTGGACCGTGATGATCGCCTCGGTCCTCCTGGTGATCGTCGCCGCGGCCACGGACTTCAGCCCGCACCGGGCCTTCACCTACCCGGCGCACGCCTTCGACCTCACCTCGAACCACTTCTGGCTCGGCTTCGCCGCGGGCCTGACCATCGGCATCTACGACTACCTCGGCTACAACACCACCGCCTACATGGGCGCCGAGATCAAGGACCCCGGCCGCATCCTGCCGCGCTCCATCCTCTTCTCGATCCTCGGCATCATGGCGATCTACCTGCTCCTGCAGATCGGCACGCTCGGGGTCCTCGACTGGCACCGCATGACCGATCCGAAGGACATCGCCTCCACCTCCGTGGCCTCCGCGGTGCTGGAGGAGACCTGGGGCAAGGGCGCCGCCGACACGGTGACCGTCCTCATCCTGATCACGGCCTTCGCCTCGGTCTTCACCGGCCTGCTCGGCGGCTCCCGCGTGCCCTACGACGCGGCTCGCGACCGGGTGTTCTTCCGCCCGTACGAGAAGCTGCACCCGAAGCACCGCTTCCCGATGCTGGGCCTGGCGACCATGGGCGTGATCACCGCGGTCGGCTTCCTGATCGGCCGCCACACCGACCTCGCCACACTGATCCAGCTGCTCACCACGGTGATGGTGATCGTCCAGGCACTGGCCCAGATCGTCGCCCTCTCCGTCCTGCGCAGGCGGCAGCCGACCCTGCGCCGCCCGTACCGGATGTGGCTCTACCCACTGCCCAGCATCATCGCCTTCGCCGGCTGGTGCGTGATCTACGCCTACGCCGACAAGAACTCCCCGGGCCGTCACCCCATCGAGTGGTCCCTGGCCTGGCTGCTCCTCGGCTGCGTGGCCTTCCTGATCTGGGCACGGCTGGAGAAGGTGTGGCCGTTCGGGGAACGGGAGATCAGCGAGGAGTACCTGGCCGCCGCACCGCTGCCGGACGGGCAGCCTGCGGGGGCCTGAACCCAACAGCCTTGCGCTGCACCGAAGTCACCACCATCTGTGAAGCCTCCCCGGCCGGACATGCTCCCGCCGGGGAGGCGGCGCGCCGTACGGGACTGACTGGTCGTCGCTCGGCGAGACGCAGGCGCATGGGACGACATTCGGCGTTTCCCGACCCGCACCGGGCGTTGTGACTAAGGTTCACCGTGGGCATCGCGGGTGGCGGTGCTCGACACGGCATGCGGTCGGTCGAGCGGTGCGGGACCGCACGGGCAGTACTTCGGGGGCGTGGGTGAGCGGTTCGGACACTCCTCAGCTTGTGTTCGTCCATGGAATCGGGAAACGTCGGGATGCCGACGACGAGCGCCGTGACTGGCTCGAAGCCCTGGCCGCAGGAGCCCGCAAGGCCGGGCATTCCGACGCCGTGTCCGGACTGACGCAGGGCTGGCTGGCGGAGGCACGCTTCGCGAACTACAGCGACCTGTTCACCGACGCCGAGGCCCAGGGCTCGGAAAGCGCGGAGGACTTGGAGCTCGACGAGCAACAGGCCGCGTTTCTCGAGGAGTTCGTCGAGACGCTGCTCGACGAACTCGGCCGGGAGGCTGCGGAACAGGGGGACAGGCGGGCCTCCGCGGTGATCGAGGACGCCAGGGCGCAGCTCCCCCGCTTCGACGACCAGGCCCAGGGTGTCGGAGCGCTGTTCCGCGTCCTGGGCAGGGTGCTGACGACCGTGCTGCAACTCCCGGGACTGCGCCAGGGCGCGCAGTGGGCGAGCGGCGTGCCGCTGCTCTCACAGCTGTCCCAGGTCGGCCGCTACCTGGACCGGCGCGAGGCCGACGGCGCCGGACGGACCCTGGACGCCCGGATCCGTGAGCGGGTCCTGCGGGGGGCGGACCCGGAGCGACCGCTGGTCGTGGTGAGCCATTCCCTCGGGAGCGTGGTCGCATTCGAGGCATTGCGCGACTACCCGGGACAGGTCAAGCTGCTGCTGACCCTGGGGTCCCCGCTGGCCACCGGAGCGGCCGTGCTCCAGCGCCTGGTTCCGCAGCCGCCCCGCACCCCGCACGGCGTCGAACGGTGGCTGAACTTCTGGGACCGTGACGACGTCGTGGTCGGGCGGCCCCGCATCCAGAACTGGATGCTGCCCAACGCCTCGGGCGTCCTTCCGGTCACCGACCGGGTGGATTCGGACGGCCTGTGGGTCCACACGGCCACGAAGTACCTGAGGCAGCCTGCCGTCGCCGGTCCGGTGGTCGAGGCGCTGCGGAAGTGACCGGCGAGCCCCCGCGACACGTGCTGGTGGTGGGCGCGCAGTGCACGGACATGGGACCCCTGGCGCGACTGGAGGAGGCTGCCGAGGGCCTGCACGCGGTGCTCACGGCCCCCGCGCTCGGTGGATGCACCGCCCGCCCGGGCGATCATGGGTCTCTCCTCGTGAGCGCGACGCTGGAACCCGACGACGTACGCAAGGCCATGCACGAGGCGGTCCGGCGGGCCAAGGCGGACAGCGCGGTACTGGTCGTGGCACTGCTCGGGCATGGTTTCACCCCGCCTCAGCAGACCGACCTCCACTACATGGTCGCCCAGTCCACGACTCGGAGCACCATGTCGGCAGTCAACGTACGGCAGTTGCTCGCCGAGGCAGTGGACGAGCCGGGCGTCGAAGGTGTGATCGCCCTCATCGACACCTGCCATGCGGCAGGCGCGGCACCGGATGCCGGCGGCATCGCCGGCGGGGTGCGGGCGGGCCGGACCAGGCTGTCCGTGCTCAGCGCGTCCGCTTCCGACCAGGCGGCCCGCGGCATGCGCCTGACCTTCGCGCTGATCGACGTGCTGCGCGAGGGGTTGAACGGGGCCGGTGCCATGGTGTTCGTCGACACCCGGCTCACCGAGGAACTGCGCGGCCGTATCGTCGGACAAGTCGTCGGGCGATTCGAATACGACAGCGACCCCTACGCCCTGGACGGCCTGTGGCTGGCCCACAACATGCTCTCCGCATCCGGCGGAGGCGGGGTGGTGGGGCCCGTGGGACGACAGGACCTCGAAGAAGTCGTGTCCCTGTGGCGTGCGAACGTGCGCCTGCCCGTACCGTTGACGCTCGGGGAGCTCGACGACCTGCACCGGTTCGCACAGCAGGGCAGGACCGAGGACGCGACCGACTCCCGCTGGCAGGCGCGTGTGATCGAGGTAGTCGGCACGCTCGTCGAGTGCGCGCGGACGGTCACCCTCCTCAACAAGGTGCTGGCCGAGGTCCTGACCAGCGACCTGCTACGGGAGGCGCGTCAGCTGTCCGGCCTGCCGCACGAGGCCGAAGGAGCGGAACTGCTGCGCGACCTCGTCGAGTACGCGGCCCTGCGGGCCAGGAAGCTCCACACACCCCCGTGGCAGGCACCGGCGCGTCTTCTGGCGGCGCTGGCCCATCTCTCCGGAGCGTCCGGAGCGGACAAGGCGATCCCCCAGTTACGGGCGTGGGCACAGGAACACGGCGTGGTCACCGCGTTCAACGACGCACTGACCGAGTTCGCCCAGCTCCGGCGGCAGGGAGAACTGCGTCTGGTCCTCAGCCTCGCCGGCGCCCTGACCGACTGGCCGGAGGAAGTCGACGCCTGGCTCGTCGGCAGCGGCGAGAGACTCCCCGTGCACCAGAGCTTCCGCTGCGAGCCGGCGGACCGACCGGGCGTGGGCCGGGCGATGGGAAAAGCCCTGGCCTGGGCACGCGGTCGGCTTCCCGACCCGGAGCAACTGGTCAACGTGGACGTGGCCGCACCCGTCCATCTCCTGGCCCGGTGGCATCCCGAGGAGGCAAAGGTCGGCCTCCGTCTCCTGGGCGTCAACAGGACTGTGGTCGCCCGCTGGAGCGGCCGGATGGATCCCGCGGAGGAGAACGCGGAGATGAACGACGCCGCCCGCAGGGCGCTGCGCCGGATGGCGGCCGGTGGAGCCGTCCCGGTGGAGTGGATCGACGCTACCGTCCTGGGTGACCGGCAGGGACTCGAGCAGAGCCTCATGACCGGGCGATACGACACCGCGGTCGGGATCGACCACCATCCCGAGACACTGCAGGACGTCCTCGAAGAACTGTTGCCCTACGCCCCGATCATCCTGTGGCCACGCCCGGAGGCGCGAGCGGGTGACGGCACCCTGCGCGCACTGGTGGACCAGCACTGGCACAGCCTCCCGAACGGCTTCGCCCGCGCCTACCAGCAGCGGTGGGACCGGGACCACGACGGATGCGTGAGCTGCCTCGGTGAGATCCGGGCGGTGTGGCACGACGAGGCGTGGCTGGAGTTCTGCCGACCCTTCGAGAATCGCGTCGTGGCCGGCCTTGAGGAGGAGCTGTGACCTGGAAGCCCTACTACCGCGGTGACGGCGAACAGCGGAAGACCCCGCTGGAACCCCCGCCTCCATGGCGCGAGTTCCCCCGCAAACCGCAGCACCGCCAATACCAGCCACCGCCTGGCCTCATCGACGCCGTCAACGCGGCCCTGCACCTGCGCCGCCCGCTCCTCGTCACCGGTCCCGCCGGCTCGGGCAAGTCCACCGTGATCGAACAGGTCGCTTACGAACTGGGCCTGGGGCAGGTGCTCCGCTGGCACATCACCTCCCGCAGCTCCCTGGCCGAGGCGCTGTACCGCTACGACGCATTGGGGCGGATCCACGCGCAGAGCCTGCGCGCGGCGATGACGCAGCACGGGGGCGGCGGCCGTGCCGGCCGTGGCCGCAGCCGCGACGACATCGCCCCCTTCCTGCAACTCGGGCCCCTGGGCACCGCGTTGCTGCCGGCAGAACAACCCCGCGCACTGCTCATCGACGAGATCGACAAGAGCGACCTGGATCTGCCCGGTGACCTGCTCGAAGTCCTGGAGCGCGGGGAATTCGAGATCCCCGAACTCGTGCGCTACCGGCGGCCCCGCGTCATGGTCCGCCAGTGGGACAGCCATGACGAGCACCTCGTCGAACGCGGACGGGTGTACTGCTCGCAGTTCCCCTTCATCCTCCTGACCAGCAACGGAGAACGGGACTTCCCTCCGGCGTTCCTGAGGCGCTGCATCCGCTACACCATGCCGCCGCTGACCGCCGACCTGCTGCACGACATCGTCCAGGCCCACTTCGGCGAAGTACCGCAGACCGGCGAGGACCTCGTCGTGAAGTTCGCCGAGCGCGTCGCGGCGGGCGAGCACCTCGCCATCGACCAGTTGCTGAACGCGGTGGCCCTGCTCACCGGCGATCAGGCACCGGAGAACGAGCAGTACGAGGAACTCCACGCGCTGCTGGTGCGTGAGCTCTCGCGTGCCTGACGCTCTCGCCCGCCTTCTGTGGGCGCTCGGTGATGCCCTGCCCGCCGAGGTGGACGCGCGCACCCTCGCCGACGCGCTGTGGCTGGCCGCCTCGGGCTCCGTCGACGAGGACGCGCCGCCGACGCACACCGCGCCCGCCGAGCAGTCGGATCCCGCATCGGAGGTGGATCCAGTGGCCCGGTCCCGGGGGCTCGCGCCGTCGGAGGCCCGGACCGGACCGCGCGACGCGGAGAGCCGGCAGGTTTCCGTCCGCAGCCCGGGGGCGACCACCATGGTCCGTGGCGTTCCCCTGACGCTCGGCCGCGGCAGCCCGCTGCCCGAGGCCCTTGCCATCGGCCGTGCCGTCCAGCCGTTCCGGCAGCCGTGGCGCAAGGGTGGGCGCCGCCGACTCGACATCGACGCCACCGTGGAGCACTACGCGCGTGGCGGCCCGCTCGTGCCGCTGTTCCGCCCCGCCCCGGAACCCTGGTTCGAGGCCGTCGTCCTCGTGGACACCTCGTTGTCCATGAGCGTCTGGGAAGAGACCACCCGGGCCGTGACCGGGCTGCTGCGCAGCCTCGGAGGGTTCCGCACGGTCCACACCTGGAGCCTTACATGGCGGGAGGGCGAGCCACAGGTCCGCGACCACCACGACCGTCCGGTGCCGGGTGAGCGCGTGCCCCACCACGGAAGCGGACCACAGGGCAGGCGGCTCGTCCTGCTGGTCTCCGACTGCGCCGCCCGCGGATGGCACACGGCCGGCCCCTGGCTGTTGCTGCGGAACTGGGGCGGACAGATCCCGGTGGCGCTGCTCGATCCGCTGCCCCCGCGCCTGTGGCGCCGATCCGCTCTGAACTTCCCCGTCGTGCGGGTCACCGGCGGCCATGCCGGCGACCAGAACCGCGGTCTCCGCTACCACCTGCCGCCCCGGCTGAAGCCGACCGCGCACGCAGAAGACCGGCTCGGCCCCTGGGCCGCCCTCCCCGTGGTGTCGGCCACTCCACGCTCTCTCGGAGCCTGGGCGAGCACACTCATGCGAGCCGACCCACGAGGCTGCGACGCCGTACTCATCCCCGCCACCGGCCGCGTACCCCAGACGCGCACCGGCACGGCCGCTGCACGGCGGCCCGACTCCCAGCACCTCGCAGAAGCCTTCGTCCACACCGCACCCAGGCCCGCGGTCCGTCTCGCAGTCCTCGCCTCGTGCCTGCCCGAGCTGCCCCTTCCTCTGTTGCACGTGCTACGTGACCAGGCGGTGCCCGAAGCCCGGTACTCCGACCTCGCCGAGGTGCTCACCAGCGGGCTGTTCACGGTGCGGCCCGAGACCGACGGCGATCCGGTGCTCGTGTTCCACCCGGCTGCCCAGGAGCACCTGCGCGGACACCTGACGACTCATGACGTATGGCAGATCGAGCGCGCCTTCAGCCGCCATGTCGCCGCCCACCCGTACGCCCCACAGGGCATTGCCGCCGTGCTCCACGATCCGGCGGTGATCGGTGAACTGCCCGCGGCGGTGCGTCCTTTTGCGAAGGCCGTGAGGGCTGCGCGCCGCATGCTGGAGCCGGCGCACGTCGCGGGCGACTCCGGAGACCCCGGTGCCGCGGAGGCAACGAACCCCGTCCGTTCGCTGGTACGGCTGCGGATGCTGGCGCACCTCGATCCGGACACCGAGGAGGTCGTCCGGCGTGACGCCGAGGTCCTGCTGGACCACTTGATCGGCTACGTGGCGTCCAGACTTCCCGCGCCGCTGGGCCACTGGCCGACGGAGGACACGTACTTCGACGAGGTGTGCGCGAGGAAGGGGAGTGCCGGCGTCGGTGACGTGGTCCCTGACCTCGTCCGGTATTTCACAGGACTCGGCATCGCTCTCGAACGACGCTCGCTGCCGGAGCACGCTGCCGGGCCGGACTTGCTGTGGCAGGCGAGCGGTGGCCCCGTGATCGTGAGGGTCAGAAAGACCCCGTTCTCATGGGACAGCGTGACGGCCGGTGTGCGAGCGGAACCCGCTGCCGGAGCTCGGGCCTGTTCCCCCGTGGAATTCGTAGTGGTCCTCGACCAGTCCGAGAAGCCCGGGGGGTTGCACCCGTTGGACGACTGCGTGGCGGTGACGGAGTCGACGAGCGATCGCCGGCGGGTCTCGGTCGTGCTCCGCGTCCAGACGCGACACGGAAGGGGGTCGCGGGAGAGCCGGGCGGACCTGGCGAACGCCTTGCGGGTCCTGCGTTCCCGCGCCGGTTCCCCGTCGCACGACGAAGTCGCTCGGCATGCGCTGCAGGCGTCCCCTCCCGTGCAGCTCGACCCGACCACGCTGGCTCGCTGGTTCGCCGGCCGGGAAGTGCCCGCCGAAGAACGGGGTTTCATCTGGCTGACAAGGTTCCTGAGGCGACGGGCCGGTCTGGAGGACGGCGGTGACCTGTCCCACAGCCTGTTCACTCTGCTGCTGTCCAACGCATTGCAGGAGGAGCGCCGCAGGAACCCCGTCCCGGTCGCGGCATCGCCCAGACCCCGAGCTGTCGGTGTACCGGTCGCTCACGTGCAGGACCCGACCACACCGCGTTTCGTCCCTCGCTCTGTCGACTCCGAGGACGAGACAGCCTTGCTGTCGCTGGGGCCGCCGTACATCGAGCGCGACCACGACGCGCGGTTGCGCTCGATCGTACGGGAGGCCGCCGACGGAACCAGTGGGCTGGTCATGCTCGTCGGCTCCGCCGGCTCGGGCAAGAGCCGTTCGTGCTTCGAGGCGCTGTTCATCCTGCCGCCTGACTGGCGGGTGTGGCTGCCCGCGTCGAGTGAACACCTGGAGGCGGTGCTCCGCACCCCGGCGGAGATCGGCCCGCGCACCGTGATCTGGTTGGATGATGCCGAGCGCTGTCTCCTGGACCTGACGGACGCCCGTGGCGAACGCGTCGCAGAGGGGCTGCTGGCGCTTCTGCGCGATCCCGCCAGGAGCCCGGTCCTCATCCTGGGCACGCTGAGTCACACGTACTCGCATGTACTCGGGTCCGTTCCTCCGGCCGACACGCCCGATCCGCATCGACAGGCCCGGAAGCTGATCGACCAGGGCACGCGCATCGTCACTTCTTCCAGGCTGAGCCGGTCTGAGATGGCCCGCGCCCGCGCCGCTGCGGACCTGAACCTGGCCGATGCCGTGCAGCGGGCTCGTGACGCCGAGGTGATTCCGTACCTGGCGGGCAGAGCTGCCCAGATCGAGCGGTACGGTGCCGCACCGCCCGCCGCCTTCGCTCTCGTACAGGCCGCGGCCGACGCGCTCCGCTGCGGGCACGGACCGGAGCTTCCGCGGGCGCTTCTGGCAGCGGCGGTTCCCGGCTACCTCTCGGTCGACAGGCGAAATGGCCTCGACCGTAACTGGATGTCGTCCGCCCTGGACTACCTCACCCAAGACCCGCCCGGGGCCGGCAGTCTGCTGACGCGTGTGCGTCCTGAGCCAGGCAAGGCTGTCGCGCCCGCCTCGCCGTGTTACCGGCTCTCCCACCACATCGCGCGATTCGCACGCGCGGCCCACGACAACGACGCACCTCCTGACGATCTGTGGGACGCCCTGGCGGCGCACGCGTCGATCCCGGATCTGGAGGCCGTGGCCCGGACCGCCGAAGCACAGGGTGACGACGGGCGCGCCGAGCGCTTCCGTGGGCTCGCCCAGCGGGCCCGGGACAAGGCACGCGCGGATGCGGAGTTCGTCGGCTTCCAACGGGAGGAGGCCCACGACGAGCAGTCCGAGAACACCGCACGCACCATGCGAAGCCTGCTGCAACGCACCGACCTCACCCCGACCGAGGTGAGGGCGGCCGTCGACAGTGGCTTGGACTGGCTGCAGACGGACGGCCGCACCGACAGCGCGCAGTTCGTGCTGAGCGCGCTTCTCGAGCGGGAGGATCTGTCAGCCGACAATGCGGCGGAGTCCGTACGGGTCGCGCTGGACTGGCTGGCGGTGCGAGGGGACACCCCGGATGCGCAGTTCGTGCTCGGGCGTCTGCTGGAGAGAAACGACCTTGGCGAACCCGCGGCCAAGCGAACCCTGGTGTACGCCCTGAACTGGCTTGCCGCCCTGGGGGACACACAGTGGGCTCAGTACGTCCTGCGTCCCGTGCTCCTGCGCGAGGATCTGTCGCGGCGGCAGGTCGCGCTCGCGGTCGATGCGGCACTCGGGTGGCTGGAGCGTCACGGTCGTACCTCCACCAGCCAGTTCGTGCTGAGTGCCGCGCTACGCAGGAAGGATCTGCTTCCCGGGCCCCGTACCCGGTTCGTCGACGCAGCCATCGACTGGATCCGCCGCGCCGACAACTCCGATCCGGCAAAGTACGTACTGCGCCCCCTGCTCCAGCGCACCGATCTCACACCCGAGGAAGCACGAGCGGCCCGGGACCTCGGCCTGCACTGGTTGCGGTCCCACGGCCGCGGCCACAGTGCCCAGTTCGTCCTCAACGCCGTGCTGTATCGCCGCGATCTGACCCCGTCGGAGGCGCGTGAGGCGGCCGAGCACGCACTGCAGTGGCTCCACACGCACGGCGGCGACCGGTCGGCCCGGTATGTACTGCGCCCGTTGACGTGGCGCACCGACCTGAGCGCCGACCTGATGGCCCAGGTGGAGGAGCTGCGGGCCAGGGGCGACCAGGACGGCGGGCTCATCCTGGTCGCGGACATCGAGGGCTTCGCCAAGGACTACAGCCGGGCCGACGCGCGACGCCGCATGTACGCCGTCTTCGAACGTGTGCTCCAGGACGTGGATCCTCCGGCGCGGACCCGCGACAGAGGCGATGGCGTGGTCGTCTTCCTGCCGGGGCAGGCCGCTGACACGACCCTGGGCGTGGACCTCGTGTCGCAACTGCGTGCCGAACTCGACGACCTCGACTGGAACACGCCACTGCGGCTGCGCATCGCCCTTCACCGCGGCGACGTCCAGGAGACACTCGACGGATTCGAAGGGCGGGCCCTGGTGACGGCGAACCGGCTGGTGGACTCCCTCGCACTGCGTTCCGCTCTGCGGTCCGCTGTCGACTCGCCGCTCGCCGTGATCGTCTCCGACGGGGTGTACAAGGGCCTGCGTCACGCGCCCCGGGACGTGCACAGCGCGTTCCGTGCCGTGCACGTCAGGACGAAGGAGCAGGTGCTACGGGCTTGGGTCCTGGTTCCCGGCTACGCGCAGCCACCGGGCGTCGAGGAATGGGCGTGGCGTGTTGCCGACGACCCAGCCGAGTGACAGCGGCTTCCTCGGCCTGGCAATCCCTTGAGGTGCGCGCACACGGAAGCCGGTCCGCCCGGGCGGACCGGCCCCGTCTTCCTTTCGTGGCCTTCACTTCCTTCGACGTGGTCCTCCCTTCCTCGTGACTTGTCCTTATGGCTTGGGGACGCTCTTCGCAGCCGTACCGGCGCACATCAGGCCGAGAACGATGGCCAGAGCGCCGATGATGACGTTGTTGAGGATCACGCCGGTGTCGGGGCTGCTGCCCACGATCCACGGCGCGATGATCATCCAGACACCCATGGCGCACATGGCCCAGCTGAGGCCGTACATCCGGTCGGGGGCCGTGGTGAACCCCAGGGCCAGCAGGCCTATGGCGATGCCCACGATCAGGTTGTGGGTGGCGAGCGCCGGCTGGCTTGTCGTGTAGTGAAGGATCCACGGAGATGCCGCGCAGTACAGGCCGAGCAGGAACACCGGCCCGTCCACCAGCGCCACATCACGACCACCGAGCATGCGGGCGTACCGTGCCCGCATTTCGGAGATATCGGGGTGGGTTGTCATGTCACCCCTGTGCGAGACGTTGGCCATGACTCGTCTCCTTCTTGACTTGCGGGCCTGACCGCGTCTGGTGCGGTGTGCGGTAAGCGCCGCGTACCTAGTTTCCTCTTATTCACCCTTTATGTGTAGAGGTCGGTGCGTCCCTTTGGTCGTGCGGTGGGGGAGAGCCCCCGAAGAGCGCCGACTCTCTCCGGGGGCCGGCGGAGGGGAGTGGCGCCTCAGCGGCGATCTCCCGAAAACCGCACCGTTTCCGCATCGAAGGCTCCGGCCGGAAGTGGCCCGAGCAGATGCCGGAGCCGGTCCGGGCCGCGCAGGGCGTGGCTCCTCACGGCGCCGAGGGGCCACCCCGTGCGCGCGGCGATCCGGGTCTGTGTGAGGTCCTCGTGGAACGCCAGATGCAGGATCTCCCGCAGCGGCGGGGGCAGTTGGGCCAGGGACGCGCGCCGGGTCCCCTTGGGCAGGGCATCGGTGATCCTGCGTCGGGCGATGGAGGCGATCCGGTCGGCCGGCGGACCGTGCTCGGGCCGGTATCCGTGCCGCCCTCGCCGCACCCCGAGGAACAGCTGCTGGGTGACGTCCTCCGCCTCCCCGGCATCGCACGGCGAACGCCGCGCCAGGCCGTACCCGAGTGCGGACCAGCGCCGGTGGATCGCGACCGGGCACGCGTCGTCGCCCGTCGGCAGGCTCCCTTCCAGCTCCTCGTCGCTGCAGCGCTCCTCGACGTGGTGCTGCATGATCACGGCTCCTCGGATGAGACGGTGCCGTCATCCTGGGAGCGCGGGATCCATGGCCTCAACCCGCATCGATTCTGCATCGTATAGTCGCGGTGTGGACGGAAAACAGGTCGATGCCGGCCCGTCCGCCCCGGACGGAGGGGCGGCCGAGGCGGGTCTGACCACGGGCGCGCTCGCCCGCCGGCTCGGGGTCTCACCCACCACGCTGCGCTCCTGGGAACGCCGCTACGGCATCGGTCCCGCCGAGCGCGTGGCGGGCCGGCACCGGCGCTGGTCGCCCCGGGACGTGGCCGTGCTGGAGACGATGTGCCGGCTGACCTCGGCCGGTCTGGCCCCCGCCGAGGCGGCCCGGGCCGCGCGGAACGAGTTCGCAGCGGGCGGGCCCGAGCCCCCAGCCGCCCAGGACGAGGAGACCACCGGCGGACCTGCGCCCGTGCGCTCCACCACAGTCGCCGCGCCGCCTTTGGGCGATGTGCGCCAGGAGTGCCGTGGCCTGGCCCGCGCGGCGGTACGTCTGGACGCGCCGACCGTGGAGGAGCGGCTTGCTGCCGCCGTGGCCGGGTTCGGCCTCGTCCACGCCTGGCAGGAGGTCATGGTGCCCACCCTGCACGCCGTGGGCCGCAGGTGGGCCACGTCCGGAGACCGCTACGTGGAGGTGGAGCACCTGCTGTCCTGGCACGTCTCCACCACCCTGCGCCGGCACACCCCGCCGCCCGTCGCGTCCGCCGGTCCCACGACGGCGAGCCCGGTCCTGCTGGCCTGCGTGCCCGGTGAACAGCACACCCTGCCCCTGGAGGCGCTCAACGCCGGACTGAGTCAACTCGGCATCGCCACACGGATGTTCGGCGCCGCCGTCCCCGCGGAGGCGCTCGCGGCTGCGGTACGGCGCCTGGGCCCGGCCGCCGTGGTGCTGTGGGCGCAGGCCCGCTCCACGGCGAGCCTGCCGCTGGCACAGCACATCGCGGCCACGGAGTGGGGGGTGAAGGGAGCCAGGTCGCGGCCGCTGGTCCTGCTCGGCGGTCCCGGCTGGGCGGGCCGGCCCAGCCACGGCATGCTGCGCCCGACGAGCCTGCCCCAGGCCCTCGACGCGCTGGCGGTCGCCTGCGGCGAACCGGGCCGGGAACGGTAGAACGCGAGGAACGCCTGCCGGTTGGGCGCCGCGAACCCCGTGACCGTCACGCCCCGGTCGTGGACGAACAGGGGGACGACCTCACGGGCGCCGTCCGGCGCGGCCCGCAGAGGCGGGTGGTCGTGCAGGCGCAGAACGGCGATGAACAGGACGACCGCGACCTCCATGGTGCAGCTCCGGGACGCGGACGTGCGGACACTCGGAGGGTCCGACCGGGGGCGGCCGACGGATGCACGCTCGTGAACTCAATGTTCCGCGATACGAGATCGGTCGGGATTTCCTTGACGGCTTTCGCGGGCGGCTGCCACGATCGGCGACATGATGATGCGACTGGACCTCACGCGGCGACGACATGTCGACCTCGCGCGTGTCTCCAGCGCCTCCTGTCGCACCGCGGCCTGATCGCCCGACTCTCCGGTCCGCCGCGATTTCTTTTCCTCCTTTCTGCTTTTGCCTGAATTCCCCTGCGCTCGGGGCGCATTGAATTCGGCGTGCCCGGAGCAGAACGCGCAGCGCATCGTCGCCTGCAGTCGAGTACTACGACAGGCGCGTGCCGCCCTCCCACGCCTGACCTCCCCTTCTCGCGCCCGTCCCGCTACCGGCGCCCGGCACCCAGAATGAGGCACCCCATGGCCACCGTCCTGTCCGTCTCCGGCAGCCCCTCCGCCTCCTCGCGCACCGGCCGCCTGCTGCGCCACCTGGACCAGCGGCTGATCGCCCAGGGCCACCAGGTGATCCCGCTCGACGTCCGCACGTTCCCGGCAGACGCCCTGTTCGGTGCGGACTTCCGGCACCCGGCCATCGCCGAGGTGACCGAGCTGTTCGCCCGTGCCGACGGCGTCGTGGTCGCCACCCCTGTCTACAAGGCGTCGTACTCCGGAGTCCTCAAGGCGCTTCTCGACCTGCTGCCCCAGTACGCACTCACCGGCAAGACCGTGCTGCCGCTCGCCACCGGCGGTTCCACCGCGCATGTCCTCGCCATCGACTACGCGCTGCGCCCGGTGCTGAACTCCATGGGCGCCGCCCACATAGTCCAGGGCTGGTTCACCCTGGACAAGGACATCACCGTACGGGAGGACGGCTCGCTCACCGTGGCCCCGGCCACCGCCGAGGCCCTGGGGCAGATCGTGGACCAGTTCTCGGCGGCCCTGGAGCGGACCATTCCCGTGCTGGCGGCGGCTGGTTGAGAGGTGCGACCGCACAGCTGCGGCGACAAATCCCGGCCGCCCGACCCGAGTTGCTCTACGCCGCCATCGACACCGGCACCTGCTGAACGGAACCCGGCCGCCCCGTCACGGCCTGCTCTGATCGGAGACCCCCACCTGTCCCTCGTCTTCCACTGGTTCCTGCCCACCAACGGTGACAGTCGGCATGTCGTCGGCGGCGGTCACGGCACCCCGGCCACCGCCTCCGGCCGGGACCGGCTGCCGACCGTGGCCCACCTGAGCCAGATCGCGCGGGCCGCCGAGGACCTGGGCTTCGTCGGCGCGCTCACCCCGACCGGTGCCTGGTGCGAGGACGCGTGGCTGACCACCGCCATGGTCAGCCAGCACACCGAGCGACTGAAGTTCCTGGTCGCCTTCCGGCCCGGCTTCGTCTCGCCGACCCTGGCCGCGCAGATGGCGTCCACCTACCAGCGGCAGACCGGGGGACGACTCCTGCTCAACGTGGTCACCGGCGGCGAGAGCCACGAGCAGCGGGCCTTCGGCGACTTCCTCGACAAGGACGACCGTTACCGTCGTACAGGCGAATTCCTGCACATCGTACGGGCGTTGTGGGAGGGCAAGAGCGTCGACCTGCGCGGGGAACACCTCCAGGTCGAGGACGCCGAGCTCGCCCGTGTGCCCGACCCCGTCCCCGAGGTGTACTTCGGCGGGTCCTCGCCCGTCGCCGGAGAGGTCGCCGCCCAGCACGTCGACGTATATCTCACCTGGGGCGAGCCGCCCGCTCAGGTCGCCGGGAAGAGCGCCTGGATTCGGGAGCTCGCGGCCGAGCGCGGGCGCACCCTGCGCTTCGGCATCCGGCTGCACGTCATCACCCGCGACACCGCCGAGCAGGCCTGGGCGGAGGCCGGCCGGCTGCTCGCGGGCTTCGACACCGAGACCGTGAAGTCCGTGCAGGCCGGACTGGCACGCAGCGAGTCCGAAGGGCAGCAGCGGATGCTCGCCCTGCACGGCGGCGGCAACCGCGACGGCCTCGAGATCCACCCCAACCTCTGGGCCGGGATCGGCCTGGTGCGCGGCGGCGCGGGGACGGCGCTCGTGGGCAGCCACGAGGAGGTCGCCGAGCGCATCAAGGAGTACGCGGCCCTGGGAATCGAGGAGTTCGTGCTGTCCGGCCATCCGCACCTGGAGGAGGCGTACTGGTTCGGGGAGGGGGTGCTGCCGCGACTTGCCGCGGAGGGGCTGTGGCGCCATCCCTTCCGTAAGGCGGTCGCTCCCACGGCCCAGGTTCCTTTCGCGGGCTGAGTGAATATTCAACTGGCCCTGATTCAACCGGTTCTCCGGGAGTTTTCCCGTGTCGAATTCTTGTCGATTCGTCATTAGCATGGACGTATGACCAGTACATCGGAGTTCTATGTGGTACGGGAGGGTGACACACTCTCCAAAATCGCGGCCAAGTTCCATGTGCCCCTGGCCCAGATCGAGGAGTGGAACCCCCAGATCAAGAATCCGAACATCATTCAGGTGGGCCAGCAGGTCCGTGTGTCGGCGCCGAGTCAAGAGCCGGTCGACGGGGACGAGCCCTTCCCGGGCAAGGACTTCTTCCAGCCGTCCGTGAGCAGCCCGATCATCGAGGTCATGGGCTGGCGCCTCATCGAGGAGGGCTGTTCGGCGTATCCCGACGACGAGCCCGACTTCCAGTGGAGCCAGGAGGACCGGGAATCCTACGCACTCTGGCAGCGCAAACTCGGATTCGGCGGCAGCGACGCCGACGGAACTCCAGGGCCGGAGTCGTGGAAGAGACTCCATGTGCCCGCCCTGAGTCGCTAGCCTGCCAGGGCGTCAGGAGAGCCCGCCATGGCCACTTCCGTGGCGGCCCGGGGAAGTCCCTGGGCTCGTACGCGCCGACGGTTCGAGGCCGGGCTGCGTCCCCGGCCGCCGCGGTCGCCTTGGCGGGCCCGTGCCAAAACCCGTCTCGCCTATCTCGAGGTGCAGTTGAAGCGTGAGGAGGTCAAACCGCCCTCCGCCGACCGCAAGGCCCTGCTCCAGGGAGTGGAAAGCCACCTCGACAAAGCCCGCGCGGCGGTGGACGAGACGTTCGGGTGGCGGCGGTTGTGGTCGGGGTCGACCGCCCAGGAAGGCGTCTGGTCGAATCTGCGCAGCGCCGACGTGCTGCTGCTCCAGCTGGTGTCCGACCAGGAGGCCGCGGGCCGCGCCAGTGAGGTCATGGCGCTGGTCAAGCGCCATCTGGGCAAGGACGACCCACAGCGCGTCAGACTCGCCCAGCGGATCCGTCCCATCGTCTCCGGCGAATTGGTGCCGACCGACCGGGAACTTCTGGTCCGGGCGCTGGACAGCGCGTACACCGCCCTCGACGCCGAACTGGCCCGGGTCCGGAGCCTGCGCAACATTCTCTGGACCGCCACGTTCGTCGTCCTTCTCGGGGTGGCGGGCCTCGCCGTGTACGGCTGGCTCTTCCCCCAGTCGCTCAGCCTGTGCTTCGCGCCCAAGCTCGGCCCCGGCGGTGGGGGCGGGAACCTCATCGACATCGTCTGCCCGAGCAAGGACTTCCGCGGTCTGCCGGCAGACACGGTTCCCAGCAGTCGCGCCGACCCGAGGGACATCCTCACCGTCGAGGTGGCCGGGCTGGCCGGCGCGGCCTTCACGGTCATCGCCTCACTGCGCCACATCCGGGGCACCAGCACGCCCTACATGCTGCCCCTGGCGTCGGCTGTGCTGAAGTTCCCCACCGGCGCCCTGTCCGCCTTCCTCGGGGTACTGCTGATCAGGGGCGCCTTCGTCCCCGGACTCAGCGACCTGGACAGCCGGGCGCAGGTCCTCGCCTGGGCCGCCGTATTCGGTGCCGCGCAGCACCTGGTGACCCGCCTGGTCGACGACCGCGCGCAGATGACGCTGTCGGAGGTGGGCAAACCCACCGACTCGGTGATCGACCCGGAGAACGCCGCCGTCATGGAGGCCGCCCCCAACGGGGGCGGCGAGCAGAGTGGCAGGGGCCAGGGCCAGGAAGCACCGGTTACGCAACCCGCCGGGTCGCCCCCGCGGTGAAGGGGCTGCCGGCCTGCCTCACCCGGTCGGCGAGTCGAGCACGAGGAGGCTTACTGGTTCGGTGAGGGCAGGCGCCGTCGGGGCGCTGACCAGGTGGGCAACTCCGCCTGGCAGACTGCGGGTTCATGACACGAGAGCCACTGGATGTGGGGGCGTCCGTCACCTTCGGGCTGCTGGCCGCCTGGGCCGTGCACGACACCGAGGAACTCGTCACGGTGCCGAGGTGGGTGCGGACAGGGGTCCCGGAGCTGCGGAAGCGGTATCCCCGGGTGCCGGAGACGGTGTGGCGGCAACTGGAGTCCGTGGACGGCCGCGAGTTCACGACCGCGGTGGCCGCGATGGCGGTGGTGCTCGCCGCGGCCGCCGCCGACGGGCACCGCACCGGCGGCCGCTCAGCCGTCTACCAGACCGCGCTCAACGCCTTCGGCCTGCACGGCGTGGTGCACCTGGCCCAGGCGGCCGCGTTCCGGGGCTACACCCCGGGCTCGGTGACCACCCCGCTGATCGTCCTCCCGTTCACCCTCTGGGCCCGCGGCCGCCTGCGCCGCTCCGGGGTCCTCCGCCCCACCCGCCCGCGCGACGCACTCCAGGGCCTCGCCTTCGCCGCGGCCGCAACGGTGGGCACCCACGCCGTGGCGCGCCGGGTACTGCGCCACCGCTGACCTTGGCCCGGTGCGGCCCGCGCACGCGAAACGACTTGCTGTCGCGTACGGCCTCCGGCGGTGTGTCTGGCTGACCGCAGCTGGCCCGTTCGCGTGTGGC
>NZ_JBIWPG010000029.1:0-93729 GCF_044768135.1 Streptomyces sp. NPDC101165 | reverse complement strand
GCGCGTGGGCGAGAGTCGGCTCGCTGTGGTGTGCGGCCTCCGTCAGTTTGGCCGGGTGGCGGCTGCTTGCCTGTCCGCGCGTGGCGCGTCCACGCGAATCGGCCGGCTGCGGTGTATGGCCTCCGGCGGTGTGTCTGGGCGGCTGCGGCTGGCGCGTCCGTGTGTGGCGCGTGGGCGAGAGTCGGCTCGCTGTGGTGTGCGGCCTCCGTCAGTTTGGCCGGGTGGCGGCTGCTTGCCTGTCCGCGCGTGGCGCGTCCACGCGCACCGGCCGGCTGCGGTGTACGGCCTCCGCCGATGTGCCCGCGCGTCCACCTCGGCCGCGCCCGGGCACCGACCGCCTCTCGCACCGTCGCCGTGATGGCCTCGGCCACGACCCCGGTCGGTGCTCGGCGCCTGCCCGCGAGCGGCGCCCGGTTCACGCGCCGCTCGGCTCTACGCGCAGGTAGGCTTCACGCGCCGCTCGGCCCTACGCCCCGCCCGGCTTCACGCGCCGGTCGGCTCTACGCGCTGGTCGGCTTCACGCGCCGCTCGGCTTCACGCGCCGCTCGGCCCTACGCCCCGCCCGGCTTCACGCCCCGCTCGTCCTCACACCCCGCCCCCGGCCGAACCCGCGCCCAGCGCCCGCAGATGCGCCTGCCGGGTCTCCGCCGTCTGCCCCTGGACCAGCAGGAACAGCCCCTCGCGGGCCAGGCGTTGGGCGCGGCTGGTCAGGGACATGGCGCGGCCGCCGCCGGCCACCACCGCCGCCGTGGTGGCCGTACCCAGGACGTCGTACGCCTCGGCCCGTACGGCGAGTCGTTCCGCGACCCGCTCCAGCGACGCCGGGTGGTCGGCCAGGGCGTAGGCGCGGCGGCGGACGTCGGCGAGGCGGGCGCGGAGCGGGTCGGCGGACTCCTCGTCCAGCAAGGACAGGGCCGCCTCCGCGATGCCGAAGACCGCCGGAGTGGCGTTCAGCGTCCTGGCCCGGTCGCCGGGCATCCACGACTGGTACGGCGTCCGCAGGGCCACCGCCTCCTCGGGGAGCCGCAGGCCGTCCAGCTCCAGCGACACCGTGCGGGCGGCGGTGAGCGCCGCGAGGTGCAGCGGCGGCGAGGCCCGCAGGCCCGGCTGGTCGCGTGCCTCGACGAAGGCGAACAGGGCCTCGTCCGCCTCCGTCACCCCGGCGAGCAGCATGACGTCGTTCAGGCCCCATCCGGTGTACCAGGGGACGGTCCCGTCGAACCGCCAGCCGCCGCCCTCCCGCCGGACCCGCACCGGGACGCGCGGATACGCCCGCAGATGCGCGTACGCCACCCCGGACAGCAGCTCACCGCGGGCGAGAGGGCCCAAGAGGCGCTCGCGTACCGGCAGTTCGCTCTTCGCCAGGGTCTGCACGGGCGTGTGGTGCTGCGTCTGGACGAACCACGTCGAGCAGCACGCCCCGGCCAGGATCTCCGCGGTCTCCCGCAGTACCGCCGAAGGTGCCCCCGAGCCGCCGTACGCGACGGGTGCGACGACGCCGAGCAGCCCGGACTCCTTCACCGCCTCGATATGGCTCACGGGGACGCCCTCCCGGTCCACCCGCTCGGCCTCGGGGACGAGCAGGTCGGCGGCGAGCCGCCGGGCGCGGACGACGAGCGGATGTGCGGTGTCGGTCATGCGGAGGATTCTTCCGAAGACCGCTGCCGGTTTTTTCTTCCGGATCCGTGGCGCGCGGTGTCGATCCGGGCTCCGCCCGTTCGTGTAGGAGGTGACAGACACCCCCGGCACCGGGAAGACGCCGGGGAAGAACCGCAGGAGGACATCATGAAGCACTACCTGCTCAGCGTGGTCCAGCCGGCCGGCGGACAGCCGCCCGCCCCCGAGGCGCTCGCCGAGATCATGCGCGACGTCGAGACCTTCAACGACGAACTCCGCGCGGCCGGGGCCTGGGTCTTCGCCGGTGGCCTGCACGGCCCGGAGACCGCCACCGTGCTGCGCCCCAAGGACGGCGACGTGCTCATCACCGACGGGCCCTACGCCGAGGGCAAGGAGTACCTGGGCGGGCTCTGCCTGATCCGGGCCGCCGACCTGGACGAGGCCCTGGAGTGGGGGCGCAAGGCCGCCCTGGCGACCACCCTGCCCATCGAGGTACGGCCCTTCGTGGACCAGCACTGATGGCCGAGGCGCCCGACATCGAGGCCGTCTTCCGCGCGGAGTACGGGCGCGCGGTCGCCGTCCTCGTCCGCTTCCTCGGCGACATCGACCTCGCCGAGGAAGCGGTGCAGGACGCCTTCGCCACCGCCGTGCGCAAGTGGCCGGAGACCGGCGTGCCGCCGAGCCCGGCCGGCTGGATCATCACCACCGCCCGCAACCGAGCCGTCGACCGGCTGCGCCGCGAGTCCTCCCGGGACGCCCGACAGGCCGAGGCCGCCCGGCTGTACGCGCCCGACGCACCGCCCGAGGAGGGCCCCGTGCGCGACGACCGGCTCCGGCTGATCTTCACCTGCTGTCACCCCGCACTCGCCCTGCAGTCCCGCGTCGCCCTCACCCTGCGCCTGCTCGGCGGCCTGAGCACCGCCCAGATCGCCCGCGCCTTCCTGGTCCCCGAGCCGACGCTCGCCCAGCGGCTGGTGCGGGCCAAGGCCAAGATCCGCGACGCGGGCATCCCGTACCGCGTGCCCCGCGACGCCGATCTGCCCGACCGGCTCGGCGGAGTCCTCGCCGTCGTCTACCTGATCTTCAATGAGGGCTACACCGGCGATCCCGCCCTGTGCGCGGAAGCCGTACGGCTCGGCCGGCTGCTGGCCGAGCTGATGCCGGACGAACCCGAGGTCACCGGACTGCTCGCCCTGATGCTGCTGATCGAGGCGCGCCGGCCGGCCCGGCGGGACGCGGACGGCCGCCTGGTGCCGCTGCCCGAGCAGGACCGCGGCCGGTGGGACCGCGGCCTGATCGCCGAGGGGCAGGACCTGGTGCGGCGCTGCCTGCGTCGCGATCGGCCGGGGCCGTACCAGATCCAGGCCGCGATCAACGCCGTACACAGCGACGCGCCGATCGCCGCAGCCACCGACTGGGGTCAGATCCTCAGCCTGTACGACCAACTGACGGCCGTCGCCCCGTCGCCGGTCGTCGCGCTGAACCGGGCGGTCGCGGTGGCGGAGGTCGAGGGCCCGGCCGCGGCCCTGGCGCTGGTCGACTCCCTCGACCTCACCGGCTACCACGTGCTGCACGCCGTCCGCGCCGACCTGCTGCGCCGCCTCGACCGACCCGCCGAGGCCGCGGCGGAGTACGCGACCGCCGTCGAACTGGCCACGAGCGAGGCCGAGCGGGCTCACCTGGAGCGGCGCCGACGGGACCTCGACCACCGGGCGACGTGACCCTCGTCACCGACGGCAGCCGGCGGAATTTACTTGGGGACCTGAAAGGTTGGCATTTACATCTGACCTTTCGAGACCCTACGCTCGGGCCGACCAGCCCGTGCACCACCAGCGAGGCATCCGTGAACCACTCCACCCCCGAGCAGCCCGCCGACGTCGTGGCCCGGCTGCGCGCCACCTTCCGCACCGGTCGCACCAAGCCCGTCGAGTGGCGCACCGGCCAGCTCCGGCGGCTGCGCGCGATGCTCACGGAGAACGGCGCGGACCTCGCCGCCGCGCTCCACGCCGACCTGGGCAAGAGCAGCACCGAGGCCTACCGCACCGAGATCGACTTCACGATCCGGGAGATCGACCACACCCTGGAGCACCTGGACGAGTGGCTGCGCCCCGAGTCCGCGCCCGTCCCGGCGCATCTCGGCGGCGACGCGACGGCCTGGACGCAGTACGACCCGCTCGGCGTCGTCCTCGTCATCGCCCCCTGGAACTACCCGGCCCAGCTTCTGCTCGCCCCCATGGTCGGTGCGCTGGCCTCCGGCAACGCGGTCGTGGTCAAGCCGAGCGAGCTGGCCCCGGCCACCTCGGCCGCGCTGGCCGAGCTGATCCCCGCCCATCTCGACACCGACGCCGTGGCCGTGGTCGAGGGCGGCATCCCGGAGACCACGGCCCTGCTCGCCGAGCGCTTCGACCACATCTTCTACACCGGCAACGGCACCGTCGGCCGCATCGTGATGCGTGCCGCCGCCGAGCACCTCACCCCGGTCACCCTCGAACTGGGTGGCAAGTCCCCGGTGTTCGTCGACCGCGGCACCGACCTCGACGTGGTCGCCGACCGGCTGGCGCGCGGCAAGTTCCTGAACGCGGGCCAGACCTGCGTGGCCCCCGACTACGTCCTCACCGACCCGGAGACCGCCGCGGCCCTGGAGGCCGCGCTGGTCCGTGCCGTCGAGGCACTCTTCGGCGCCGACCCGCAGGCCTCGCCCGAGTACGGCCGGATCGTCAACGAGCGCCACTTCGACCGGCTTTCCGCCCTGCTCGGCTCCGGCCGGGTGGCGGTCGGCGGCGGCAGCGACCGTACGGACAAGTACATCGCGCCGACCGTGCTCGCGGACGTCGACCCGAAGTCCCCCGTGATGCAGGAGGAGATCTTCGGCCCGGTCCTGCCGATCGTCGCCGTGCCGGGTCTGGACGCGGCGATCGACTTCATCAACGACCGCGACAAGCC
The DNA here is from genome assembly GCF_044768135.1 of Streptomyces sp. NPDC101165. NCBI lineage: Bacteria > Bacillati > Actinomycetota > Actinomycetes > Kitasatosporales > Streptomycetaceae > Streptomyces > Streptomyces sp. NPDC101165. Next base: position 89,169 of record NZ_JBIWPG010000029.1, on the reverse strand, counting down.
GCTCGCGCTGTATGTCTTCACCGAGTCCGAGCAGACGCGCGGGCGCATCGCCGCCGAGACCTCCTCGGGCGGCCTCGGCCACGGCCTGCCGCTCGCCCATCTGACCGTCTCCGACCTGCCGTTCGGCGGTGTGGGGGAGAGCGGCATGGGCAGCTACCACGGGCGCTACTCGATCGAGACGTTCAGCCACCGCAAGGCGGTGCTGGCCAAGCCGCTCGGCTGAAGGGACGGTTCCGGGGCGCGTGTGCGAGACTCCGCCGATGACCGCTGAAACGATCACCGCGGACGCCTCCGGAACCTTCAAACTCGGTGACCTGCCCGTCCACCGCATCGGCTTCGGTGCCATGCGGCTGACGGGCAGTGCCGCCTTCCATCTCGGCACCGTCAGCGACCGCGCACGCTCGATCGCCGTTCTGCGCAGGGCCGTGGAACTCGGTGTGAACCACATCGACACGGCCGCGTTCTACTTCTCCTCCCTGCGCTCCGCCAACGAACTCATCAACACCGCCCTCGCGCCGTACGCCGACGACCTGGTCATCGCGACCAAGGTCGGCCCGTTCCGCGACTGTTCCGGAGAGTGGGGCGCCTCGGCCCGGCCCGACCAGCTGCGCGGTCACGTCGAGGAGAACCTGCGCCAACTCGGCCGGGACCACCTCGACCTCGTCTATCTGCGCCGGATGAACCAGGACTCCATCGCCGAACACTTCGGTGCCCTCGCCGAACTGCGCGAGGCCGGCCTGGTCCGGCACCTCGGCATCTCCGCGATCCAGCCGCGGCACCTGACCGAGGCGTTGGAGATCGCCCCCGTCGTCTCCGTGCAGAACCGGTACGCGCTGGACGCCCCGGACCCGCGAGCCGACGAGCTCGTGCGGATGTGCGGCGAACGCGGCATCGCCTTCGTTCCCTACTTCGCCGTCGCGGGCACGGGCGGCGAGCGCGGCGCGGCCGGCACGCGCAACGACGACGAGATCCTCGCCGTCGCCCGCGCGCACGGTGTGAGCCCCGCGCAGATCCGCACCGTCTGGACCCTGCACCAGGGCCCGCACGTCCTCGCCATCCCCGGCACCGGCAACCCGGACCATCTGACGGAGAACGTGGCCGCGGGTGCCCTGCGGCTCAGCCAGGAGGAGCTGGAGCGGCTGAACGCTCTCCACACCCAGGCCGTCTGACACCACGGGCGGCGCAGGGCGGGTCGAGGACCCTGCCGGCGCTCACTCGCTTCAGCAGGCGCGGGCCCGGCAGTACTGCGGGACCGCTGCGCCGCGCAGGGAGGAGCCGTCGAGGAAGCGCGGGGACGGTGCGCACGCAGCCGTTCGGACTTCGTCGGCGGCCCCTTCCACCCTGGGCGTCCGGGCGCACGGCCCGGCGCGGCACCCGGCTGACTACAATGGCGTAGACGGTCTTCCGAACTGCAGCCGAAGACGGGGTGAGGAACGTTCCCATGACCGACGCCAAGGACGAACGCCGGCCGGCCGGTGAGCTCGAAGCGAGCGTCATGGCCGCCCTCTGGGCCGCCGGCGCGCCCCAGACACCCGGCCAGGTCCAGCTGAGCCTCGGCACGGCCCTCGCTCGCACGACGGTGACGACCATCCTCACCCGCCTGCACGACAAGGGCATGGTGGAGCGACACCGCCAGGGCCGCGGCTACGCCTACTTCCCGCTCCAGGACCCGCAGGGCCTCACCGCGCGCCGGATGCACACCGAACTCGACCGGGACGGCGACCGCGAAACCGTCCTCGCCCGCTTCGTCGCCCAGCTCAGCCCCGACGACGAACGCATCCTGCGGGACCTGCTCGAATCCGACGACTGATGACCGCACTGCTCCTGCTGCCGCTACTGCTGCCGTTCGCCCTGCCGGCGCTGGCCCGGCGGGCCCTGGACCGGCTCGTCCCGGCCGTCGCGCTGTGGGCGATCACCGCCTGTGCTGTAGTCCTCGCGGGCAGCTCGCTCGCCGCGCTCGGCGGGTTCGTCCTGACGGGCCTGCTCAAGGTGCCGCTGTTCGCCGCCCTCGGTGAACTGGTGCACCCGCTGCACACGGCCTCGGACTTCATCGTCCTGCCCGCCGCCGCGACCTCCGTCGGCGCCCTCGCCGTGTGCGGCTGGACCCTCGTCCGCTCGGTGCTGCGCCAGACCCGCGCCTTCCGGGCCGCCCGCACGGAGGCCGGCCGCGGACCCGCCGCGGGCGACCTGTGCGTGGTCGACTCGCCCCGCCCGGACGCGTACGCCCTGCCCGGGCGCCCGCACCGCATCGTCGTCACCACCGCCATGCTGCGCAGCCTCGACGGACGCGAGCGCGAGGCGCTGTTCGCGCACGAGCGGGCGCACAACGAGGGCGGGCACCACTACTTCCTCGCCGCCGCCGAACTCGCGGCGCACTGCCATCCCGCCCTGCGCCCGGTCCGCGAGACCATCCGGCTCGCCGCCGAGCGCGCCGCCGACGAGGCCGCCGCGGTCTCGGTGGGTGACCGGCGTCTGATCGCCCGCGCCATCGCCCGCGCCGCCCTCGCCGGGCAGGCCGTCCGCTCGGAGCGCCCCGACTTCGCCGCGGCGGCCACGACGGGCCCCGTCCCCCAGCGCGTCCAGGCTCTGCTGGCCGCTCCCCGGACCGCGCACCGCACCGGTCGGCGCATCGCCGCGCTGCTGCTCGCCTGCGCCGCCGTCTCCAGCGTGGCCGCGGTGACCGGAATGGCCGACTTCCACCACCGGGTCGAGGTCGCCCAGGGCGACGAAAGGCCCTGATCCGCCGCACCTCGCGCACCGACGGACCCACCCGTGCGGAGGGTGACTGGCGTCCGCGAAGTTTTACGTATAACCTCACCCGCTAACCACCCTCACCGGAAGGCCCCGATGCGACGCGTTGCCCTGGTCACCCTCGTCGTGGACGACTACGACGAGGCCATCCGCTTCTACACCGAGGCCCTCGGATTCCGACTGGTCGAGGACACGCCGCGGCCGGACGGCTCCCGCTGGGTCGTGGTCGAGCCAGGCACGGACAACCACGGCACCGGTCTGCTGCTCGCCCGCGCCAAGGGCGAGGACCAGCGCGCCCGGATCGGGGACCAGACCGGTGGGCGGGTCGGGTTCTTCCTGTACACCGACGACTTCGCCCGCGACCACGCCCGCATGACCGCCGCCGGCGTGACCTTCCTGGAGGAGCCGCGCCACGAGCCGTACGGCTCGGTCGCCGTCTTCCAGGACCTCCACGGCAACCGCTGGGACCTGCTCCAGCCCGCCGCCTGACTCTCTTCCCGCTGCTTCGAACCGCCTGCTCAAGGAAAGACCCGCCATGACTGCTACGCGCGTAGACGCCGATGTGATCCGCCGCCTGCCCAAGGCCGTCCTGCACGACCACCTCGACGGCGGCCTGCGCCCCGCGACCGTCGTCGAGCTCGCGGCCGCGGTCGGCCACACCCTGCCGACCACCGACCCCGACGAGCTGGCCGCCTGGTACTACGAGGCCGCCAACTCCGGCGACCTGGTCCGCTACATAGCCACCTTCGAGCACACCCTCGCCGTCATGCAGAACCGTGAGGGTCTGCTGCGCGTCGCCGAGGAGTACGTCCTCGACCTCGCCGCCGACGGCGTCGTCTACGCCGAGGTGCGCTACGCGCCCGAGCTGAACACCAAGGGCGGGCTCACCCTGAACGAGGTCGTGGAGACCGTCCAGGAGGGCCTCGCCGCCGGTATGGCCAAGGCGGCCGCCGCCGGTACGCCCGTCCGTGTCGGCACCCTGCTGTGCGGCATGCGCATGTTCGACCGCGTCGGCGAGGCCGCCGAGCTGGCCGTGGCCTACCGCGACGCCGGTGTCGTCGGCTTCGACATCGCCGGCGCCGAGGACGGCTTCCCGCCCGCCGACCACCTGGCCGCCTTCGAGCACCTGCGCCGGGAGAGCGTGCCCTTCACCATCCACGCCGGCGAGGCGCACGGCCTGCCCAGCATCCACCAGGCCCTGCAGGTGTGCGGTGCCCAGCGCATCGGCCACGGCGTGCGCATCACCGAGGACATCGTCGACGGCAAGCTCGGCCGCCTGGCCGGCTGGGTACGCGACCGCCGCATCGCCCTGGAGATGTGCCCGACCTCCAACCTGCAGACGGGCTGCGCCACCTCGATCGCCGAGCACCCCATCACCGCGCTGAAGGACCTGGGCTTCCGGGTCACCCTCAACACCGACAACCGGCTGGTCTCCGGCACGACGATGACCCGGGAGATGTCCCTGCTGGTCGAGGAGGCCGGCTGGACCGTCGAGGACCTGCGCACGGTGACCGTGAACGCCCTCAAGAGTGCGTTCATCCCGTTCGACGAGCGCAATGCCCTCATCGAGGACGTGGTCCTGCCGGGTTACGCCGCTGCGCTCTGAACCAGCCCCCGCAGGTAGGCGGCCTGTCCGATGTGCTGAAGGTCGTCGGACAGGACGCTCACCAGGCGGACCCCCAGGGTGACCGGGGGATCCCAGCGCTCGTCCACGACACGTTCGAGATCCTTGGCGGCCAGCTCGCGCAGGGCGCCGAGGGTCTGCTCGTGCACGGCGTCGTAGTACCCGGTGAGCAGGTCGGCCGACTCGACCCGCACTTTGGCGACCTTCGCGGGAGTGTGCCCGTAGCCGGTGTCGTGGCGGGGGAGGTCGAGGCCGAAGCGCTTCTGCCAGTCCTGGGCGAGCCACACCTGGTCGAGGTCGAAGGCGTCGGCGATGTGGTCGTCCTGCACCCGGGTGAGGTGCCAGACGAGCCACGCGACGGAGTTGGCGTCGGGGGCCGGGCGGGAGTGCAGCTCGTCCGGTCCGATCCCGTCGAGGGCGGCATGGACTTCTTCCTGGATGCGGCCGTAGCCGTCGATGAGGATGTCCTTCGCATGCATGCGTCCACCATCGCGCATCGCGCGCGGTCATGCGTGCGGAATCCGGTCCCCACGTGCCCGGGCCCGGTGTGGGCGGTGAGGCGGGTGCCCGGCCGTCCGATCAGGAGGCTCGGGGCTCGTCCTGGAACGGTGTCAGTCCCCCGGTCTCCAGGAGGCTGACGAGGGCGCGGGCCGCGGGGCTCGTCGCCCGCTCCGGCGGCAGCAGGGCCACGGTCTCGTACTCCGCCTCGCCCGTGCCCTTCACCGGGAGTGCCGTCAGCGAGGGCCGCTTGTGCCGGAAGTGCCGCGGTACGACGGCGATGCCGAGGTTCTCGTCGACCAGGTCCAGCAGGCTGTGCACGTCGTTGACCTCCAGCGCGACCGTGCGCCGGACACCGGCCGCGGCGAACGCGGAGTCCGTGGTGCGGCGCGGCCCCCAGTCCGGGTGGAAGTCCACGAAGACCTCACCGGCCAGGTCGTCCGGTGCCAGCACCGCGCCGGCCGCGGCGAGCCGGTGCTCGGGATGGCACAGGACCGTCATCGGCTCGCTGGTCAGCGACACCGAGCGCAGCTGGTCGTCGTCCGCCTGGGTCCGGTAGGCGAAGGCCAGGTCCAGCCGTCCGGCGGCGACCTCCTCGGCCAGCGCGCCCGAGCCTGCCTGCCGCAGCCGGATCTCCACGTCCGGATGCCGCCGCCGGAAACCCGCCAGCAGCCGCGCCACATGCACCCCGGCGATGCACTGCTCGGTGCCCAGCGCCAGCGTGCCGCGCAGCACGCCCTGCACCGCCGCCACCGCTTCGTGTGCCGAGCGCACCTGCGCCAGGATCCGCTCGGCCTCCACCAGCAGCGCGCGCCCCGCCTCGGTGAGCGTCACCCGCCGGGTGGTGCGCACGAACAGCGGCGCCCGCAGCTCCCGTTCCAGCGCCCGGATGGACGCCGACAGGCCGGACTGCGACACCATGAGGCGTTCGGCGGCCCGGGTGAAGTGCTGGTCCTCGGCGACCGCGACGAAGTGCTGGAGATGACGCAGTTCCATGACTCAGAAGCGTATCCGCTGAATTCCATCGGATTCTCCTGTTGGACCACTGCCCGCGGGCCGCGACAGAGTGGACACCGGTTCCCCGGAACCGGACTCACCTGTGCCAACCCCTCTGGAGTCGCGTTGTACACCGCACACCCCGACCGTTACGCCGACATGCCCTACCGGCGCACCGGGCGCAGCGGCCTGAAGCTCCCGGCGCTGTCCCTCGGCCTGTGGCACAACTTCGGGCCCGACCGGCCCGTCGAGACCCAGCGCGCCATCCTGCGCCGCGCCTTCGACCTCGGGGTCACCCACTTCGACCTCGCCAACAACTACGGCCCGCCGCCCGGCGCCGCCGAGTCCGCGCTCGGCGAGGCCCTGAAGGCCGACTTCACGCCGTACCGCGACGAGCTGGTGATCTCCACCAAGGCCGGCTACCTCATGTGGCCCGGCCCGTACGGCGAATGGGGCTCGCGCAAGTACCTGCTGTCCTCGCTGGACCAGAGCCTCACGCGGATGGGCCTCGACCACGTCGACGTGTTCTACTCGCACCGCTTCGACCCGGACACTCCGCTGGAGGAGACGATGGGCGCTTTGCACTCCGCGGTGCAGCAGGGCAAGGCGCTCTATGTCGGGGTCTCCAACTACTCGGCGGAGCAGACCCGCGAGGCCGCCCGCATCCTCGGTGAACTCGGCACCCCGCTCCTCATCCACCAGCCGCGCTACTCGATGCTCGACCGGCGCCCCGAGGTCGAGGGCCTGCTGGACGCCCTGGACGAGCTGCAGGTCGGCTCCATCGTGTACTCCCCGCTGGAGCAGGGTCTGCTCACCGGCCGCTACCTCGACGGCATCCCCGAGGACTCCCGGGCCGCGAGCGACAGCCCCTTCCTGAACTCGGACGCGGTCACCGAGGACCTGGTCGGCCGGCTGCGCGCCCTGGACGAGATCGCCAAGTCCCGCGGCCAGACCCTGGCCCAGCTGGCCCTGGCCTGGGTGCTCCGGGGCGGCCGGGTGACCTCAGCCCTGGTCGGCGCGAGCAGCCCGCGGCAGATCGAGGACAGCGTCGGCACGATCCGCAACCTGGCCTTCGAGGACGAGGAACTGGCGCGGATCGACGCGATCGTGAAGGGCTGAGAACGCGGGGCGGTGAGTGACCGTCAGGCCGTGAACCGCTCGCTGACCTCCCAGAGGCGGCCCGCCGCCTCCGGGCCGACGGCGTACGGGAGCACACCGGGTAACCCCGATTCCGCCCGCCCCCCGGCCTCGTTCTCAGGGGCCACCAGGGGGCTGATGACGGGCGGCGGCCGTACGTCCTGTGCAGCGAGCCCGGACTCGAGCCGCTCGACCCGGCGGAGGTCGTCGTGGATCCGCGCACCCGCATGGGAGCGCTCGGCAGGGGCGAAGAGGTGGTGTGCGTCTCCGGGCACATCGACCTGAGCCGGGACAGCGGCGACCTGCTGCGCTGGGCCCTGCCCGAGCTGATCCACGTGCGCTCCGCCGCGGCCGAGGCGCCGGTGGTGCGCCGGCTCACCGCGCAGCTGATGCAGGAGATGGCCGCCGGCCGGGCCGGTTCCGCCTTCTCTACGGACCACCTGGCCCAGCTGATGTTCGTCCAGGTGCTGCGCGCCTGCCTCAGCGAGGTGGCGGGGCTGCCGGCCGGCTGGCTGCGGGCCCTGGCGGACGAGCGGCTCGCCCCCGCCCTGCACCTGATGCACGCCGACCCGGCCCACCCCTGGCAGCTGGAGGAGCCGGCCCGGGCGGCCGCGATGTCCAGGACCACCTTCGCCGTCCGCTTCCGGGAAGCCGCCGGCGTGCCGCCCCTCACCTACCTCCAGAACTGGCGGATGAGCCTGGCCGCCCGCGCTCTCAGGCAGGACTCCACCCCGGTCGCGGCGCTCGCCCGCTCGGTCGGCTACACCTCCGAGAGCGCCTTCAGTAACGCCTTCAAGCGCACCGTCGGCATGGCGCCCCGCCGCTACCGGGAGGTGGCCGGGGCCTGAGCCGCTCCGGGGGGCGTGTGGTCACACTCGCTCCGGGAGGCCCGCGGGACAGTCACTCCGGAAGGCGTGCGGTCACAGTCGCTCCTGGAGGCCTACGGTCACCGTGTCGCCCCCACCCTTGCCGATCGCCTTGCGTACGTCGGCCTTCACGGGGAGCTTGTGGGTGCTGTCGCCCAGGGCCATGAAGGAGCTCTGGAAGGGGTGGCCGTCGACCGTCCCGCGGACCTTGACCAGTCCGCGGGTGCCGAAGAATTCGACGGACCGCGGCCAGATCACATAGGTCCAGCCGCCTTTCTCCGGGCTTTTGCGCAGGACGGCGGTGAATTCCTCGTCGACTTTCCCCGCCGTACCCGTTTTCCTGCCGTCGGTGTTCATGATGGTCTCCGCTCGCGGTGATCTTTTCCTGCCTTACCAGACCGCCGCGAGCGGGAATACTCATCGCCGTCTCTGCCTCAGGCTCCGGGCAGCCGGTCCAGGAAGCCCAGCACCTGGCGGATCCGGCCCTCGCCGTCCAGCGTGATCACGTCGAACCCGGCAACCGGCGCCGAGCCGTCCGCCTCGTTCACCAGCTCCCAGCCGAACCGCGCGGTGTCGTGGTGCCCGTCCACCGCGCCGAGGGGGCGGAAGGCGAACCCGGGGAACTGCTCGTGGGCCGCGGCGATCACGGCGGCGATCTGGTCGTGTCCGCGGACGTCGGCGAGCGGGTCGGTGTAGCTGCCGTCGGCGGTCCAGGCCGCCGCGACCGCCTTCTGCAGGGCCTCCGGCTCGGTGGCGTTCCAGGCCTCGAAGTAACGGGCGACGGCGCTGTCGTAACTGTTGGTGTTCACGGTCATGGCGAATCAGCCTCCGTCGAGGTCGTATCTGCTGGTCAGGAGCCGGATCCGGGGTTCCGCCGATCCGGTGTGACCACCATGCCCGAGCGGCGGGGGCGGGTCGATTACCTCCCGGGTAATGACGGGGGCACCGTATGGCCGGGGCATAGCCGGTGCATTTTCGGCCAGAACGGGCGGTGAATATGCCAGGAGACTGGCCGGAAAGTCATGGTGACAGTGTTTCTGGAGTGGCGATACTCGAACTTCAGGGGCACTTTCACCGCACGGGAGCCGCACGGAAAGCGAGGGTTCGACCGGCACCACAGCTATGCGTTCGGGGGAGTGATCGTGCACGACGAATTCTTGTGCCATGTCACCGCGTACGGCATGTGCGGTGGAGAGCGGATCGGCGTACCGCTCGGCACCTATCGTGCGCCGACCCTGGCGCTGGCCCTGTGGTGGCTGCGGGACCGGGCGTCCTGGATCGCCGAACGGCTCGACCCCAGCCCGGAGGCCCCCGCCTTCCCCGTGGGGGCGCTCGTGCCGGTCGCGGATACGGTGGCCGACGTCCCCGCGCTGCTGCGTGCCTGGTGTGGCGACGATGTGCAGCAGGAGCTGGTCGCGGACGAGTTGGCCGGCGGGCGGCTGGTGCGGATCGCCGCCAGTGACGACACCACCGAGTACGAGCTGCTCGCCGAGTCCGTGGACGCGCTGCGCATGCAGCGCACCCTCCCGGCACTCGTCGTACCCGTCGCCTGACACGTGCCACGGCGGTTCCGCGTGACCTGAATCCCCGGAGCCACGGGGGCGCATATGTGGACGAATCGGTACAATTCTGGCCATGGCGGAGCAGCCGGTCGCCCCGACGTCACTCGAACTCGTTCTGGAGACCGACACGGGCTCCACGGTGATGAGCCCGGGCCACGACTACCACGTCGGACGTGATCCGTTGAGCGACATCGTGTTCGACGATGCCCGGGTCTCGTGGCACCACGCCGTGCTGAGCTGCGGCCACGACGGCTGGACGCTCAGGGACGAGCAGAGCACCAACGGCACCTTCGCCGACGGCCTGCGCATCCGGAAGTGGGACGTCCGCCCCGGCAGCGTGATCCGCTTCGGCAATCCCGACGACGGCCCCCGAGCCGTCCCGCTCGGTCCGCGCACACCCGCTGCCGACCGCCCGTCGGCGATCTCGCGTCCCGAGCTCACCGGAACCTTCCGCGCGCCGAGCAGCGTACGACCGCTGCCCGCGCACACGATCCGCATCGGCCGCTCCGACGGCAACGACCTCGTCGTCGACGACCTGACCGTGTCCCGTCGCCACGCCGAACTGCGGGCCCTCCCCGGCGGGGGCCACGAGATCGTCGACCTCGGCAGCCACAACGGCACCTATCTCAACGGCCGGCCCGTCACCCGCGCCCCGGTCGGCCCCGGCGACATCATCGGCGTCGGGCATGTCGCGTACTGCCTGGTCGGCGACGAACTCCAGGAGTACGTCGACCGCGGTGAGATCTCCCTCGACGTGCAGGACCTCACGGTCGCCGTCGACCACGGCAGCAAGGTCCTGCTCGACCACGTCTCCTTCCCGGTGGGGGAGAAGTGCCTGCTCGCGGTGGTCGGACCGAGCGGCTCCGGAAAGACCACGCTGCTGCACGCCCTGACCGGCCAGCGGCCCGCCGACCACGGCACCGTCCTGTACGACGGCCGCGATCTGTACCACGACTACGCCGAGCTGCGCGGGCGCGTCGGCCTGGTCCCGCAGGACGACATCCTGCACCCCCAGCTCACCGTGCGCGCCGCCCTGTCCTACGCCGCCGAGCTGCGCTTCCCCGAGGACACGGCGAGGGCGGAACGGCGGGCCCGAGTGGACGAGGTGATCCGGGAACTCGGCCTCGAAGAACGCGCCGAGCAGCCCGTGCACAGCCTCTCCGGAGGGCAGCGCAAGCGGGTCAGCGTGGCCCTGGAACTGCTGACCAAGCCGTCGCTGCTGTTCCTGGACGAGCCGACCTCCGGGCTCGACCCCGGCATGGACCGGTCGGTGATGCACATGCTGCGCGGACTCGCCGACGACGGCCGCACCGTCATCGTGGTCACGCACAGCGTCCTCAGTCTCGACGTCTGCGACCGTCTCCTGGTCCTCGCCCCAGGCGGCCGGATCGCGTACTACGGCATGCCCGACGACGCCCTCGCCTTCTTCGGCTTCGAGCAGTGGCCGGAGGCCTTCGAGGCCTTCGACCGCGACCAGGAACGAGACTGGGCCGGGGAGTACCGCGACTCGCCGTTCCACCGGCACTACGTCACCGAGGCCACCACCCAGCCCCGCCGCCCGGACTCCGCGCCGGTCGCCCCCGCACCACCGCTCCGCCCGCGCAGCCGGGGTGCCCAGCTGGCCACCCTCGTTCGCCGCTACACCGCCGTCCTCGCCGCCGACCGCACCTTCCTCGCCGTCATGATCGCCCTGCCGTTCGTGATGGGCGCCATGGACCGTGCCCTCGCAGGCGGGAAGCTGACCCAGGACACCGCGATGAACGCGCTGCTCATCCTGTGCGTCGGCGGTGTGCTCATCGGCGCCGCCAACGCGGTGCGCGAACTCGTCAAGGAACGCGTGGTCTACCGGCGCGAACGCGCCGTCGGCCTGCCCAGATCGGCGTACCTGATGTCCAAGGTCGTCGTGCTCGGCGCCATCACGGTCGTCCAGGCCGTCGTCCTCACCCTGGTCGCCCTGCTCGGCGTCGACCTCAACGCACCGGGCGGCCACGGCGTCCTGCTGCCGCCCCTGGCCGAGATCACCCTCGCCGTCGCCCTGCTGGCGTTCACCGCGATGATGCTCGGCCTGCTGGTCTCCGCGCTGGTGCGTAAGGAGGAGGTGACGATGCCGCTGCTGGTGCTGCTGGCCATCGTCCAGGTCGTCTTCTGCGGCGCCCTGCTCCCGCTGCACGGCGTACCCGTCCTCGAACAGTTGTCCTGGCTGGTGCCCTCCCGCTGGGCGCTGGGCGCCATGGCCGGCACGGTCGACCTCGCCCGGATCGTGCCCGGCGATCTCACCGCCGACCCCCTGTTCCGGCACTCCGCCGGCGTCTGGCTGCTGGACCTCGCCATGCTGCTGGTGCTGTCCGTCGGCTACGGCTTCCTGGTCGCCCGGCTGCTGCGCCGCCACGAACCCGCCGTGATGCGGAAGTAGGCGGCGCCATGACGAAACAGCATCCCCCCGGATTCCGGCCGACGCACGTCGTGCCGCCGAACGGCATGCCCGCCTGGGAGGCCCCGGACCCCTCCAGGCCCACCGTGCCCCTCGACCCGCTGCTGCCCGTGGTGCTGGAGGAGCGGGTCGGCGACTGGGGACACATCCGCTGCGCCAACGGCTGGGCCGCCTGGGTCGACGGCCGCCACCTGATCGCCGTACCCCAGGACCCGCCCGTCGGCGACGGCCCGCCCGTCGGCACCTCCGACCCACGCCCGCTGCTGGCCGGCGCCGAGCAGGCCCTGGCCGACTACCGGACCGCGGTGGAGGAACTCGCGGCCGGAGACCTGGACGGGCAGTCCTTCGGGGACCGCACCCGCGGACTGCGTATCGGGGTCGTGCTGGACGGCGAGTCCATGTGGGTCTACGACCCCGAGCAGGGGCGGTGGCTGTACGCCGACGGACGGCGACTGCACACCTACGCGACCGACCGGACACCGTCGGACGAGGACACCGGGCACGCCGCCACCCGCTTCACGGCTCCCAAGGGTGAGCCCTGATGGCGCGCCAGACGAGCCTGTCCTCCCGCCGGCCCTCGCAACTGATCGGGTGCCAGGTGGCCGGATACCTGGTGCAGAGCGAGATCGGCCGCGGCGGCATGGCCGTGGTCTACCGTGCCCGCGACCTGCGTCTGGACCGGACGGTCGCGCTCAAGCTGCTCGCCCCGGAACTCGCCCGCAACGACACCTTCCGGCAGCGTTTCACCCACGAGTCCCGGGTGGCCGCCGCGATCGACCATCCGCACATCGTGCCCGTCTTCGAGGCCGGCGAGACGGACGGCGTGCTCTACATCGCCATGCGGTACGTACCCGGCAGTGATCTGCGCCATCTCCTCGACCAGCGCGGACCACTGCCGTTCGAGGTCGCCGTACGCATTGCCGGGCAGGTGGCCTCCGCGCTCGACGCCGCCCACGAACACGGCCTGGTCCACCGGGACGTGAAGCCCGGCAACATCCTGGTCGCCCGGGGCACCGACAGCGATCACCCCGAGCACGTCTACCTCACCGACTTCGGGCTGACCAAGAAGTCGCTGTCCCTGACCGGGTTCACCAGCGTCGGCCAGTTCGTCGGCACCCTCGACTACGTGGCCCCCGAGCAGATCTCCGGGCGGCCCGTCGACGGACGCTGCGACGTCTACGGCCTCGCCTGTGTCGTCTACGAGACCCTGGCCGGACACCCGCCCTTCGTGCGCGAGGACGACATGGCGCTGCTGTGGGCCCACCAGTACGACGAGCCGCCCCCGCCGAGCGAGTCCCGCCCCGACCTCGTCCCGGCCGTCGACGCCGTCTTCGGCAGGGCCCTCGCCAAGAGCCCGGACGCCCGCTACGACACCTGCCTCGACTTCGTCGCCGCCCTGCGCACGGCCCCGACCGGCGAGGTCGGCCATGACGACGGCGACGGTGAGGACGACAGTCACGGCGACCCGGACACCGAGACGGACCTGCGGACACCGGCCGAACCCCCGCAGCCGCCGGAGTGGGCTCAGCCCTTCTTCCGCTAGAAGGGCTCCGAGAGGGTCACTGGGGCGTCTCGACCTTGCCCCTCCGGTGCACCGGCCGGGCCAGCAGTGCGCCCAGGAAGCCGGCGGCCAGCCCCCACAGCGCACCGAGGCCCACCGCCTGCCACAGCTGGGGTTCGAGGAACAGCTCCCCGGACAGGCCGCCGCCCAGCTCGCCGATGCCGAGCAGGGACAGGCCGTAATGCGCCGAGACCCGGCACAGCAGACAGATCATCAGCACCGTCACGGCCAGGGCGACGGCCAGCCGCAGGGCGTGCTGCCAGGCCCGGACCCGGGCCGGGGACCGCGCAGCCATCAGAAAGGCGACCCCCGACAGCACCAGCACCTCCGCGATCAGCAGCCACCACATCCCGCGGTCGTACGCGGTGAGCGTGCGCAGATTCAGCGTGGCGACATCGGGCGTGCGCAGGATCTGGTCCAGGACATGCGGCATCGGCAGGCCGAACGGACCGTCGACCCGGCCGTGCCAGGTGGCGCCCTGACCGAGGGAGAGGGCGAGCCAGGCCAGATTGGGCAGGCCGAGCAGGATCACCGCGAACGTCTCGGCGACGTGCCCGCGCGTCACCGCCGACGCCAGCGCGACGACGAGACCCAGGCCGACATAGACCAGCAGCAGGACGACCATGGCGTGCGCGGCGGGGCGCACCGACTCCTGGCAGCGCAGCAGGCGCCCCGGCACCGGCGCGCCGGGCGCGACCAGCACGGTCAGTACCAGCACTCCGGCCAGCCACAGCAGCCCGAACAGCACCGTCAGCGGCACGTTCGTGGTGAATCCGACCTTCGGGGTCGCGTCGAACAGGTCGGTGAGAACGCTGAGGGTGCCGCTGCCCACGTCCACGGCGAAGGTCTGCCGGGCGGCGAAGGAGAGGCCGAGCAGCGCGAGCAGCCACAGCACCGCGATCCGGGCGGCCCAGCCCGCCAGTTCCCGGGCCGAGGCGACCGCCCGGTGCCGCAGCGGCCGCAGAAAGCCCGCGCCGATCACCAGGGCACCGGCGAGGGTCACGGACAGCGGGATCACCGTGAGGCCGGCCCGGGTCTGCGCCAGCGCGCCGGCGTTGCCGGAGAGTTCGAGCGTGCCGCCCACCGCCGCCACCACGGTCGCCATCACCACCCGGGCGAAGGCGCCGTCCGGCAGATCCGCCGCTCCGGCCGCCCACAGGCCCAGCGCGGCGAGTACGGCCATGACGGCCAGCCCGGTCAGCACCGCGGCCGCGGCCTGCACCCAGCCGTGGCGGGCGACGGGCCGCGCGGGGACGGTCTCAGGGCTCACCCTTGCCACGCTAAGCAGCGGGCGGGCACCTCGCCCGCCGGGTGGCCCGTCCGCGTCGGCTTGCGAGTCACCTGGGGCAGGAGCACACAATAGGAGGAATTGTGCAGCAAATGCACAGCAAACGGGTCTTACTCGGATAAGAGCCGCGCATCGCGACGGGAAGCGCGACGGGAAGAAGTGCTCGTGAGCGTCGAACCTCCGTCATCCGGCCGCCCGACCGGACCGCCCTCCGGTCCGCTGTCGGGACCCTCCCAGCCCCCCTCCGGACCGCCCGAACCACCACCCGGCGGAGGCTCCGGGGCAGGGGCCGATGGACCGCACCGGCCGTGGTGGAGGTCCGCCCCGCGCGTGGCCGCCCTCACCGGCGTCGTGGTCGCCGCGGTCGTGGTGGCGCTGGTCCTCACCCGCCCCGGCGGCGGAGGCACCGCGCAGGGAGGCGAGGTCTTCCTGCAGGCGGCCAGCAAGACCGGCCCGGACCCCTTCATGGAATCGACCGCGACGACGAGTTCCGCCCCGCCCAAGACCTCCTCCCCGGCGACGACCGCCCCACCGGGGAAGACCTCCGCCCCGGCCGGCACCTCGCAGGCGACCACGTCCGCGCCCGCCAACCAGGTGCGCACGGTCGACGGAGGTGCGCCGGGCCTCTACAGCGGTGTCCAGAACCGCCCCAGCTGTGACGTCGAGAAGCAGATCAGGACCCTCCAGGCCGACCCGGCCAAGAACCGCGCGTACGCGGCGGAAGCCGGCATCCAGCCCTCCGCCGTCCCCGCCTACCTGCGCTCGCTCACCCCCGTGACGCTGCGTGCCGACACCCGCGTCACCAACCACGGCTACCGCAGTGGCTCCGGCACCTCCTACCAGGCCGTCCTCCAGTCGGGCACCGCCGTCCTGGTCGACGGGCACGGCGTTCCCCGGGCGCGCTGCGCCTGCGGCAACCCGCTGACCCCGCCGGTCGCCCAGCGCGCCACGCCGCGGCACACGGGTGACCAGTGGGCGTCGTTCCAGCCCGCGAACGTCGTCGTGGTGCGGCCCACCACGGTGATCGTCAATGTCTTCGTGATCTACGACTCCCACCACGACGACTGGTTCCACCGGAACCGTGGCGACGACACCGGCCGGCACGACCAGCACGCCAAGCCGCCGCGGGACACCCACCCCTGGACCCGGCCCGTCCCCTGCGCGCCCACCCCGGGCACGACCGGGGCACCGGGCACCGCGCAGAACCCCTGCCCGCCGACACCTTCGCCGACGTCCACTTCGACCGGCCCCTCCAAGTCGGGCTCTTCGTCGTCGCCCTCGACATCGACTTCGACTTCGCCCGGCTCCGAGTCGCCGTCCTCCGAATCGCCGTCGTCGAAGTCGCCGTCCTCCGAATCGCCGTCCTCCGAGTCGCCAAAGTCGGAGTCGCCGTCTTCGGAGTCCCCGTCGTCCGAGTCGCCGTCCTCGGAATCCCCGTCCTCGGAATCCCCGTCCTCGGAATCCCCGTCCTCGGAATCCCCGTCCTCGGAGTCCCCGTCGTCCGAGTCCCCTTCTTCGGAGTCCGCGTCCACGGAGGGCTCCACCTCGGGGGCGCCGTCCTCGGAGTCCCCCAAGTCGGGGGCCCCGTCCAGCCAGGGCGAATCCCCGCAGACCGGACAGTCGACGGAGAAGTCCAGCGCCGCCGAGTCCTCCAGCGCTCAGGAGCAGCCGCCGGCCGAGAACTCTCCCGCCGAGAACTCTCCGGCCCAGAACCCGCCCGCCGAGAACTCCCCGGCGGAGAACGCCCCGGCGACGTGAGCGCCCCCACAGTCCCGTCCCGGCGGCTGTGACAAAGCTCGCTGTGCGCGGTCGGCGAACGCATCAGGGGACTGCCGGGCCCGGCTCGGGGTACGAGGACTGGTGCAACCCTGAACGGCCGGATCGGGCTTCCGAGAGAGACACGCATGACCGAATACCTGGGCGGGGCAGTGATACCGACTGGTTTCGACGTACCCGTGGAGCCGCTGCGACGCGCGGTGCACTACACCGGCGAACCCGGATGCATCGGCGACGCACGGGCTTTCGCGGCCCAGTTCCTGCAGCAGCTGAGGACCGAGTGGTGCGCCGCCATCGACAGCCGGACCGACGGCGAGCTGCTCCTCGTCGTGAGCGAGCTGGTCACCAACGCGGACCGGCACAGCAGCGGCCCCTACATCCTGGAGCTGGAGGGCACGGACACCGCCGTCACGGTGGTGGTGTACGACAGCAGCTCGGCCCTGCCCCGCCGGTTCCCGAAGGACCCCGAGCGCGTCGGCAGGCACGGTATGGAGATCGTGCACGCCCTGGCCGCGAAGGTGACCGTGGAGCGCGTGCCGGTCGGCAAGCGCGTGTGCGCGCGGGTGGAACTCGGGTCCTAGGGTGAGGGGGTGAGCAATCAGGTGAGCAACGAAGCCCGAGTGATCCCGCTCCGCCAGGAGCCGAACCGGACCGAGCCGGTCCGGACGGACGCTCCGGAGCCCGCGCCCAGGGAGCCCCTGTGGCGCGATCTGGTCGGTGAGGTGCTGCGCCGTGAGCGGCTGGCGCAGGAGCGCACGCTCCGGGAAGTGGCCGACGAGGCCCGGATCTCCCTGCCCTATCTCTCCGAGATCGAGCGCGGTCGCAAGGAGGCCTCCTCCGAGGTCCTCGCGGCGGCCGCCCGCGCACTCGGCCTGGGCCTCGGCGACCTGCTGTCACTCGCGCAGGGCGAGCTGACCCGGCACACCGCCGCGGGCCGCCGTACGGTCGCGGTGCCGCAGCACCCGTACAAGCCGTACAACGGGTTGTGCCTGGTGGCCTGAGGTACCGCCTCCGGTCCGCTCAGCCGATGCCCTTCTCGCGCAACTGCCGGAAGAAGGCCCGGAGGTCGGCGGCCAGCAGGTCCGGTTCCTCCAGGGCCGCGAAGTGCCCGCCCCGGTCGAACTCCGTCCAGCGGACGATGTTCTCGGTCCGGTCCGCCCTGTGGCGCAGCGGGATCTGGGGCTCGGCGGGGAACAGGGCGAGGGCCGTCGGCACCGTGGACGGCTCGGCGGGCCGGGTGGTCCGGCCGCGTGCATGGGCCCGCTCGTAGTAGAGGCGCGCGGACGAACCGGCCGTGCCGGTCAGCCAGTACAGTATGACGTTCGTCAGCAGCCGGTCCCGGTCGACGGCCTCCTCCGGCACCTCCTCGGAGTCGGTCCACTCCCGGAACTTCTCTACGATCCAGGCGAGTTGACCGACCGGCGAGTCCGTGAGCGCGTACCCGAGGGTGTGCGGCCGGGTGGACTGCAGGACGGCGTAGCCCGTGCCCTCGCGCGACCACTGCGCCCACCGCCGCCACGAGGCGAGGGTGTTCTCCCGCTCCTGCACACCGAGCCCGCTCAGTTCCTCCGCGCCGGGCTCGGTGGCGGCCTGGGCGCCCGGCAGCAGGGTGAGGTGGACGCCGATCACCCGGTCGGGACGGGCGCGGCCCAGCTCGCGGGAGACGACCGCGCCCCAGTCGCCGCCGTGTGCGCCGAAGCGCTCGTAGCCGAGGCGCCGCATCAGCTCCGCCCAGGCATCGGCGATCCGGGCCGCTTCCCAGCCGGGCTGCGTGGTGGGCCCGGAGAGACCGAAGCCCGGGAGTCCCGGCACCACGACATGGAACGCGTCGGCGGCCTCGCCGCCGTGCGCCACCGGGTCGGTGAGCGGCTCGACGACGTCCAGGAACTCGACGATCGACCCCGGCCAGCCGTGCGTCAGGATCAGCGGGGTCGCGTCCGGCTCGGGGGAGCGCACATGGGCGAAGTGGACGTGCGCCCCGTCCACGGTGGTGGTGAACTGCGGCCACTCGTTCAGCCGCGCCTCGGCGGCCCGCCAGTCGTACTCGTGCCGCCAGTACCGGGCCAGATCCCGCAGGTACCCGCCGGGAACGCCGTACTCCCAGCCCGCCCCCGGCAACTCGGCCGGCCAGCGGGTGCGGTCGAGGCGGTCGTACAGGTCGTCCAGATCGCTCTGCGGGACCGACAGTCGAAACGGCCGGATGGTCTCGGCGGACGCAGACGTCATGGCCCGGATGCTAGTGCCCGGCGGGCCGTGTCCCCGGGAAGCCGGTCGGTGGCCGACCGATGAGTTTCGGAGCGCGGGCCGGTCGATACACATGACCGTGTTCCACGCCCCAGGAGGTGCGCATGACCACCGACGGATTCACCACGTGTCTCTGGTTCGACGGCCAGGCCGAGGAGGCCGCCGACTACTACGTGTCGATCTTCAAGAACTCCAGTGTCGGCCGCGTCGGCCGCTTCACCGAGGCCGGGCCCGGACCGGCCGGTTCCGTGGTGGCCGTGGAGTTCACGGCCAACGGCCAGAAGTTCGTCGCGCTCAACGGCGGCCCCCAGTTCAAGTTCAACGAGGCGATCTCGTTCCAGATCTTCTGTGCCGACCAGCAGGAGATCGACTACTACTGGAACCGGCTCACCGAGAACGGCGGCGAGGCCGGGCCCTGCGGCTGGCTCAAGGACAGGTACGGCGTCTCCTGGCAGGTCGTCCCCGATCGCCTGATCGACATGATCGGCGACCCGGACCCGGAGAAGGCGACCCGCACCAGCCGCGCCATGCTGAGCATGGGCAAGCTCGACATCGCCGAGCTGGACAAGGCATACGCGGGGGAGTAGGCCGTCCCTCGGGGGACTGGGCCGCTACCCGGCCTCGGCGAGGATCTCGGCGATCACATGCCGGGAGTTCTCCGCCAGCGCCGGGTTGGTGTGCCAGTAGTACGGCAGCTGGATCAGCGAGATCGACAGCGCCCAGCCCCGCCCGCGCGCCCACTCGGCGTCGTCGGCGCCCACGGTCTTGCGGAAGGTGTCGCGGGCGCTCGTGGGCAGCAGGTTCCAGGCCACGATCAGGTCCACGGCGGGATCGCCGACCCCGGCACAGCCGAAGTCGATCACCGCGCTCAGCCGCCCGTCGGCCACCAGGACGTTCCCCGGGGACAGATCGCCGTGCATCCAGGCCGGTGACCCGCCGTGCTCTGGGGCGCGCAGCGCACGCTCCCACACAGACGTCACCGTGTCCGTGTCGATCCTGCCGGCGAGCTGCTCCAGGGCGGCCCGGGTCGGCTCGTCGCGGGTCGCGAGCGGGACGCCCCGGCCGGCGGACGGCCCGTCCCGGAGGTCGGTCCGGCGCAGCGCGGCCACGAACGCCCCCAGCTCCTCGGCCAGCCGCTCCGGCGCCTCGACGGCACCCGCAACCGGATTGCGCCCGTCCAGCCAGCGGTACACCGACCAGGGCCACGGAAAGTCCTCGTCCGGCTCGCCGAGCCCGACCGGCTCGGGCGTGGCCACCGGAACGCGCGACCCCAGGAGGGGCAGCCAGCGCTGCTCGTGCACCACGTCGGCCACGGCGCCGGGATGCCGGGGCAGCCGCACCACCAGCTCCGTCCCCAGACGGAACATCGCGTTCTCGGTACCGGAGGACTCCAGACGCCGGACGGGCAGCGACGCCCGGGCGGGGAACTGCCGTGCGATCATCCGCCGCACCAGCGCAGCGTCGATCTCGACCTCGTCCTCGTGCATCTTCACCGCAGACATGGGGCCCCATCCAACGGCCCGGCGCGTCGCGTGTCGAGCGAAATACCGAGGGGGGCGGCGTCGTCGGACACCGCCCCCCCCGCCCGTCGGCCCGCCGGGGTCAGACCCGGTCGGCCACGATCAGCAGGTACTGGAAGCTGCCGTTGCGGTACGCGGACAGGAAGGTGTCCTCGATGCCCGTGACCAGGTGGTCCGCCTCCTTGCGCAGTTCCCAGTACGGGATGGTGGCCTGCGTCAGGTCCTCGACGTGCACCGGCACCAGCCGGTTGCGGGCCATCGCGCGGAAGTACTCCGACCTCGGGTGGATGTCGCAGATGTAGTGCGCGTTGATCAGGGACACCTCGCGCGAGGCCTGCCCGTAGGTGTCGTTGTAGCAGCCGGTGATCACCACGTACCGTCCGCCGCGGCGCAGCAGCCGGGCGTGCTCGGCGAACAGCAGGTCCAGCTCGACGTACATGGTGGACTCGTTGTTCCACGACGCGGCGTACGCGCCCGACTCGAAGCCGGTGTCGAGCATGTTGCGGTGGTGGTAGCGCACCTTGCCGTCGATGCCCCGCTTGCGGGCCATCTCGTTGGCGAAGTCGGCCTGCTTGGCGGAGATCGTGACACCGTCGGAGTGGCAGCCGTGGCGCAGGTTCGCCACGACGCTGCCGCCGCCCCGGCCGCAGCCGGCGTCGAAGACGCGGTCGGCGGGGGTGAGCGGGCCGAGGTGGCCGGCCAGCAGCTCGGCCTGGGCGTGCTCCAGACGGTGCAGTTCACCGGTGACCCGCTTCCTGCGCAGGTCAGGGTCGGGCTCGTCGAGTACCGACCAGTCGGCGTCCCCGATGCCGTAGTGGTGGTGGTACAGGTCGTCGATCTTTCCGAGTTCGAGGTTGACCGGGTTCTCCTCGGCGTTCCAGTAGTCCGCGACACGGGTCTGGTACGTGGACTGGGTCGGCACCGGAGCTGACGTGGGGGTCTTCCGGGCGACAGGGGCGGTGGTCAACAGTGACTCCTCGAAGTGCGTCTGACGGTGTTTCAGAGAACTGGTGGGATCACCAGTAGTCGGGAAGGTGGTAGCGGCTGGTGTTGGTGGAGTGCCACTCGTGGTTGCCGGCGACCCACGCGGACAGCCCCTGGGCGTAGCGCTCGACGAGGGGGGAGGCGGCGGACAGGAGGGCGGACTCCTCCTCGAAGGCCTCCATGATCCGGTTGTGGATCTCGACGGACTTCAGATAGGCCGCCTTCAGGCCGCGCCGGTCGTTGGCGGCGACCACCTGGGGCAGATTGAGATGGTCCGGATCGCTCGCCAGCTCCTTGGTGAAGGAGTACAGGTCGTTGACGATCGTGGTGGCGTTGCACGCGAGGGCGGTGATCCGCTGGATCTCCGGCCGGGCGTAGACCTGTTCGGGCAGTTCGTAGCCGTCCACCGCGTCGACGAGCGACAGACAGGGGCGGAAGTTGTTGAACTGCCGCATCACCAGGTACTCCCAGACCCGCGGCACGTACTTGGTCTCCATCCAGGCGGCCTCGCCCAGGTAGCCCATGTGCAGCCGGGCCATGTCGTGCACGAACCGGTCGGTCTGGCTGGGCGTGGCGATGGCCGCGTAGTCCGCGAGGGCGAAGTGGTACGAGCGCAGCGGGCCGTCGGCCCGGATGCCCTCGCGCCACTCCTCCTCCAGCTCCGGGATGCCGTGGAAGGGGTCGAGCGCCGACTGGGCGACGATCAGCGGGCCGCCCAGACCGCGCCGCGATCCGCCCCGGCCCTCGTCCTCCTCGCAGTAGCAGGAGTCGACGATGTTCTCGGCGAGCAGCAGCTTGCCCGCGGCGGTGAGGCGGTCCAGGTCGAGAGCGCCCGGATGCTGGAGGACGACGGCCCGGCCGAACTGGAAGTCCGAGAATTCCCCGGTCCAGGCCTCGGGAAACAGATCCAGGTCGCGGGCCCAGGTCTCGAGCCGCCGGTCGATCTCGGCGGCCTTCTCCGGGTCGGCGGGAACGGCCGGCTGGTAGTGCAGTCCGGGGATCACCCCGGTGCGCCGCGGCCGGCGCATGCTCTGGGCGATGTTCGGCGGCCCGGGGAGTGCGTAGGAGTGGGTGGGTGTGCTCATGGCGTGCTCCAGGCCGTCAGTCGGCGGTCCGGCCGAGCTGGACGTTCTCCAGAACCCCCGCGGCGTCGGGGACCAGGATGGCCAGCGAGTAGTAGGCGGTGACGAGGTAGTTGATGATCGCGGCGGTGTCGATACCCATGAAGCGGACGTTCAGGCCCGGCTGGAACTCCTCCGGGATACCGGTCTGGTAGAGGCCGATGACGCCCTGGTCGGCCTCGCCGGTGCGCAGCGCGATGATGCTGGTGGTGTGGTCGTCGCTGATCGGGATCTTGCTGCACGGATAGATCGGGACACCGCGCCAGGCCGGGATCTCGTGTCCGTCGATGTTCGCGGAGGCGGGCATCAGACCGCGCCGGTTGCACTGCCGGAAGAAAGCCGCGATCGCCTTCGGATGCGCCAGGAACACCTTGGTCTTGCGGCGCATGGAGAGCAGCTCGTCCATGTCGTCGGGCGTCGGCGGCCCGGTGAAGGAGCTGATCCGCTGGCCGTAGTCGATGTTGTGCAGCAGCCCGAACTCCCGGTTGTTGACCAGTTCCCACTCCTGGCGCTCACGGATCTCCTCGACCGTGAGGCGCAGCTGCTGCTGGGTCTGGTCCATCGGGCTGTTGTAGAGGTCGGCGACCCTGGTGTGCACCCGCAGCACGGTCTGGGTGAGCGACAACTCGTATTCACGGGGGGCGAGTTCGTAGTCCACGAAGCCGCCGGTCAGGGTCTGCTCGCCGACGTGGCCGGCCTGCACCGGGACCTCCGCCTCGCCCTTGCGGTTCATCGGCTTGCGCTGCTGCTCGACGTACGCGTGGAGATGGGCGGCGAGGGACGGCGCCCGCTCGGTGAACTCCTGGACGACGTCCCAGGGCAGCGCCAGCACCACGCCCGCCGTCTCCGCCCGCACCGAGGTGAGCCACAGCGGGTCGGACTGGCCGACCGCCTCGTCGCCCATCTGGTCGCCGTCCGTGACGACCCCGACGATCTCCTCCTGGCCGTACTTGCCGGCCGCGAACCGGGTGAACCTGCCGTGCACCACCAGGTACGTCTCCGTGACCGGCTGCCCGGCCTCGAACAGCACCTGGCCCGGGCGCACCTCCCGGGGCTGGAAGCGGGTGGCCATCTCCCGCAGTACGTCCAGGTCGGGGTAGCCGCGCAGGATCGGCAGCTCGGTCAGCGTCTCGGGAACGACCCGGATGTCGTCGGCGCCGTTCTGCTCGAAGTGCACGCGCCCGCGCCCGGTACGCAGTTGCAGACGGCGGTTGACCCGGTACGTGCCGCCCTTGACGTCCACCCACGGCAGGGTCTTCAGCAGCCATCGCGAGGTGATGGCCTGCATCTGCGGTTCGGACTTGGTCGTCGTGGCGAGGTTGCGGGCCGCCCGCGTGCTCAGGCTGGTGAGCTGCCCGTCGGTCGGGGGCCCGGGATCGGGTTCGTCGACTGCGGAACCGGTGGCGATGTCCGGAGTGGACACATTCCCTCCTGCGGAGAGGCGAACGGGGGTGATGGGGATCGGTCGGTGGGGCACGGGGTGCCGGTGCGCTCCGACCAGCCAAACAGGACGCGTGATCTTCGGGTACAGCGCGAAGGGGGCGCCTTTGATCAACAAGTGGTGCAAACCCACCGTCGAGAGCGCCGGGAGGCCGCGTTCGTGATCATGCGCCGGAACTCTGCCTCCGCACGCGGTGAATCCTCACGTTTGCGCTCGGGAAAGATCGTTCACCAGCACCGCCGCCCCCTCGAAGTGCCCGGCCTTGAGGTCTTTCAGGGCCTGTGGCGCCTGCGACAGGGGATACGTGTGCGTCGTCGCGCGGACTTTGTGCAGCGCGGCCTTCTCCAGGAACTCGCGGCCGTCCGCGCGTGTGTTGGAGGTGACGCTGCGCAGTTCCTTCTCGTAGAAGAGGTCGGTCTCGTAGTGCAGCGGCGGTACGTCGCTCAGGTGGATGCCCGCCACGGACAGGACCCCGCCGCGGTCCAGCGCCCGCAGCGCGACCGGGACCAGGTCGCCGACCGGCGCGAACAGGATCGCGCTGTCCAGGGGTTCCGGCGGCTGCTCGTACGCGTCGCGTGCCGAGGCCGCGCCCAGTTCGAGGGCCAGCTGCCGGGCGGCCGCGCCGCGCGTGAGGACGTGCACGGTGGCGCCCTCGGCGATGGCCACCTGCGCGCACAGGTGGGCGCTGCCCCCGAAGCCGTACAGCCCGAGCCGGCCGCGCGGCGGCAGCGAGGCGCGTCGCAACGCGCGGTAGCCGATGATCCCGGCGCACAGCAGCGGTGCCAGTGCCACGTCGTCCAGTGCGCCCGGCAGCCGGTAGGCGAAGTCCGCCGGTACGGTCGTGTACTCGGCGTAACCGCCGTCGGCGTCCCAGCCGGTGTACCGGGACCGCGGGCACAGGTTCTCGGCGCCCCGCAGGCAGTACGCGCACGCGCCGTCGGTGTGCCGCAGCCAGGCCACGCCCACCCGGTCGCCCACGGCGAAACCCTCGACGCCCGCGCCGAACCCGGCGACCACACCCACCACCTCGTGCCCGGGGGTCACCCCCTGCCGGTGCACCGGCAGGTCCCCCTCGGTGACGTGCAGGTCGGTGCGGCACACTCCGCAGACGCGCACGTGGACCAGCAGCTCGTCGTCCCCGGGTACGGGCACCGGCCGCTCGACGAATCGGAGGGGGTTCTCCTCCACCGGCCCGGGCCGGGGCACCGACCATGCCCGCGTCGTCCCTGCCGTCGCCATCAACTCCGACATTCCGCGCCTCGTCTCACCGAAGCCCGCCGTCTCCCCGCGCCTCCCTCGTCCAGTGTCGGGCAGTTTCACCCGTTCGGCGCGCGGGGCGCCCCAGGGATGACTAGCGTGAGAATACGGACAATCCGTCTCATCGGAGAGGGCCGCGACCATGGCCGTGCAACCTGAAGGAACGCCCTGTTGGGCCGACGCGATGTTCACCGACATCGAGGGCGCCAAGAACTTCTACGGCGAGGTCCTCGGCTGGACCTTCGGCGAGGCGACGTCGGAGTACGGCAACTACACACAGGCCTATGCGAACGGCAAGGCGGTGGCCGCCGTCGTGCCGCCGATGCCCGGCCAGGAGGGGCAGTCGCAGTGGTGTCTGTACTTCGCGTCGCCGGACGCCGCCGCCACCGCGGCCAGGATCCGGGACAGCGGCGGCGAGGTGCTGATGGAGCCGATGCAGGTCGGCGATTTCGGCACGATGTGCCTGGCTCTCGAGCCCAGCGGTGCGGTGTTCGGTGTGTGGCAGGCGGGTGTCCACGAGGGCTTCGAGGCGACGGCGGTGCCCGGTGCCTACTGCTGGGCCGAGGTCTTCACCCGCGACCCCGACAAGACGGACACGTTCCTCACGGCCGTCTTCCCGTACGCGGCGAAGCAACTCGATGACGACGGGGTCGACTTCCGCGTCTTCAACCTCGACGACGACACGGTTCTGGGCCGGATGCGGATGACCGACGAGTTCCCGGCCGAGATCCCGTCGTACATCAACGTGTACTTCGGCGTCGACGACTGCGACGCGGCCGTGGCCCGGGCCGCCAAGCTGGGCGGCATTCTGCGCTTCGGGCCCATGAGCAGTCCCTTCGGCCGGTTCGCGGCGCTCAGCGACCCGCAGGGCGCGAACTTCTCCGTGATCGACACCACGACCACCGAGGGCGACAGGCCCCGCTTCCAGGACGTCTGACCAGGCGCGGAGCGATGGCGGGCGCGGCCATGGCATGATCGACCGCATGCGTGAACGTGTGGTGGCCGCGTGCGACGGGGCTTCGAAGGGAAACCCCGGACCGGCCGGATGGGCATGGGTGGTCTCGGACGACGAGCGGACCCCCGCCCGCTGGGAGGCGGGTCCGCTCGGCCGGGCCACCAACAACGTCGCCGAACTGACCGCCCTGGAGCGCCTGCTGGCGGCCGTCGACCCGGACGTGCCGCTGGAGATCCGCATGGACTCGCAGTACGCGATGAAGGCGGTCACCACCTGGCTGCCCGGCTGGAAGCGCAACGGCTGGAAGACGGCCGCCGGCAAGCCGGTCGCCAACCAGGAGCTGGTGGTCCGCATCGACGAGCTGCTCGACGGCCGCTCGGTCGAGTTCCGCTACGTCCCCGCCCACCAGGTCGACGGCGACCCGCTGAACGACTTCGCCGACCGCGCCGCCAGCCAGGCCGCCTCGGTCCAGGAAGAGGCGGGCAGCGACCTCGGCTCCCCGGAGCCGCCCCCGTCGCCCGACACGCCCAAGGCGGCCGCCGCCCGCCGCAAGGCGCCCCGCCGGACCGCCGGCGGAGCGTCCCCGCGCACCATCAAGGCGAAGTTCCCCGGCCGCTGCCTGTGCGGCCGCAGCTACGCGGCCGGCGAGTCCATCGCCAAGAACGCGCAGGGCTGGGGCCACCCGGAGTGCCGTACCGCCGAGGCCTGATCAGCTGTCGAAGGTGTAGAACTTCGTGTGGTCCAGCAGGTCCGACGGGCGCACGTCGTTCCACGGCTTCATCGTGTCGTTCAGATCGATGACGTCGGGCGTCCCGCCGGTCGGCACGTAGCCGGCGTCCGGGTGCCGGCGCTGCCACTCGGCCCACAGCTTGTCGACGTAGGCGTGGTGCAGCCAGAACACAGGGTCGTTGGGGGAGACCCCGGTGCCCATCTGCCCGCCGACCCACACGTGGACCCGGTTGTGCAGGTTGACCCCGCGCCAGCCCTCGAGGTTGTTGCGGAAGCCGTCGGAGGAGCTGTTGTACGGCGCCATGTCGTAGGTGGCCATGGCCAGCACGGACTCCACCTCGGCGCGCGTCGGCAGCTCGCGCACGCCCGTACCGAGCGAGCGGCGCAGGAACGTACGGCCGTCCACGCGGACGCTCATCGGCCAGTTGCCGGTGGACCCGGCGAACGGGCCGTCCATCACCCGGCCGTCGCTGCTGCGCCCGGTGCCGCCGAGGAAGTCCGGCCCCCACAGCGAGGCGCGCACCGTGCGGTCGGTGCTCCAGTCCCAGTACGGCAGGGCGACCGAGGAGTCGACCGCCTGCAGGGCCCCCTCGAAGTCGAGCAGGAATCTGCGGTGCCAGGGCAGGAAGGACGGGGAGCGGTGGCCGGTCCGTTCACCGCTGTCGGTGTCGGCCATGATGAAGCCGTTGTGCGTGCGGACGAACTCGTCGTAGCGTCCGCTGCGCTTGAGTTCGAGGACTGCGTTGACGAAACGGCGCTTCTCGTCGGCGGTCAGAGTGGCCTGGTTCTTGCGAACGGTCATGTGCGTGGTGCTCCGGATGTCCTTGCGAGGGCGGTCAGTTGGCGGGGAACGGCAGCAGCGGGGCGCCCTGCAGCTCGTCCACCGCAGCACGGGCGGCGGCGCGCGGCGTGGACACCGGGTCGTAGTGGCTGACGACGCTGATCCAGCTGCCGTCCGCGTTCCGCATCACGTGCAGCTCCACCCCGTCGACGAACACGGAGTAACCGCCGCCGTGTTCGTGGTGGTGACCGTCCATGCTGGACGGACGACCCTGTATTCGGCGGCCCTTGTAGACCTCGTCGAAGGAATCCGGTGCGCCGTGCTGGTGTTCGGCGGCCGAGGCGCCGGGTGCGACGAGCGTGGCGGCCGAGGCCGTTGCGGCCAGGGCGGCCGCCGCGGTGAGCGCGCGGCGCCGGGTGATTTCGGGCATGCGTGTCCTCCTGTGGGGGGAGTTCGAGTGGTGACTCCGCATGCCTACCGGGCCGTCCCGGAGGGGAAGAAATCGCCCGGAACCGGTTGGCCGTGATCCGGACAATTAGCCACATGTCGTAGAAGATTGAATCAAGATGATCTTGCTGCGGTGATGGGCTCTTCTGCTGCGGAACAGGGAATTCCTTGCCGAGGTGTCCGGGAATTCGGTGATCTTTCCCGTTCGCGATCCGCCCGAGTGGTGCGGGTCACCGCGCCAGACTGACGCGATCCCGAAGCCCGTCCGCACCCCTGCTACCCTGCGGTGCCGTTCGGCCACGATCGGTAATCGTCAGGGGTGGGTGCGTGAAGGTCGTCTGTGTCGGAGGCGGGCCCGCCGGCCTGTACCTCGCCATCCTGCTCAAGCGGCAGCACCCCGCCCATGACATCACCGTCCACGAACGCGACCCCGAGGGCTCCACCTACGGCTGGGGCGTCACGTACTGGCGCGCGCTGCTCGACCGGCTCCACGAGCACGACCCCGAGTCCGCGCGTGCGATCGAGCAGAGTTCGGTCCGCTGGAACCAGGGTGTGGCCCACGTCCGCGACCGGGTGACCCGGCAGCACGGCGACGAGGGGCACGGCATCGGCCGCCACCGCCTTCTGGAGATCCTCGCGGAACGCGCCCGATCCCTCGGCGTACGGCTGCAGTTCGAGAGCGAGGTCACGGCCGCCGACCTGCCCGGGGCCGACCTGGTCGTGGCGGCCGACGGCGTCCACAGCGCCCTGCGCACCCGCCACGCCGACCACTTCGGCACGCAGCTCGGCGAGGGCCGCAACCACTACCTCTGGCTCGGCACCACCAAGGTCTTCGACGCCTTCACCTTCGCCTTCGTGGAGACCGCGCACGGCTGGATCTGGTGCTACGGCTACGGCTACAGCGGCGAACACAGCACCTGCGTCATGGAGTGCTCCCCGGAGACCCTCACCGGCCTCGGCCTGGACCGGACGGACGAGGGCAAGGGGCTCGCGCTGCTGGAGAAGCTCTTCGCCGGAATCCTCGACGGCCACCCCCTCATCGCCGGTCGCGGCGCCCCCTGGCCGACCTTCCGCACCCTCACCAACCGCACCTGGCACCGCGACAACCTCGTCCTGCTCGGCGACGCCGCCCACACCACCCACTACTCCATCGGCGCGGGCACCACCCTCGCCCTGGAGGACGCCATGTGCCTCGCCGCCGCCCTCGGCGAGCACGCCACCCTCCCCGCGGCGCTCGCCGCCTACGGACGGCAGCGCAGGTCCGAACTGCTCTCCGCGCAGAGCGCCGCCCGTTGCAGCGCCCAGTGGTACGAGAACCTGCCCCGCTACATCCACCTGCCCCCGCACCGCATGTTCGCCCTGCTCGGCCAGCGCCACTCGCCGTTGCTGCCGTACGTCCCGCCGCAGCTCTACTACGGCATCGACAAGGCGGCAGGACGGCTGGAGGTCCTGCGCAGGTTCAAGCGCTGGGTCGGCCCCAGGGCGGCCCGCGCCCTGCATGCCCGATCGACGGCGCACCGGAGCTAGTGCGCTCCGCTGTCTCCCCCCTCCATCGCGGTCCCCCCCCCATGGCTGGAGTCCTTGGGTGAATGGCCATTCACTCGATAAGGTGAATTTCTATTCACCGAGTCGTCCGAGCCGTTCACAGGAGCGCCCATGGGCCACCCCGCCCCGATACCCCAGCCGCCCGGCACGTCCACCGCGGCGCCCCGGCTGCGGGACCGCCTCACCATCCCGGTGCTCGCGTCGGGCGGCATCCTCATGGCCGTCATGCAGACCGTGGTCGTACCGCTCCTGCCCGACCTGCCACGGCTGACCCACGCCTCGGCGGCCACCGTCTCCTGGATGGTCACCGCGACCCTGCTGGCCGGGGCCGTGCTCACCCCCGTGCTCGGCCGGGCCGGCGACATGTACGGCAAGCGCCGGGTGCTCACCGCCGCGCTGGGCCTGATGACCGTCGGCTCGGTGATGTGCGCCCTGTCCTCCGACATCGGCGTGCTCATCGCGGCCCGCGCCCTCCAGGGCGCCGCCGCCTCCGTCGTCCCGCTCTCGATCAGCATCCTGCGCGACGAACTCCCGCCGGAGCGCCGGGGCTCGGCGGTGGCGCTGATGAGTTCCACGGTCGGCATCGGCGCCGCCCTCGGTCTGCCGCTCGCCGCGCTGGTCATCCAGTACGCCGACTGGCACACCATGTTCTGGCTGACCAGCGCCCTGGGCGCACTCGGTGTGGCGGCCACCTGGTGGGCGGTGAGGGAGTCGCCGGTGCGCGAGCCCGGCCGCTTCGACGTCCTCGGCACGCTGGGCCTGGCCGCCGGACTGGTGTGCCTGCTGCTGGGAGTCTCCCAGGGCGGTCAGTGGGGCTGGGGCAGCCCCCGGATCCTCGGGCTGTTCCTCGCGGCCGTCGCCGTCCTCGCCCTGTGGTGGTGGCAGCAGCTGCGCGCCGAGCGGCCGCTGGTCGATCTGCGCCTGGTCACCCGGCCGCGGGTGGGCCTGTCCCATGTGGCGGCCCTGCTGACCGGGTTCGCCTTCTACGCCAACTCGCTCGTGACCGCCCAGCTGGTGCAGGCGCCGAAGGCCACCGGCTACGGCCTCGGGCTGTCCATCGTCGCCACCGGCCTGTGCCTGCTGCCCGGCGGCGTCACCATGCTGCTCTTCTCGCCCCTGTCCGCACGCATCTCCGCCGCGCGCGGCCCGCGCATCACCCTCGCCCTGGGCGCCGCCGTCATCGCCTGCGGCTACGCGGTCCGCATCGCCGACAGCCGCGACCTGTGGATGATCATCCTCGGTGCCACGGTGGTGGCGACCGGCACCACCCTCGCCTACTCCGCGCTCCCGACCCTGATCCTGCGGGCCGTCCCGGCCGCCCAGACCGCCTCCGCGAACGGCGTCAACGTCCTCATGCGCACCATCGGCCAGGCCGTCTCCAGCGCCGCCGTCGCCGCCGTCCTCGTCCACCACAGCAGCCCCGTGGGTGGCGTTCCGGTGCCCACACTGCACGGCTATCTGCTGGCGTTCGGGATGGCCGGGGCCATCGCCCTGGTCGCCTGCGCCGCGGCCCTGTCCATCCCCGGCGATGGACCCACCGGCGACGCCCGGCGCGCCGGGGGAGCCACCCGGGGCGCGCGCGACGAGGCGATGGAGGGAGCATGAGTGCCGTGAGCACTCCATCCGGCCCCCGAGCGCCCGCCCCGGAAGCCCCCGCACGCCGCGACGCCGAGGCCACCAAGGCGGTCATCCTCAAGGCCGCCCGCCACCTGCTGGCCCGCCACGCGCACGCCGACATCACCCTGAAGGCGGTCGCCGAACGGGCCGGTGTCAGCCCGCCGTTGATCCTGAAGTACTTCGGCAACAAGGACGCCCTCTTCGCCCGCGTGATGTCCTTCGACACCGACGCGGACGACCTGCTCGACGCGCCGCTGGAGCAGCTGGGCCGCCACATGGTCCGCCATGTGCTGGCCAGCCAGCGCGAGCGCGGCGCCGACCCGCTGGTGCGTATCGCCTTCGCGCCCCTGCAGGGCGACCACGGCGAGATCCTGCGCGCCAACTTCCGCACCCAGGTGACCGAACGCCTCGCCGCCCGGCTCACCGGCCCCGACACGGGCCTGCGCGCCGAACTCGCCGTCGCCGGCCTCCTCGGGCTCGGTGCGATGTACGGCATCGCGCGCGGCCCGCACCTGCGCGAGACCGACATCGACGTCATCGCCGACCGCTACGGCCCCCTCGTACAGGAACAGCTGACGCCCGGCACCTGAGTCACTCGACGGCCTGGGCGCCGGTCAGCAGCGTCTCCGCGCACCTGCGGAACGCCGCGAGCAGCCGGCCGTTGTCGCCCGCGCGGGTCGCCAGCGCGACATGGCTCGGTTCGACGCCGTGCAGCGGGATCGAGGTGAGGCCGGGGCGGATGCGGAGGGCGGGGACGCCCGCCGCGATCGCCACCGCCTGCCCGGAGGCGACGAGTTCGAACTTGTCCTCGATGTCGTCGATGTACGGGCCGTCCGGGGCCGGGCTGCCGTCGGGCCGGGGGTCGATGCGCCAGAACGCGTCCCAGAGCCGGTCCGGTACCCGGGGGAGCGGCTCGTCGGCGATGTCGTCCACGGTGACCGACTCCTTGCCCGCCAGCCGGTGGTCGCGCGGGACGACCAGGATCCGCGGTTCGTCGTAGAGGACCGTCACCCGCAGGCCCTCGGTGACGAACGGCAGCCGGGCCACGAGCGCGTCCACGCGGTGGTCGAGCAGTGCGTCCCGTGCCTCGTTCCAACGCAGATGCGCGGTCCGCACGTCGGCCTCCGGGAACCTGCGCCGCAGGTCGCGCACCGCCGGGGTGACGAAGACGCCCGTGGTGAAGCCGATGGTGATCCGGCTGGGCTCGGCGGCGGCCCGGGCGACGGCGGCGGCCTGGGCCGCGGCGCGCAACAGCGCCTTCGCACGCGGCAGGAAGGCCTCTCCGGCCTCGGTGAGCCGGGTGCCCTGCGGGGTGCGGTCGAAGAGCCGGGCGCCCAACTGCTGTTCCAGACGCCGCACTTGACGGCTCAGCGACGGCTGGGCGATGTGCAGGGCGGTCGCGGCGCGGCCGAAGTGCCGGTGCTCGGCCACGACCGTGAAGTACCGCACCAGCCGAAGGTCGAGATCCATGGGGGCGGCCGCGTCGGTCATGCCTCAAGCGTACTGCCACGTGCGCCCTTCTCGGATGCTCGCAACAGTTCTGACCTGCGGTGATGCCTGATCTGCATTGCGTCATGCGAAACAGGCTTTGGACCTGGAGGCGGCCCCGGACCAACGATGAAGTCATTCCCGCCCAGCATCCGAGGAGCAGATCAACCATGCGTGTTTTCGTCACCGGTGCCACGGGGTTCGTCGGATCAGCCGTCGTTCCCGAACTCATCGCCGCCGGGCACGAGGTCGTCGGCCTCGCCCGCTCGGACGCGGCCGAGGCCTCGCTGAAGTCGGCGGGGGCCGAGGCGTACCGCGGCAGCCTGGACGACCCCGAGGGGCTGGCCCGCGCCGCGGCCGCGGCCGACGGCGTGATCCACCTGGCCTTCATCCACGACTTCACCGACATCTACGCCGCGGGCGCCACCGACCTGCGCGCCGTCGAGGCGATGGGCGCCGTTCTGACCGGCTCCGGCAAGCCCTTCCTGGTCACCTCCGGCACGGGGATCGTCCGGGCGGACGGTGCGGTCACCGAGGAGGACGGGCCCGCGCCGGGCGGGCACCGGACCGCGTCGGAGGAGGCCACGCTCGCGCTGGCCGAGCGCGGGGTGCGTGCCTGCCTGGTCCGGCTCGCCCCCTCCGTGCACGGCCGGGGCGATCAGGGGTTCGTACCGCGCCTGATCGGGATCGCCCGGGCGAAGGGCGTGTCGGCCTACCTCGGCGACGGCGCCAACCGCTGGACGGGCGTGCACCGTTCGGACGCGGCCCGGCTGTACCGGCTGGCCCTGGAGTCCGCGCCGGCGGGCACCCGGCTGCACGCGACCGACGAGGAAGGGGTGCCCTTCCGGGACATCGCCGCGGTCATCGGCCGGCACCTGGACGTACCCGTCGTCAGCGTCCCCGGCGAAGGGGCCCAGGACCACTTCGGCTGGCTCGGCCGGTTCGCCGGCGCCGACTGCCCGTCGTCGAGCACGCGGACCCGCGGGCTCCTCGGCTGGGAGCCGCAGGGGCCCGGCCTCCTCGCCGACCTCGACGAGGGCCACTACTTCGAGGCGTAGTCAGCGGCTTCCAGGCGAAGTCAGCGCAGCAGACCGTCGAGGAAGTCGTTCCCGAACACCCGGTGCGGGTCCAGGCGGTCGAGGATCCCGACCGCCTGCTCCCACACGCCGTCCTCGAACGAGCCGGGCACGGCCGAACCCAGCACCTCCGGGTCGCTCCAGACGGCGTCCTCGGTGTACGCCCAGCCCTTGGACCACTCCACGCGCGCGAGGGCGTACCCGCCGTCGTACGTGTCCAGCAGGAACCGCTCCAGCTCGCGCAGGAACGCCTCCGCGTACGGTGTCCCCGGCAGGGTCAGCACGTCCAGCCACACCGCGGTGTCCCACCCGGGGTGGGCCCCGCTCGGCCGCAGCGCGGACAGCAGCGGGGCGCGGGCGCCCTCGACGCCCGTGTCGGCAGGGTCGTCCAGGCCGGTCACCCGGATCTCCACCGAGCCGTTCACCGGGAACCGGCCCAGCGCCGCGTACGCCTCGAGCCGCTCCCGGTAACGGCTGGTGAACTCGTGCACCACCCGCTGCACCCCGGCCCGCGTCGTGAGGATCGCGTACCCGTTCGCGGTCACCCGCAGCGTGGTGGGCCGCAGGTACAGCAGGGTGTTCTTCGACCGCCCCCACAGATCGGCCGACAGCGTGGTCGCCAGCCCCAGGTCGGCCACGTCGAGCTGTGCGTTGCCGAGCGCCGGCGCCAGGTACCAGGCCGCGTCCGTGAACATGCGCCCGACCAGGTCGGCCACGAGGGGCGGCACGCTGTCGGAGAAGGGATAGTTGTACGGCGAGGTGACGTGCCGTGAGGTGAGCGGTCTGACGGGGGTGACGCTCCACTCCTTCAGCCACGGGAACTCGGTGAAGGCGAACCAGATCGTCTCGACCCGGCCCGAACGCCGCAGGAACGTCTCCAGGGTGCGCCCGCGGGAGCCGGGCGCGGCGAACAGTTCGGAGGCCGGGATGTCGGTACGGCTGACACAGCGCAGGTTGCTGTCCGGGCCGACCCGCAGGACCGCCTCCGTGACGAAGGACCGGCCGAGCTGGGCCAGGAGCGCGGCGCAGTCCGCCTCGGTGCGGTGGAACGTCCGCAGGACGTAGGCCCCCGCGGCCTCGTCCCACACGACCGCGGTCAGCTCCAGCACCCGGTTGCTCAGCGAGCCGTACGTCGTGCCGGCCGGCGGGTGCTCACCGTCGGCCGGCACGGCCGTGCCGTGCGCGTCGATCGCCAGGGCGCCGCCGAGGGTGAGGTCGCCGGGAGCGGGTGTGGCGGTGAGGCCCAGACCGTGCTCCTCCAGGAAGGTGAGCAGGGCTTCGAGGGTCACGCCCGTGCCGGCGCGCACCGCCGACGCGGACTCCAGCGCCACACCGGTCAGATGGGGTGCGGTGTCGACCAGCAGGACGCGGGCGTCCGCCGTCGTGCCGTCGGAGATGGTCAGTGGTGACCAGCCGTGCGAGCTGCCCCGCGCACGCACCCGCCACTCGTTGCGCCACGCCCAGTTGACGACGGAGAGCACCTGCTCCGGCGTGGAGGGCGCGCAGGCCCACAGCCCGTCCGCGGTGATCTCGCCCACCCAGTTGCGGTACGCCGAGCGGTGGAGCGCCACCTCGGCCGGAAACCCCGGGAGTTCGGCCGCGGCGAGGGCCGGATCGGCCGCGACCAGCACCGGTACGGCGGCCAGCGCGGCGGCGGTGCGCAGGAAGCCGCGGCGGGTCACGGGAACCGAACCGCCGTTGCGGGAAAGGAAGTTACTCACTGAACGATCGATCACGGACTCACGCTAAGGGCCGCTTTACGGCGACCGGCGTTCCGTCGAGTCCTCAATCACCCATGCGGGTGAAACACGCGCGGGCTCCCACCGGAGCCACGTGTTCCGCGGGATGCGAGGCCTGGTGACACACTGACGCCATGGACGAACGCGTAATCGGCAGGTCGGGTCAGCGGGCATCGGTCGTCGGACTCGGCACATGGCAGCTGGGCGCCGACTGGGGCGACGTGGACGACAAGGAGGCCCTGTCCGTCCTGGAGGCCGCGGCCGAGTCCGGGGTCACCTTCTTCGACACGGCCGACGTGTACGGCGACGGACGCAGCGAGTCGACCATCGCCGCCTTCCTGGGCGGCCGGCCCGATGTGCACGTGCTCGTGGCCACCAAGATGGGCCGCCGGGTCGAGCAGATCCCCGGGAACTACGTCCTGGACAACTTCCGCGCCTGGAACGACCGCTCCCGCCGCAACCTCGGCGTCGACCGCCTCGACCTGGTGCAGCTGCACTGCCCGCCCACCCCCGTCTACTCCTCGGACGAGGTGTTCGACGCCCTCGACACCCTGGTGGCCGAGGAGCGGATCGCCGCGTACGGCGTGAGTGTGGAGACCTGCGCCGAGGCGCTGACCGCGATCGCCCGGCCGAACGTGGCGAGCGTGCAGATCATCCTCAACCCGTTCCGCATGAAGCCCCTGTACGAGGTGCTCCCGGCGGCACGGGAGGCGGGCGTCGGCATCATCGCGCGTGTGCCGCTCGCCTCCGGACTGCTGTCCGGCAAGTACACCGAGGACACGGTGTTCGCGGCCGACGACCACCGCACCTACAACCGGCACGGCGAGGCCTTCGACCAGGGCGAGACCTTCTCCGGCGTCGACTACGCGACCGGCGTCGAGGCGGCCGCCGAGTTCGCCGCGCTCGCCCCCGAGGGGTACACACCGGCCCAGCTGGCCCTGCGCTGGATCGCCGAGCAGCCCGGCGTGACCACCGTCATCCCCGGGGCCCGCCACCCGGAGCAGGCCCGGGCCAACGCGGCCGCCGCCAAGCTGCCGCCGCTGCCCGACGAGACGTTCACCGCGATCCGCGACCTGTACGAGCGCCGGATCAAGGACCAGGTGGAACAGCGCTGGTAGGTGCCGTCCGGGGCGGTCAGCCGGCCGTACGGGCTTCCAGCGCGGCCAGCTGACGGTCGTGCACCCTGCTGAGCAGCAGCAGCGACAGTACGGCGCCGATCAGGGCACAGAACATGTCCCACTGGGTGTCCCACACGTCGCCCTGGGTGGCGAGGAA
Organism: Streptomyces sp. NPDC101165; assembly: GCF_044768135.1. Taxonomy (NCBI): domain Bacteria; kingdom Bacillati; phylum Actinomycetota; class Actinomycetes; order Kitasatosporales; family Streptomycetaceae; genus Streptomyces; species Streptomyces sp. NPDC101165. The sequence goes on along the minus strand of NZ_JBIWPG010000029.1, from coordinate 52,460 downwards.
GGCGTCCGCGCTGTGCCCGCCGATCACGGCGGCCGCCCACTCCAGCAGTTCGAAGCAGGCGCTGAAGGCGAGGCAGGCGCACACGGTGAGCGGGGCCAGCCAGCGGCTGCCGCGCAGCGGCGAGGTGCGGGTGAGCAGTTCGCGGACGAGGACGGCCGGGACGAAGCCCTGCATCAGGTGCCCGAACCGGTCGTACGGGTTGCGGGACAGACCGAAGGTGTCCCGCACCCAGTCGCCCGCCGGCACCTGCGCGTAGGTGTAGTGGCCGCCGACCGCGAGGACCAGAGCGTGCGCGGCCAGCAGCCCGCACAGCAGCCCGGTCAGCGGGAAGCGCCGCCAGACCAGCACCACCAGGGGCAGCCCGACCAGCGCCCAGACCGTCTCCAGGAACCAGGTCGTGCGGTCGTGCACGTCCCACGCCGACACGGCGAGGCCCACGGCCACCACACCCGCGAACAGGGCGGGCGGCACACGGCGCGGTGCGGGCAGCGGGGCGGGGTGCACTGCGGTCATGGCGGGGCTCCTTGCAGGAGGAGAGGAAGGAGCCCCCATGGTGGCGGCGGCCGACGGCCCGGGCATGAGTACCGCTACTCAGCCCGGGCTGAGGATGTCCGCCGGCCCTACGACTGGCTGCCCGTGGCCCCGCGCAGCGCGGTCAGGCAGCTGCCGATGGCCTGCTGGAGCTCCTCCAGGCGCTGGACCATGTCGTCCTCGTAGAAGTCCTGGGCGTCGTCGAAGGTCAGCTCCTCGAACGCCCGGGTCGCCTTCTGCAGGCTGCTGTAGAACTTCGTCCGCCGCTCCTGGACCCGCAGCTCGGGGTCGGCCTCGACCGTCTCGGCGACGAGCGACTTCAGGGTGTCGTAGGCCTCGGTGGCCCACTCGCCGGTGTCCTCGCCGTCCTCCAGCTCGTCGATCAGTGACAGATGCCGCTCGGCCTCCTCGCGCAGCTCGACGGGCGCGTCCACGGTCTGGCCGGCCGGCGTCCTGATCCGGCCGGACTCGGCGATCTGCCGGACGTAGCCGATCCGGTCGGCCGAGCGGCTCTCGCTCGCCACGGCCTTCTTCAGGTCGTCGGTGCGTACGACGTCCCGGGCCAGCTCGGCCTGCAGGTGCGTGTCCTCCTTGAGCCGGTCCAGCAGCGCGGAGCGGGCGGCCCGGGCGGTGGAGGGGTCGGCGAGGATCGCGGCGCGCAGCGCGGTGGGGTTCTCGGCGACCTCCAGAGCCTTGGTGGGGCGGATGCCCTCGGCCTCGGCGGCCTGGGCGATGGCGGTGCCGCGCTCGGAGGTGGCGCTGTTGCGGGAGACGTAGTAGCTCAGCCACACGTCGGCGTCCGGCAGCTCGACGTCCTGGCCCGGGTGGAGCGCCTCGAAGTGCGGGACGAGCCCGTCGTCGGCCGCGCGGTCCCAGGCCTTGTAGTAGCGCATGACCCGCTCGGGCGAGCAGCTGGCCAGCTCCGCGAACTCCTTAGCCGACACCTTCGGCGTCTCACCGGCGGCCTGCCCGCCCGGCCGCACGCTGCGCGCCACCATCAGCGCGAAGGCCCAGCCGCCGGTGCGCGCGTAGACGCCGAACTCGCGTGCGTCCCGCGCCACGAGGTCGGACAGGGGCGCCGCGGTCGGCGCGGACGTCTCGGACGGGTCGATCGCAAGGGTCACGGATGGCTCTCCTGGAGGCATGTCTGGGCGGGACCGCACTCGGTGCGCGAGTGCGACTGGACAGCCTATATCCACCCATTGGCAGTGCTTTGACGGCCCTGCCCGTCCGGTGCGGGGCGCCGGTCAGCTCCTGGTCTCGCGGAAGGTCTGCAGCACGGTCCTGAGGGCGAGCTGGTTGCCGGCATCGTCCCAGGCTTGGTCCGGAGTGGTGAAACGCAGGGAGAAGCTGCGCCCGCCGCCGAGCAGGAATCCGCGCCCGAAGGTGTGCACCCGTGCGTCGCCGGATCCGGACAGCCACTCCAGGTCGGCAGCCCGGTGGCCCTGGTAGGTGGTGGCCCGGATGCTGCCGACCCGGTGGTAGCCGGGGAGTTGCTCCAGCACCGGTTCGACCTCGTCCCGCCACACGGCGACCGGGTCCGGGCCGGCCTGCTCGCTGTAGGTGACGGCGAGGGTCGTGGAGTCGGCGTTCGTGCCGAAGGTGATGCGGTAGGCGTGGTCGGCCCCGCGTGTGGTGGCCAGCCGCCTCCAGCCGTCCGGCAGGGCCACGGAGAAGCCCTCCGGGGCGGTGTAGCGGTGGAAGCCGGCGGGCAGGGCCGGGGACGGTGAGCCGCTGGGGCTCGGCCCGGTGCTCGTGCTCGTACTGGGGCTGGGGCTGGCGCTCGGGCCGGGGGTGTTGTTCTCGGGGCGGTCGGCCGATGGGGCGGCCGTGGCGGTGGGCCGCGGCGTCCCGGCCGCGGTGGAGGTGCCGGGCAGCTGGTGGGTCACGGCCAGGACGGCCGCCGCGACGGTGACGACGGCCAGCGCGGTCCCGGCCACCATCATCTGTCGGCCGCGTTCCGGGCCCGCATGCCGGACGGCCGCGTAGGCGTTGCGCAGCCGCGGCGCGGGCGCGGGGTCGCGGTCCGCGTCGGCGTCCTCGTCGAGGGCCCGGATCAGCGCCTCGCGGACCACCGGCCGGGTCAGCCGCTCCCGCGAGTTCTTGCGCAGCAGTCCCTGGACGGACTGGGTGAGCGGGCCGGTGCGCAGCGGGGTGCGCAGGGGCAGCCGGTCCACGGCCTTCAGCGTGGCGTCGGGCCGGCCCCGGTCACGGAACGGCGGGCGCCCCTCGACCGCCGTGTAGAGGATCGCGCCCAGCGCCCACAGGTCGGCCGCCGGTCCGATGCGCTCGTCGCGGGCCTGTTCCGGCGAGGCGTACGACGGTGCCGTGAGCCTCGGAACCAGCGTCGCGCCCGCCAGTCCGAACCCGGCGACCACGACCGGGCCCCCGTCCCGGACGAAGACCTGGCCGGGGCTCAGCTCGCCGTGGGTGATGCCCTCGTCGTGCGCGGCCTGCAGCACGTCGAGGAGTTCGAGGCCGATCCGCGCCGCCCGCGCCGGGTTGAACGGGCCTTCCCGGTCGAGGAGTTCGCCGAGAGGGGTGCCGTCGATCCAGTCCGTGACCGTCCACAGGGTGCCCGCCTCCACGACGGCGTCGACGACCGTGGCGACCTGGCCGGGGCACAGGAGCCGCATGGTCTCGGAGGTCCGGACGACCCGGGCCGTGGCGCGGCGCAGGGTGTCCGGGTCGCAGGTGTCCGGAAGGCCGGTCTGTGCCACCAGGCGGGGCTGGTTCGCCGTCACGTCCTCCGCGTACCACCACAGCCGGTTCGTCTCCCGGGTGAAGACCTCGAGAAGCCGGTACCGGCCGGCGACCAGCTCGTGTGCGGAGACGTGCGCCTTGACCATGGTCATCCCTCGCTGAAACCCCTGACTCGTCCTTTCTCACAGGTACGCGGGGTGCGCGGGTGAGTGTTCAAAGAATCCGAAACTCCGGCCCCGTTCCTGCCTTTTATTCAACTCGTCGAAAGCGCTTGCGAGTTTGGGATAACGGCGCATGACCGGGCATCGACCTGCGGGTAACCGACGGTAAATGCCCGGGTGCGCCGCCGCGTTCGGAGGGTCCGGGGTCAACGCGGCTTCAGAGGTCGCGGGTCACCAGGAAGTCCAGCAGCCGGAGCATCTCCTCGGCGGCGGGCGGCGGGACTTCCGTGAGCAGGGAACGCGCGGCGGTGGTGTGTCTGCGGGCCTCGGCCAGTGCCGCCGTGCGGCCGCCCGCCTGCTCGATCAGCGCGGCCGCCTCCTCGGTCCGACCGGGCCGGCCCAGCAGCGCGGGCAGGTGGCGGGCCGCGGGGGAGTCGAGCGCGGCCAGCACCGGGAAGGTCTTCTTGCGCTCGCGCAGATCGCCGCCGGCCGGCTTGCCGGTGACGGCCGGGTCGCCCCAGATGCCCAGCACGTCGTCCACCAGCTGGAAGGCGACGCCCAGATGCCGCCCGACGCGGTCCAGTGCGGTGACGACCGGCTCGGGCGCCCCGCCGAGCGTGGCCCCGAGCGCCGCGGCGCAGCCCAGCAGCGCGCCGGTCTTGTGCTCGGCCATCGCCCGGTACTCCTCGGGCGTGACCCGCTCCGGCCCGCCGAAGGGCCGCGCGGCGAACAGCAGGTCGTCGGCCTGCCCGCGCACCAGATCGGCGAGGGCCGTGGACAGCAGCCGTACGGCACCGGGGCCGCCCGGCTCGGCGGCCAGGGTCTCCACGGCGAGCGCGAACAGGGCGTCCCCGGCGAGGACCGCGGGACCCGTGCCGTACGCCTTCCAGACGGCGGGGCGCCGGCGCCGGGTGGCGTCGCCGTCCATGATGTCGTCGTGGAGCAGGGAGAAGGCGTGCACCAGTTCCACCGCGACCGCAGCCGGCACCCCGGCCCGCCCGTCGGCGCCGGCCGCCCGGGCGCCGAGCACCGCCAGCGCCTGCCGTACGCCCTTGCCGCCCGGAGCGGCGGCGGGAGCGCCGCCGACCTCGCACCAGCCGAAGGAGTACGCGGCCATCTCGGCCACCCAGGGGTGCAGCCGCCCCACCGCCTCCGTGAGCGCGGGGCGCACCAACTCCCGGCAACGGTCGAGGATGTCCGGAGCCGAGGGTGGCGTCTGCACCGCCGAGCCGAGCGGGGTCACCGTACGACCTCCGCGTCCAGGCCGAACTCCGCCTGCGCCCGAGCCACCATCTCCCGTGCGTGCCTCAGTCCGCTGCGCTCCAGCACCCGGGCCAGGTCGGCGAGTTCGGCCGCCGTCTCGGCGCGGTCGTGGCCCAGATGGGCCAGCGACTTGGCCAGACCCAGCCGGGCCAGCGCCTCGCCGCGCGGCTCGCTCATCGCCCGGAACTCCTCCAGGGCCAACTCGTACAGGTCTCGCGCCTCGGCGTACCGCCCCGCCCGGTAGAAGACGTTGCCGCGCATCTTGTGGTTGTAGGCGAGTGCGCTGGACAGGGTCATCGCCCGGCAGGTCACCTCGGCCCGGGCCAGCAGCTCCAGCGCCCCCTCGGTGTCTTTGTCGCGGACCGAGAGGATGTCGGCGAGCCCGCGCAGCGCCCAGGCGTGGCCGCGCCGGTCCTCGGCCCGCTCGGCTATCTCCGCCGCCTCCTCGAAGAGCGTGTACGCCTTGTCGTACTCCCCGGTGTTGCGGTGCATCTGTGCGATGCCCTCCAGGGCCCACACCGTGTGCCGGGCCTCCCCGCGCCTGCGGGCCTCGGCCAGCAGCTGCTCGTGCAGCCGGCCGACCGCCTCGTAGTCGCCCTGGATACGGCCGGTCTCCGCGAGGCCCGCCAGCGAGTAACCGCGGACAACGATGTCGCCGCCCTGCTCGCCGAGTTCGGCCGCGAGCCCGAGGAGCCGCCAGGCCAGTGGGAACGCGCCGCGCTGCCGGGCGAGGGTGCCGCCGCTCCACAGCGCCCACGCCATCGCGGCCGTGTCCCCTGCCTCCCGGGCGGACCGGTAACTCGCCTTCCAGGCCCGGTCGGCGTCCCGCACCTGGCCGAGCCGCCGGTGCGCCTCGGCGACGGCGAGACCGCAGCGGGCCGCCTCGTCGGGGCGGCCCGACCGTTCGGCCTCGCGCAGGCGCTCGGTGCCCTCGCTCAGTACGTCGACGAGCGAGGAGTTCACGGACAGGGTGGTCAGGGCGCCCTGGTACTCCGGGGCGAAAGCCTTGCCGTACATGCATCCCTTTCTATACACGGTGTGTATACATGATGTGTATAGCGTGCCGAAAACATGCCCTGACCCCGGGGGTCAGGGCATGGTCTGTTGTCGGTCAAGACGCCGGTACGGCAAAGGGGGTTGCCCGTGAGGCGTAGATCACGTCACGGGGTGTCAGTGCTGCTGGACCTTCTGCGGGGTCTCCTCGCTCGGCCGTACCACGACGTACCCCTCGCCCTGGAGCATCAGCTGGACGGCCTCGCCTGAACCGCCGCGCAGCATCGAGCCGAACGACTGGGAACGGTGCAGGGAGGTCTGGAGATGCGCGGTCCAGCCGACCACCGCGTCCGTGTCGACGTACACCGGGTACTGGGCCGAGACCGGTATGACCAGCGGGTTGCCCTCGCAGACCAGGCCGAGCCGGCCCTGTCCGCTGAACACGCTGTTGAACAGGCCGCCGCCGGCGATGCCCGAGCCCTTCACGGTCTTGATCTCGTACGACAGCGACGGGTCGAAACACAGGACGTTGCGGCCGTTGACGGTGAACTGGTCGCCCTGCTCCACCTCGACGATGAAGCAGTTCTGCGCCTCGTGCGCGAACCACACCTCGCCCTGCCCGCGAACCGCCATCAGTGGCAGCCCCTCACCGGTGACCGCGCGCTTGAGCATGCCGCCCACGCCCTGGCCCTTGCGCTCGAACTGGAGACCGCCGCGGTGCGCGATCATCGCGCCCTGGCGGGCGAACATCTCGCCGTTGACCGCGTACTTGATGCACTTGGCGTTCTCGACGGTCATGCCCGGCTCGGCGGCCGGACTCACGATGTGCTGACTGGAAAACAGATCACCCTTCATGCGGGGCATGGTGTCCCGGAAGGTGTCGCTCCGCCAAGATCACGGCATGTGCCGGGTCAGCCACCGAACAGCTGGGCCCAGTAGGTGCCCGCCCGGCCGCCGCCGGTGAAGCCCACACCGATGTGCGTGAAGTCCGGTTTGAGGATGTTCGCGCGGTGACCCGGACTGTTCATCCAGCCGTCGACCACCTCGGCGGGGGAGCGCTGACCGCAGGCGATGTTCTCGCCGATGGCGCGCCGGCGGGAGCCTGCCCTGGCGGCCCGGTCCCAGGGTCGGCTGCCGTCGGGGCAGGTGTGCGCGTAGAAGTCGCGGGCCACCATGTCCGCGCAGTGCGCCTGCGCGGCCCGTGCGAGCGGCGGATCGGCCGCCAGCGGAGCCAGCCCGGCCCGCGCCCGCTCGGCGTTGGTGAGCGCGACGACCTCGGCCACCGTCCGGGACAGCTCGTCCTGTGTCAGCGGCCTGGCCCACAGCGCGGTCCAGTACCGGTCGCCCGCGTCGGCGTGGGCCAGGCCGAGATGGGTGAAGCCCGGGTCGAGCAGGGTGTGCCGGGCCTGGCCGGTGTCCAGGCAGTAGGCGACGAACTCGGCCGGGGTGCGCGGCCCGGACACGAGGTGCTCGCCGACGGTGACGTACGCGTATCCGGTTGCCGTGATCCGCTGGTGGACCGAGACGCCGTCCAGGCCCTCGGAGGTGAGCCGGCCGGCGGCGGCCATCGCTTCGGCGTGCACCCGGGCGGCGGAGCCGAGGCGCGCGTCGAGCGCCACCGGCGGGGAGCCGGCCCGGGCCCGGGCGGAGTTGACCGGCCCGAGGAAGCCGTCGGCATCCGGAGCGGGCCCCGCCTGCGGACCGTCGTCCACGACGTCCACCCCGAAGTCCCGGGCCAGCCCCGCCAGCCCGTCGGCATACCCCTGCCCGATCGCCCGCAGCTTCCAGCCGGGACCCCGCTGGTACAGCTCGGCGAGCAGCAGCACCGTCTCCGGCCCGGGCTGCGGCGGGACAAAGCGTGCGAAAGTGGTGCGCGCGGATCCGTCGGTGACTTCCAGCCGGGGCGCAGGCAACCGCCCGAGAGGCGTGCCCGGCTCGGCCGCGCTGACGGCGACGGTGACCCGGGTGGCCCCGGCCCGCAGCCGCGCCGGATCGACGTGCAGTGTGTCGCCACGCAGCCGCACCCCAGGCGCACCCGGCTGGTTGTAGAACACGAAGTCCCCGTCCCCACCGACCTTCCCGCCCCCGTCCGTGACGAGGGCGGACACGTCGAAGGGCCCGGCGACCCGCAACACCAGCGCGCCGCCCGGCAGCGCCAGATTCCCTCCGGGAGCCAACTCGCTCGTCACATCACAAGGAACGCACGGCAGGCCCGGGCAGGTTCCGGCGACGACGAACCCCTACTCCTTCAGATCCCCCTCCATCACCGCCGAGCCGCTCTGCGCCGGCTTGCCGCAGAACGCCGACTCCAGCACCCCCGCCATCGTGTTCAGCACCTTCGAGTTGTTGGAGGTGTTGGCCACGGCGGCGACACTCCGCTTCCCGTCCTTGGAGGCGAACGCGTACGTGTAGTACCCCTGCACCGCCCCCGTGTGCCCGTACACCGACACCCCGCACGACAGATCCCGCCGCCGCAGCCCGAGCCCGTACGCCGTGGTGCTGGTGACCTGGGTGAACCGCTCCATCTCCGCAAGCCGGGCAGAGGACATCAGCTTCCCCCGCAGCAGCGCCGAGTAGAACGTGTTCAGGTCGCGCGCGCTGGAGATGATCGCGCCCGCGCTCTGCGCCCACGACACCGTCTGCGCGGTCGCGTCGACGAGCTGGGCGCCGGCCGTGTCCGGGGTGAGGTACCCGCGCGTGTACCGGCCCGGGATCTTCGTGTCGGGGTGGACGTAGAAGGTGTCGGTCAGGTTCAGCGGCTTGAGGATGCGATTCTCGTACTCGGTCTTCACGGAGTGCCCGGTGAGCTTCTCGATGAGCATGCCCGCCACGACGAAGTTCGTGTTGGAGTACGAGTACGCGGCGCCGGGCTCGTTGGTGCGAGGCTTCTTCAGGGAGAGCGTGACCAGCTGCTGGTAGGTGTAGACCTTGTTCCGCACCGCCTCGAAGCCGGACACGCTCTTGGCGAACATGTCGTCGCTGTAGTCGTACAGGCCGCTGCGGTGGCTCAGGATGTGCCGGACCGTGATGCGGTCGTCCGGCAGCAGCTTGGGCAGGTAGCGGTTGACCGGGGCATCCAGGTCCAGCTTGTGCTCGTCGGCCAGCTGCAGCAGGACCACGGCCGAGAAGGACTTGGTGACGCTGCCGATGCGGAAGCGGTCGTCGGTGCTGATGCCCTGCCCGGTGCCGCGGTCGGAGACGCCCCGACTCAGCCGGTAGGTGCTGCCGTTGTCGTCGATCCGGGCCAGCGCACCGGGGGCGCCCTGTGCCACCGCCGAGCGCAGCACCGCGTCCAGGCCCGTGGTGTCGGGCGCCGGAAGCTCCGCCGGCGTGGGCGCGTCCGCCTGTGCGGTCGCGGCCCGCGCCGGGACCGCGACGAGCGACAGCACGACCGCTCCGAGTACCGCACCCCTGCTCACCCTTGCTGAGACCATCCGGCCCTCACTCCATCCATGTGGATTCTGATGCGACATCGGTCACATTCCGGCCTGGGAACCTAGGGGATTCGGGCAACGTCTCCACAGCCGACACACAGTTGGCCGTATCGTGATCACTCCCGCGGCAGGCATTCGTAAAGGATTGTCATAGAAAACCGCGAAATGGATCATTCCGGCTTTACGTGCGCATGACTCATCCGTAAGGGTTACTCCTCGGAGCCCGACCAGCTCCCATGGCGCCCAACAGTGCCATGTCTCAAGGCGGTTGGTGATCCCAGCTGTCTTCGAACGAAGGAACCCTGATCAGATTGCGTAGACCGCACATACGCAGCGTGGCGGTTGCCGTCGCGGTGACGACGGCTGCTACGGGCCTGGCCGGTACGGCCTTCGCGGGTCCCTCCACGGGGGTGGAGCGGTCCGCCGCGTCCGCCGCCTCGACGGCCACGCTGGTGGTGGAGGCGGCGCGTACCGCGGCCTTCGCCCATAACGCGGCGACGGGCGTCTCGAAGGGCGACGAGCTTCACGTCCAGGACGTGATGGTCGACCCCGAGGGTGCACGCCACGTCCGCTTCGTCCGTACTCACAACGGAATGCCCGTTCTTGGTGGCGACCTCATCGTCCACCTGAACCGGCAGCTGGCCTACACGGGTGTCACCCGCGCGGTCGGCAAGGCCGTCAAGCCCGCCAGCACCACGGCCAAGCTGACCGCGGGTCAGGCCGCGGCGAAGGCCGCCCAGGTCGCCAAGGGCGACGCGGGCGACGCCCAGCTGGTCGTCGACGCCCGTGGCGGCGCCTCCGCCCTCGCCTACCAGGTGACGGTCACCGACAAGGGTGCCTCCAGCACCGTCGTCATCGACGCCGTCACCGGCAAGGTGCGCAGCAACACGCCCGACGCGGACCAGTTCCTGTCGCCGAAGCTGGTCGACACGCTGCGCAAGCGCGGCGAGACCATCGACCCGGCCACCGGCATCGGCTCCGACGCCTCCGCCGGTCTGCTCGGCTCGGGTGTCTCCGGCGCGACGAGCTACCCGTCGACCGCGCACGGCACCGGCAAGACCCTCTTCGTGGGCAACGTCGGTCTGACCACCACGGCGACCTCGCGCGGCCACTACCAGCTCAAGGACCCGAGCCGGTACGGCACCGAGACCCGGGACGCCAAGGGCAAGTACACGGAGAGCTTCGGCGCGGGCACGAAGTTCACCAGCACCACCAACGTGTGGGGCAACAACAAGACCAGCAGCCGCGCCAGCGCGGCCGCGGACGCCCAGTACGGCGTGACCAAGACCCTGGACTTCTACAAGAAGACCTTCAACCGCAAGGGCATTGCCAACAACAGCAAGGCCGCTCGCGCGATGGTCCACTGGGGCAACAAGGTCGCCAACGCGTTCTGGGACCCGACCTGCAACTGCATGCTGTACGGCGACGGCGACGGCACGATGTTCAAGAAGCCGCTCGTCGTCCTCGACGTCACCGGTCACGAGCTGACCCACGGCGTCGTGGAGGCCACCGCCAAGCTCGAGCCGACCTACGTCGACTCGGACGGCAACCAGTACGGTGAGCCCGGCTCGCTGAACGAGTCCCTCGCGGACATCTTCGGCTCCAACGTGGAGTTCTACGCGAACAACACTAAGGACACGCCGGACTACCTGATCGGGGAGAAGCTGGGCCTCGACCAGAAGTTCCTGCGCCGCCTCGACCACCCGTCGCTCGACAAGCTCGAGGGCACGATCGACTACTGGTCGCCGGACACGTACTACACCGAGGTGCACGCCGGTTCCGGTGTCTCCTCGCACGCCTACTACCTCCTCGCGGAGGGCAGCGGCAAGAAGACGATCGGCACCGTCCACTACGACTCGCCGACGTACGACGGCTCCACGGTGAAGGGCATCGGCCGCACCAAGGCCACCGCCATCTTCTACCGTGCGCTGACCCGCTACATGGTCTCCACCACCGACTTCCACCAGGCGCGCATCGCGACGCTGAAGGCGGCCAAGGACCTGTACGGCTCGACCAGCACCGAGTACAAGACGGTGAACAAGGCGTGGGCCGCGGTGAACGTCACCGCCGCCAACACGCCGTCGTCCGCCCACTGACGGACGGCAGCAGTACACCGGCACCACCGGATGCCCCGCCTCGCGCGGGGCATCCGCATGTCCGGAACCGTGAGCCGTGGTTGGGTCAACTTCCCCCGCAACAACCGCTGTTTCTTTTATTGACAGCGGAAAATAATGGCCATAGGTTCCCGGCCATGCGCTCGACCCCCGCCGCCGAGTCCTTCCCGGCCCACACACCGGCCGCCTCGCAGGTCTTCACGACGGTCCTGTCCCACGGCCCGCTGACCCGCCTGGAGGCGGGCCGTCGCGCGGGGCTGTCCCCGGCCGCCGTCACCAAGGCCGTCCGCCCCCTGCTGGAGGCCGGCTACCTGGTGGAGGGCGCCGACGAGGAGGCCCGCCCCGCCCTCGGCCGGCCCGCCGGCCTGGTCCGGGTCAACGGCGAACGGGCCCTGTTCATCGGCGTCAAGGTGACCGGCGACGAGCTGATCGCCGTACTGACCGACCTGTGCTGCCGCATCCGCCTCGCCCGGCGCGTCCCCCTGCCGGACCGGGTGACCCGCAAGGTGCTGGCCTCGCTCGCGGACCTCGTCCAGGAACTCCTCGGCCACGCCGCCGAGTCGGGCGCCCCCGTCCTCGGGCTCGGCATCGCCGTCTCCGGCGACGTCGACCGGACCGAGGGCGTGGTGCGCTACTCGCCCTTCCTGGCGTGGCGGGACGTACCCCTCGCCGAACTCGCCGGAATGACCGGCGGGTTGCCGGTCACCGTCGACAACGACGTGCGCGCGCTGACCGTCGCCGAGCAGTGGTTCGGTGCCGGAGCGGGCCTCAGCGACTTCGCCGTGGTCACCGTCGGCGCGGGCATCGGCTGCGGACTCGTGGTCCATGGACAGGTGGTCGCGGGCGCGCACGGAGTGGCGGGGGAGATCGGCCACATCGTCATCGACCCGGCGGGAGCGCCCTGCCACTGCGGCAACCGCGGCTGTGTCGAGGCGATCGCCGGGGATGCCGCCATCGTCGCCCGCGTCCGCGAGGTGACCGGTCGTCAAGTCGCCGACAGCGCCGAGGCGGTGGCCCTCGCCCACCAGGGTGTCGCCGGGGCCCGCGAGGCCTACGCGCGGGCCGGAGAAGCCATCGGCCGGGGCATCGCCACCGTGGCCAACCTGTTCGGGCCCGAGCGCGTGATCATCTCCGGCGAGGGCCTGGCCGCCTACGACCTCTTCGCCGAGCAGATCCGCGAGGCGTTCACCGCGGCCGCGTTCGGCTCGGCCGCCCAGTGCGACGTGCAGACCCGCCCGCTCCCCTTCGAGGAGTGGGCGCGCGGCGCCGCGGCCGCCGCGATCCAGTCCTTCATCACCTCGGCCCCCAGCAGCGGAAAGGGCTGAGCGCCCCGACCCGAACCCACCCAGGAGGTACGGCCCATGTGGTCACCCTCGTATTCCGTCCTGTCCGCACGCGGGCTCAGAGCCGCCGTCGTCCTCGCCCTCACCGCGGGCCTCGCTACCACCGCACCGGCCGCCGCACATGCCGACGCCGCGCCGAGTCCGGCCGCCAAGCCCTATATGGGCTGGTCCAGTTGGAGCATGCAGTCGTCCAAGTACCCGGGGCTCAACCCGGACGGCGACTACAGCTACCTCACCGAGGCGAACGTCCTGAAGCAGACCGACGCCCTCGCCGCCAAGCTGAAGAAGTACGGCTACGCATACGTCAACATCGACGCCGGCTGGTGGCGGGACAAGACCTGGAAGCCCGAGTTCGACCAGTACGCCCGCCAGACACCCGACCCGGTCCGCTTCCCGCACGGCATGAAGGCGGTCGCCGACCACATCCACGCCAAGGGCCTCAAGGCCGGCATCTACCTGCCGGTCGGCCTGGAGAAGGAGGCCTACGGCGACGGCAAGGTGCCGATCCGGCACGCCGACGGCTGCACCACCGCCGACATCGTCCACAGCGACCTGCGCACCACCAACGGCTGGGACAGCGCCTACAAGCTCGACTTCACCAAGCCCTGTACCCAGAAGTACGTCGACTCCCAGGCCCAGGCGCTCGCCGACTGGGGTTATGACTTCCTCAAGCTCGACGGCGTCGGCCCCGGATCCTTCAAGAGCGGCGACAACCACGACAACGTTGTCGACGTCGCCGCCTGGCAGAAGGCCATAGCCGCCACCGGCCGGCCCGTCCACCTGGAGATCTCCTGGTCCCTGGACATCGGGCACGCCGCCGACTGGAAGAAGTACTCCAACGGCTGGCGCGTCGACACCGACGTCGAGTGCTACTGCAACACCCTCGTCAGCTGGGAGAACTCCGTCGACGACCGCTTCGACGACACCCCCGGCTGGACGAGGCACGCGGGCCCCGGCGGCTGGAACGACCTCGACTCCCTCGACGTCGGCAACGGCGCCATGGACGGCCTGACCAAGGCCGAACGGCAGACCTACGCCACCCTGTGGGCCGTCGCCAAGTCCCCGCTCTACACCGGCGACGACCTGACCAGGCTCGACAGCTACGGCCTCTCCCTGCTGACCAACAAGGAGGTCATCGCCGTCGACCAGGGCGACATGCCGCCCGCCCGGCCGGTCACGCCTTCCGACCCGCAGCAGGTGTGGGCCGCGAAGAACCCGGACGGCAGCCACACCGTCGCGCTGTTCAACCTCGCCGACTCGCCGGCCGCCGTCACCGCCGACTGGTCCGCCCTCGGCTTCACCGGCAAGGTGGCCGTGCGGGACCTCTGGAACCACGAGAACCTCGGCACGTACAAGAACAAGATCACCGAGGCCCTGCCCGCCCACGGCTCCCGCCTGTTCACCGTCACCCCGCAGGGCAGCGCCCTGCACACCACCGGCTACGAGGCCGAGTCCGCCGGCAACACCCTCAGTGGCAATGCGTCCGTCGCCGACTGCTCCGCCTGCTCCGGCGGCAAGAAGGTCGGCAACCTGTACCTGGGCGGCAAGATCCGGTTCGACAACGTCGTAGTCGACAGGCCCGGCACCTACCTGATCAAGGTCGCCTACGTCAGCGGCGACGCCCGCTCGGTGAACGTGTCCGCCGACTCCGGCGGCGCCACCCGCCACAAGTTCCCCTCCACCGGCGACTGGGGCAGCGTCGAGACGGTGAGCGTGCCCGTCACCCTGAAGGCGGGCGCCAACACCCTCACCTTCGACAGCGGTTCGGACTACGCACCGGACATCGACCGCATCGACGTTCCCGCTTCCCCCCGCCTGTGATCGGAGCCCGCCATGGAGAATCCGCCCAGCAGACGCGGCTTCCTCGCCCTCGCCGCGGCCACCGGAGCCCTCGCCTCACTGCCGTCCTTCACCGCGACCGCCGCCCCGCAGCGACCCACCGAGACCGCCGCGCCCGACCCCCGTCACCAGCTGTGGTGGCGGGCCCCCGCCGACGAGCACTCGCTGATCGAGCAGGGACTGCCCGTCGGCAACGGCCGGCTGGGCGCCCTCGCCACCAACGATCCCGGACGGGACGTCCTGCTCGTCACCGACGCCACCCTGTGGACCGGCGGGCTCAACGACACCCTCGACTCCGACGGCCAGTTCCCCTACGGCCGCGACGACTTCGGCTCGCTCACCCTGCTCGCCCGCCTCACCGTCGACATCCCGGACCACGACCTGGGCGCCGTCACCGGCTACCGTCGCTCCCTCGACCTCGCCCAGGGTGTGGTGACGACGTCGTACGTCCGCTCCGGAGTGACGTACCAGAGGCAGTTGTTCGCGAGCCGCCCCGACGACGTGGTGGTCCTGCACCTCACCCAGAAGGGCGGCGGCCGCTACACGGGCACCGTGACCCTCGAAGGCACGCACGGCGAGAAGACGTCGAGCGCCACGTCCTTCGCCGGGTCCTTCCGCAACGGACTGCGGTACGCGGCCGCGGTCACCGCGTACGGCAGCGGCGGCACCGTCCGTGTCGACGGCACCCGCGTGACCTTCTCCGGATGCAAGGACCTGACCGTGGTGCTCAGCGGCGGCACCGACTACGCGCCCGACGCCGCCGCCCACTACCGCGACCCCTCCCTCGACCCCGAGGCCCTCGCCCGCGCCAAGGTCCACGCGGCCGCCGGCCACCCGGCGGACACGCTGCTGCGCACCCACGTCGCCGACCACCAGGCCCTGTACGGGCGGTTCGACGTCCGGCTCGGCACCTCGTCGGACCGGCAGCGCGCCCTGGACACCTGGGAGCGGATCAAGGCTCGCGCCCTGGACGACACACCGGACCCCGAACTCGAGGCCGCCTACCTGCAGTTCGGCCGCTACCTGATGATCTCCGGCTCCCGCGGCAGCCTGCCGATGGGCCTGCAGGGACTGTGGCTGGACGGCAACGACCCGGACTGGATGGGTGACTACCACACCGACATCAACATCCAGATGAACTACTGGATGGCCGACCGGGCGGGCCTCTCGCCCTGCTTCGACGCCTTCACCGACTACTGCGTGGCCCAGCTCCCCTCCTGGACCGACCTCACCAGGAGACTCTTCGACGACTCCCGCAACCGCTACCGCAACTCCAGCGGCAGGAACGCGGGCTGGACGGTGGCCATCTCCACCAACCCGTACGGCGGAGGCGGCTGGTGGTGGCACCCGGCGGGCAACGCTTGGCTGTGCAACTCCCTCTGGGAGCACTACGAGTTCACGGCGTCGCGCGCCCATCTGAAGAAGATCTACCCGCTCCTCAAGGGCGCCTGCCAGTTCTGGGAGGCGCGGCTGCTCACCCACACCCTGCCGGACACCGGCCGGGAAGTCCTCATCGCCGACAGCGACTGGTCACCGGAACAGGGCCCGCTCGACGCCAAGGGCATCACCTACGCCCAGGAGCTCGTCCGGGCGCTCTTCGGCAACTTCCGCACCGCCGCGCGCGAGCTGGGCCGGGACACCGGGTACGCCGATGCCATCGGCGCGCTCCGCGACCGCCTCTACCTCCCGGTCGTCAGCCCGAAGACGGGCTGGCTGGAGGAGTGGATGTCCCCCGACAACCTCGGCGAGACCACTCACCGGCACCTGTCCCCGCTGATCGGCCTCTTCCCCGGTGACCGCATCCGCCCCGACGGCTCCACCCCCGCCGACATCGTTGCCGGCGCCACCGCCCTGCTCACCGCCCGCGGCATGGACAGCTTCGGCTGGGCCAACGCCTGGCGCGCGCTGTGCTGGGCCCGGCTGAAGAACCCCGGCAAGGCCTACCGGCTGATCGTCAACAACCTCCGCCCGTCCACCGGCGGCGGCAACGGCACCGCTCCCAACCTCTTCGACATCTACCAGGTCGAGCAGGGCCGGGGCATCTTCCAGATCGACGCCAACTTCGGCACCCCGGCCGCCGCGGTGGAGATGTTGCTGTACTCCCGCCCCGGCCACCTGGAACTCCTGCCCGCCCTGCCGGACGCCTGGGCCGCCGACGGGTCGCTGACCGGCGCCGGGGCCCGCGGCGGCTTCGTCGTCGACCTGCGCTGGCGGGACGGGAAACCCACCGAGGTGCGGATCCGCAGCATCGGCGGCACCATGACCTCCGTGGGATACGCAGGCACGTCCCGGACGGTCCGCCTCGAGCCCGGTGAGTCCGTCACGTTGAAGGACTTCGCGCGATGACCGGCCGGTTCGGGCGCGTCTGCCGGATCGCCGCCGTCCTGCTGGTGGCCGTCGCCTGCCAGTCCGTACCCGCCAGGGCCGCCGGCCCGCAGCCCGGACCCACCACCCGCGGCTCTGGAGTCGTCACCTGGGCGGCCGGCGCCGACCGGCTGGGCGAGGGCACGGCCGACAGCGCATACCGGCTGGTCGTGCACACCAGCGTCGGCGGCAGCGACCTGCGCATCCGCCTGTCCAACGCCTTCGGCGACCGCCCGCTGACCCTGGACAGCGTCTACGCCGGGCTGCAGAGCGAGGGCGCCGCACTCCGGCCGGGCAGCAACCGGCGGCTGACCTTCGGCGGCGCCCGCACGGTCACCGTCCCGGCCGGTGCCGTCGCATGGAGCGACCCGCTGCCCGGAAAGGTCCCCGCGGCCGTCAACCTGATCGTCAGCCTCCACACCCCGGACGCGGCGGGCCCGGCCACCGGCCACGGCATGGCGATGCAGACGTCGTACCTCGCCCAGGGGGACCACACCGCCGAGGCCGGTGCGGCCAACTGGACCGGGACGACCGGATCCTGGTGGTACCTCGACGCCGTCTCCGTACGCCCGCAGAACGCGGCCGCCGGTGCCGTGGCGGTGCTCGGCGACTCCATCACGGACGGCTGGCAGTCCACCACCGACCTCAACCGGCGCTGGCCCGACTACCTGGCCCGGCGCCTGAGCGGGGCCGGCACGGCCGTCCAGGGCGTGGCCGACGAGGGCATCTCCGGCAACAAGGTGCTCGCGGACGGTGCCGGGCAGAGCGCCCTCCACCGGCTGGACCGGGACGTCCTCGCCCTGCCCGGCATACGCACCGTCTTCCTCTTCGAGGGGGTGAACGACCTCAAGGCCCACACCGGCGTCACCGCGGCCGACCTGATCGCCGGATACCGGGAGATCCTCCGGCGGGCGCACGCGGCCGGAAAGTGCGTGGTGGGCGGGACCGTCGGCCCGTTCGAGGGCTGGTCCGAATGGGACCCGGCCGCCGAGGCCGTACGCGAGGACGTCAACCGGTTCATCCGCACCAGCGGGGAGTTCGACGCGGTCACCGACTTCGACGGCATTCTGCGCAGTCCCTACGTCCGCGAACGGATCCTGCCCTTCTTCGACAACGGCGACCATCTGCACCCCAACGACAAGGGCATGCAGGCGCTGGCCGACTCCGTCGACCCGGACAGCCTCGACTGCGCCCGCTGACAGCCGGGGCCGGCCGGTCATCCCGACCCGGCCGGACCCGATGCCGTGTCTCCCTGCCGATCCGCCGACGGTTCAGCGCAGCGTCTCGGCCCAGTTCGCCGGCACCCGGCCCGCCGGTCCGGGTGCCGGCTGGTCGGCCGGATGGCTGACCGGGGGCGCGAGTTCGGGACCCGACTCGTACAGCTCGTTCTTGGCGTAGTCCCAGAACCAGCCCTCACCCGGCTCGAAGCTGCGGATCACCGGATGCCCGGTCTCCCGGTAGTGGCCGGTGGCGTGCTTGGCGGGGGAGTCGTCGCAGCAGCCGATGTGCCCGCACGTCGCGCACCGGCGCAGATGGAACCACCAGCCGCCGGCCTCGTCGCACTCCACGCACCCGGTACCGCTCGGCGGAACGCTCGGGTCGATCGTGGCCTCGTCGCTCATACTGCCTCCTCGGAGGTGGTCGTCAGGGCGGACGCCTCGTCGTCCGGCGTCTCGGCGGTCAGCGGCAACAGCACCTGGAAACGGGTGTCGCCGGGCACCGACTCGACCTGCAGGGAGCCGTGGTGCTTGTTCACGACGATCCGCCACGAGATGTCGAGGCCGAGACCGGTGCCCTCACCGACCGGCTTGGTCGTGAAGAACGGGTCGAAGATACGGCTCTTGATCTCCGGCGGGACTCCCGGTCCGGTGTCCCGGAATTCCACCAGCAACCGCTCGTTGTCCAGCGCGGTCCGCACGGTCAACGTGCCTTCCCCGCCCGAGCCGTTGATGGCGCACACCGCGTTGTCGACGAGGTTCGTCCACACCTGGTTCAGCTCCGCCGGATAGCCGGGAACCGGCGGGAGCGTGCGGTCGTACTCCTTGACCACCCGGATGCGTGAGCCGATCTTGCCCGACAGCATCAGCAGCGTGCTGTCGAGGAGTTCGTGCACGTCCACCACCCGGTAGGGCGCCCGGTCCAGCTGGGAGTACTGCTTGGCCGCGTCGACCAGATGCGAGATACGCGTGGTGGAGTCCTCGATCTCGGTCATCAACAGCTCGGTCTCGATGGTGTAGTTGAGCCAGCCGATCGCCCCGGGCAGGATCTCCTCGTCCACGGCCGCCGCGACCTGCTCCAGCCAGTCGATGTCGAGCCCGGCCTGCACGAAGGTCGGCGCCAGCTGCCAGCCGTGGTCGAGGCCGTGGTCCTCCAGCCACTCCGTGAGCATGTCCTCCCGGTCGGAGGCCTCCAGCGGGCTGAGCGCCGGAGCCTTCGCGACCCGCTCGGCGGTGCGCTCCTGGATCTCGATCAGGCCCGCCAACGCGTCCCGGGAGAACGGGCCTTCGGCGATGACCGCGAGCTTGTGCCGCATCTTCGCGACCCGCTCCCGCAGGGTCGACGTGGCCCGGACGGCCGCCGCCGCCGGGTTGTTCAGCTCGTGCGTGAGACCGGCCGACAGCGAGCCGAGCGCCAGCAGCCGCTCCCGCTGCCCGACGGTGGCCTGGAGGTTCTTCGAACCGAAGAAGAGCCCCTCCAGCAGGTGCACG
The DNA here is from genome assembly GCF_044768135.1 of Streptomyces sp. NPDC101165. NCBI lineage: Bacteria > Bacillati > Actinomycetota > Actinomycetes > Kitasatosporales > Streptomycetaceae > Streptomyces > Streptomyces sp. NPDC101165. Next base: position 33,007 of record NZ_JBIWPG010000029.1, on the reverse strand, counting down.
GCCATCGGGAACCACTCGCTCATGATGTCCGCGAAGGTGTCCGCCGGCAGCACGAAGAACCGCGTCGGCTCCGTCACCCGCATCGAGTTGTTGTACGCCTGCCGCACCCGGTCACCCAGGTACGCCTGCATGGCGCCCGCGTACACTCCGCGCTGCGAGGTGCGGGTGACCTCCACGTCGTCGCCGCCGACGCGCCGCGAGAGCACGACCGTGCCCTCGATCATCGCGAAGAAGCAGGTGGCGGGGTCACCCTCGGTGTACACCGGGCCCGGCTGGAACAGCTCCACCCGGCCCTCGCTGCACAGCCGGCCCAACTGCTCCGGCGTCAGCTTCTCGAAGAGGAACAGGGAGCCGATCTCCTTCGGGCTGCACGGCATCAACTGCCCGCTCATGACTGCTCCAGATACCGGTGGACGAGCATCACGGCCATGGCTCCCTCTCCGACGGCGGACGCGACACGCTTGGCGGACTCGGCGCGTGCGTCGCCCGCCACGAACACGCCGGGAATGCTGGTCTCCAGGTGGTACGGCGGCCGGTCCAGCTCCCAGCCGGCCGGCGGCCGCCCGTCGGCGGTCAGATCGGGCCCGGCGAGGATGAAACCGCGCTCGTCGCGCAGCACCGTGTCGCCCAGCCAGTCGGTCAGCGGAGCCGCGCCGATGAACACGAACATCCACTGGGCGTCGACCTGTTCGCTCTCACCGCTCGCCACATGACGCAGCGTCAGCCGCTCCAGACGGGTCGAGCCGTGCGCGGCGTCGACCACCGTGTGACTGCGCACCGAGATGTTCGGGGCCTCGTTGATCTGCTGGATCAGGTAGTACGACATCGACGCCGACAGGTCGGGACCGCGCACCAGCAGCGTCACCGACTTGGCGAACCTGGACAGGTACATCGCCGCCTGGCCCGCCGAGTTGGCGCCGCCGACGATGTACACGTCGTGCCCCTGGCAGGCGGCCGCCTCGGTCAGCGCGGAGCCGTAGAACACCCCGCAGCCGGTCAGGTCGATGCAGCCCTGGGCCTCCAGCTGCCGGTACTGCACGCCGGTCGCCAGGATGATGCTGTGGGCCGCGATCGCCGAGCCGTCCGCGAACCGTACGATCCGGGCCCCGCCGTTGACCTCCAGCCCCGTCACCTCGCGGGCGGTCAGGATCTCGGCGCCGAACTTGGCCGCCTGCCGCCGCGCCCGGTCGGTGAGCTGGGCACCGGAGACACCGTCCGGGAAGCCGAGGTAGTTCTCGATCCGGGAGCTCTGCCCGGCCTGCCCGCCGGTCGCCGACCGTTCCACCAGCACGGTCCTGAGCCCCTCCGAGGCGCCGTACACGGCAGCGCCCAGTCCGGCCGGACCGCCGCCGATGACCACGAGGTCGTAGAAGTCCGCCGTGGGCGTTGTCGCCAGGCCCACCTGTGCGGCCAGCTCCGGCGCCTCGGGCTCGACCAGCACCGAGCCGTCCGGGGTGATCACCAGCGGCAGCCGCTGCCCGTCCTGCCCGGCCGCCGCCAGCAGCCGCTGCCCCTCCGGCTCCTCCACCGAGTACCAGCGGTACGGCACCTGGTTGCGGGCCAGGAACTCACGCACGTCCGACGACCGCGCCGACCACCGGTGCCCCACGACCTTGGTGGTGGCCACGGACCGGTAGTCGCTGTGGCGCCACGCCTCCAGCAGGTCGTCCAGCACCGGATAGAGCTTCTCCTCCGGCGGGTCCCACGGCTTGAGCAGATAGTGATCGAGATCGACGACGTTGATCGCGTCGATCGCCGCGCTGGTGTCCGCGTACGCCGTGAGCAGCACGCGCCGCGCCCCCGGATACACGTCGAGTGCCTGTTCCAGGAACTCGATGCCGTTCATCTGCGGCATCCGGTAGTCGGCGAGGATCACGGCCACCAGGTCGCCGCGCAGCTTCAGCTCCCGCAGCGCCTCCAGGGCGGACTCGCCCGACTCGGCGCGCACGATCCGGTACGACTCGCCGTAGCGCCGCCTGAGGTCACGGGCGACGGCGCGGGAGACCCCCGGGTCGTCGTCCACGGTCAGGATGACGGTCCGCGCTGCGTCGGCGGCCTGTGTCATGCGTCTCCCACCCCGAGCGTTCGGTTCCACGGGACGGTGGACCATCTGGAGCGCAGCCCACCGCGCCGGTTCCCGCCCATCGTATGTTCGATCGCCCCGGTTCGCTCCGGGATACGGCCCCGACGGACAGCCACCGGCGGCAGGACCGCGGTGTGGTGAAGACTGGCCCCACGGACACGGAAGGCTGGGAGGCCCGCGCATGACACGCCCGATCACGGCAGGGGTGGACGGTACGGAGGAGAGCCTGGCCGCGCTGGACTGGGCGGGCCGGGAGGCCGTACGCCGAGGGCTGCCCCTGCGCGTCGTACACGCCTGGCGCTTCCACGAGGGCCTGCACGCGGCGGACCGGGACACCCAGCACGGCTGGGTGTCGGACGGCGTGTCGGACGCCGTGCGGGCCTTCTCCGCGCGGCATCCGGAGCTGCGGACGGGCATCGAGGTGGTCGAGGGCGGGGCCGTCGAGGTGCTGGTCGCCGCCGCGGCGGAGGCGGAGATGCTGGTGCTCGGCTCGCGCGGGCACGGCACGGTGGTCGGGTTCCTGCTGGGCTCCGTCGGCCAGCAGGTGATCGCCGGGACGGACCGGCCCGTGGTCCTGGTGCGTGCCGGGAACGAGCCGGCGGCGGAGGCGGCCGGACGGGACGTGGTGGTCGGCCAGCAGGGCGGTCCGGAGGACAGCGCGGCGGCGCTGCGGTTCGCGTTCGAGACGGCGGCCGCCCGCGGCGCCACCGTCCGGGCCGTCCGGGCCTGGACGATGCCGCCGGTCTTCGCCTACAGCCCCGGTTCGCTGAAGCTCCTGGACGACGTCGGCGGGCTCGAACCGTACGAGCGGAAGGCCCTGAGCGAGGCGCTCCAGCCGTGGCGCGAGCGCTTCCCGCAGGTGCCCGTGGCCGAGCACATCGAGATGGGCAGCGCGGGACAGGTGCTGCTCTCGGTGGCCGGCGGGGCCCAGCTGATGGTCGTCGGCCGGCGTGCGCACCGCACGGCGGTGGGCGCCCGGATCGGCTCGGTCGCCCACGGCGTGCTGCACCACGCCGAGTGCCCGGTCGCCGTCGTCCCGCACGAGTGACCCGCTACGAGGACCGGTACGCGTGATCTAGTCGGGGGTCGTCGGCTCCAGGGTCGCCCGGGCCTTCGGCAGAACGTGCGCGATGTAGTCCTCGACCGCGGTGTCGAGGCCTATGTCGTGCTGTGCCTGCTCGGACAGGTACCAGCGGTGTTCGAGCAGCTCGTGGTAGATCTCGGCCGGGTCCATGGTGCCGCGCAGCTCCAGCGGGACGGCGCGGACGGTGGGCCGGAACACGTCGCGTATCCAGCGGTGGGCGAGGACCTCCGGGCGGGCGGCATGGGGATCCCCCCTGCTCGAGCGAAGCCGAGAGCTTGGGGGAGGGTCGCCCGGGGCGTAGTCGTCCTGGGTGGCCATCCAGCTCTCCAGGTCGCCCAGCAGTCGCCGGGCCTGGTTCTCCTCGGTGTCGAGGCCGGTCAGCCGCAGCAGCTGGCGCTGGTGGTGGCCGGCGTCGACGACCTTGGGCACGAAGGTGACCGTGTCGCCGTTCGAGGAGTGCTCGATCTGCATCTCGGCGACGTCGAAGCCGAGGTCGTTCAGGCGTCGTATCCGGCGCTCCATGTAGTGGTACTTGCCCACCGGGTACACCGAGGTGCGGGTCAGTTCCTGCCACAGGCCGCCGTAGCGGGTGCAGATCTCGTGGCCGAACTCGACGGGGTCGACGGACGGGTGCAGCGCGCCCGACGCCTCCAGGTCCAGCAGCTCGCCGCTGATGTTCACCCGGGCCAGGTCGAGGTCGTACTCCCGCTGCCCGGGGCTGAGCCGGGGGTGCAGGTCGCCGGTCTCGGCGTCCACCAGGTACGCGGCGTACGCGCCCGCGTCCCGGCGGAACAGCGTGTTGGACAGCGAGCAGTCGCCCCAGGCGAACCCGGCCAGGTGCAGCCGGACCAGCAGCACCGCGAGGGCGTCCATCAGACGGTGCATGGTCGCCGGGCGCATGGTCGTCTCGAACATCGAGCGGTACGGCAGCGAGCCGCGCAGATGCCGGGTGACCAGCACCGGCTCCAGCGGGGCGCCCTCGCGATCCGTGCGGCCGGTGATCACCGCGAGGGGGTCGACCGCGGGGATGCCCAGCCGGTCCAGGTCGCGCAGCAGCTCGTACTCGCGCAGGGCCGGCCGCTCGGCCAGCTCCTTGACCGCGATCACCTCGTCGCCTGCGCGCGCGTAGCGCACGACGTGCCGGGAGATGCCCCGGGGGAGCGGTACGAGGTACTCCTCGGGCCACTCCTCCAGGGGCACGGCCCAGGGGAGTTCGAGCAGGAGCGCGGGGTGCTCCGGGTTCGTGGCGCTGATCTGCAAGGCCATGGGACGAACCCTAAGGCCCTACCCGGTGTCCTCAGGAGGCGCGTTCCCTGGCCTGTTCGGCGGCGGCCCGCACGGAGCCCCGGTGGACCGGGCCGTGCCCGGGCAGCAGGGTGTCGCCGTCGAGCGCCCCGATCAGGTCCAGCGAGGCCACGGCCCGGGAGCGCTCGTGGTGGAAGAAGTCGTGCAGCATCTGGGGGCCCTTGAGCCGCGAGGTCGCGTGGCCGGTGGCCAGGGCGTCGCCGGAGATGACGATGCCGGCGTCGGGCAGGTGGTAGACGCAGTGGCCGTCCGTGTGGCCGGGGGTGTGCACGGGGACGGGCCGGCCCGGCAGGTCGAGCGCGCCCTCGGCCGGGAACGGCTCGGGCGCGGTGACCGGGTTGTGCTCGATCCCGCCCACCCGGATCACGTGCACCGCCCAGGGGACCACACCGGGCCGCCATGAGTTGCGCACGACGTCGCCGATCGTGGCCTGCTGGAGGAACTCCCGGCGCGCGTGCGGGACTTCCGCCGGGTGCAGGTAGACCGGGGTGCCGTAGGTGCTGCGCAGGTACTCGGCAGAGCCCACGTGGTCGTTGTGCGCGTGGGTGATCAGGACGGCGGCGACCGCTTCGGGCGAACTGCCCACCACGGCGAGGGATTCGAGGACGCCCTGCCGGTCCCCGGGGTACCCGGTGTCCACCAGCGTGACGGCGTCGCCGTCCTTGAGGATCACCCAGTTGGTGTTGTGGCCGTGCACCAGGTAGGTGCCGTCGGCGACTTGGCGTACGTCTGCCTGCATGATCTCCCCGAGGCCCAGAGCGACTGGTCGTCGGGGACAGCCAACCAGATGGCGCACCGTCCTCCGCAAGAGGGCGGCTGTTACGGGCCGGTCACTGCACGCCGTGCGGCCGGAACTGGATGCTGATGCGCGGCCCCGTCGCGCGGGCGGACTTGGGGACGCAGTGCTCCCAGGTGCGCTGGCAGGAGCCGCCCATCACGATGAGGTCGCCGTGCCCGAGGGGTCGCCGGACCGTCGTGCCGCCGCCTCCGGCCGGCCGCAGCAGCAGGTCCCGGGGCGCGCCGACGGAGAGGATCGCGACCATCGTGTCCTGCCGGGCGCCCCGCCCGATCCGGTCGCCGTGCCAGGCCACGCTGTCCCGTCCGTCGCGGTAGAAGCACAGCCCGGCGGTGGTGAACGGCTCGCCCAGCTCCGCGGCGTAGTGCGCGGACAGGGCCGTGCGGGCCTCGTCCAGGACGGGGTGCGGCAGCGGGTCCTGTGCCGCGTAGAAGGCCAGCAGACGCGGTACGGCCACCACGTTGTCGTACATCGTGCGGCGCTCCGCCCGCCACGGGACCTCGGCCGCCAGCTGTTCGAACAGGGCGTCGCCGCCGCTCAGCCAGCCCGGCAGCACGTCGATCCAGGCGCCCCGGCCCAGCTCGGTCCGGTGCAGTCCGTCGAGGGGGCCGAGCCGCAGCTCGTCGGTCTGGTCGAACAGGGAGCCCTGGAGTTGCGTGGACATGGATCCAGCGTACCCCTGAATCGAAAATATGTTCCCATCATGGAGAGTCTTTCGATACACAGATGTATCGGATACATTCCTGTATCGAACGGAGGGCGACGGAGGTCTCGGTGATGACGGCGCAGGACACGGCCCGGCGGGTCACCAAGCGGCGGGCGCGGACACGGGCCAACCTGCTCGACGCCGCCTTCGCGGTGTTCGCCGCCAAGGGCTTCGGCCGCGTCTCCATCGAGGAGGTCTGCGAGGCCGCCGGCTACAGCCGGGGCGCCTTCTACTCCAACTTCGCCACCCTGGACGAGCTGTTCTTCGCCCTCTACCAGGAGCGCGCCGACCTCATCGCGGCCCAGGTGGCCGACGCCCTCGCCCAGGACGGACCCGACCTCGACGTGCCCGCCTCCGTGGACCGGGTCACCGATGTGCTGCTCCTCGACGTGGACTGGCTGCTGGTGAAGACCGACTTCCTGGTGCACGCGGCCCGCGACCCGGCCGTCGCACACGCCCTCCTCGACCACCGCACCCGGCTCCGGGAGGCCATCGCCGACCGGCTGTTCAGGGCCCGCGGCCACACCGAACTGCCCGCCGTGCTCGGCGATGCCGACGGCGCCGCCCGCGCGGTGGTCGCGGCCTACGACGGCGTCACCACCCAGCTGCTGCTGGACAAGGACGTCGACGCGGCCCGCACCTGGCTGGGGCAACTGCTCACGGCCCTGCTGACCGACGGCAGCGGCACCCCGGCATGAGCCGCACACGGAAGCAGACGCAAGCAGAAGCAAGCGGAAGGAAGGAACGGACGCCATGGACGCGGACGTCATCGTCGTCGGAGCGGGCCTCGCCGGTCTGGTCGCGGCGCACGAACTCACCAGCCGGGGCCGGCGCGTCGCCCTGGTCGACCAGGAGAACGCCGCCAACCTCGGCGGCCAGGCGTTCTGGTCCTTCGGCGGGCTCTTCCTCGTCGACTCGCCCGAGCAGCGGCGCCTCGGCATCAAGGACTCCTTCGACCTCGCCTGGAACGACTGGCGGGGCAGCGCCCGGTTCGACCGCCTGGAGGACGAGGACTCCTGGGCGGTGCGCTGGGCCCGCGCCTACGTCGAGTTCGCGGCCGGCGAGAAGCGGTCCTGGCTGGAAGGGCACGGCATCACGCTGCTGCCGACGGTCGGCTGGGCCGAGCGCGGCGACCTGCGCGCCGACGGGCACGGCAACTCCGTACCCCGCTTCCACATCGCCTGGGGCACCGGCACCGGCGTGGTCGAACCCTTCGTCCGGTACGCCCGGCAGGCCGCCCGGGACGGGCTGCTGACCTTCTACCACCGCCACCAGGTCGACGAACTCGTCCTCGAGGACGGCGCGGCCCGCGGGGTGCGCGGCACAGTCCTGGCCGACGACGACGCGCCGCGCGGCGTGGCCTCCAACCGCGACCGCGTCGGCGACTTCGAAATCACCGCCCAGGCGGTGATCGTCACCACCGGCGGCATCGGCGCCGACCACGACATCGTCCGCCGCTACTGGCCCGAGCGGCTCGGCACGCCCCCCGCCGAGATGGTCACCGGCGTCCCTGCCTACGTCGACGGCCGCATGCTCGACATCAGCGCCGAGGCGGGCGTGCGCCTGGTCAACCGGGACCGCATGTGGCACTACACCGAGGGCCTGCAGAACTGGAACCCCGTCTGGCCCGGCCACGGCATCCGCATCCTGCCCGGACCGTCCTCCATCTGGCTCGACGCCCTCGGCCGCCGTCTGCCCGACCCCTGTCTGCCCGGCTACGACACCCTCAGCACCCTGAAGTACCTGCGCACCACCGAGGACATCGCCGGGTACGACCACTCCTGGTTCGTCCTCACCCGGAAGATCATCGAGAAGGAGTTCGCGCTCTCCGGCTCGGAACAGAACCCCGACATCACCGCCAAGGACCGGGGTGCCGTGCTGCGCAACCGGCTGCTCGGCAAGGGCGCCCCCGCACCCGTCCAGGCCTTCCTCGACAAGGGAGCGGACTTCGTCACCGCGGACAGCCTGGAGCGGCTGGTCGAGAAGATGAACGGCCTCACGGACAAGCCCCTGCTGGACGCGGCCGAGGTGCGCCGCCAGATCGAGGCCCGCGACCTGCAGATCGCCAATCGGTACAGCAAGGACTCCCAGGTCCAGGGCATCCACAACGCCCGCCGCTACATCGGCGACCGCCTCGGGCGGGTCGCGACCCCGCACCGCATCCTCGACCCGGCAGCGGGCCCCCTGATCGGCGTCCGGCTGCACGTCCTGACCCGCAAGACCCTCGGCGGCATCCAGACCGACCTCGACTCCCGCGCCCTCGGCCCCGACGGCACGCCCGTAGGCGGCCTGTACGCGGCGGGCGAGGTGGCCGGCTTCGGCGGCGGAGGCGTCCACGGCTACAACGCCCTGGAGGGCACCTTCCTCGGCGGCTGCCTGTTCTCGGGGCGCGCGGCGGGCCGGGCGGCGGCGAAGCAGACGGGCTGACGTCAGCCCTTCAGCAGGTCCGCGAGTACCGTGGCATGGCTCTGCTCCGGCGTCTTGGACGCCGTGAGCAGCGTCACCGGCCCCTTGCGGGCCGACTTCCTGAGGCCGTCGAGGAGTTCGGCGGCCTCAGGAGCGGTCAGCTCCGCCTCGTAGCGGCCGCGGAACTCCTCGTACGAGGCCTCACCCGCGTGGTACCAGCGGCGCAGCTCCGTCGACGGCGTGAGTCCCTTGGGCCACTCGTCGATCTGCGCCGCCTCCTTGGCGAGGCCACGCGGCCACAGCCGGTCCACCAGCACCCGCAGGCCGTCGTCGGGCTCCGGCGGCTCGTAGATCCGGCGCACGCGCACGCTCACGGTCTGGCTCCTCTCGGTCGCGGACGGCTCTGTGAGCGTACTTCGGCCGCCCCGCGGCATCGGGCGGCAACGCGGCGTGACTTGACCTGAATGAGGGGGAAACGGGGACAGTCGCGGTCCTAGTCTGTGGACGAATGATCATCGCCACCCCCGAAGGAGCGCCCATGACGGCAGTGCACAGACAGACCTCACCACGACGCACCGCGGTCCTCCGCCGTGAGGCGGTCCTCGCCGCCGTCCCCGTCGCCGTGGCGGCACTGCTCGGCGCCGCCGGGACCGCGTCGGCCGGCACCATCGGCGCCTCGGGCGCGGGTGACCCCTACTTCCCGCTCAGCGGCAACGGCGGCTACCACGTCAAGCACTACGACCTGACGCTCCGCTACGACACCACCTCCCGGAACCTGGACGGCAAGGCGGTCCTCACCGCCCGCGCCACCCAGAAGCTGACCCGCTTCGACCTGGACCTCAAGGGTCTGAAGGTCACCGGCGTCACCGTCGACCGCACCGCCGCCGGCTTCCGCCGCAGCGGCCAGGAACTCGTCGTCACCCCGCGCCACACGCTGCGCAAGGACCAGGAGTTCCGGGTCACCGTCACCTACCACGGCACCCCCAAGGTGGTCACCGACCCGGACGGCTCCGCGGACGGCTGGATCCGCACCGACGACGGGGCGTTCGTCGCGGGCGAGCCCCAGGGCGCCATGACGTGGTTCCCGGGGAACAACCACCCCAAGGACAAGTCGTCGTACGACTTCACGATCACGGTCCCGAAGGGGCGCACCGCCGTCGCCAACGGCGTCCTGCGCGGTCAGCACACCGCGGACGGCCGCACCACGTTCCGCTGGCACCAGGCCGAGCCCATGGCCGCCTACCTGGCCACCGCCACCGTCGGCAAGTTCAAGGTCGAGCAGTACACCACCCACGACGGCATCCAGGTCTACAACGCCGTCGACGCCCGGGAGGCGCGCGCGGCCGCGCCGGTGCTGAAGAAGCTGCCCTCCGTGCTGGAGTGGGAGAGCAAGCTGTTCGGGCCGTACCCGTTCCGCGCGGCCGGCTCCATCGTCGACCACGCACCCGACGTCGGCTACGCCCTGGAGACCCAGAGCCGGCCCGTCTACGACTCGGCGCCCGACCTGAGCACCCTCGTCCACGAGAGCGCCCACCAGTGGTTCGGCGACTCCGTATCGCTGACCACCTGGAAGGACATCTGGCTCAACGAGGGCTTCGCGACCTACGCCGAGTGGCTCTACAGCGAGCAGCACGGCGGCGACAGCGCCCAGAAGAACTTCGACGCGCTCTACGCCCGCCCGGCGAACGACGGCCTGTGGGCCTTCCCGCCCGGCGACCCGGGCAGCGGCAAGAACATCTTCGACACGCCGGTCTACGCCCGCGGCGCGATGGCCCTGCACGAGCTGCGCAAGGCGGTCGGCGACCAGGACTTCTTCCGCATTCTGCGCGCCTGGGCGACCGAGCACCGGGCCGGGCACGGTACGACGGCCCAGTTCGTGAAGCTCTCCGAGCGGGTGTCCGGCAAGGACCTGGACGGTCTCTTCCACACCTGGCTCTACACGAAGGGCAAGCCGAGCAAGGCCTAGAGGCTCTGCTGCCTGAACCTGACGGGTTCCAAACATGTGTCGGCCAGGGTCGACCCATGATCGATCGCAGAGCCGCCGTCGCTCTCCTCGTCTCCCCGCTGCTGCTCACCGGCTGCGGCGGCGGAGCCGAGGCGACCGAGCGCCGCACCCCCGCGGCCCGCCCGGCGCCGACAGCCACCCCCACGCTGACCTCCACCCCCACGCCCACCCCCACGTCCGAGCCCGTGGTGGAGTCGGCACCCCGGCGGATAGCCGGCCTCGGCCCCAAGATCCACGCCGCGATACCGGACCGCTCCCGGCAGGCCGTCGTCGTCACCGGGCGCGGCAGGAACTCCCCGCTGTCCACGGTTGTGCTGCACGAGCGCACCGCCACCGGCTGGCAGCCGGGCACCGAGTGGCGCGCCTACAACGCGCTGCACGGCTGGAGCGCCCACCACACGGCCGGAGACCTGCGCTCCCCGGTCGGCGTCTACACCCTCAGCGACGCCGGAGGCCTGCTGGCCGACCCGGGCAGCAGGCTTCCCTACCACCACTCCAGCGGCTTCGTCTCGCCCGGCACCGGTTTCGAGGGCGAGCCCCTCGCCGGGTCCTTCGACTACGTCGTCGCCATCGACTACAACCGCAGGCCGGGTACCTCGCCCCTGGACTGGACCCGCCCCCTGGGTCTGGGCCGGGGCGGCGGAGTCTGGTTCCACGTCGACCACGGCGGCCCCACCCACGGCTGCGTCAGCGTCGCCAAGTCCCACATGAAGGACCTCCTGCGCACCCTCGATCCGGAGCGGCATCCGGTGGTCGTCATGGGGTACGCCGACTGGCTCGCTCTCTGAGCGGCCTAGGATCCGAACTCGTGTGCGCACATGTGCTGGTCGCCGAGGACGACGAGAAGCAGGCCGAACTGATCCGCCGCTCCCTGCTGGCCGAGGGGCACACCGCCACGGTGGTGCACGACGGCTCCGCCGCGCTCGACGCGGCCCGGCGCCTGAGACCCGACCTGGTCGTGCTCGACCTGATGCTCCCGGTCATCGACGGATTCGGGGTGTGCCGGGTGCTGCGCGGCGGCGAGGACCCGGACATCCCCGTGGTGATGCTCACCGCCCGCGCCGCCGAGGACGACGTGCTGCTCGGGCTGGAGCTCGGCGCCGACGACTACATGACCAAGCCGTACAGCCCGCGCGAGCTGATGGCCCGGATCCGTACGGTCCTGCGGCGCAGCGGCCGCGGCGGGAGCGTCCGCGGCGACGATCCGGTCGTACGGGCCGGGGGGATCGGCGTGGACCCCGTACGGCACGAGGTGAGCTGCGACGGGAAGCCGGTGGAGTGCACGCCGGCCGAGTTCCAGATCCTGCTGGCCATGGCGGGGGAGCCGGACCGGGTGTTCTCCCGGCGGCAGTTGCTGCAGTGCACGCACGGCTTCGACCGGGCCTCCACCGAGCGGGCCGTCGACGTGCACATCATGAACCTGCGCCGAAAGATCGAGGCCGACCCGCGGCGGCCGGTGCGCCTGGTGACGGTGTTCGGCGTCGGCTACAAGCTGACCGGCGGCCGGCCGTGAAGCGCCGGGTACCGCTGCGCAAACGGCTGCTCGTCCGGCTGCTGTTCGTCTCGGCCCTCATCGCCGTCTGCTCGGTGGCGGCCACCGCCTGGCTCGCGGTGACGACCACCACCAGCGCCCTGAAGGAGGAACAGGGCCAGGACCTCGCCGCCGACAACAGCATCCTCGCCCAGCTCAGCGGGTACGCGGCCGCTCACCCGGACTGGCCGGGCGTCCAGCGCACGGTCCGTGACCTGGCCCGCGGCACCGGCCGGCGCATCGCCCTGACGAACGCCGACGGCACCCTGGTCGCCGACTCCGCGCCGCGTGGCACTCCGCTGCCGCCCCGGCCCGCCGCCACCGTCGACCCTCTGCGCACCGACACCTACACCGACTCCGGGAGCCGGCTCAGCGGCATCGACCCCCGGGTGGTGGGGCCGTACCGGGTCACGGCCGAGGAGCGGGACCGGCTGGACGCGCTGGCCGCCAAGCGCAGGCAGTGCTACGAGCACTTCGGCGTCGACGGCACGGTCGTCCGGACCCCGAGCGGCCGTCCCGTGATCAGCACCCCGGAGGGCACCGACATCTCCTACGCCTCGCAGCAGTGCGGGGACGGGCAGCTGAACACCCCCACAGCGACGGAGGAGCAGGCCCTGACCGACCTCACGGCGCTGGCCCGGCCGTGCCTGAAACGGGCGGGGCTGGACATCGGCGGCCGGCTGTTCCTCACCTTCGACCCCAGCGCGAGGAATCCTTTCGCCGGCGGCTTCCTGGTGGGCAAGACCCCCCGGGTGGCCGACAGCAAGGCCGCCGTCCAGGCGTCGCAGAGCTGCGTGCTGAGCGCCCGCCGCATCCAGCTGGAGCCGTATGTCGCCCCGGTCGCCGAGCTGTTCCTGGGCATCGGGGACCAGAACCCCTCCCGCTTCGACATGTCCACGGGCAACAAGGCCAAGGTGGTCGGGGCGGCCGGGCTGGTCCTCGCCGTCACCGTCGCCGTGACCGCCGTCGTCGCCGTACGGCTCGTACGACCCCTGCGCGCGCTGACCGCGGCCGCGCAGCAGCCGCCCGAACTGCATGTGCGGGTGCCGGTGACCACCCGGGACGAGACCGGCATCCTCGCCGAGGCGTTCAACGACCTGACCGAGCGACGCGAACGCCTGGAGGCCCAGCGCAAGGCGATGGTCAGCGACATCGCCCACGAACTGCGCAGCCCGCTCACCAACATCCGCGGCTGGCTGGAGGTCGTCCGCGACGGCGTCGTCGACCCGGACCCGGCCCTGCTGGCCTCCCTGCACGAGGAGTCGCTGGTGCTCCAGCGGATCATCGACGACCTGCAGGATCTCGCGGCCGCCGACGCCGGCACCCTGCGCCTGCACCGCGAGCCGCTGCACGCCGGCGACCTGCTCGACCAGGTCGCCGCCGCCCACCGGGTCGCCGCCGACGCCGCCGGGGTCGCCCTGCGCACCGGGGCCGACGCCGCCGCCTGGCTGGACGCGGACCCCGTGCGCATGCGGCAGGCCCTCGGGAACCTGGTGTCCAACGCGCTGCGGCACACCCCCGCCGACGGCACGATCACCCTGGCCGCCCGCCGCGACGGCGAGTCGGTCCTGCTGACCGTCACCGACACCGGCTCGGGCATCGCCCCCGAGGACCTGCCGCACGTCTTCGACCGGTTCTGGCGCGCCGAGAAGTCCCGCAGCCGCCGCACCGGCGGCAGCGGCCTCGGCCTCCCGATCGTCCGCCACCTGGTCGCGGCCCACGGCGGTACGGCGGAGGCGGCGAGCGAGCCGGACGCGGGCGCGGTGTTCACCCTGCGGCTGCCGGCCGCTCCGCCGCCGGTGGACGTCCCGTGATCCGACCACGGGACGTCTCCTCGGCCGAAACGGTCAGCCTGAGCAGGAGGTGTCGGAGCCCCCGGAGGGGTGGTCCAAGAAGCTGAGCAGGATCGCGCGCGGACCTGCGGGCCGGCGAGCGGGGCAGCCCGGCGGGCCGCCGCTCCCGCAAGCTTCTCCCTCCGGACGGCCTCGTCCTAGCGCGGGCGCCGTACCCTCATGCGCCGGGCCTGGGCGCGGCGTTCCGTCTCCGTCATGCCTCCCCAGACGCCCGCGGCCTGTCCGGTGTCCAGTGCCCAGCGCAGGCACTCCTCGCGGACGCCGCAGCGGCCGCACACCGCCTTCGCCCGCTGTGCCTGCACCAGTGCCGGTCCCGTGCTGCCGATCGGGAAGAAGAGGTCGGGTTCCTCGCGGCGGCATGCGGCGCGGTCTCGCCAGTCGTCCATCAACGTCACCTGCGATCGAGGTCGTACCTGCCCCTGGAAGATGCGTACTCGCCTTCGGGTCACCTGTCGATGCGCGGTGAAACAGCGGATACCGGCCGCGTCACTGTTCCCGGACACCCCACGGGGAGCCGTACTCGGTCAGCAGGTCGAGGAAGGGACGCGCCGGGAAGGCCTCCGGGCCGAGGACGCCGGTGCCCGACCAGGCGCCGGTGGCGAGGAGTTCGAGGGCGACCACCGGATTGACCGCCGTCTGCCACACCACCGCCTGACAGCCGTACTCCGCCATGGACCACTGGTTGTCGACGACGTGGTACAGGTACACCTCGCGCGGCGCCCCGTCCTTCGTGCCGCGCACCCAGGTACCCGCGCAGGTCTTGCCGCGCATCCGGTCGCCCAGCGTCGCCGGATCCGGCAGGCACGCGGCGACCACGTCCCGCGGCGAGACGGAGACCGGCCCGTCCGGTCCGGCCACGGTCACCGGCTCGGTGCGGTCGAGTCCCAGCCGGTGCAGGGTCTTCAGGGTCTCGATGAACTCGTTGCCCAGGCCGTACTTGAAGGTGACGCGCTCCGCGCCGACCCAGCGCGGGACCAGCAGCACCTCCTCGTGCTCGACGTTCACGCACTCCACCGGGCCGATGCCCTCGGGGAAGTCGAACACCTCCGGCTCGCTGAACGGGGGCGTGGTGAACCAGCCGCGCCCGGTCTCGTACACGACCGGCGGGTTCAGACACTCCTCGATGGTGGTCCAGATGCTGAAGGAGGGCGCGAAGTCGTAGCCGTCGACGGTGAGGTTCGCGCCGTCGCGGATGCCGATCTCCTCGATGGTGTCGAAGAGTTCGTCGGCCGCGTGGCGGGCGAAGACGTCCGACAGTCCCGGCTCCACGCCCATGCCGACCAGGGCGAGCGCGCCCGCCTTCTCCCACTCCTCGGCCAGCGCGAACTGCTCGTCGCCCAGCTTGACCCCGCACTCCTCGTACGGCCGTTCGGGGTGCGGGCGGGACAGGGACATCGCCATGTCGACATAGTCGGCGCCGACGGCGCGTGCCGCGCGGAACAGCGGCATGACGAAGCGCGGGTCGGTGGCGTTGAGCAGGACGTCGCAGCCGTGGTGGGCGAGCAGCCGGGCCACCCCGGCCTCGTCGGAGGCGTCCACGCGCTCGGCGCGGAACCGGCTCCCGGCGTCGCCGAGGGCCGCGACCGCCGCCTCGGCCCGTGCGGGGTCGTAGTCGGCGACCACCATCAGGTCGAGGAACGGGCGACGGGCCGCGATCCGGGTGATGGCGGTGCCCACACCGCCGGCTCCCACGAGCAGTACACGCATATCTGAAACTCCCTGCCTGACACGAACGTAACGGGGACGGGGCAGGCGCGCCTTGCCGGGAATCCAACGCCGGGGCATGGCGTAAGGTCAATGGCGTTGGCATAAGGACTCGCAGGGAGGATCCGTCGTGCCCAAGCCCGTGGTGCCCGAGGAGAAGCGCCGCCGGCGCCGTCCGACCCGCAGTGGCACCGTGCTGTCCGAGCCGCTGATCGTGGAGACCGCGCTCCGTCTGCTGCGGGAGCACGGCAGCACCGGACTCACCGCGCGCCGCCTGGGTCTCGCCCTGGACTGCGATCCCAGCACGCTCTACCGGTACTTCCGGGGCATGGACGACCTGACCCTGGCCATCGGTGACGCGCTCATCGGGCAGGCCCTGGCGGGCTGGGAGCCGACGGGACAGTGGCGGGCGGACCTGCGGACGATCGGGCTGCGCATCCACGCCGCGTACGTCGCGCACCCGCAGGCGGCGCTGCTGACGGCCAACCGGGTGACCGGGCGCGCCCAGGAACTGGCCGCAGACGAAGCGGTGCTGGACGTCCTGCGCACGGCCGGGTTCTCGCTGCCGGAGACGGTCCGCGTCTACCACGCCTTCATCGACCAGACGCTGGCCTTCGCGGCCCTCGACGCCGCCTCCCTGGCCCTGCCGAGCGCCTCCCAGCGGGCCGACGAGGACAAGTGGCACTCGACCTACGCCCGGCTGCCCCGTGCCACCCACCCCCGCATCGCCGAGGCGGCCCCGCTGCTGGCCCGGCGCATGGTCACCAGCGCCTACCCGACGGCCCTGGAGATGCTGCTGGACAGCGCGGCCGGGCGGCTCGACCCGCAGACGCCCTGACCGTCACCGTCACCGGCGCAGTGCCTCGGCCGCCGTCGCCGTCACCGCCTCGGCCAGGGCCGCCAGTGCGGGGGAGTCCAGTTTCCACTGCTGCCAGTACAGCGGGACGTCGAACCACTCCCGCGGGGCGAGCGCGACGAGGCGGCCCTCGTCCAGCAGCGGCCGGGCCTCGGGCTCCGGGATCATGCCCCAGCCGAGGCCCGCGGTGACCGCGTCGGCGAAGCCCTCCGAGGACGGCACGTAGTGCCGCAGCCGGCCGGCGCCCGTGCTGCCCAGCCGCCGTACGAAGGCGTCCTGGAATTCGTCCTTGCGGTCGAAGACCACGACGGGAGCCTCCGGCAGGAGATCCCGCAGCGGCCCGTCCAGGTACCGCTCGGCGAACCCCGGTGCGGCCGCGGCCACGTACCTCATCCGGCCCAGCGCGCGGACCGTGCAGCCCGGCACCGGGTCGGGCGAGGAGGTCACGGCCGCCATCACCAGGCCCTCGCGCAGCAACGCCGCCGTATGGGCCTCGTCCTCCCGGTGCAGCTCGTAGCAGAGCCCCTCCACCCGGGTGAGAGCACTCAGGAACCAGGTCGCCAGCGAGTCCGCGTTCACCGCGACCGACACCCGCGTGGGCTCGCCGGCACCGCTCAGGCCGAGCTCGCCGCGCGCGTCCCGCTCCAGCCGGGCCAGCTGCCGGGCGAAGCGGACCAGCACCGCCCCGGACTCCGTCGGGCGCACCGGCTTGGTGCGCTGGAGCAGCACCCGGCCGGTGCGCTGCTCCAGCGCCTTGACCCGCTGGCTGACCGCCGACGGCGTCACATGCAGGGCCGCGGCCGCCGCGTCGAACGTGCCCTCGTCCACCACGGCGAGCAGTGTCCGCACCTGCTCCAGGGGAAGCTCCTCCATCACGAGCGCTAAGGATACGTAAGAATCTTTAGCTGTACCTGCACTGATCGTTTGCCTAACGTCGACGGTATGAACCACGCACTGACCGCCGCGGCCGCCGGATTCGGCACCGGCCTCTCCCTGATCGTCGCCATCGGCGCCCAGAACGCCTTCGTCCTGCGCCAGGGAGTGCGCCGCGACGCCGTTCTCGCCGTGGTCGGCATCTGCGCCCTGTCCGACGCGCTGCTCATAGCCCTCGGCGTCGGCGGGGTCGGGGCGGTGGTGGTGGCCTGGCCGGGCGCGGTACGGGCCGTCGGGCTCATCGGCGGCGTGTTCCTGCTGTGTTACGGCGCCCTCGCCGCCCGCCGCGTCCTCAGGCCCGGTACCGGCCTGCGCGCGGAGGGCGAGGCGGTCGGCTCACGGCGGCGCGCGATCCTGACCTGCCTGGCGATGACCTGGCTCAACCCGCACGTCTACCTGGACACCGTGTTCCTGCTCGGCTCCCTCGCCGCCGACCGCGGCCCGCTGCGCTGGACCTTCGGGCTCGGCGCCGCCCTCGCGAGCCTGTGCTGGTTCGCCGCGCTCGGCTTCGGCGCGCGACTGCTCGGCCGCTTCCTCGCCCGGCCCACCGCCTGGCGGGTCCTGGACGGCCTGGTCGCCGTCACCATGCTGGCGCTCGGCGCCACGCTCCTCGCCGGATCCTGAGGCACCGGATCCTGAGCGGCCGGATCCAGGAACAACCCGTTCGGCAGGCGCGAAAGTTGCTGCCATAGTGAGGCTCGAAATCGAAAGATGTATCGAGCAACCAGGAAGCCCGTGGACACGAGCGAGAGCAGCACCGAACCCGACGCCGACACCGAGGACGGCCGCCCGGCCGCTCAGGCCCCGCCCCGGCGCGGCTGGCGCCGCTGGGCGATGGACACCCGGCCGCTGCGCATCCCCGCCTACCGGCGGCTGTGGTCGTCGACCATCGTCACCGCCGTCGGCAGCCAGCTGACCGCCGTCGCCGTACCCAAGCAGATCTACGACATCACCCACTCCTCGGCCTGGGTCGGCTACGCCAGCCTCGCCGGTCTGGTGCCCATGGTGGTGTTCGCGCTGTGGGGCGGGGCGGTCGCCGACACGGTGGACCGGCGCAAGCTGCTGCTGGTCACCAACAGCGGGATCGCCGTGACCTCGGTGCTGTTCTGGACCCAGGCCGTCACCGGCCTGGACTCCGTCGTGGTCCTCATGCTGCTGCTCGCCGTGCAGCAGGCGTTCTTCGGCCTCAACTCCCCGGCCCGCACCGCCTCCGTCGCCCGCCTCGTCCCGGCCGAGCAGCTCGCGGCGGCGGGCGCGCTCGGCTCGACGGTGATGCAGACCGGCCTCGTCGCGGGTCCGCTGCTGGCCGGTGCGCTGATCCCGGTCATCGGGCTGCCCGAGCTGTACCTGATCGATGCACTGGCGCTGTGCGTCACCGTGTGGGCGGTGTTCCGGCTGCCCGCGCTGCCGCCGCTGGGCGACGTGCCGGTGCGCCGGGCCGGGGTGCGCGAGATCGCGGCCGGGTTCCGCTACATCTCCGGGCACAAGGTGCTGCTGCTCTCGTTCCTGGCCGACATCGTGGCCATGGTCTTCGGCATGCCCCGCGCCCTGTTCCCGCAGCTGGCCGCGCAGACGTACGGCTCCTACGGCGAAGGGCTGGCGCTCGGTGTGCTGTTCGCCGGTATCCCGGTCGGCGCGGTGCTCGGCGGTCTGTTCTCCGGCGTCTTCTCGCGGGCGCGGCGGCACGGCTGGATGGTCATCGGCGCGGTCGTCGGCTGGGGCGTGGCCGTCGCCGGGTTCGGGCTGAGCGGCAACCTCTGGGTGGCCGTGGCCTTCCTCGCCGCGGCCGGGGTCGCCGACATGGTCTCCATGGTGTTCCGCGGGGCGATCCTGCTGTCCGCCGCGACCGACGAGATGCGCGGCCGGATGCAGGGGGTGTTCACCGTGGTCGTCGCGGGCGGTCCGCGCCTGGCCGACGTGCTGCACGGCACCGCGGGCTCGGCGTTCGGCCCCAGGGCGGCCGTGGCGGGTGGCGGCGCGCTGGTGGTGGTGGTCATGCTGGGGCTCGCCGCGGCGGTCCCGGCGCTGCGGCGCTATCGGATCTGAGGGCCTAGAGGGGGCCGCTGCGCCGCCGGATCGTGTACTGCTCCATCAGCTTGCCGCGGGTCGTCTCCAGGCGGTGGGCGAGGACCTCGGCGACCGTGCGCACCAGCGACAGCCCGAGCAGCGGGTCCTCCACGCAGAGCGCGAGCACCGACGGTCCGTCGAACTCGTACGCCCGGACGTTGCTGAAGGCCACGGCGCCGAAGTCCCACTCGTACGGCGGGAACAGCCAGGACCAGCCGAGCATGTCGCCCGCGCCGAGCGTGGCCACGGTGACCCGCTGCCGGGAGGTGACCTGCTGGTCCAGGTGGACCGCGCCGGAGCGGACCACCCAGAAGCGGTCGGCGGTGCCGCCCGCCTCGAAGATGCGGGTGTCCTCAGGGAAGGACACCTCCTTGGCCAGCTCCATCAGCCGCTCGCGCTGGGCCTGCGGGAGGGCGGTCAGCAGTTTTATCGCTTTGGTCATGGCGCGGGACTCCTCGCCGGCAGCGGTTCGGGTGGTTTCCCCCAGCCCATTTCAGCCGCTGCTGCCGTCCGGGGCACCTCGAAGGAAGCGGGTTTCTGTCGGCGATGTGCCGCGGAGGCATGAAAAAGCCCTGGCTGGACGGGGGAGACCAGCCAGGGCCGTATGCGGTGGTAAGGGAGGACGGTTCCGGTCGACTCCGTCACCACTTATGGATGAACGGTAAACCATCTTCCCGGAATTCATCCAATCGAGAGCGGGTCACGTGACTCGTTTCACTCCGGACGACACACCGGTGGCCGAAGTGCTCGCACGCCGTGTTTGCCGCCTGCGCGGGCGGGCAGGCGCACCCTGCTTCCGTCCAGGACCTGAAAACGACTGTTCAGGAGCGATTGCGCATGCTGACCGACACCGTATCCGTCGCCGCAGCGCGGCGGACCCATGACGACGCCCCCGATACCGCGGCCCTCTTCGCGCGGCTCGTCGAACTGGACGACGGCCCCGAACGGGACGCCGTACGCGACGAACTGGCGACCGAGTGGCTGCCCATGGCCCACCGGATCGCCGGCCGGTTCCGCGACCGTGGGGAGTCCACCGAGGATCTGCGCCAGGTGGCCGCGCTCGGCCTGGTCAAGGCCATCGACCGGTACGACCCCTCCAGGGGAGCCTTCGAGAGCTACGCCGTCCCGACCATCACCGGCGAGGTGAAGCGGCACTTCCGGGACCGGATGTGGGCCGTGCGGGTGCCGCGCCGGGTGCAGGAGCTGCGCAACCGGGTGCGCCTGGCCCGCCGCGAACTCACCCAGCACCCCGGCGCGCCCGAACCCACCGCCGCCGACATCGCCGCGCACACCGGCCTCACCGAGGACCAGGTCGCCGAGGGCGTGGAGGCGCTGGAGAGCTTCAGCACCCTCTCGCTGGACGCCGAGCCGTCCCCCGGCGAAGACGGCCACAGCCTGGCCGACACGCTGGGCGCCACGGACTCCTCGTACGACGTCGTCGTCGACCGCGAGGCCGCCAAGGAGGGGCTGCGCCGGCTGCCCGAACGGGAGCGGGCCATCCTCTACATGCGCTTCTTCGAGGACATGACGCAGAGCCGCATCGCCGACCGGCTCGGCATCTCCCAGATGCACGTCTCCCGGCTCATCAACCGCAGCTGCGCGCGCGTACGTGCCGTGGCACTGGGGCAGCGGCAGTGCGGCCGGACCGCCGGGTGACCGGCCGTCACTTCCCGGACCGCTCCCGCGCGATGCCCAGCGGCCGGGCCAGACCGGACACCGCCTCGTCCAGGCGCTGCAGATGCCGCAGCACCCGGTCGGTCACCCGGCCGTAGCGCGGGGTGCGCAGGGTGCCGGGTTCCAGCATCGACGCGATGCTGGGGCCGGTCTCGATCCCCGCCGTCGAGCGGGGGTCGGCGACGTGCGCGGCGATCGCCTCGATGTTGTGCACGATGCGCCGGCCGGCCCCGCGCAGCCGCGGATCCGCCGCGATCGACGGGTGCGTCGGCAGGAGTTCGGCCGTGGCCGCCAGCGACCGTGCGTGGTAGGCGCAGGTCTCCAGCAGGGCCACCACGTACCGGGCGGTGTCCCGGCGGCCGCGCTGCGGGGCGATCGGGTGGGTGAGCGGCTGGGTGGCGGCGCGCAGGTCGGCCAGCGCCTGGTCCAGGTCGCGGGCCTGGTCCACCAGGTCGGCCGGCGGCGCGCCGCTCAGCTGGTCCATGGCGGCCCGGGTGACGTCCGCCAGCTTGTCGAGGACGTCGACGAGCAGGTCGTTGGTGCGCCGGTCGGTGTGGACCGGCAGGACCACGGCCGCCGCGATCATCCCGCAGGCTGCGCCGAGCGCCGTCTCCTCCACGCGCAGCACCAGCACCGACACGCTGTAGGTGCTCAGCAGCGTGTACAGCAGCCCCAGCATCGCCGTCACGAAGAACGACATCAGCGTGTAGGACAGGGGCGCGGTGAAGAACATGGCGAAGATGCACACCAGCACCAGCGCGAACGCCGTCCAGGTGTGGTGCCCGACCAGTCCCGCGAGCCCGATGCCCGCCACCACGCCGAGGACCGTGCCGACCAGCCGCCGGTAGCCCTTCACCAGGATCTCGCCGGTGGACGCGGTGTTCAGGAAAACGATCCAGCAGGTCAGCACCGCCCAGTACCAGCGCTGGCTGGACAGCAGCTCACCGCCCGCGATGGCCAGGGCCGAACCGACGGCCACCTGCACCGCGGCCCGGGTGGTGGGCCGCCCGAGCCCGGTCGGCTCCGGCTTCGCGGGCTCGGCCTCCTCGCCGCTCTCGATGGCCGCGTCCTCGGCGTCCAGCTCCTCGCGGGACCGGGCCGTCGCCGGTGTGTCGTCGGACTCGTCCTGCGGCCCGTCCATGGCAACCCGCAGCCCGAGGACGGCCCGCGCGGCCTCGCCGAGCCCCCGGAAGACGTCCTGTACGGCAGGGGACGCCTTGGGCAGGTTCTCCTCCTCGCGATAGCCGAGCAGCCGGTTGCGCACCTGCGCCAGCGCGGTCCCCGAGGCCTCGCCGACCGGGCGCAGCACCAGCAGGCGCAGCGCCTCCAGGTCCCGGCGCAGCACCACCGTCGCCTCGTCGCGCACCGGCAGCTCGCCGCCGGACGGCAGGGGTGCGCCGGGCAGATGCAGGGTGAGCGTGTCCGTCCGTTCGGCGCTGCGGGCGGTGAGCAGCAGCAGACCGAGCCGCTCGGCGGCGATCTCGGCGTCGGCGACCCGGCGCTGCAGCAAGCGTGCCGTCGCCTCGTCGGCGGTGCCCTCCTCCAGCCGGCCCTGGATCATCAGCGCCGTCTCGTGCAGCCGGGCGGTGCCGGTGCGCAGGTGCGCCAGCACCTTCTCGACCTCGTCGGGACCGGCGTCCAGCAGCTCGATCTGGGCCGCGATCAGCTGCCCGAGCCGGGCCCTGAAGGCCTGGCGCAGCCGGTCGAGGGTGCCCGCCGGGGTCTCGGGCAGCAGGACGAAGCGGGCTGCGGCACTGCACATGAACGCCACGGTGATCACGCCGTACAGGGCGGGCAGCGTGGCGGTGGTCGCGTGCACGAACAGGGAGAGGAAGTAGATCTGGAAGCCGATGAGGCCCAGCGCCGTGCCGCGGTCGCCGAACCGGCGGCCGTAGACGGCACAGAAGATGAGGGCGACGAAGAACAGGTCGCCCACGACGACCCGTTGGTTCAGCAGCGCCCCGAGGGACACCGAGGCGAGCGCCACCGGCAGGCCCAGCGCGAGGGTGACGGCCTGCTGGGAGCGCTGCTTCTCGCGGAGGGCGAAGGTCGCGACCATCGACGCCATGGCGCCCGCGACGAGCTGCGGGACCGGGACCCGCAGCAGGGCCAGCACGGCAAGGGTGAGGACGATGGCGGCCACCGTGCGCAGACCCGCGGTGAGCCGCAGCAGCCCGGGATCGGACGCCGCGAGCCGGTCCCGCATCCGTGCCCACCCCGACCGAACCGCTGCCCTCACGCCGCCGTGCTCTCTCCCGTGCCAGAACTTGATCTCCGCCCCAGCATGGCACGGCGGCCCGGCCCGACCGCCCTCGGCCGACCTGCTACTCGCCCTCCGCCAGCGTGTACGCGACGAGCGCGTTGGCGTGGCCGTGTCCCAGGCCGTGCTCGGACTTGAGCCAGGCCACCAGCTCCATGTGCTTGGTCAGCGGCGAGGAACGGATCAGCTCCTGCCATTCGGCGACCGGACGGCCGTACTTCTTCTCGATCGAGGGGAAGTAGCTCGCCGGGCCCTTCACGGTCTTCTCGGTCATGGCGGTGTGTCCCATCCGTGTGTCGTGTGCTGATCACCGGGTAAGACCGCCGACCGACCGGGAAGTGATCAGCGATCTCCGGTGGTCTGGGTCACATCACGAACTCGCGGCGTCGCCACCCTCCGCCCGGGCGCGGACCTGTTCCGGTGTCAGATAGGTGTCCGTGTACTCGAAGTCCTTCAGTCGGGCCGGTTTGCGGGACTGGAAACCGGTGCGGACGAAGTCGTCGCCGGCGACCGCGTTCAGCAGCCAGTTGGTCATGACACGGGTCTTGGCGACGTTGGTGCGCAGCGCCGACCAGTGATAGCCGCGGGCCACCGCCTGCGCGGGCACGCCCCGCAGCTCGATGCCCAGCGGCTTGGACACGGCGTCCTTGCCGCCGAGGTCGACGACGAGGCCCAGGTCCTTGTGCACGTACGGCAGCAGCGGCTCGCCCCGCAGCGTCGCGATGACGTTGTCGGCGACCTTCCGGCCCTGGCGCATGGCGTGCTGGGCGGTGGGCGGGCAGACCGCGGTCTCCTCGGCCTTGACCTTGTCGGGCACGGCGGCCGCGTCGCCGAGCGCGAACACCCCGTCGTGACCGGGCAGGGTCATCTCGGTGGTGACCGCGAGCCTGCCGCGGACCGTCTCCGCGCCGAGCGTGGCGATCAGCGGGCTCGCCACCACACCGGCCGTCCAGATCAGGGTGTGCGTCGGCACCACCCGGCCGTCGGTGAAGGTGACCTCCTCGGCTCCCGCCTTGTCGATCGACACGCCCAGCGAGACGTCGATGCCGCGCCGCCGCAGGATCTCCTGCGCGCTGCGGCCCAGCTTGTCGCCCAGCTCCGGCATGAGCTTGGGCGCGATGTCGATGAGGTGCCACCTGATCAGGTTCGGGTCGAGACGCGGATAGCGCTGCACGGCCGCGTGTGTGAGGCGTTGCAGACAGGCCGCGGTCTCGGTGCCCGCGTAACCGCCGCCGACCACCACGAACTGGAGCCGCGCGGCCCGCTCGGCCGGGTCGTCGCTGGCGTCCGCGAGGTCCAGCTGCGAGATGACGTGGTCGCGGAGGTAGGCGGCCTCGGCGAGGGTCTTCAGCCCGAAGGCGTGCTCGGTGAGCCCCGGGATGTCGAAGGTGCGGGTCACGCTGCCCGGCGCCAGGACGATGTAGTCGTACCGCTCGTTGACGACGTCGTCGGTGATGGTGCGGACGACACAGACCTTGGACTTCAGGTCCACGCCGATGGCACCGCCCGGGATGATCCGGGTGCGGTACTTCTTGCTGCGGCGCAGCGAGACGGCGATCGACTGCGGTGTCAGCACACCGGAGGCGACCTGGGGCAGTAGGGGGAGGTAGAGCTGGTAGGCGTACGGCGTCACCAGCGTGACGTCGGCCTCGTCCGGGGTGAGCTTCCGCTCCAGGCGGCGGACGCACTCGACTCCGGCGAAGCCTGCGCCAACCACCAGGATCCTGGGTCGTGTCACGGTGTTCATCCCTCTCTGCGGCTCCAGGCGGTCCGACTCGACGCCGTTCGCGTGCCCGGGATCGCTGCGGCCACACCGATCCCACCGTGCCCCGAGCCGTTCCGCCAGCTGGGTGCGGCAGGCAGACGAACGCGTGGGCACCAGCATGCCCCTGCTGAGGCCAGTAGTAACCCGATCTCGCACAGATACACGTCGTACTCATGGACACCACGTGTGCGGCGCTCCCCGTCACCAGGGCAGGAACACGTGGATGTCCTTGCCCTGGTCCTCGACGACGACGCTCACCTGACTGCACAGCGTGTGCACCAGGTGCCAGCCGATGCCGCCGCCGCCCGCACTCGGCTGGAAGGGCCGTGGCTCGGGCCGGGTGGTGCTGGTGTCGTGCATCGTCACGTGCACCCCGTCGAAGGTGCGGCGCATCCGCAGACCGAAGGGCCCGGGGGCGTACTGAACGGCGTTGGCAGCCAGTTCCGTGACGACCAGCAGGATGTCGTCCCAGTACTCGGGCGTGCCGGGCGGCGCGTCCCGGGCGAGGGCGCACAGGAACTCCTCCGCAGCGAGCCGCGCCCCCGTCACATTGCGCAGCTCGCCCGGGAAGGAGAACGCCCGCTCGGCCCACTCCTCCGAGGGCGGTGTGTCGTCCCCTCGCGGCTCCGTCGCCATCTCGCATTCCCCGGCCCCGTCCGGTCGGGGCCGGCGGCCCCTCGCGGCCAGGGCGGTCGTCGTTGCTGATCGCTCCACTGCTGCGGGTTCCCCCAGCCGGGCCGGGTTACCCGTCCGCCCGGCCACCGGGGCTCCCTGCCTGCACCTTCTAGCGGAAGACGTTGTCCGACTCGTCCCAGTCGGCCGGCTCCTCGGGACCCGGCCGCCGGGCCGCGCGCGACCGGGCCTCGTACATGGCGTCGATCTCGGCGGCGTAGTGGCGCGCTATGGCGTCCCGGCGCAGCTTCATCGACGGCGTCAGCAGCCCGTTGTCCGGTGCGAACGGCTCCGCGAGGACGCGGTAGACCCTGATGGACTCCGAGCGGGACACCGCACTGTTGGCCGAGGCGACCGCCCGCGCGATCTCCTCCCTGAGCGCGTTCTCCTCCCGGGCCTCCCGGCTCGGCGACTCGCCCTGCAGGGCCAGGCCGGCCCGCCAGTGCGCGAGGAACTCCGGGTCCAGCGTGATCAGGGCCCCCACGCAGGGCCGGTCGTCGCCGACGACCACCGCCTGGTGCACCAGCGGATGCATGCGCAGCCGCTGCTCCAGCGGGGCCGGCGCCACGCTCTTGCCGCTGCTGGTGACGATCACGTCCTTCTTCCGGCCGGTGATCGTCAGATAGCCCTCGGAGTCCAGCCGTCCGATGTCCCCGGTGGCCAGCCAGCCGCCGTACAGCGTGGCCCGCGTCCGCGCCTCGTCGCCGACATAGCCCTGGAACACCGACGGGCCGCGCACCAGGATCTCGCCGTCGTCGGCCACCTGGACCTCGGTGCCCGGCAGCGGCCGGCCCACGGTCCCGGACTTCTCCCGGCCCAGCGGCTGCATGGTGATCCCGCCGGAGGTCTCCGTCAGCCCGTAACCGTCGTGCAGGTACAGCCCGATGCCCTCGTAGAACAGGGACAGTTCCCGGCTGAGTGACGAGCCGCCCGAGGTGCCCCGTACGGCGCGCCCGCCGAGCGCGACCCGCAGCCTGCGGTACACCGTCCGCTCGTACAGGGCGTGTTGCAGCCGCAGATCGAACCCGGGACCCGGCCCGAGGCCCAGCCGCCGGCGCTCCTCCGCCTCGGCGAAGTCCCGCGCGGTCTGGGCCGCCCGCTCGAACAGCGCACCCCGGCCCGCCTGCTGAGCGGTCCTCAGGAAGGTCTTGTACAGCTTCTCGAACACCGACGGCACGCCGTACAGGTACGTCGGCCGGAACGTGCGCAGCGCCGAGGCGAGGGCCTCCGCCGTCATCTCCGGCTCGTGCGCCATCAGGACCCCGCCGCGCACGCAGATCACCTGGATCATGAGCCCGTAGACATGGGAGAAGGGCAGGAAGGCGAGCACCGACGGTTGTTCGCCCGGGGGCGCCGCGGTGTGCCCCCAGCCGGCGAGCAGGATGTCGCACGGGTGGGCCAGACCGCGGTGGCTCAGTGCGCAGCCCAGCGGCCGGCCGGTGGTGCCCGAGGTGTAGGCGATGACCGCCGTCGCGTCCGGCAGCACGATCCGGCGCAGCGACTCCACCGTGGTCAGCGGAACGAGCGCACCCTGCTCGGCCAGCCGGGCCGACGCGTCCGCGTCCAGCTGCCATACGTGCTTCAGCCGCGGCAGCCCCGCACACACGGTGCCGACCGTCATGATGCCCTGCTCGTCCTCCACCACCACGGCCACGCAGTTGGCGTCCCGCAGGATCCATTCCACCTGGTCCCGCGAGGACGACGGGTGGATCGGGACGACCTCCGCGCCGACGGTCCACAGCGCGTGGGCGAACACCGTCCACTCGTAACGGGTCCTCGCCATCACGGCCACCCGGTGGCCCGGGGAGATCCCCGAGGCGATCAGGCCCTTGGCCAGGTCGACCACTTCGTCCCGCAACTCGACCGCCGTCACCTCCTCCCACACGCCGGGCGCCGCGTCCGTGCGCCGCGCGAGGAGGGGCAGCGTCGGATTGCGGTCCGCGGTCTCGAAGATGCTGTCGGCGAGCCCGCCGGTCATCGACGGAACGGCTGGTGGAGCGAGGGCGTCGTCGCGCATGCGCTGCTCCCGAGGTGTACGGAGGGTGACTCCGCCGGTCGGCTCAGTTGCCGGCGGTGCTCGAATGTAGCCCAGGCAAGCGGTTTCGGGGCCAGGAACAGGCAAGTCGTGATCCGCTGATGATCTGTGCGTGTCCAGCGGCCGTTGAGCACACGAGTCACCTGAACCAGGCCCCCGGCGGACCGCCCCTCAGTCCTGGGTGTGCCGCACACAGGCGGTCACGACGTCCCGCAGGCTGCCCGTCCGCTCCATGAGCAGCCGCTGCTCGCGAGCGCCGTTGCCCCGGCGCAGCACCCTGGCGACGGCCTCCTCGACGCCGGCCGCGTCACCACTGTCGGTGAGCGCGTCCCCGGTGTGCTCCAGCAGCGCGTACAGCACCTCCGCCGCGGGCCGGGGCAGCATGGTCACGGGGTCCAACAGGTCCTCGTCCAGGCCGGACTGGGCGGCCTGCCAGGCGGCGAGCCTCAGCATGCTCACACTGTGGTCGAGTGGCGGCCGGCCCGCCCGCCACTCGCGGGCCGCCGTCTCCACCAGGGCACGGGTCAGCGTGGCGATCAGGACGGTGGTGTCCGCGCGCAGGCACACGTCCGCCACCCGGATCTCCACCGTCGGGTAACTCGCGGACAGGCGTGCGTCGAAGTACAGCATCCCCCGGTCGAGGATGACCCTGCTGGCCACCATGTCCCGCACCAGCCGGTGGTACCGCTCGGCCGAGCCGAACAGCTCGTTCGGCCCCGCCTGCGGCCAACGCCGCACCACCCGGCCGCGGTAGCTGACGTAGCCGGTGTCCCGGCCCTGCCAGAAGGGCGAGTTGGCGCTCAGCGCCAGGAGCACCGCAAGCCACGGCCGGATGCGGTCGAGGACGGCGACGCCCTCCTCGTCGGACTCCACCGAAACATGCGCATGGCAGCCGCACACGAGCTGCTCCTGGGCGGTCATCCCGTACCGCCCGGCCATCCACTGGTAGCGCTCGTGCACGGTGAGCGAGGGGGTCACCGGCATCGGGTACGTGGCGAGCGCGGCGACCGCGCAGCCGATCTCGCCGGCCAGCCGGGACGCCTCCTTGCGGCAGCGCACGATCTCGGCGCCGAGGTCCGCCATGTCCGCCTGCGGATGCGTGGCGAACTCCAGCATCTGCCCGAACAACTCCTTCTGGAAGACGTCCTGTCCGGGATCGTCCTGGGTGGCACGGGCGAGGAACACGGCCGACAGCGGCTTCGGCTCCCCGCTGTCCGGGTCGACCAGAAGGAGTTCCTCCTCCACTCCGACAGTGCGCACGCGGGCCGCCCTTCTGTTGGTGACGAGGAGCAGTCGTAGGTCTGTACGACCCTGACTGCCCCCCGGAGCGGGCAGCCGACACCTGTGGGTTCAGCGCACGGGCGTCAACCAGACAGTGGCGAGCGGCGGCAGCGTGAGCCGGAGGAACCCGTCCTCGGGCTTGATCGCTCCCGGAGCGCCGACGCCGACACCGCTGCCGCCGTAGCGCGCGTCGTCCGAGTTCAGCGCCTCCTGCCAGGCGGGGACCTCGTCAGGGACCCAGAGACGGTAGTCGCCACGGACCACGGGCGAGAGGTTGGACACCGCCAGCAGAGGAGATCCCTCGGTGTCGAACCGCAGGAACGCGAAGACATTGTCGTCCGCCGCGTCACACTGCACCCACCGGAAACCGCCCGGATCCGTGTCCCGCTGCCACAGCGCGGGGGTGGCCCGGTACAGCGCGTTCAGGTCCCGCACGAGATGCTGTACGCCCCGGTGGTCCCCTGCGGAGTGGTAGTCCTCGTCCAGCAGCCACCACTCGGGACCGTGCGCCTCGGACCACTCGGCGCCCTGGGCGAACTCCTGCCCCATGAAGAGCAGTTGTTTGCCGGGGTGGGCCCACATGAAGCCGAGGTAGGCGCGGTGGTTGGCCCGCCGCTGCCACCAGTCGCCCGGCATCTTCGACACCAGGGCCTGCTTGCCGTGCACGACCTCGTCGTGGGAGATCGGCAGGACGTAGTTCTCGGTGTAGGCGTACACCATCGAGAAGGTCATCTCGTTGTGGTGGTACTTGCGGTGCACCGGCTCGTGCTGGATGTACTCCAGCGAGTCGTGCATCCAGCCCATGTTCCACTTCAGCCCGAAGCCGAGACCGCCGCTGTCCGTCGGCCGGGTCACCCCGTCCCAGGCGGTGGACTCCTCGGCGATGGTGACCACGCCCGGGCAGCGCCGGTAGACGGTGGCGTTCATCTCCTGCAGGAAGGCCACCGCGTCCAGGTCCTCCCGCCCGCCGAAGACGTTCGGCGCCCACTGCCCGGAGTCCCGCGAGTAGTCGAGGTAGAGCATGGAGGCGACGGCGTCCACCCGCAGCCCGTCGATGTGGAACTCCTCGCACCAGTACACGGCGTTGGCGACGAGGAAGTTGCGCACCTCGGTCCGCCCGTAGTCGAACTCGTACGTGCCCCAGTCCGGATGCTCGGCCCGCCGCCAGTCCCCGGGCTCGTACAGCGGCTCACCGTCGAACCGGGCCAGCGCCCAGTCGTCCTTGGGGAAGTGGGCCGGCACCCAGTCCATGATCACGCCGATGCCGGCCCGGTGCAGCGCGTCCACCAGGTACTTGAAGTCGTCGGGGGAGCCGAGGCGGGGCGTGGGTGCGTAGTAGGAGGTGACCTGGTAGCCCCAGGAGCCACTGAAGGGATGCCCGGCGACCGGCATCAGCTCGACATGAGTGAAGCCCATCTCCTGGACGTAGGCGGGCAGTTCGTCCGCCAGCTGGCGGTACGTCAGCCCCGGGTGCCAGGAGGGCAGATGGACCTCGTACACGGAGAGCGGCGCCTCGTGGACGGGCGTGTCGCCCCGGTGGGCCATCCACTCCACGTCGCCCCACTCGTACCGCGAGACCGTGACGACGGACGCGGTCGCGGACGGGACCTCGGTACGGCGGGCCATCGGGTCCGCCTTCAGGAACCGGTCGCCGTGGCGGGAGGTGATCTCGAACTTGTACCGCGCGCCCTCGCCGATGCCCGGCACGAACAGCTCCCACACGCCCGAGGCGCCGAGCGAGCGCATCGGGTACTGCGTGCCGTCCCAGTACGTGAAGTCGCCCGCGACCCGCACCCCTTGGGCGTTCGGCGCCCACACGGTGAAACGGGTTCCGGCGACCCCCTGATGCGTCATGGGCTCGGCACCGAGCGCCCGCCACAGCTGCTCGTGCCGGCCCTCGCGGATCAGGTGCAGGTCCAGCTCGCCGAGGGCGGGCAGGAAGCGGTACGGATCCTCCGCCTCCTGCTCACCGTCGTCGTACGCGACATGCAGCGTGTACGACGGGATCTCGTCGTACGGCAGCACGGCGGCGAACAGACCGCCGCCCTCCGATGCCAGCGCGCTGTGCGTCCCGTCGACGACGACGCTGACCTTGCGGGCGTTCGGGCGCAGCGCCCGGAACAGCGTGCCGCCCGCCACCGGGTGGGCGCCCAGCAGCGCGTGCGGGTCGTGGTGCGCACCGCCCAGCAGACGGTCGCGGTCGCCCTGGTCGAGCGGGGCGGCCGCGGACGGAGCGGGTCCCGCGGGCCGGGGGAGTGCGGTGTCGTTCCGTGTCATGACGTCAGCCTCCCCACACCGCGAGCCGCTGGATCGCGGCCATCGGAACCGGAAGCCAGTCCGGACGGTGTCTCGCCTCGTACAGCACCTCGTACACCGCCCTGTCGGTCTCGTGCGCGCGCAGCAGCGCGTGCTTCTTGCGTGGATCCCACCCGGCGCGGGCCGCGTAGCCCGCGCAGAACGCCTCGCGGCAGCGGCGCGCCCACTCCGGACGCCAGGGGCGGCGCTGCCGGGCCGCATAGTCGAAGGAGCGCAGCATCCCGGCCACGTCACGCACCGGGGACTGCGCGGCCCGCCGCTCGGCCAGCGGCCGGGACGGCTCGCCCTCGAAGTCGATGACGAACCAGTCGCGCCCCGCCTGCAGCACCTGCCCGAGGTGCAGATCGCCGTGGATGCGCTGGGCCGGCGGCCCGGTGTCGCACGTGGCCAGCGCGCCGAACGCGGCCCGCAGGCCCGGCACGAAGGGCCGCAGCGCGGGCACCGCGTGCGTGGCCGCGTCCAGCCGCGCGCACATCGCCTCCGCGGTACGGCCGTTCTCGCCCGGCCCGGCCGGCGGGAAGGCGTCGGCCAGCGCGAGGTGCACCTCGGCCATGGCCCGGCCCAGCTCCCGGGCCTCGGTGGTGAAGTCGTCACCCGTGGCGAGCGCGCGCAGCGCCAGCGTCCAGCCGTCGGTGGCGTCCGGCAGGAACGGCTGCAGGACGCCCAGCGTGGCCGGGCTCGGAGCACTTGTGCTGAACCAGGCGACCGGCGCCGGCACCCGCTCACACCCCTGCGCGGCCAGCGCACCCGGCACCTCGAGGTCGGGGTTGACGCCCGGCTGGATGCGCCGGAAGAGCTTCAGGATGTACGCGTCGCCGTAGATGATCGACGAGTTGGACTGCTCGGCGTCCAGCAGCCGCGGCGGGAGCCCGCCGGACAGATGGACGCCCGGGGCCTTCTCGAAGCACAGTGGACCCGAGGTGCCGGGCTGCCGCAGCCGCTCCAGGAGCAGATGGGCAGAGCGCGGGTCCTGCAGCGCGTCGTACACGGCGAGGCCGGCGAACGGACCCTCCTCGACACGGCCGACGTACGCCCGTTCCAGCCGTGGTGCGAGGTGCTCGCGCACGCCCAGGAGCAGTTGGTAGCAGTCGCCGGGCGGCGGCGTGCCGCCGGGAGTGGGCACGGGCGCGTGCGAGGCGTGGACCAGCAGGTGCAGACATCCCGGGAACAGCTCGCTCATGGACAGCAGCGACAGATCGGTGACAGGCCGGTCCTTGCCCGCGAACCAGCGCTGCAGGGGCAGCCATTCGCGCAGCAGCCCGCTCAGCGAGGCCAGGGGCCGGTCGGTGGTCGCGGCCCTCGGCCGGGGAGTGATGGTCTTCGGCATGGTGACGCGTCCTTTCCTCGGCGCCGACGCTCAGCGGCGGCGGCCGATGCGGGATGCGACTCGGGTGAGCCGGAACCAGTAGAAACCGTGGCCCGCGAGGGTCAGCAGGTAGGGCAGTTCACCGATGGCGGGGAAGCGCACGCCGCCGATCAGCTCGACGGGGTGCCGTCCGTCGTAGACCCGCAGATCGAGTTCCGTGGGCTGTGCGAACCGGGAGAAGTTGTGGACGCAGAGCACCAGGTCGTCGCCGTATTCGCGGAGGAAGGCGAGGACGGCGGGGTTGGAGGACTGGAGTTCGGTGTAGGTGCCGAGTCCGAAGGCGGGGTTCTGTTTGCGGATCTCGATCAT
>NZ_JBIWPG010000028.1:0-139408 GCF_044768135.1 Streptomyces sp. NPDC101165 | reverse complement strand
CCGGCCATACAACCCACGCCCCATCCCCAACCGCTGCGCACCCTGACCCGTGAACACAACCCCCAACCGACCATCACCAGCCACCCCCTCCACCGAGGTCCAGGCCCTCAGCTTCGCCGCCAGGCCGGCGGCGTCCCGGCCGACGAACGCGGCCCGGTGCGCGAGGTGCGCTCGGCCGGTGGCCAGGGTGAGGCCGACGTCCGCCGGATGCGCACCCGTGTCCAGCCGGAGTGCCAGTTGCTTCGCCTGCGCGCGCGATGCCGCCGGCGTGTGCCCGGACAGCACCCACGGCACGACCGCGTCGACCGGCGCTTCGGTGCGCGGCTCGGCATCCGGGGCCTGCTCCAGGATCGTGTGCGCGTTGGTGCCGGAGATCCCGAACGACGACACCGCCGCCCGCCGCGGGCGGTCCACCGCCGGCCATGGGCTCGCCTCCGCCGCAAGTGTCACCGCACCCGCCGACCAGTCCACGTGGGACGACGGCGTTTCGGCGTGGAGCGACTTCGGCACGAGCCCGTGCTGCATCGCCATGACCATCTTGATCACACCGGCGACACCGGCGGCGGCCTGTGTGTGCCCGATGTTCGACTTCACCGAACCCAGCAGCAACGGCGTCTCACGGTCCTGCCCATAGGCCGCCAGCAACGCCTGCGCCTCGATCGGATCACCCAACGTCGTACCCGTGCCGTGCGCCTCGACGACGTCCACTTCGGACGCTTGCAGCCCGGCGCTGTCCAGCGCCAGCTTGATGACCCGCTGCTGCGAAGGGCCGTTCGGCGCGGTCAGGCCGTTCGACGCACCGTCCTGGTTCACCGCCGAACCCCGCACCACCGCGAGGACCGGGTGGCCGAGCCGCCGTGCGTCCGACAGCCGCTCCAGCACGAGCATGCCCACGCCCTCGGCCCAGCCGGTGCCGTCGGCGGAGTCGGAAAAGGCCTTGCAGCGGCCGTCGGCGGAAAGGGCGCGCTGGCGCGAGAACTCCACGAAGGTGCTCGGCGTGGACATCACTGTCACACCGCCGGCCAGGGCCAGCGTGCAGTCGCCGTTGCGCAGCGCCTGCGCGGCCAGGTGCAGCGTCACCAGCGACGACGAACACGCCGTGTCGACCGTGACCGCCGGCCCCTCCAGCCCCAGTGTGTAGGCAACGCGGCCCGAGGCGACGCTGGGCAGGCTGCCGTTGGTGCGGTAGCCCTCGAAACCGTCGTCGGCGAGCAGTTCCCGGTAGTCGCTGTACATCACGCCCGCGTAGACGCCGGCGCGGCTGCCGCGCAGCGACGCCGGGTCGATACCCGCCCGCTCCAACGCCTCCCACGACGTCTCCAGCAGCAGACGCTGCTGCGCGTCCGTCGCCATGGCCTCCCGCGGGCTCATCCCGAAGAGCTCGGCGTCGAAGTTACCCACATCGTGGAGGAATCCGCCGGCCCGCGCGTAGGACGTGCCCAGCTGCTCGGGGTCGGCGTTGTAGAGGGTGTCGAGGTCCCAGCCGCGGTCGGCCGGGAACTCGGTGACCGCGTCGGTGCCGTCCACGACCAGCTGCCACAGGTCCTCCGGCGAGCGCACACCGCCCGGGTACCGGCACGCCATGCCGACCACGGCGATCGGCTCGCGTCCCTTCAGCTCGAGTTCCTCTATGCGCTGGCGGGCGGTGCGCAGGTCGACCGTCACACGCCTCAGATACTCGACAACCTTGTCCTGCTGGCCGTGGTCATCCATCGCAGGTCCTCTTCTCCATCAACGAACGGGGGGGCGGCGGCGGGCGGGTTCAGTCCTGGGAGATGCCCAGCTCGCCATCGATGATCGTGAACAGCTCGTCGACCGAAGCCGAGTTGATCTTGTCGACGTCGATCTCGCCGACGTGTCCGGCCGCGTCTGTCTCCGCCTGCCGCAGCCGTCGGCCGAGCTGCTCGAGCCGGTCGGCGAGCGCCGCGTGGTCGGCCGTGGAGCCGGCGGCCGCGACGGCCGCCTCCAGCCGGTCCAGCTGCTCCAGTGGCGTGCCGGTCCCGGCCGCCTCGGGCTCGGCGGAAGGCGTGAGTTCGTCCCGCAGGTACTCCGCGAGCGCCGACGGAGTCGGGTAGTCGAACAGGAGCGTGGACGGCAGTCGGCGGCCGGTGACCGTGTTGAGCCGGTTCCGCAGTTCGACGCCGGTGAGCGAGTCGAAGCCGAGCTGCCGGAACTCGCGGAACTGCTCGATCGCC
Organism: Streptomyces sp. NPDC101165; assembly: GCF_044768135.1. Taxonomy (NCBI): domain Bacteria; kingdom Bacillati; phylum Actinomycetota; class Actinomycetes; order Kitasatosporales; family Streptomycetaceae; genus Streptomyces; species Streptomyces sp. NPDC101165. Next base: position 137,213 of record NZ_JBIWPG010000028.1, on the reverse strand, counting down.
GCCGGTGAGCCGTGGCCGAGGACGGCAGCGGCCTCGGTCCGTACGACGCCGAGCACCAGCCGCACGCGTTCGTCGGGAGCCGCGCCGGCGAGCCGCGATGCCAGTGTGGCGGTGTCCGCCGCTGCGGCGGAGGCGGCGGTACGGCGCCCGGTGCCGGCGAGACCGCGCAACACGGCCGGTACGTCGCTCCTCGTGCGCAGCTTGGACAGCTCCAGCCGCATCGGTACCAGCGCCGGAGCATCGACGGCCAGCGCGGCGTCGAACAACGCCATGCCCTGCTCCGTCGACAGCGGGGCCATGCCGTCGCGGACCATTCGCGCGAGGTCCGCCTCGGACAGCGTCGCGGTCATGCCGGCGCCCGGCGCCCACGCGCCCCAGGCCAGTGAGAGGGCCGGCAGGCCCGAGGAACGGCGGTGCGCCGCAAGTGCGTCGAGAAAGGCGTTCGCGGCGGCGTAGTTGGCCTGGCCGGCCCCGCCGATGACTCCCATGACCGAGGAGAACGTCACGAAGTCCGTGAGTCGCCTGTCCTTGGTCGCCTCGTGCAGGTTCCAGGCCGCGTCGGCCTTCGAGCGCAACACGGTCGCCAGCCGCTGGGGCGTGAGCGAGCCGACCACGCCGTCGTCGAGTACACCCGCGGTGTGCACGACCGTCGTGAGATCAGGGATGCTCGCGACCAGCTCGCGGGTGGCGTCACCGTCTGCGATGTCGCAGGCGACCATCCGCACCTGGACACCACGTCCCGCCAGTTCCTCGCGCAGCTGCGCCGCACCGTCCGCCGCCGGTCCGCGGCGTGAGGCGAGCACCATGCGGGCCACGCCCTGCCCGGCCAGATGCAGGGCGAGCTTGCTGCCGAGTCCGCCTGTGCCGCCGGTGATGAGGACCGTGCCGTCGGTGGCGGGTCCCGTCGGCATCGTCAGGGCGATCTTGCCGATGTGCTTGGCCTGGCTCATGTGGCGGAACGCGTCGCGCGCGCGCCGCACGTCCCACGATCGCACCGGCAGCGGCGCCAGCGCCCCGGCCTCGAACAGCTCGCCCAGTTCGGCGAGCATGGCGGCGACGCGGTCCGGTTCCACCACCATCAGGTCGAACGGCAGGTACCGCACGCCGGGCAGATCGGCGGGGTCGCGCACGTCCGTCTTGCCCATCTCCGCGAAGCGGCCGCCGTCGGCGAGCAGGCCCAGGGACGCGTCGACGAACTCCCCGGCCAGTGAGTTGAGCACGACGTCGACCCGCTGCTCACCCAGCACCCTGCCGAACGATTCGGCGAAGTCGAGCGTCCGGGAGGTGGCGATGTGGTCGTCCGCGACGCCGAGGGCGCGCAGCGTGTCCCACTTGCCCTCGCTCGCCGTGGCGAACACCTCGGCGCCCAGGTGCAGCGCCAGCTGGATCGCGGCCATGCCCACGCCGCCTGCACCGGCGTGGACGAGTACGCGCTCGCCGCTGCGCAGCCCCGCCAGGTCGACAAGACCGTGGTACGCGGTGAGGAACACCAGCGGGACGGCTGCGGCCACCTCGTCCGGCCAGGCCGCCGGTACGGGCACGATCAACCGCTCGTCCACGACCGCCAGCGGGCCGAAGCCACCCGTGATCATGCCCATGACGCGGTCGCCGACTCGCACGCCCGTCACCTCGGGACCGACCGCCACGACCTCGCCCATGCCCTCGGCGCCGGGCGCACCCGGGTCGCCGGGGTACATGCCCAGGACGTTGAGTACGTCCCGGAAGTTCACGCCCGCCGCGCGCACCCGCACGCGTACGTGCCGGCCGGTCAGTTCGCGCTCGGCCTCGGGGTACGGGACGAGGGCGATGCCGTCGATGCTTCCCCGTTGCGGGACGTCCAGCCGCCACCCGCTGCCGCCGGGCGGCAACAGGCCCGCGTCCGCACCGAGGCGCGCCAGCCGGGCGGCGTGCACGACGCCGTCCCGCACCCAGCCCTGGGGTTCGCCGGACGCCAGCAACGCGCCGTACGCCGTCGAGGGGTCCTGGCCTTCCGGCAGGTCGAGCAGCAGGAAGCGGCCGGGGTTCTCGGTCTGCGCGGTCCGCACCAGGCCCCACACGGCAGCCGAGGCCGGATCTTCGCCCGTCACCGCTCCGTGTGTCACGAAAAGCAGCGGTTCCGCGCTGTTGCCGGACAGCCACTCCTGCACGGCCTCAAGCGCCTTGATCGCCGCCGCGTGCGTCGCCGCTGCGATGTCGCCGGTGGCCGGCGCGAACTCCATCACCGCGGCGGGCTCGATCTCCCCGGCTTCCGACAGCGGCGTCCAGTCCAGTGTGAACAGCGAGTCGTGGGCGTGCGCGGCGACGGGCGTGGTGGCTGCCCGCAACGTCAGCGACTCGACGGCCGCGACCGGATCACCGAGCCCGTCCGCGGCCGTGATGGACACGCCCGGGCCCTTCGTGGTCAGGCGGACCCGCAGGACGGCCGCGCCGGCGGCCGCCAGGGACATGCCCTCCCACGCGAACGGCAGGGCCCCGGGTGCCACACCCATCTCGCCGAGGAACGCGACCTGCACGGCGGCGTCGAGCAGCGCGGGGTGCAGACCGAAGGCACCGGCCTGGCCTGCCACCACGTCGGGCAGCGCGACCTCCGCGAACACCTCGGCATCCCGCCGCCACACGGCACGCACGCCCCGGAAAGCCGGGCCGTAGGCGAGGTTCATCGCGGCCAGCCGCTCGTAGCAGTCGTCCAGCGGCAGGGCCTGCGCGCCGGCCGGCGGCCACGCGTCTCGCGCGAACATCGTGTCCACCGCGGGAGCGTCCGCCGTGAGGTATCCGGTGGCGTGCAGCGTCCAGGTGCCGTCGGCCCACGCCGACACCTTCACCGGGCGGCGGCCGTCCTCGTCCGCGCCGACCGCGACCTGCACGGGAACCGAGCCGCGCGCGGGCAGCACGAGCGGCACGGCCAGCGTCAGCTCGTCCAGCCGTCGGCAACCGGCCTCGTCGCCGGCGCGCAGCACCAGCTCCACGAATCCCGTGCCCGGGAACAGGGTCCGGCCGCCGACCACGTGGTCCGCCATCCAGGGGTGCGCGGTGGCGGACAGCCGGCCGGTGAGCAGCACGCCATCGCCGTCCGCCAACCGGACGACCGCGCCGAGCAACGGGTGGCCGGCCTGGTCGAGACCGGCGCCGATGACGTCACCCGCCCCGCCGTCGTCCGGCCAGAACCGCTGATGGCGGAACGCGTAGGTGGGCAGGGCCACGGTGTGCGCTCCGGTGTCCGCGAGGAAGGCCGCCCAGTCCACCTTCGTGCCGCGCACGTGCAGCTCCGTCAGCGCGGTGACGGCCCGGTCCTCCTCGGGTCGGTCACGGCGCAGCACCGGGATCGCGCGCAGGTCGACGTCGCCGGCTGCATCGGGAACCAGTGCGCTGAGCGTCCCGTCCGGTCCGAGTTCGAGCACGGTGCGGACACCGGCGTCGGCCATCGCCCGGACAGCGTCCGTGAACAGCACCGGTTGCCGGACGTGCTGCACCCAGTAGATTCCGCTGTCGGGCGTGTCGATCCGACCGGTGAGCGCCGACACGAACGGGATACGCGGTTCCTGGAACGTGCAGTCCTCCAGCGCCTCGCCGAACTCGGCCAGCATCGGGTCCATCAGCGGCGAGTGGTAGGCGTGGGAGACCGGCAGCGGCTTCGTGCGACGGCCCAGCTCTGTGAAGGTGTCGCGGATCCTGGCCACCACTTCGCCGACACCGGCCACCACGACCGACATCGGCCCGTTCACGGCCGCGATGGACACTCCTTCCACCAGCAGCGGGCAGACCTCGGCCGTGGTCGCCTCGACAGCGAGCATCGTCCCGCCCTCGGGCAGGGCCTGCATCAGGCCGGCCCGCGTGAGCACGAGCGTCGCCGCGTCGGCCAGCGACAGCACGCCGGCGACATGCGCGGCGGCGATCTCACCGACCGAGTGGCCACCGACCATGTCCGGCTCGACGCCCCACGACTCCACGAGCCGGTACAGGGCGACCTCCAGCGCGAAGAGTGCGGGTTGCGTCCAACGGGTCCGGTCGAGTTCCGCCGCGTCCCGGCCCCACATGACGTCCCGGACCTCGGTACCCAGTGCCGCGACGACCTCGTCGTACGCCGTGGCGAACGCGGGGAACCGCTCGTACAGGCCGCGGCCCATGCCGAGGCGCTGCGAGCCCTGGCCGGTGAACAGCACGCCCAGCTTGCCCTGGACGACCGAGCCCTGGACCGCGTCGGTCAGGTCGGCCAGCGTGGCCCGCATGGTGTCGCCGTCCCGGCCGGTCACGGCGAGACGATGGGCGAAGTGCGTGCGGGTGCCGGCCAGGGACAGCGCCACGTCGGCCGCACCGCCGGACGCGGTCGCGACCCGCGTCGCCTGCGCGCGCAGCGCCTCCGGTGTGGGTGCCGACACCACCCACGGAACCAGGACACCGTTCGTCTCGGGCGCGGGCTCCGGCTGGGCGACCTGCTCCAGGATGACGTGCGCGTTGGTGCCGGAGATGCCGAACGACGAGACCGCCGCGCGTCTCGGACGGCCCGTATCGGGCCAGGGTGCGGCCTCGGTGAGCAGCTCCACCGCACCCGCTGACCAGTCCACGTGCGACGACGGCTGTTCGACGTGCAGGGTCTGCGGCAGCCTCCCGTGCTGCATGGCCTGCACCATCTTGATGACGCCGGCGATACCGGCGGCGGCCTGCGTATGGCCGATGTTGGACTTCAGCGAGCCGAGCAGCAGCGGCGTCTCCCGGTCCCGGCCGTATGTCGCCAGCAAGGCCTGGGCTTCTATCGGGTCGCCGAGCTTCGTGCCGGTGCCGTGCGCCTCGACCGCGTCCACCTCGGACGGGCGCAGGCCCGCGTTCGCCAGCGCGGCACGGATCACCCGCTGCTGGGACGGCCCGTTCGGTGCGGTCAGGCCGTTGGAGGCCCCGTCCTGGTTGACGGCCGAGCCACGCACGACGGCGAGTACCCGGTGTCCGTTCGCGCGGGCGGCGGACAGCCGCTCCAGGACCAGCACGCCGACGCCCTCGGACCAGCCGGTGCCGTCGGCGGCGTCGGAGAACGACTTGCACCGACCGTCGACGGCCAGGCCGCCCTGCCGCGTGAACTCCACGAAGTTGTCGGGCGTGGACATGATGGTCACGCCGCCCGCCAGCGCGAGCCCGCACTCCCCGGCGCGCAGTGCCTGTGCGGCCAGATGCAGCGCCACCAGCGACGACGAGCACGCGGTGTCGACGGTCAGCGCCGGGCCCTCGAGGCCGAGCACGTACGCCGTCCGGCCCGACATGACACTCGGCGTCGTACCGGTCATCACGAAGCCGCGGGAGTCGTCGCGCCGGCCGAGCAACGATGCGTAGGTGCCGCCGAAGGTGCCGACGAACACGCCGGTCCGGGTGCCGCGCAGGGAGGTCGGGTCCAGGCCGGCGTGCTCCAGCGCTTCCCACGTGGTCTCCAGCAGGTGGCGCTGCTGGGGGTCCATCGCCTTGGCCTCTCGCGGCGAGACACCGAAGAACTCGGCGTCGAAGCCTGCCACGTCGGGGAGAAAGCCGCCGGAACGAGTGGCGATGGCGGGAGTGCCGTCTGCGCCCGGGGCGAACAGCGCGTCCAGGTCCCAGCCGCGGTCGGTCGGGAAGTCGCCGACGACACAACGTCCCTCGGCGGCGACCCGCCACAGGTCGTCGGGGCCGGCGACGCCGCCCGGGAACCGGCACGCCATGCCGACGATCGCGATCGGCTCGTCGGCGGCGGCCCAGGTGGCGGCGGCTTCCTCGGTCTCGCCGGTGACGGAGGCGAGCAGGAAGTCGGTGAGCCGGTCGGGCGTCGGGTGGTCGTAGACGGCGGACGTGGGCAGCGCGATGCCCAGTGCGGCGACGAGCCGCTCACGGAGGTCGACGGCGGTGATCGAGTCGAAACCGAGGGCGCGGAACTCCCTGGACGTGTCGATCGCGGCCGGGTCCGTGTGCCCCAGCACGCCGGCGGCCTGCGCCCGGACGGCGTCGAGGAGCGCCGCGCGATCGAGCGCCGGGACGTCGGCGACGGACTCCGGTCGGCGCACGGGCGCGGCCGTGGCACCGGGACCGGCCAGCCAGTACCGGCGGCGGTCGAACGCGTAGGTGGGCAGGCCGATCCGGCGGCCGCCCTCGTACAGACCGGACCAGTCCACCGTCACACCCCGCACGAACACCTCGGCGAACGACGTGAGCACGCGGTTCAGGCCGTCCTCGCCACGGCGGAGCGTGCCCGTCACGACGGCCCGCACACCGGCCGCTTCGACCGCCTCGGCGATGCCGACACGGAGCACGGGATGCGGGCTGCATTCGATGAAGGCGCGGTGCCCGTCATCGAGCAGCGTGGCGATCGCGGGCCCGAAGTTCACCGTGTGGCGCAAGTTCCGGTACCAGTAGCCGCCGTCCATCGTCGCGGTGTCCAGCCATTCGCTGCTCACCGTCGAATAGAACGGCACCTGCGCAGTCCGGGGCCGGATCGGCGCGAGCAGGTCGAGCAGTTCCTGCTGGATCGCCTCGACCTGCGTCGTGTGCGAGGCGTAGTCGACGGCGATACGCCGCACCCGTATCCCGTCGGCGGTCAGCGTGTCGAACAGCGTCTCCAGCGCGGCGGGCAGACCGGCGACGACGACCGACGCCGGCCCGTTCACAGCCGCGATCTGCACGGACCCGTCGGCGGGCAGCAACGGCTCGACGCGCTCCACCGGCCACGGCACCGACATCATGAGACCGTCACCCGCGATCCGTCGGGCGATGGCCCGGGCGCGCAGCGCGACCACCCGGGCACCGTCCTCCAGGGACAGCGCCCCGGCGACGACGGCGGCAGCGATCTCACCCTGTGAGTGGCCGACGACCGCGTCCGGATGCACGCCCCGCGAACGCCACAGCGCCGCCAGGGACACCATCACCGCGAAGGACACCGGCTGCACCACGTCCACGCGGTCCAGGTCCGGCGCACCTTCGGCCTGTCTCAGCACATCGACCAGCGACCAGTCGGTGAACTTGGACAGCGCCGCCGCACACTCGCCGATCCGCTCCGCGAACACCGATGACTCGTCCAGCAGCCGCGCGCCCATGCCGGCCCACTGCGCACCCTGACCGGGGAACACGAATACGGTCCCGCCCTCGACGTCCGCCACACCGGCGACAACGGCGGGCGTCACCTCACCCCGGGCGAACTGCTCCAGCCCGTCACGATCGACGACCACCGCCCGGTGCTCGAACAGCGAACGCGAGGTCAGCAGCGAATGTCCGAGATCCCGCGGATCGGCCTCCAGTCCGACCAGGCCGGCGGCCTGACCACGTAACGCCGCCGCGGAGCGCGCCGACAGCACCAGCGGCAACGCGGCCGGATGCGGCGCGGTCTCCCGTTCCGCCGGGCCGGGTGCGGGCGGGGCCTCCTCCAGCAGGACATGGGCATTGGAGCCGCTGAACCCGAAGGACGACACGCCGCACCGGCGCGGGGCGTCACCGCCCGGCCAGTCCCGTTTCCGGGTCAGCAGTCCGACGACACGGGACGACCAGTCCACGTGCGGCGTCGGTGGTTCGGCGCGCAGGGTGGCGGGCAGGACGCCGCGCCGCATGGCCTCCACCATCTTCACCACGCCGAGCACGCCGGCCGCGGCCTGGGTGTGCCCCAGGTTGGATTTCAGCGACCCCGTGTACAACGGCCGGTCGCGGTCCTGTCCGTACGCGGCGATGAGCGCTCGGGCCTCGACCGGGTCGCCGAGCGGGGTGCCGGTGCCGTGTGCCTCCACGGCGTCCACCTCGGAGGGAAGCAGGCCCGCGTCGGCGAGGGCTGCGACGATGACCTCGCGCTGCGCCTCTTCGCTCGGCGCGGTGAGTCCTGCCGAGGCGCCGTCGGAGTTGATCGCCGAGCCCCGCACCACGGCCAGCACCTGATGTCCCTCGGCGCGTGCCGTCGACAGGCGCTCCACGAACAGCACGCCGACGCCCTCGCTCCACGCGGTGCCGTTCGCGTCCGCGCCGAAGGGCTTCGGCCGAGCGTCGGGCGACAGTGCGCGCTGCCGGCTGAACGCGACGAAGGCTGCCGGAGTCGGCATGACCGTGACGCCGCCGACGACGGCCTGCGCGCACTCCCCGCTGCGTATCGACCGCACCGCGAGGTGCAGAGCGACCAGCGAACTGGACGACGCCGTGTCCACGGTGAGCACGGGTCCGCGAAGACCCAGTTCGTAGGCGACACGGCCGGAGACGACACTGCCCGCGGTGCCCGTGAGCAGGTGGCCCTCGGCACCGTGCGCGTTGGTCAGCCCCGGGCCGTACTCATGCGCCTCGGCACCGACGAACATGCCGGTGGCGGTGGCGCGCAGCGTCGCGGGATCCACGCCCGCCCGCTCCAGCGCCTCCCACACGACCTCCAGCAGCAGCCTCTGCTGTGGGTGCATCGCCTCGGCCTCACGTGGTGAGATCCCGAAGAACGAGGCGTCGAACTCGGTGGCGCCGGCGAGGAACCCGCCCTCACGCACGTAACTCCGGCCCGGTGCCGCCGGGTCGGGGTCGTACAGCGCGTCGAGGTCCCAGCCGCGGTCCGTCGGGAACGGCCCGAAGACGTCCTCGCCGTCGCACAGCAGGCGCCACAGCTCCTCCGGCGAGTCGATGCCGCCGGGAAGACGGCACGCGGTACCGACGATCACCACCGGGTCGGTCACTTCCGGGTTCTCGTTGCCGGCTTCGCTCATGACGTGGGACCACCTCAGACCGGTAGGTACGACAGGGACTCAGCGGTGGAGCGTATGCACGGCCCGACCCGTATTTCCCTACAGGTGCGGCACGGGCGCGGGGGCCTGCGCGGCTCCCCGCCGGTCTAGGGAATTCCGGCCGTCGACGGTGGGATAAACGGGACCTCGGGGGCGCATGCCGGTCCCGTCCGTGGATAAGCCCGCCCGAAAGGTGTCCCGCATGTCATCCAGCTCGCGGCCGATCCTGTTCGTCAGCCTCCCGGAGAGCGGTCTGTTCAACCCGGTCCAGACGATCGCGGGCGAGTTCGCGCGGCGCGGCGTCCAGGACCTGTGGTTCGCCACCGACGAGGAACGCCGGGGCGACATCGAGGCACTGGCCGACGTGTCGACGGTACGCTTCGCCTCACTCGGCGACGTGGTGCCGGAGCTGTCGGCCCTGACGTGGGACAAGGACGTCTACGCCAAGGTGACAGGCCCGAAGCGGTTCGCCGCGCATGCCGCCGTGATCCGCCACACCTACGACCCCGCGCTGCACGTCGACAAGTACAGGCGGCTCCTGGAGATCGTCGAGAAACTCGAGCCCGCGCTGATGGTCATCGAGAGCCTCACCGCGTACGCCATCGACATCGCGATCACCCGCAGGATCCCGTACGTGCTCGTCTCGCCCTTCCTGCCGAGCAACTACGTGACCGCGTACACCCCCTTCACCAAGGCGTACACCGACCCCGACTTCCCCGTGCCGCACTCGGGCCTGTCCGTGCACATGACGCTGCGGCAGCGGATCGAGAACCGGCTCTTCCGTGTGCGCACCCTGGGGATCTTCCTGCGCCCGTCCATGGCGCGGGTCCTCAAGCGGGACAGACAGACCCGGCAGCAGCTGGGCATCGCCCCGGAGGCACGGCGCTTCCTGGCCAGGATCGAACGCGCCGAACTGGTCGTGAACGGGTCACTGACCGAGTTGGACTACCCCTTCCGGGCGCCGGACAACATGAGGATGGTGGGCGCGCTGATCCCGCCGCTGCCTCAGGCACCCGAGGACGAGGACGTCAGCGGGTGGCTCGCCACGCACAACTCCGTGGTCTTCGTCGGCCTGGGCACCACCACCCGCCTGACCTCCGAACAGGTGCGTGACATGCTCACGGTGGCACGGCGACTGGGCAACGACCACCACATCCTGTGGAAGCTGCCCAGCGAGCAGCAGCGTCTGCTGCCCGACGGGCCGCTGCCCGAGAACGTGCGCATCGAGAGCTGGGTGCCCTCCCAGCTCGACGTGCTCGCCCACCCGAACGTGAAGGCGTTCCTGACCCACGGCGGTGGCAACGGCTTCCACGAGGGCCTCTACTTCGGCAAGCCCATGGTCATCCGCCCCCTGTGGGTGGACTGCTACGACCAGGCGGTGCGCGGCGAGGACTTCGGCGTCAGCCTGACCGTCGATCCGCACCGCGGCACCGGTGACGACATCTTCCGTGCGCTCCAACGGGTACTGGACGAGCCGTCGTTCAGCGAGCGCGCCCAGCGCTTCGGCAAGCTGCTGCGCGCCGCCGGCGGCGCGGCTGCCGCCACCGATCTGGTGCTGGACCTGCCCGCCCTGGCTTCCTGACCGCTGCGAAGCGCTACCCCCGAGCGATCCCCTTCGGCGCCGGCACCACTCAACGAACGAGGACCCCATGGGATTCAAGTACTCGGTCTCCAGGCCCAGCATGAAGGGGCGCGAACTGGAGTACGTCACCGACGCGGTCACCAGCGGATGGATCTCCGCGCAGGGACCCTACATTCCGCGATTCGAGCAGGCGTTTGCCCGATACAACGGGGTCGGGCACGCCGTCGCCTGTTCGTCGGGCACCACGGCACTGACCCTGGCGCTCCGTGCGCTGGGCATCGGGCCGGGCGACGAGGTGCTGGTTCCGGAGTTCACCATGGTCGCAACGGCCTGGGCGGTGTCGTACACGGGTGCCACGCCCGTGTTCGTGGACTGCGGCGACGACCTGAACATCGACGTCACGCTGATCGAGGACAAGATCACTCCGCGGACCAGGGCCATCATGCCGGTGCACGTCTACGGCAGGCGGTGCGACATGGACGCGATCATGAAGATCGCCTTCGAGTACAACCTCCGGGTGGTCGAGGACTCCGCCGAGGCGCACGGCATCCGCCCGGTCGGGGACATCGCATGCTTCTCGCTGTTCGCGAACAAGATCATTTCCTCGGGTGAGGGCGGGGTGTGCGTCACCGACGAGCCCCGTCTGGCCGCCCAGATGGAGCACTTGCGGGGCATGGCCTTCAGCAGGGAGCACAACTTCCTGCACAAGAAGCTCGCCTACAACTTCCGGATGACCAATCTGCAGGCCGCCGTCGCCCTGGCGCAGACCGAGCGGATCCACGAGATCCTCGCGGCACGGGCGCGCATCGAAGCGCACTACGACCGCGAGCTCTCCGGCGTCGACGGCATCACACTGATGCCGTCACGGCAGGTGCTGTGGATGTACGACGTGCTGGCCCGGGACCGCGACGAGCTCATGGAGTTCCTCACGGAGAACGGCATCGAGACCCGCTACTTCTTCCAGCCGATGAGCAGGCAGCCGATGTACCGCGACCCGGTGTGGCCTTCGCTCAGAGCCACCCGGTTCGCGCAGGAGGGCCTCTACCTGCCGACCTACACCGATCTGAGCCCCGAGGACCAGGACTTCATCGTCGGCCGGGTCCGCAAGTTCTACGGTGCCGGCTGACCGGCGCCCCGATCCCGATGGGACGTGCACCCATGACGCTTTCCGAACCCGAGGCGACGGAGTTCCCGGTACGGTTGCCCGGCGAGCCCTTCCCGCCGCGTCAGTACGCCGACTTCCGCAAGCAGCCCGGTCTGATCCGCTCGACGCTGCCGACGGGCAGCCCCGTGTGGCTGGTGTCGCGGCACGAGGACGTGCGCACGGTGCTGACCGACCGCCGGATCAGCTCCAATCCCGCCCGCGAGGGCTTTCCCAACGTCGCCAGGACCGGGGGCGTGCCGACGCAGGAGCAGATCCCCGGCTGGTTCGTCGGCATCGACCCTCCGGAGCACGACAGGTTCCGCAAGGCGCTGATCCCCGAATTCAGCGTGCGGCGCATCCGGCAGTGGCGGCCCCTCATCCAGGAGACCGTGGACCGCTGCGTCGACCACCTGCTGTCCCTCGGCAACTCCGCTGACCTGGTCGCCGAGTTCGCGCTGCCAGTGCCCTCACTGGTGATCTCGACGATGCTGGGCGTGCCGTTCGTGGACCGGGAGTTCTTCGAGTCACGCACCAAAACGCTGGTGAACCTGAAGACCACCACCGAGGACGAGCGGGGCGTGGCCGTCCAGGAGCTGCTGCGCTACATCGGCAGGCTCATCAAGGTCAAGCAGAGGCGGGCGGGCGACGACCTGATCTCCCGGCTGCTGGAGACCGCGGTCCTGTCCCCGGAAGAGCTGACCGGTGTCATCATGCTGCTGCTGATCGCCGGGCACGAGACCACCGCGAACAACATCGCGCTCGGCGTGGTGACCCTGTTGTCGAACCCGCAGTGGATCGGCGACGACCGCGCGGTGGACGAGCTGCTGCGCTACCACTCGGTCGCGGACCTGGTCGCGCTGCGCGTGGCGGTCGAGGACGTGGAGATCGGCGGGCAGGTCGTCAGGGCCGGGGAGGGCATCATCCCGCTCATCGCCGGCGCCAACCACGACCTGGACAGCTTCGACCGGCCCGCCGAGTTCGATCCGGGCCGGGCCGCGCGCCACCACGTCGCGTTCGGCTACGGGGTGCACCAGTGCCTCGGACAGAACCTGGTGCGTGCCGAGATGGAGATCGTCTACCGGACGCTGTTCCGCCGGGTGCCGACGCTCGCGGTCGACGCCGACGTCACCGCCCTGCCGTTCAAGTACGACGGCACCCTGTTCGGTCTGCACGAGTTGCCCGTCCGTTGGCGAACCAGAGGAGCGAAGTCATGAAGATCCATGTGGACAGGAGCCGGTGCGTCGGCGCGGGCCAGTGCGCGCTGACGGCGCCGGCGCTGTTCGACCAGGGCGAGAGCGACGGTCTGGTGGAGGTGCTCAACGCCGAGCCGGACGACACGCAGGCCGCCGCCGCGGCGATGGCGGCGCAGGTGTGCCCGTCCGGCACGATCACCCTGAGCCGCTAGGACGTCTTCCCTGCCGCACAGCGTGCGCCCGCTTCCTGCTCGCGGGCGCACGCTGTGTCTTTGTGCGGTTGTCCGTCACAGCGTGGCCAGCCACTCCTTCATGACGGTCGCCGTGACGTGGGAGTCCCGCTGCGCCAACGAGAAGTGGTCGGCGTCGATGGTGCGGACCGTCTCCGCGGGGACGAGCAGCTCCTGCTGCCCGTGCTCCACCCGTGTGTCGGGATCACCGAGCAGGGGCACGCTGCACCGCACCAGCAGCGTCGGCGCGGTGGTCGGCGGAACTTCCAGGGCGGACATGCGGTTGAGGTAGTGCGCCATGGCCGACAGCCGGTTGCTGTCCACCGTCACGGTGGCCGAGTCCGTCTCGCCCATGAACCTCCTGGCCAGCTGCCGGTAGTCCACGCTGTCCCCGTGCTCGTGCCGCAGGCTGAGCGTGTCGAGCATGATCACGCCGTCGGCGCGCACCCCCCACATGCTCTCCAGCAGCCCGGCCACCGCCAGGGCCAGCGCACCGCCCGACGAGTGGCCGACCAGCACGAACGGGTCCCCGTCGCCGGCGTGCAGCACACTTTCCGCGGCGGCCCGTGTGATGGCCCGGGCCGAGCGGGGCAGGCTCTCTCCGGCCGCGAACCCGACCAGCGGCAATGCCTGCACACCACGGTCGCCGCGGAAGTGGGCGGCGAGACGGGCGTACTGGTGCGCGCCGCCGACGGACACGGGTGAGCTGATGCAGATCAGCCGTGGCTCGGTCGGGCCGTCCGCGAGGGTGACGGGCTCGGGCAGCTCCTCCAGTTCGGCCGGCGCCTCGAACAGCGGGCGGGTGAGGGCGATGGCCTTGAGCAACTCCCAGCCCTCGTCGACCTTGCCCGCCCGGACCGCGTCGAAGTACAGCGTGCCGACGGTGTCGCCGGACTGCCCCGACGCGGCCGTCGGGGCCGGCCCGATGTGATCGGCGAGCCGGCCACGCAGCCACCGGGCCAGCTCGGCGGGTGTCTTGTGGTCGAGTACGACCGTGCTGGGCAGCCGGAGACCGACCGTGCCGGCGAGCCGGTTGCGCAGCTCCACCGACATCAGCGAGTCGAAGCCGGCCTCCAGGAAGTCACGCTCCGGGTCCATGTCGCTCGCGTCGACGTGGCCGAGCACCCCCGCCGCGTAGTCGACGATCAGCTCACGCAGCACCGTGTGCTGGTCGGCGGCGGAAAGGCCGCTCAGCCGCTCGCGCAGCGTCGCCGTGGACACCTCGGACGCGTCCGCGGCAGCCCGGCGGCGCGGTGCCCTCAGCAGGCCGCGCAGGATCGGGTGCGTGGCCGGTCCGCCCTGCACACCGGGCTTCACCGCCAGCGGCACGAGGAGCGCCTCGTCGGTGGCGGACGCGGCGTCGAACAGGGCCATGCCCTGTGCCACGGTGAGCGGCATCGAACCCGAGTTCGCCATCCGCCGCACCTCGGCCTGCGACAGCGCTCCCGTCATGCCGACGTCCTGCGCCCACGCGCCCCACGCCAACGACAGCGCGGGACGCCCGGCGGCTCGGCGCCGGGCCGCGATGGCGTCCAAAGCGGCATTGGCGGCCGCGTAGTTGCCCTGGCCGGCGCCACCCATCACGCCCGAGAGGGAGGAGTACAGCACGAACACGTCGACGTCGCCGACGAGTTCGTCGAGGTGCTGCGCCGCGTCCACCTTCGGCCGCAGCACGGCCGCCAGCCGGTCCGGCGTCAGCGTGCCGATCACGCCGTCGTCCAGCACGCCCGCCGTGTGCACGACCGCCCGGACCGGGTGCTCGGCCAGGAGGGCGGCCACCGCATCGCGGTCGGTCATGTCACACGCCACCAGCGTGACGTCAGCGCCCTGTTCGGTGAGCTCGGCCGCCAGCTCCCGCGCACCCGGGGCCTCCGGGCCGCGTCGGCTGACCAACAGCAGCTTGCGCACGTCCCGTTCCGCGACAAGGTGCCGGGCCAGCACGCTCCCCAGGCCGCCGGTGCCGCCGGTGATGAGGACCGTGCCGTCCGGGTCCCACGCCCGGGGCTCCGGCGCGCTGCCGAACCTCGCCAGCCGGGCGACGGCGGCCGCGCCGTCCGTGAGGACGGCCTGTGTCTCATCCTCGTCCAGCAGGCGGGGTGCCGCGGCGACGAGCAGCCGGGACGCTTCCGTGGCGTCGACGTCGAGCAGCAGGAACCGACCCGGGTTCTCCGCCTGGGCCGCCCGCACGAGACCCCACACGCCGGCGGCGGGCACGTCCGCACCGGTCACCGCACCGGAGGTGACCAGCACGAGCGGCACATCGTCGGCACGCTCGTCGGCCAGCCAGGACGTGAGCAGGTCGAGCGCCGAGGCGGTGGCGTCCTGCACCGAATCGGCCCTGACGGGCGCGACCACGAGGTCGGGCCGCGTGGCCAGCACCGCGTCGGCGGTGTCGCCGTGGCCGAGGACGTCGCAGCCCGCGCGCGCCAGCGCAGCACCGAGGCCGCAGGTGTCGGCGCCGAGCACTGCCCATCGCCTGCCCGGCATCGGGGCGACGTCGACCGGCGTCCAGTCGAGACGGAACAGCCAGTCGGACTCCGGCCGCACCGGCCCGGCGGCGACGGGTTCACGCAGCGCCAGCGACGCCACCGACACCACGGGACGGCCGGTCGGGTCGACTGCCGTGATGGAGACGGCGTCGCCGCCGAGCGAGCTGATCGCCACGCGCAGGAGCGCCGGCCCGGAGGCGTGCAGCGAGGCGCCCTCCCACGAGAACGGCGCCAGCACACGGCCGGCGGCTTCCGGCAGGAAAGCTACCGCCTGCACCACCGAGTCGAGCAGTGCCGGGTGCACGCCGAAGTCCGCGGCGTCCCCGATCGAATGCGGCAGCGCCACCTCGGCGTACACGGTGTCGCCGGCCCGCCGGACCTCGCGCAGGCACTGGAACGCCGGGCCGTAGCCGGAGCCGTCGTAGTGCGCGCTGATGTCGACGGATTCGGCGTCACGCGGCGGCCACGCCAGGGTCGCGCCGGTCACGCCGCGGGTCGTGAGGGTGCCGGTGGCATGGGGCAGCCAGGCGGCACCGATGGTGTCCTGGCGGGAGAACACGCCTACGCGGCGGCGTGCCCGCTCGTCGGCGGCGGCGACCCGCACCTGCACCGCGACCGAGCCGGTCTCGGGCAGGCCGAGCGGGGCCGCGATGGTCAGTTCCTCGACAGTGTCGCAGCCGACCTCGTCGGCCGCGCGGAACGCCAACTCCGCGAAAGCGGTGGCCGGGAGCGCGACGGCGCCGGCCACGACGTGGTCCGCGAGCCACGGATGCGTGCGCAGCGACAGCCGTCCCGTCAGCACGGTGTCGCCGTCGGCGAGTTCGATGGCCGCGCCGAGCAGCGGGTGCGCCACCGAGCCGAGACCGGCGCCGGTGACGTCGGCCGCGGTCGAGCGGGCCTGTGGCCAGTAGCGGACGTACTGGAAGGGGTAGGTCGGCAGATCCACCGGCCGCGTCGGCGGCAGCACCGCGCACAGATCGACGGCGACGCCGCGGGTGTGCAGGGTGGCGAGCGCGGTGACGGCCGACTCCTCCTCGGGACGGTCCCGCCGCAGCATCGGCACCGTGACAGCGGTATCGACCGTCGCTGCGATCATCGCGGACAGCGTGCCGTCGGGCCCCAGCTCCATGAACGTGGTCACTCCGGCCTCGGCCATGGTGGTGACGGTCTCCAGGAACCGGACCGGCTCGCGGACGTGCCGCACCCAGTAGCCGGGGTCGGTCGGGGCGCCGGAGACCAGGCCGATCGTCGGCCGCGTGAACGTGACGTCGGCGATGGCGGCGGCGAAGCCGTCGAGCATCGGGTCCATCAGCGCCGAGTGGAACGCGTGCGACACCGACAGCCGCCTGTGCTTCCAGCCTCTTTCGGCCGCCACGGCGGCGACCCGCTCCACCGCTTCCGTCCCGCCCGCGACGACGGTCGCCGCCGGCCCGTTCACCGCCGCGACGGCCGCCCCCTCGCCGAGCACGGCGACCACGTCGGCCTCCGCCGCCGAGACGGCGAGCATCGCGCCGCCCTCCGGCAGCGCATCCATCAGTTCCGCCCGCGCGGTCACGAGGCGGCAGGCGTCGGGCAGCGACAACACGCCCGCGACGTGCGCGGCGGTGATCTCCCCCAGCGAGTGCCCGCCCACGACGTCCGGTCGCACGCCCCACGACTCCACCAGCCGGTAGAGCGCCACCTCCAGCGCGAACAAGGCCGGCTGCGACCAGCGGGTGCGGTCGATTGCCGCGGCGTCCGAGCCCCACATCACGTCGCGGACCTCGGTGCCCAGCTCCGTGACGACGGCGTCGAACGCCTCGGCGAAGACCGGGAATCGCTCGTACAGCTCGCGGCCCATGCCCAGGCGCTGCGAGCCCTGGCCGGTGAAGACGATCCCGAGCCGCCCGCGTGCCACCGTGCCGGCCACGACGCCCTGCGCCGCGCCGCCGGCGGCCCACGTGGAGAGTGTGTCGGCCAGGTCGCGCCGGGTGCGGCCGGTCGCCACCACGCGGTGCTCGAACCGAGTCCGTGCGGCAAGCGCCGCCGCGACGTCCGCGGCGCACCAGTCCGGCTCCCGCCCGGCGCGCTCCACCAACGCGGTCACCTGGTCGCGGAGCGCTGCGGCGGTCTTCGCCGAAAGCGCCCACGCAATCACCGAGGTCTCCGGCGCACTCTCCGCGGGGTCCTGCGTCGGCGCCTGCTCCAGGATCGTGTGCGCGTTGGTGCCGCTCACACCGAACGACGACACACCGGCTCGGCGCGGACGTCCGGTCTCCGGCCACGGCGTGGCGACCGTCGCCAGCTCGACCGCGCCCTCCGTCCAGTCCACGTGGGACGAAGGCGCATCCACGTGCAGGGTCTGCGGGACGACACCGTGCCGCATCGCCATGACCATCTTGATGACGCCGGCTGCGCCGGCCGCGGCCTGCGTGTGGCCGATGTTGGACTTCACGGAGCCGAGCAGCACCGTCCGCTCGCGGTCTTGGCCGTAGGTGGCGAGCAGGCTCTGCGCCTCGATCGGGTCGCCGAGCCTGGTACCGGTCCCGTGCGCCTCGACCACGTCGACATCGCCGGCGGTCAGGCCGGCGCCGGCCAGCGCCTGCTGGATGACCCGCTGCTGGGACGGCCCGTTGGGGGCGGTGAAGCCATTGGAAGCGCCGTCCTGGTTGACGGCGGAGCCGCGCACCACCGCCCAGACGGGGTGGCCCAGCCGCTGAGCGTCGGACAGCTTCTCCACCACGAACATGCCGACGCCCTCGGACCAGCCGGTGCCGTCCGCGGCGTCCGCGAACGCCTTGCACCGCCCGTCCGACGCGAGCGCGCCCTGGCGGGTGAAGCCGGCGAACCGGAGCGCGGTCGACATCACGGTGACGCCGCCGGCCAGTGCGAGGTCGCACTCCCCGGCCCGTAGCGCCTGCGCCGCCAGGTGCAGTGCCACCAGCGACGACGAGCAGGCGGTGTCCACAGTGACCGCGGGGCCCTCGAGGCCGAACGTGTAGGAGAGGCGGCCGGCGATCGCGCTCGCCGCGATGCCCGTGCCGGCGTGCCCCTCCGCGTCCTCGACGGAGTCCAGCACCAGCGAGGCGTAGTCCTGCCCGTCGGTGCCGGCGAACACCGCCGTGCGGCTGCCGCGCAGCGACGCCGGGTCGATGCGGGCCCGCTCGAACGCCTCCCACGACGTCTGCAGCAGCAGCCGCTGCTGCGGGTCGAGCACCACGGCCTCACGCGGCGAGATGCCGAAGAAGGCCGCGTCGAATCCGGCGACGTCGTGCAGGAAGCCGCCGCGCAGCGTGGCGCTGTGGCCGGGGCCCTCGCCCGAGAGCAGGTCCAGGTCCCAGCCGCGGTCGGTCGGGAAGGACACGATCCCCTCGCGGCCGTCGGCGACCAGCTCCCACAGCTGCTCGGGGGTGGTGACGCCGCCGGGGAACCGACAGGCCATGCCCACGATCGCGACGGGCTCGTGGTGGCCGGACTCGGCCTCTTCCAGTCGGCGCCGGGTCCGGTGCAGATCGGCCGTCACCCATTTCAGGTACTCGACCAGCTTGGTGTCGTCCGCCATCGCAAATGGCTACCTTTCGGTGCGGAATGTGGGGAGTTCAGCGGTCGTTGATCCGGCCGAGCTCGTGGTCGATGAAGGCGAGGATCTCGTCGGTGCTGGCAGAGGAGATCTGTTCCGTGACGGCCTCGCCGTCGGGCGTCGGGTCGACGCCGGCCCACTGCGCCACGAGGCCTCGCAGCCGGGCCGTGATGCCGGCGCGTGTGATCGGGTCGGGGTCGGCGCCCACCAGCGCGGACTCCAGCCGGTCCAGCTCCGCCAGCGGGTTCGGGGCCTGGGCCTTGGCGGTCGCCGCGCCGCTGAGCCGGGACAGCAGGTGGTCCGCGAGCGCGGCGGGCGTCGGGTAGTCGAACACCAGGGTCGCGGACATCCGCAGCCCGGTGGCCGTCGCGAGCCGGTTGCGCAGCTCCACGGCGGTCAGCGAGTCCATGCCGAGGTCGCGGAACTCGCGGTCATCGGCGACGGCGTCCGTGGAGTCGTGCGCCAGCACCGCCGCCACCTCGGCACACACCAGGTCCAGGACGAATCGCGTGCGCGCCTGCTCGTCCAGGCCTGCGAGCCGCGCCGTGACCGGCGCCGCCGGGGCCGCATCGGCCGACGGGCGCCGACGACGCGTGCGCACGAGGCCGCGCAGCAACGGATGGGGGGCGCCGACGCGGGCGCCGGGGCGTACCGCCAGCGGCACCAGCACCGGCTCGTCGGTGGCGACGGCCGCGTCGAAGAGCGCCAGGCCCTGCGGCACCGTGAGCGGCGCGGAGCCGGAATCCGCCATGCGCTTGAGGTCGGCCTCGGTCAGCGCACCGGTCATGCCGGCGTCCTGCGTCCATGGGCCCCACGCCAGCGACAGCGCGGTCCGACCGTCCGCATGGCGCTCGCGGGCGAGCGCGTCGAGAGCGGCGTTCGCGGCGGAGTAGTTGCCCTGGCCGGGGCTGCCGAGCGTACCCGCGACGGAGGAGAACAGGACGAACGCGTCCAGGTCCTCAGTCAGCTCGTGCAGGTGCCGTGCGGCGTCCACCTTGGGCCGTAGCACGCCGTCGAGCCGCTCCGGGGTGAGCGTGGTGACGACGCCGTCGTCCAGCAGACCCGCGGCATGCACCACGGCGGTGACCCTGCGCCCCTCGAGCACGGCGGCAAGGGCGTCGCGGTCCGCGACATCGCAGGCGACGATGTCGACGTGCGCGCCGTGCCCGGTGAGCTCGGCCGCCAGCTCGCTCGCGCCCGGCGCCCGGAGGCCGCGCCTGCTGAGCAGCAGCAGCTTGCGCACGCCGTGCTCCGCGACGAGGTGCCGGGCCAGCTGCGCGCCGAGGCCGCCGGTGCCGCCGGTGACGAGCACCGTGCCGTCGGGGTGCCACTCGGACGGCCGCTCCGCGCCCGCGAACCGGGCCAGCCGGCCGACCTTCACGGTGCCGCCCTCGATGACGGCCTGGGTCTCCCCCGCCGCCACCAGTTCCGGTGCCACCGCGAGCAGCGGCCACTCATCGGCAGCGGCGTCGAGCAGCAGGAAGCGTCCCGGGTGCTCGGCCTGTGCGGTCCGCACCAGGCCCCCCACGGCGGCGGCCGGAACGTCCGCGCCGGACACGGCGCCGTCGGTGACGAACACCAGCGGCACGTCCTCGGTGCGCCGGTCGGCGAGCCACTCCTGGACCAGGCCGAGCGCCCGCGTCGTCGCATCGAGCACGCCGGCGCCCGTGACCGGCGCGAAGACCACGTCCGGCCCGGTGGCGAGCGCGGCGTCGACGGTGTCGTACCGCACCGCGCCGGCGAGTCCGCCCGGGTCCGTGCCGAGCACCACGAAAGCCCCGGTCACCGGCTGGACGGCGAACGGTGTCCAGTCGACGCGGAACAGCCAGTCGGGGCGTCGCGCGGTGTCCTCCTCCGACGGCGCACGCAGCACCAGCCTGCCCACGGTCACCACCGGCCGGCCCGCGCCGTCCACCGCCTCGATGCCGACGGCCCCCTGGCCGCCGCGGGTGAGCCGAACGCGCAGCGTGGTCGCGCCCGTGCGATGCAGGGCCACGTCCTCCCACGAGAACGGCAGTACGCCACGGCCGCCGTCCGGGGACTCGACCCAGCCGACGGCATGCAGCACGGCGTCCAGCAGCGCCGGGTGCACGCCCATCCGGTCCGCACCACGGGCCGTGGCGGGCAGCGCCACCTCCGCGAACGCCTCGCTGTCCCGCCGCCACACCGCGCGCAGGCCCTGGAAGGCCGGCCCGTAGTCACCGCCGTCGTAGAAGCCGGCCAGGTCGACCTGATCGGTGCCGGGCGGCGGCCATGCCGACGCGAAGTCCGTGCCGGCGTCAGGGCTTCCGGTCCCGAGCGTGCCCGCGGCGTGCTGGAGCCATTCGCCGACGTGCTCGGCGTCGCGGGAGTAGACGCCCACCGACCGGCGGCCGTCCTCGTCGGCCGCGCCCACCCGCACCTGGACGGCGACGGCGCCGTGCCGGGGCAACTCCAACGGCACCGACAGCGTCAGCTCCTCGACGAGATCCGCGCCGACCTCGTCGGCGGCGCGCAGCGCCAGCTCCGCGAAGCCTGTGCCGGGGAACAGGATCCGGCCCAGGATGACGTGGTCCGCCAGCCACGGCTGGGTGGCCGGCGAGAGCCGGCCGGTGAGCACCACACCGCCGTCACCGGCCAGTTCCACGGACGAACCGAGCAGCGCGTGGCCGAGCGCCGACTGCCCGACCGACGCGGCGTCACCGCCCACACCGCCGTCCGGCCAGAACCGGGAGCGCTGGAACGCATACGTGGGCAGCTCCACCGGACGTGTCCCGAGCGGCGCGAAGAACGCGTCCCACGCGACGTGTTCGCCGCGTGCGGACAGTCGTGCGAGCGCGCTCACCACGGTGGTCTCCTCGTCGCGGCCCGCACGCAGCACGGGGATGGCGGTGACGGGATCCGGCGCGGTGTCCTGGACCATCGCGCACAGCGTTGCGTCGGGTCCCAGTTCCAGGAAGGTCGTCGCCCCGGCGGCGAGCAACGCGCGCACGCCGTCGGCGAACCGGACCGGTCGTCGCACGTGCGCCACCCAGTAGGCGGCGTCCCGGATCTGCGCCGCCTCCGCGACGCTGCCGGTCACGGACGACACCAGCGGGATCCGCGCGTCGCCGAACTCGATGTCCGCGATGGCGTCGGCGAAGTCGCTCAGCATCGGGTCCATGCGGGCCGAGTGGAAGGCGTGCGACACCGTGAGCCGCTTGTGCTTCCAGCCGCGCTCGTCGGCGTCGCCGGCGACGCGCTCGACCGCATCCTCGTCGCCGGCGACGATCACCGCCGTCGGGCCGTTGACCGCCGCCACCGACACCGCTGCGTCCAGCAGCGGCGCGACCTCCTCCTCGGTCGCCGCCACGGCGAGCATCGCGCCGCCGTCCGGCAGCGCACCCATCAGCACGGCGCGGGCGGCGACCAGCCGGCACGCGTCGGCGAGGCTCAACACCCCGGACACGTGCGCGGCGGTGATCTCACCGAGCGAGTGGCCGGCGACGAGGTCGGCCTGCACGCCCCAGGACTCGACGAGCCGGTGGAGCGCCACCTCTACGACGAACAGGGCGGGCTGCGACCAGTTCGTGCTGTTCAGACTGTCGGCGTCGGTACCCCAGAGGACGTCACGGATCGAGCCGGGCAGATGCCGGTCCAGTTCGGCAGCGACCTCGTCGAAGGCCCTGGCGAACACCGGGAACCGGGCGTGCAGGTCGCGGCCCATGCCGAGCCGCTGCGCGCCCTGGCCGGTGAACAGCACGGCCAGCTTCCCGGTCCGCGCGGCTGTGTCCGACACGACGCCCGGCGCGGGGTCGCCCGCCGCCCACGCCGACAGCGCCGCCGCGAGGTCCGTGATGTCCCGGCCGACGGCGGCGACACGGTGTTCGTGGGCGGTACGGCCGGTGGCCAGCACTGCGGCCACGTCGGCGGCGCTCGTCGTCACCGCGACGTTCGCGACCAGCTGCGCGACCTGGTCCCGCAGTGCGGGCACCGTCCGACCGGACACGACCCACGGCACCACCGCGTCGCGCACCGGGCCCTGCTCGGCCGGCGCCGGTTCGGGCGCCTGCTCCAGGACGGTGTGCGCGTTCGTGCCGGAGATGCCGAACGACGACACGGCGGCACGGCGGGGCCGTCCCGTCTCCGGCCAGGGCACTTCCTCGGTCAGCAGCTCGATCGAGCCCGCCGACCAGTCCACGTGCGAGGACGGATTGCGCGCGTGCAGGGTGCGCGGGAGCACTCCGTGCCGCATCGCCTGAACCATCTTGATCACGCCTGCGACGCCCGCGGCGGCCTGCGTGTGCCCGATGTTCGACTTCACGGAGCCCAGCAGCAGCGGGCGTTCCCGGTCGCGGCCGTAGGTCGCCAGCAGTGCCTGCGCCTCGATCGGGTCGCCCAGCGCGGTGCCCGTGCCGTGCGCCTCCACGGCGTCGACGTCGTTCTCGGTGAGCCGGGCGTTGGCCAGCGCCGCGCGGATCACCCGCTGCTGCGACGGCCCGCTCGGCGCGGTGAAGCCGTTGGACGCGCCGTCCTGGTTGACGGCCGAGCCGCGCACCACCGCGAGCACCGGGTGGTTGTTGCGGCGGGCGTCGGACAGCCGCTCCAGCAGGAGCATGCCAGCGCCCTCGGCCCAGCCGGTGCCGTCGGCCTCGTCGGCGAACGCCTTGCAGCGCCCGTCCGGGGCGAGGCCGCCCTGCTTGGAGAACTCCACCAGCGCGCCCGGCGTGCTCATCACGTTCACACCACCGGCCAGCGCAAGCGTGCACTCGCCGGAGCGCAGCGCCTGCGCCGCCCAGTGCAGTGCCACCAGCGACGACGAACACGCCGTGTCCACCGTGATCGCCGGCCCCTCGAGGCCCAGCGTGTAGGAGAGCCGACCGGACATCGCGCTGGCCGCGATGCCGGTGCCGACCTCACCCGTGCTCTGCGCGGGAGACCGCACCATCAGGTACGCGTAGTCCTGGCCGTTGGTGCCGACGAACACGCCGGTCCGGCTGCCGCGCAGCGACGCCGGGTCGACGCCGGCTCGTTCGAACGCCTCCCACGAGGTCTCCAGCAGCAGCCGCTGCTGCGGGTCCATCGCCAGCGCCTCGCGGGGCGATATGCCGAAGAAGGCGGCGTCGAAGTCGGCGGCATCCGGCAGGAACCCGCCGAGCAGCGTGGTGTCGCCGCCCGCAAGTTCCCCGATGTCCCAGCCGCGGTCGGCGGGGACCGGCCTGATGGCGTCGTCGCCGTCGGCGACGAGCCGCCACAGGTCCTCGGGCGACCTGACGCCGCCCGGGAACCGGCACGCCATACCGACGATCGCGATCGGCTCGGTGGTGGCGGCGACCAGGCGCTGGTTCTGCCTGCGCAGCCGCTCGGTCTCCTTCACGGCCGCCCGCAACGCCTCGACGACCTTGTCGGTGCTGTCCTTGGGTGTAGACACCGGAATTTCCCTCCCTCAGTCGACCGTCAGGTCGGACGAGCCGTTCAGCGCGGTTCGGACCAGGTCGTCCACGGTCATCTCGTCGACGTCCACCTGCTCGGCGGCGTCGTTCGGCTCGCCGCTGTCCGCCGGCTGGGTGCCGCGGCCGGTCAGTTGCAGCAGGGGTTCCAGCACGCCGATCTCGCGGAGCCGGCCGAGCGACACGGAGGCGAGCAGCGAACGGATGGCCACCTCGTCGCCGTCGACCACCGCGCCGTCGCTCGCCTCGTCCAGCCCGAGTTCGTCGAGCAGGTACGCGGTCATCGCCGAGGGCGTCGGCTGGTCGAACACCAGCGTGGACGGCAGGGTCAGCCCGGTCGCGCCGGTGAGCCGGTTCCGCAGCTCGACGCCGCTCAGCGAGTCGAAGCCCATGTCCCGGAACGCCCTGTCGGGTCCGACCAGCTCGGCATCGGCGTGGCCGAGCACCGCCGACGCGCTGTCCTGCACCAGCCGCAGCACCTGCTCCCGGCGCCGCACCGGCGTCAGGCCGGCGAGCCGCGTCAGCAGCCTCGGCGCCTCCTCCTGCCGCCGCGCCGGGGTGTCGAGGTCCTCGCCGCCGGGCAGTTCCTGGAGCAACGTCCGCAGGCGGGATCCCGTGGCGCCGCGCAGGAACGCCGCCGCGCTCACTCGGGCCACCACCGCGGCCGCCACCGGCTCCACGACGAGTTGCCGCAGCGCCGTCACGGCCAGCGCCGGGTCCATCGCGCCGACGCCGGTGCGCTGCGCGCCCTCCTCGGCACGTGCGGTGGCGGCCATGCCGCCGCCGTCCCAGGCGCCCCACGCGATCGACGTGGCCGGGAGGCCCTTCGACCGGCGCTGCTCGGCCAGCGCGTCCAGCACGGCGTTCGCGGCGGCGTAGTTGGCCTGGCCGGGGTTGCCCACCGCGCCCGACGCCGACGAGAACAGCACGAATCCGGTCAGGTCGAGATCACGCGTCAGCTCGTCGAGCAGTAGCGCCGAGGTCACCTTGGCGCGGAACACGTCCTGGAAACGGTCCGGCGTCAGGGCATCGACGACGCCGTCGTCCAACACGCCCGCCGTGTGCACGACCGCGGTCAACGGGTGTTCGTCCGGGATACCGTCCAGCAGCGCGGCCAGGCCGGCCCGGTCGGCCACATCGCACGCCGCGACGGTGACCTGCGTGCCGAGGCCCTCCAGTTCCGCCCGCAGTTCGGCGGCACCCGGCGCGGCCTCGCCGCGACGGCCGGCGAGCAGCACGTGCGGCACGCCCTCCGCGGCGAGCGACCTGGCGACGTGCGCGGCCAGCGCTCCGGTGCCGCCGGTCACCAGGACCGTGCCGTCCGGCGTCCACAGGCGGTCCGGGTCGGCCGCCGACGCTGGCACGAGCCGGCGGCCGAACACCGCGCCCGGCCGCACCGCGACCTGGTTTTCACCGCCCTCGCCGGACAGCGCACCCGGCAGCCGGGTCGCCGTGGCCCCGTCCAGAAGGGACGGCAGGTCCACGAGACCGCCCCAGCGGTGGGGGTGTTCGAGAGCCACGACGCGTCCGAGGCCCCACACCGCCGCCTGCACCGGGTGCGTCAACGGCTCGTCGGCGTCCACCGACACCGCGCCACGGGTCGCGCACCACAGGGGCGCGGTGATGCCGGCGTCGCCGAGGGCCTGCACGAGCGCGGTGGTCAGCAGCGCGCCGTTCGGTACGGCGCCGACGATGGTCTCGTCCAGCGCCAGCAGCGACAGGACGCCCGCGACCCGCGTGCCGTCCACGGCCTCACGCAGCTGTACGGCCACCCGCTCGCGATCGGTGTCGCCGATCTCGACCCGGACCGAGTCCGGGCCGAGCGCGCCGACCACGGTGTCCGCCCAGGCGTCGCCGACCCGGTCGGCCGGCAGCACCGTGAGCCATGTGCCCGTGACGGCGGTACGGCGTCCGGCGACGGGGCGCCAGGCGATCCTGTGCCGCCAGCTGTCCACCGTGGACTGCTCGTCCCTCGCGCGCCGCCAGTCGAGCAGTTTCGGCATGACCTTCGCCAGCGCCTCGCCGTCGACGTCGAGCATGGACTCCAGCGCTTCGAGGTCGGTGTCCTGGACGGCCGCCCAGAACCCGTCGTCGTCGCGTCGGCCGGCGGGCACGACCGTGGTCGCCGTGATCTCCGGCCAGAACCTCTCGTGCTGGAAGGGGTAGGTGGGCAGCCCGATCCTTCGGGCACCGGCGTGCACGGCGGCCCAGTCGACGCGGACGCCCCGCGTGAACAGCGTGCCGAGTGCCGCGGCCAGCGCCGCGTCCTCGTCCCGGTCGCGGCGCAGCGAGGCCACCGCGACCGCTCCTGCGCCGTTCATCGCGATGGTGTCCTGGGCCATCGCGGTGAGCACACCGTCGGGGCCGATCTCCAGGAACGTCGTGACGCCGCGGGCCAGCAGGGTCCGCACACCGTCGGCGAACCGGACCGCGTCGCGGACGTGCCGGACCCAGTACGCCGGATCGGTGACGAGGTTCCCCGGCTCGACGACCACGCCGGTGAGCGTGGAGACCAGCCGGATCGTCGGAACGTGGTAGGTCACCTGGTGGGCGAGGCGCTCGAAGTCGGCGAGCATCGCGTCCATGTGCGGGGAGTGGAACGCGTGGCTGACGTTGAGCCGCCTGGTCCTGCGTCCCCGGTGCGCGAAGTGCACGGCGACCGCGTCGACCGCGTCGGCGTCACCGGCGATCACCACCGCCTCGGGGCCGTTCACCGCCGCGATGGACACGGCATCGGTGAGCAGCGGGATCACCTCGTCCTCGGACGCCTGCACGGAGACCATCGCGCCGCCGGTCGGCAGCGCCTCCATCAGCCGCCCGCGGGCAGCGACCAGCGCCGCCGCGTCGGCCAGCGAGAACACACCGGCCACGTGGGCCGCGGCCAGCTCGCCGACGGAGTGCCCGGCCAGGAAGTCGGGCCTGATGCCCCACGACTCCACCAGCCGGTACAGCGCCACCTCCAGCGCGAACAGCGCGGTCTGGGTGAACTCCGTGCGGTCGAGCGCGCCGTCCGTGCCGTCCCACATCACCTGACGCAGCGGCTGTGCCAGATGCGGGTCCAGCTCCGCGACGACCGCGTCGAACGCTTCGGCGAACACCGGGTACAGCTCGTACAGGCGACGGCCCATGCCGGCGCGCTGCGCGCCCTGCCCGGTGAACAGGAACGCCAATGCGCCGCTGCCGGCGCGATCCGTGCGCACGGCCGCCGACGGCGTGCCCTGGGCGAGGGCGGTGAGCCCGGCCCGCAGGGTGTCGACGTCGGCCGCGAGCACGGCGGCGCGCCGGTCGAACATGCCGCGGGTGGTACCGAGGGAGAGCCCCAGGTCCGGCAGCGAAGTGACGTCCGTGTCGAGCAGACGGCGGGCCTGATCGCGCAGTGCCGCACCGGTCACCGCGGAGAGGGGCAACGCCAGTACCCCGTGCGGTCGTTCGGAGACGGTCTCGGTCACCGCCGACGGCGCCTGTTCCAGGATCAGGTGCGCGTTGGTGCCGCTGGCGCCGAAGGACGACACCGCCGCGCGGCGAGGCCGGTCGGTCTCCGGCCAGGCCGTCGCCTCCGTGACGAGCCGTACCGCACCGGACGACCAGTCCACGTGCGAGGACGGCTCGCCGACGTGCAGGGTCCGTGGCAGCATGCCGTGCCGCATGGCCAGCACCATCTTGATGACACCGGCAACACCGGACGCGGCCTGGGTGTGGCCGATGTTCGACTTCACCGAACCGAGCAGCAGCGGACGTTCCCGGTCTCGGCCGTACGTCGCCAGCAGCGCCTGCGCCTCGATGGGGTCACCCAGCTTGGTGCCGGTGCCGTGCGCCTCCACGGCGTCCACGGCGGACGGTGCCAGGCCGGCAGCGGCCAGCGCCCGGCGGATGACCCGTTGCTGCGCGGGGCCGCTCGGCGCGGTCAGGCCGTTGGAAGCGCCGTCCTGGTTGATGGCGGAGCCGCGCAGGATCGCCAGCACCTCGTGGCCGTTGCGCCGTGCGTCGGAGAGCCGCTCGAGAACGACCATGCCTACGCCCTCGGCCCAGCCGGTGCCGTCCGCCGCGTCGGAGAACGCCTTGCAGCGGCCGTCCGGCGACAGCGCACCGAGGTCGGTGAACTCCACGAAGTTGACCGGCGTGGACATCACCGCCACGCCACCGGCCAGTGCCAGGTCCGTCTCTCCGGACCGCAGCGCCTGGGCCGCCAGGTGCATCGCGACCAGCGACGACGAGCACGCCGTGTCCACCGAGACGGTCGGTCCCTCGAGGCCGAAGGTGTAGGCGAGGCGGCCGGACAGCAGGCTCGCCGACTGCGCGGTCTGCCAGTCACGCCCCTCCGCGACGGGCCGGTAGTCGCCGCTGATGCCGCCGACGTACACGCCGGTGTCCGAGCCCCGCAGCCCGGCCGGGTCGACGCCGGCTCGCTCCAGCGCCTCCCACGCCGACTCCAGCACCAACCGCTGCTGCGGGTCCATGATGACCGCCTCGCGCGGTGAGATACCGAAGACCGCCGGGTCGAAGTCGGCCGCTTCGGCGAGGAATCCGCCGGCGCGCGCCACCGTGCGCGGCCGGCCGGCCGGGCCCGGCTCGAACAGCCCGGCCAGGTCCCAGCCGCGGTCCGTGGGCATGGGGCCGATGGCGTCGGTGCCCACGACGATCAGTTCCCACAGCTCTTCCGGCGACCCCACCCCACCCGGGTAGCGGCAGGCCATGCCGACGATGACCACCGGGTCGTCGTCGGCGGCCACGGCGCGCACCGGCGCGAGGTCCTCGGTCCGCTCGCCGAGCAGTTCGGCGAGCAGGTGGTCGGCCAGCACGGCCGGCGTCGGGTGGTCGAAGGCCAGGGTGGCCGGCAGCGGCAGCCCGCTCAGCTCGGTGAGCTGGTCGCGCAGGTCCACCGCGGTCAGCGAGTCGATGCCGAGGTCCTTGAACGGCAGGTCCGGATCGATCGCCGTGCCGCCCGCATGGCCGAGCACCGCGGCCACCCGGTCGCGGACCAGGGCGCGCACCTCAGGGGCGCGATCCTGTTCGGGCAGGGTGAGCAGGCGGTCGCGCAGACCGTGCCCCGCCGGTTCCGCGACGGCGGCCTCCGGCAGCTCGGTGAACAGCCTGCTGGGCCGGGTTCGCGCGAAGGCGGGGGCGAAGGTCTCCCATGCCACGTCGGCGACCGTCACATCGACGGCGCCGCCGAGCACGCCGTCCAGGGCGGCGAGCGCCCGGCCGGGCTCCATGGCCGGCAGGCCGTTGAGGTGCAGGTGCCGGGCCATCCCGTCGCCCTCGCTGCCGGCCCAGGCGCCCCACGCCACCGCGACTCCGGCCAGGCCACGGGCCCGTCGCGCGGCGGCGACGGCCTCGCGCCGCGCGTCGGTGGCGGCCTGCCCGGCCCGGTCCCGCACGCCCCAGGTGCCGGCGACCGACCCGAACAGCACGAACGCGTCGAGCGGGGTGTCGTGCAGCAGTGCGGCCAGGTTGTCGGCTCCGGCGTCGCCGGTGACGAAGACCGTCGAGACGGCGTGCTCGGCGAGCAGCGCGGCCAGCGCGTCCCGGTCCTCGGGGTCCACATCGGACGCCGTGACCGGCACGCCCAGGTCGCCCGGGTTGCTGCCGAGCAGCAGCAGGCCCGGCACCCGACGGTCGGCCAACCAGCGCGCCGTGCGCGCACCTTCGGGGGTGTCCGCGCCGGTGACCAGCACCATGCCGGTGGCGGTCCATTCCGCGGCGAGACCCACGTCACGGACCAGCCGGCGGCCCAGCACGCCGTGATCGCGCACGGCGACGTTGTCCTCCGCTCCACCGAGCGCCGACCTGACGTGCTCGACGGTGGTCGTCGTCACCGGGCCGGACAAGTCGAGCAGGCCACCCCAGCGGTCGGCGTGGTCGAGGGCCGCGACCCGGCCGGCGCCCCACAGCGCGGCGCGAGCGGGCACCGGTTGCTCGCCGCCGACGACGGCGACGGCCCCGCGCGTCACGAGCCAGACCGGGAGCCCGGTTCCCTCGAACGCTGCCAGCAGCGCCTCGGGCCACGCCTCGTCGGGGACGTCGTCGCTGTCGGTGGCGGCGAGCAGGGACAGGATCCCGGCGAAACCGTCCGTGTCGGGGAGGTCCGCGCCCGGCACCACGGGCACCACGTCCAGCGCCGCCACGACGGAGGCCACGGTCTCGTCCGCCTGCCAGCCGGCCGGCACAAGTGCCAGCCACCGTCCGTCGCCGGGTTTCTGCCGGACGGGACGCCACGTGATGCGGTAGCGCAGGCCGGCCGTGGCCGCACGGTCGCGGCGACGGCGACGCCACTGCGACAGCGCCGGCACCACCGTGGAGAGCTCAGTGCCTTGGAGCTCCAGGGCCGATGCCAGGGTGTCGAGGTCGGCACGTTCGACCGCCGCCCAGAACTCCGCGTCCACGGGATCGGCCACGGTGACGGGCGCCGCCGTCGGCCAGAACCGCTCGCGTTGGAAGGCGTAGGTGGGCAGGTCGATGGTGCGTGCGCCGCTGCCGGCGAAGTACGCCGTCCAGTCGATGTCGACGCCCTGCGTGTACAGGCGCGCCAGCGCCGTGACGACAGCGCGTTCCTCGCCCCGGTCGCGACGCAGCGCCGCCACGAGGGTGGCCTCGGCGCCACGCTCCAGCACGGTCTCGGCCGCCATCGCGGACAGCACGCCGTCCGGGCCGAGTTCGAGCAGGGTCGTCACGCCCGCGTCGAGCAGCGTCGCCACGCCGTCGCCGAACCGCACCGCCTCGCGGACGTGCCGGACCCAGTACTCCGGCGTGGCCAGCTCATCGCCGGCGATACCGCCGGACACGTTGGACACCACCGGAATCTGCGCCGGGGCGAAGGACAAGCCTTCGACCACGGAGCGGAACTCGGCCAGCATCGGGTCCATGAGCGGTGAGTGAAACGCGTGCGACACCCGCAGTTCACGGGACCGCGTGAACCGCGCCGCCACCGTGGCGACCGCCTCGGTCTCACCGGCGACCACAACGGCCCGCGGGCCGTTGACGGCCGCGACCACCGCGCCGTCGACGAGCTCGGCGCGGACCTCGTCCTCGCCGGCTTCGATCGCCGTCATGCCGCCGCCGGCCGGCAGCGCGGCCATCAGCCGTGCCCGTGCCGAGACCAGTGCCGCCGCGTCGGCCAGCGTCAGCACGCCGGCCACATGTGCCGCCGTGATCTCACCGACGGAGTGACCGGCGACGAAGCCGGGCTCGACGCCCCACGACTCCATCAGGCGGTACAGCGCCACTTCCACCGCGAACAGCGCCGGCTGCGTCCCCCCGGTGCCGTTCAGGGCGTCGGCGTCCGAGCCCCACATCACGGCACGGACATCGGCCTCCAGCTCCGTGACCACCGCGTCGAACGCCTCCCGGAACACCGGGAACCGTGCGTACAGCTCACGCCCCATGCCCAGCCGCTGCGAACCCTGACCGGAGAACACGACCGCCAGTGCGCCGTCGCCGCGTGCCGTGCCGGTGACTGTCTCCACGACACCGTCGGGTGCGGACAGCAGCACCGCGCGGTGGGCGAGGTGGGCGCGGGTGCTGACCAGCGACCACGCCACGTCGACCCGCTCGTGGTCGGTGACGAAGGCTTCCAGCCGCCCGCGCTGCGCGTCCAGCGCCTCGCGGGTGCGCGCCGACACCGGCCACGGCAGGATCTCCGGGCTGACGGAGCGGGCGGCCGACTCCGCCTCCGGGGCCTGCTCGACGACCACGTGCGCGTTGGTGCCGGAGATGCCGAACGCCGACACTCCGGCCCGGCGCGGACGGCCGGTCTCCGGCCACGCGATCGAGTCGGTGACCAGTTCGACCACGCCGGCCGACCAGTCGACGTGTGAGGACGGCGGGTCCGCGTGCAGGGTCGGCGGCACGATGCCGTGCTGCATCGCCATGACCATCTTGATGACAGCGGCCGCACCCGCAGCGGCCTGAGTGTGACCGATGTTCGACTTCACGGAACCGAGCAGCAGCGGCGTCTCGCGGTCCCGGCCGTAGGTGGCCAGCAGCGCGTGCGCCTCGATCGGGTCGCCGAGCGAGGTGCCGGTGCCGTGCGCCTCGACCGCGTCCACGTCCCTCATGGACAGACCGGCGTCGGCGAGCGCGGCGCGGATGACCCGCTGCTGCGACGGGCCGCTGGGCGCGGTCAGACCGTTGGACGCGCCGTCCTGGTTGATGGCGGTGCCGCGCACCAGGCCCAGCACGTGGTGGCCGTTGGCCCGCGCGTCGGACAGCCGCTCCAGCACCAGGACGCCGACGCCCTCGGCCCAGGCGGTGCCGTCCGCGTCGTCGGCGAACGACCGGCACCGACCGGTCGGCGACAGGCCGCCCTGTGTGGTGAACTCCATGATCGAGTCCGGTGTGGACATCACGGACACGCCACCCGCCAGCACGAGCGAGCATTCGCCGGAGCGCAGCGCGCGCGTGCCCCAGTGCATCGACACCAGCGACGAAGAGCACGCCGTGTCGACGGTCACGGCCGGGCCCTCCAGACCCAGCGTGTACGACAGCCGGCCGGACAGGATGCTCGCCGTGTTGCCGGTGGCAGCGTGGCCGCGCACGTCCTCGGTGGCGGTCCGCAGGACGGTCAGGTAGTCCTGCCCGTTGGTGCCGACGAACACCCCGGTCTGCGAGCCGCGCAGTGCGGTGGGGTCGATGCCGGCGCGCTCCACCGCCTCCCACGCCGTCTCCAGCAGCAGCCGCTGCTGCGGGTCCATCGCCAGGGCTTCGCGCGGCGAGATGCCGAAGAACGCCGCGTCGAAGTCGGCGACGCCATCGAGGAAACCGCCCTCCATGGTGGCCGACGCACCCGCCGCGAGGGCGGCCAGGTCCCAGCCGCGGTCCGTGGGGAACGCCCCGATGCCGTCCTGGCCGCCGGCGACGAGCTCCCACAGCTCCTCGGGCGAGTTGACGCCGCCCGGGAAGCGGCAGGCCATGCCGACGATGGCGATCGGTTCGTCGTCCGCGGGGCGCGTCGCGGCCACGGCCGCCGGCACCTCCGCGTTCCCGAGGATCTCGGCGAGCAGGAAGTCCACCAGATCCGTCGGCGTCGGATGGTCATAGACGAGTGAGGCGGGCAGTGTGGTGCCGGTCGCCGCGGCCAGACCGTTGCGCAACTCAAGCGTCGTCACCGAGTCGAAGCCCAGGTCCCGGAACGCGCGGTCGTGCTCGATCCGGCCGGTGTCGGAGTGCCCGAGCACGGCGGCGATCTGCGCCCGCACCAGCTCCAGCAGCACCTTCTTGCGGTCGCTCTCCTTGCGGCCCGACAGGTCCGCGCGCAGGCCGGACCCCGACGGCCGCTCGACGGCCGGGCCCGTACGCAGCGCCCTGACCGCCGGCAGGTCCTCGACCAGCCGGGTGGGCCGCATCGGCGCGAACGCGGGCACGAACGTCGCCCAGTCGACATCGGCGACGACCACCGCCACGTCGTCCAGCTCGACGGCCCGGCGCAGCGCGTCGACACCCGTCCGCGCACGCAGCGGCTCGAACCCGCCGCGCCGTACCCGTGCGGCCAACCCGCCGTCGGCGACCATGCCCGCGTCGGCCCACGGGCCCCACGCGATCGAGGTCGCGACCCGGCCCTGCGCCCGCCGCCACGCGGCGAAGGCGTCCAACCAGGCGTTCGCGGCGGCGTAGTTCGCCTGTCCCGGCGCGCCGATCGTGCCGGCGGTGGACGAGAACAGCACGAATGCGTCGAGTTCCAGCCCCGCGGTGAGCTCGTCCAGGTTCCGGGCCGCCGTCGCCTTGGCGTGCAGCACGGTCGCGAACGACTCCGGCGTGAGCGCGTCCAGCACGCCGTCGGCCAGCACCCCTGCGCCGTGGAAGACAGCCGTGGGCGTCACGTCGGCGAGCAGCGCGGCCAGCGCCTCGCGGTCACCGGCGTCGCACGCGGCGACGGTGACCCGCGCGCCGAGCGCCTCCAGCTCCGTGGCGAGCTCCACGGCGCCGGGTGCGTTCGGACCGCGTCGGCTCGTCAGCACGAGGTGCTCGGCTCCGGCCCCGGCCAGCCAGCGCGCCAGGTGCCCGGCGATGCCGCCGGTACCGCCCGTGATGAGCACGGTGCCCCGCGGGCGGTACGGCCGGCCGGTGCCGGAGGCGGCGTGGGCGAGCCTGCGGGCGAACGCGCCGGCCGCGCGCACGGCGGCCTGGTCCTCGCCGGCCCCGGCGAGGACTCCGCCGAGCCTCTGTGCGGTGACAGCGTCCAGTCGTGACGGCAGGTCGACGAGACCGCCCCAGGTCGCGGGCTGCTCCAGCGCCGCCACCCGGCCGAGGCCCCAGACCGCGGCCTGGGCGGGGTCGGGGATCTCCGTGCTGTCGACGGCGACGGCGTCCCGCGTGACGCACCACAAGGGCGCGGTGATCCCGGCATCGCCGAGCGCCTGCACGGCGACGGTGGTCAGCGCCAGGCCCGCGGGCACCTCGCCGTCGCCGGGCGCGGCAGCCGACAGCAGCGACACCACGCCCGCGAAGCCGCCCCCGGCGGCCTGGTCGCGCAGCGCGTCGGCGAGCGCGGCCCGGTCGGGCTCCGTGACGTCGAGCCGGACGGTGTCCGCCCCGGCGGCGACGAGACCGCCGACGGCCGCGGTCGACCACTCCGAGTCGCCGGGCGCGAGCACCAGCCAGGTGCCGCCGAGCGACGGGGAGCCGCTGGGCATCGGCGCCCACACGACGCGGTAGCGCAGGGAGTCCACGGCGGACTCCTCGTCGCGGCGGCGACGCCAGGTCGAGAGCGCCGGCACCATCGCCGAGACGGTGTCGGCGGGCAGACCGAGGGCGGTGGTGAGGGACTCGACGTCGGCCTCCTCCACGGCCGCCCAGAACGTGGCGTCGACGGTGTCGCCGGGCCGCGGCGCCGCGTTGACGTCCTGCTCCGGCCAGAAGCGCTCGTGCTGGAACGCGTAGGTCGGCACGTCGATCCGGCGGGCGCCGGTGTCCGCGAAGAACGCCGTCCAGTCGACGGGGACGCCGTGCACGTGCAGGGCCGCGACGGCCGCGGCGAGGGCGGAGATCTCGGAGCGGTCGCGCCGCTGCGACGCGACGACCGCCACTCCGTCCTCGGGCAGGCTCTCCTGCGCCATGCCGGTCAGCACCGCGTCCGGACCGAGCTCCAGGAAGGCGCGCACGCCGTGCCCGGCCAGCCATGTGACGCCGTCGGCGAACCGCACCGCGGCGCGTACGTGCCGCACCCAGTACTCGGGGTCGCAGACCTGCCCGGCGGTGACGGGCTCGCCGGTCACGTTGGACAGGACGGGGATGCGCGGCGGCTGGTACGTCAGGGTCGCCGCGACCCGGCGGAAGTCGTCGAGCACCGCGTCCATGCGCGGCGAGTGGAAGGCATGGCTCACCCGCAGCCGCCGCGTACGGTACCCGTCGGCCTCGAAGCCCTCGGCCAGCGCCAGCACCACGTCCTCGTCGCCGGCGATCACCACGGACTCCGGACCGTTGATCGCGGCGATGGACACGCGCCGCTCGTCGAGGCGCGGCGCGACGATCGCCTCGGACGCCCGGACGGAGACCATCGCGCCACCCTCGGGCAGCGCCTGCATCAGCCGGCCGCGCGCGGCGACGAGCTTGGTGGCGTCGGCCAGCGACAGCACTCCGGCGACGTGCGCGGCGGCGAGCTCGCCGACCGAGTGGCCGGCGACGTGGTCCGGCCGCACGCCCCAGGACTCCACGAGCCGGTAGAGGGCCACCTCCACCGCGAAGAGCGCCGGCTGGGTGTAGCCGGTGCGGTCCAGCTCGGTGGCGTCGTCCGCCCACATGACATCCCGCAGCGGACGGTCCAGCTCGTTGTCGAGGTGGAGCAGCACCTCGTCGAGGGCGTCGGCGAACACCGGGAAGCGCTCGTACAGTTCGCGGCCCATGCCGCTGCGCTGCGCGCCTTGGCCCGTGAACAGCACAGCCAGGCCGCCCCGCTCCACCGAGCCACGCAGCACACCCGCGCCCGGCGCTCCGTCCCGCACGGCCGTCAGGCCGCTGCCCAGCTCCGCCGGGTCCGTCGCGACGACGGCGGCGCGCCGTTCGAACGCCGCGCGGCCGGTCACCAGCGAGTACGCGAGGTCGGTCGGGTGCGTGTCGGGCCGCGTGCGCAGGAGGTCGAGCAGACGCCCGGCCTGCGCCCGCAGCGCGGCGTCGGTCCGGCCGGACAGGACGAACGGCAGCACGCCGTCGACGCGGGGCGTGACGGGCTCCTGCGCGACCGGCGCCTGTTCCAGGATCGCGTGCGCGTTCGTGCCGCTGAGCCCGAAGGACGACACGGCGGCGCGGCGCGGCCGGCCCGTCTCGGGCCACGGCACCTGCTCGGTCAGCAGGCCGATGGCATCGCTGGACCAGTCGACGTGCGTGGACGGCGTCTCCGCGTGCAGAGTGCGCGGCAGTACGCCCCGCTGCATGGCCAGCACGAGCTTGATCACACTGGCCACGCCGGAGGCCATCTGGGTGTGGCCGATGTTGGACTTCACGGAGCCGAGAAGCAGCGGCCGCTCCGGGTCGCGCTCGCGGCCGTAGGTCCCGAACAGTGCCTGCGCCTCGATCGGGTCACCGAGCGCGGTGCCGGTGCCGTGGCCCTCGATCGCGTCCACCTCGGACGCCGTCAGCCGGGCGTTGGCCAGCGCCGCGCGGATGACCCGCTGCTGCGCGGGTCCGTTCGGCGCGGTCAGGCCGTTGGACGCGCCGTCCTGGTTCACCGCCGAGCCCTTGAGCACGGCGAGCACCTGGTGGCCATTGGCCTGCGCGTCGGACAGCTTCTCCAGCAGGACCACGCCGACGCCCTCGGCGAGGGTCATGCCGTCGGCGTCGTCGGAGTACGCCTTGCAGCGCCCGTCCGCGGCGAGCGCCCGCTGCCGGGAGAACCCGATGAACGCGCCCGGATTGGACATGATGCTCACGCCGCCGGCCAGCGCCAGTGTGCTCTCCCCGGTGCGCAGCGACTGCGCGGCGAGGTGGATCGCCACCAGCGACGACGAGCAGGCGGTGTCCAGCGTGACGGCGGGACCCTCCAGGCCGAGCAGGTACGCCAGGCGGCCGGACAGGACGCTGCCCAGTGAGCCGGTGACCATGTGGCCCTCGGAGCTGTCCGCGGTGCGCGACACCGACGCCGTGTAGTCCTGGTAGCTGGCTCCGATGAACGTGCCGGTGAGGCTGCCGTGCAGACCGTGCGGGTCGAGACCGGCCCGTTCGAAGGCCTCCCACGCCGTCTCCAGCAGCAGCCGCTGCTGCGGGTCCATGGCCAGCGCCTCACGCGGTGAGATGCCGAAGAAGTCCGCGTCGAACTCCGCCGCGTCCCTCAGGAAGCCGCCCTGCACCGAGTAGGTCTTGCCGGCACGGTCGGGGTCCGGGTCGTACAGCTCGTCCGCGGGCCAACCGCGGTCCGCGGGGAAGCCGCTGATCGCGTCGACGCCCTCGGTGACCAGCCGCCACAGGTCCTCGGGCGAGTCGGCCCCACCCGGGTAGCGGCAGCTCATGCCGATGATGGCGATGGGCTCGTCCGGCGCGGCCGCGGCGGCGGCGCTCGTGGCCGCGGGCGCGTGGCCGGCGATCTCCGCCAGCAGGAACTCGGTCAGCGCGACCGGGTTCGGGTGGTCGAAGACGATGGTGCTGGGCAGCGTGAGGCCGGTGGCGTCGGCGATCCGGGTCCGCAGGTCGATCGCGGTCACGGAATCGAAGCCGGCGTCACGGAACGCCCGCTGCTCGCCGAGCGCGTCGCCGGAGGTGTGGCCGAGCACGGTGGCGGCCTGGCCGCACACCAGGTCCAGCAGCGTGCGCTCCCGCTCAGCGGCGGGCAGCGCCCGCAGTGACGCGGCGAAACCGCCCCTGGCACCACCGGTCACGGTGTTCTGCTCCCGGACCTCGGTGAGCGCCTTGACCTCGGGGATCTCGTCGAACAGCGTCGTCGGCCGGGTCGAGGTGAACACCTCGTGGTAGCGGTCCCAGTCGATGTCGGCGATCGCGAGTGCGGTGTCGTCCCCCTCGAGGGCGTTGCGCAGGGCCGTCAGCGCGAGCGGCGGCTCCATGAACACGAGGCCGCTGCGCACGATCTGTTCCGGGTCGACCCGGCCGAGCTTCATGTCGTCCGCCCAGATGCCCCACGACAGGGACATCGCCGGCAGCCCGCGGGCACGGCGGCGCGCGGCCAGGGCGTGCAGGTACGCGTTGCCCGCGACGTATGCGGCGTGCGCGCCGGAGGCCCACATGCCCGCGGTGGACGAGTAGAGCACGAAGTTGTCCAGCTCGTCCTCGGCGAGCAGCTCGTCCAGGATGCCGGCGCCGGTCACCTTCGCGTCCAGCACCCGCTCGAACTGGTCGAGGGTGGTGTCGGCGATGGTGCACAGCTCGATCACGGCGGCCGTGTGCACCACGGTCCGTAGCGGCGGCCCGTCCGCACGCAGCCGGTCCAGCAGTGCGGCTACGGCGTCGCGGTCGGTGATGTCGCAGGCCACGACCTCGGCGGCGGCACCGAGCTCGGTCAGGTCCGCGACCAGCTCGGCCGCGCCGGGGGCGGCCGGGCCGCGGCGGCTGGTGAGCACGATCCGCTCCGCGCCCTGGCCGGCGAGCCAGCGGGCCAGATGCGGGGCCAGGGTGCCGGTACCGCCGGTGACCAGGACGGTGCCGCGGGCGGTCCAGCCCGAGCCGTCGGCGGTCTTCGGCGCACGCACGATCCGCCGCGCCAGTGTGCCGGCGGCACGCACAGCGAGCTGGTCCTCGCCCGTCGCGCCGGACAGCACGGCGGCGAGCCGGCCCGCCGCGCGAGTGTCCAGTTCGACCGGCAGGTCCACAGTGCCGCCGATCCGCCGCGGGTGCTCGAGCGCGGCGGTCCAGCCGACGCCGAGCACCTGTGCCTGGCCGGGGTTGAGCACCTCGTCGGCGCGGCCCGTCGACACGGCGGCACGGGTGAGGAACCACAGCGGGGCGTCGATTCCGGCGTCGCCGAGGGCCTGCACGAGCGCCACGGTCAGCGCGAGACCCTCGTTCGTCGCGGAACGGCCCGCGAGCGGGCGCTCGGCACCCGCCACCAGCGACACCACACCCGTGACCGCGTCGATGCCGTCGAGGCGTGCGGCGAGCACGGCCCGGTCGGCACAGGCGGCGTCTAGGACCAGCCGCTCGGGCGTGGCACCGTGCGCGCCCAGCGCGGAGAGCACGTCCTCGTCGGCGACGCCGTCGGCGGTGACCACGAGCCAGCGTCCGGTCAGCGCGGCGGTGCCCGTGCGGACCGGCGTCCACGCCACGCGGTAGCGCCAGGCGTCCACGAGGGTCTGCTCGCGGCGGCGGCCGCGCCATGCCGACAGGCCGGGCAGCACGGCCGCGAGGGCCTCCTCGTCCACGGCGAGGTCGGTGGTGAGCGAGGCCAGGTCGCCGGTCTCGACGGCCTGCCAGAAGTCCGCCTCGACCGGGTCCGTACCGTCGGACACCACGGGTGACGGCACCGGGATCCACAGGCGGTCGTGCTGGAACGCGTAGGTGGGCAGGTCGGTCCGGCGACCGCCCTGGTACAGGGCGGCCCAGTCCACGTCGACGCCGTGGACGAACGCCTCGGCGAAGGACGTGAGGACGCGGTCCAGGCCGCCCCTTTCGCGGCGCAGTGTGCCGGTCACCACGGCTCGCACGCCGGCCGCGTCGACCGCCTCGGCGATGCCCGGCCGCAGCACCGGGTGCGCGCTGCACTCGATGAACGCGCGGTGGCCCTCGCCGAGCAGGGTGGTGACGGCCGGACCGAAGTGCACGGTGCCGCGCAGGTTGCGGTACCAGTAGCCGGCGTCCATGACCGTGGTGTCGAGCCACTCGCTCGTCACGGTGGAGTAGAACGGGACCTCAGCGGTCCGCGGCCGGATCGGGGCGAGGAGTTCGAGCAGCTCGTCCCGGATGTCCTCGACCTGGGCGGAGTGCGAGGCGTAGTCCACGGCGATCTTCCGCACCCGGACGCCGTCCGCGGCCAGGGTGTCGAACAGCGCGTCCAGCGCGGCGGGAACACCGGCCACGACCACGGAACCCGGCCCGTTGACGGCCGCGATCTGCACCGTACCGTCGGAAGGCAGCAGCGGCTCGACGCGGTCCGCGGGCAGCGGCACCGACATCATGCCGCCGTTGCCCGCCAGCCGCCGCGCGATGGCCTGACTGCGCAGGGCGACCACGCGGGCACCGTCCCCGAGGGACAGCGCACCAGCGACCACGGACGCGGCGATCTCGCCCTGGGAGTGTCCGACCACGGCGTCCGGGTGCACGCCCTGCGACCGCCACAGCGCCGCCAGCGCCACCATCACCGCGAACGACGCGGGCTGTACGACGTCGACGCGCTCCAGGCCCGGCGCACCCTCCGCCTGGCGCAGCACGTCCAGCAGGGACCAGTCCGTGAACTCCGACAGCGCGGCGGCGCACGCCTGGATGTGCTCCGCGAACACGGGCGACTCGTCGAGCAGCCGCGCTCCCATGCCGGCCCACTGCGAGCCCTGGCCCGGGAACACGAACACGGTCCGGCCCTCGACGTCCGCCACGCCCTCGACCACCTCGGTCGTGGCCCCGCCGCGGGCGTAGCCGTCCAGGGCGTCGCGGTTGAGGACCACGGCCCGGTGCTCGAACAGCGACCGCGACGTCACCAGCGAGTAGCCGACATCGACCGGGTCCGCGTTCCAGCCGACCAGGCGGGCGGCCTGGTCACGCAGCGCGGGCGCGGACCGCGCCGACAGCACGAGCGGCAGCACGGCCGGAACCGGCATGGGCGCACGCTCGTCCGGTGCCGGCACGGCCGGCGATTCCTCCAGCACGAGGTGGACGTTGGTGCCGCTGATGCCGAACGACGACACGGCGGCGCGGCGCACCCGCTCCCCCGGCTCCCACGGCCGGGCCTCGTGCAGCAGTTGCACGGTGCCCGCGCTCCAGTCGATGTGCGAGGACGGTGTCCCGGCGTGCAGCGTGGGCGGCAGCACGCGGTTTCGCAGGGCCAGCACCATCTTCATGACGCCGGCGACGCCCGCGGCGGACTGCGTGTGGCCGATGTTGGACTTCACGGAGCCGAGCAGCAGCGGCCACTCCGGGTCCCGGTCCACGCCGTAGGTGGCCTGCAGCGCCTGGGCCTCGATCGGGTCGCCCAGCGCGGTGCCGGTGCCGTGCGCCTCCACGGCGTCCACGTCGGACGGCGCCAGCCGAGCGTTGGCCAGGGCCTGCCTGATGACCCGCTGCTGCGCGGGCCCGTTCGGCGCGCTCAGACCGTTGGACGCACCGTCCTGGTTGACGGCGGAGCCGCGGATCACCGCGAGCACCGGGTGGCCGTTGGCCTGCGCGTCGGACAGCTTCTCCAGGAGCAGCATGCCGACGCCCTCGCCGAGCGCCATGCCGTCAGCGCCCTCCGCGAACGCCTTGGACCGGCCGTCGTGGGCGAGCGCCCGCTGCCGGCTGAACGCCGTGAACGGCCCGGGGTTGGGCATGACCGTCGCGCCGCCGGCGAGCGCCAGCGTGGTCTCGCCGTTGCGCAACGACTGCGCGGCGAGGTGGATCGCCACCAGCGACGACGAGCAGGCGGTGTCCACGGTGACCGCCGGACCCTCCAGCCCGAACACGTAGGCGAGGCGGCCGGACAGCACACTGGGGATGGTGCTGGTGACGACGTGCGCCTCGAGGTCCTCGACGTGCTGGGCGCCGTACTCCTGGAAACTGGAACCGACGAACGTGCCGGTCGTGGTGGAGCGCAGTGCTGCCGGGTCGATGCCGGCCCGCTCCAGTGCCTCCCACGAGGTTTCCAGCAGCAGGCGCTGCTGCGGGTCCATGGACAGGGCCTCACGCGGCGAGATGCCGAAGAACGCCGGGTCGAAGTCGCCGGCGTCGTGCAGGAAGCCACCCCGCGTGGTGTAGGTGGTGTGCGGCTCGTCGGGGTCGGCGTCGTACAGCGCGGTCGCGTCCCAGCCTCGGTCCACGGGCCATTCACTGCTGGCGTCGACGCCGTCCTCGATGAGGGCCCAGAACTCCTCGGGCGTGGCGGCGCCGCCCGGGAACCGGCATGCCATGCCGACGATCGCGATGGGCTCGTCGGGGGCGCCGGCCACGGCGGTCACCCGCGCGGCGGCGCTGTCGGCGTCGAGCAGTTCCCCGGCCAGGTAGCGCGCCAGCGCCGACGGTGTCGGGTAGTCGAACACCATGGTGCTGGGCAGGGCGCGTCCGGTGATACCGCTGAGGCGCTTGCGCAGTTCGACGGCGGTCAGCGAGTCGAACCCACCGTCGCGGAAGACCCGTTGCTCCGGCATGCCGTCCACGGAATCGTGGCCGAGCACGCCGGCCGCCTCGGTGCGGATCAGGTCGACGAGCTGCCGTTCCCGCTCCTCGGCGGGCAGTACGGCCAGGCGGGCGACGAACTCCGTGCGGCTGTCCGGTTCATCGGCCTGCGCCGCCGTTTCCGGCAGCGCCGCGAGCAGCGGGCTCGGACGTAGGGCGGTGAAGACCGGCGCGTAGCGCGTCCAGTCCACGTCGGCGACGGTGACGGTGGTGTCGCCGCGCACGATGGCGTCGCGGAGTTCGGCGATGCCGGCGGCCGGCGCGATGAACCGCAGGCCCTGCCGCAGCAGGTTCGCGGTCATGGCGCCGTCGGTCGCCATGCCGGTCTCGGCCCACGGTCCCCACGCCACGGACGTGGCGGTGAGGCCGCGTGCGGCACGGGTTTCGGCGATGGCGTCCAGGCAGGCGTTGGCAGCGCTGTAGGAGGCCTGGCCGCCGCTGCCGATCGTGCCGGCGACGGAGCCGAACAGCACGAAGAAGTCCACGTCCCCGACCAGGGCGTCGAGGTTGACCGCGCCGGCCACCTTCGCGGACAGCACGGAGTCGACCTCGGCGAGGGTGGTCTCCGCGAGCGCCTTCATGTCACTGACACCCGCCGTGTGCACCACACCGGTCACCGGGTGCTCGGCGAGCACCGCGGCCAGCGCGGCCCGGTCGGCCACGTCGCAGGCGGTGATCTCGACGCGCGCGCCCAGTTCCTCCAGTTCGGCGCGGAGCTCGACGGCTCCGGGCGCGTCCGGGCCACGTCGGCTGGTCAGCACGAGGTCGGTGGCACCGGAACGGGCGAGCCAGCGCGCGACCTCGCTGCCGAGGCCACCGGTGCCCCCGGTGACGAGCACGGTCCCGCGAGCGGTGAACTCGCCGGCGGGCGAGGGAGCGGTGTACCGGACGAGACGTCGACCGCTGCGCCCGGCCGGCCGGACCGCGACCTGGTCCTCGCCGTCGGTCCCGGCCAGGGTGGCGGCGAGGTGGGAGGCGGCTCGGTCGTTCCACACCGCGGGCAGGTCGATCAGGCCGCCCCAGCGGTCCGGATGCTCCAGCGCGACGCTGCGGCCGAGACCCCACACTGCGGCCTGCGACGGGCGGGGCGCCGGGTCGCCGGGGGCCGCCGACACCGCTCCGCGTGTGAGAACCCACAGCGGAGCGGTGATGCCGGCGTCGCCGAGCGCCTGTTCGAGCGTGACGGTCAGGGCCAGTCCGCGCGGGAACGCCGTCGGCTCCTCCTCGGACGGCGGCACCCACACCACCCCCGTGTGATCGCCGACCTCGGCGAGCCGAGCGGCGAGCGCGGCACGGTCGGGTTCGGTCGCCACCAGGGTGCGGACCTCGGCGCCGTGCG
The DNA here is from genome assembly GCF_044768135.1 of Streptomyces sp. NPDC101165. Taxonomy (NCBI): domain Bacteria; kingdom Bacillati; phylum Actinomycetota; class Actinomycetes; order Kitasatosporales; family Streptomycetaceae; genus Streptomyces; species Streptomyces sp. NPDC101165. Next base: position 93,348 of record NZ_JBIWPG010000028.1, on the reverse strand, counting down.
CCCGCAGCGCAGCGGCGAGATCGGGATGCTCGGTCGTGCCGATGAGCAGCCAGGCACCCGGCAGCGTCGCCGCGCGCTCTGCCAAGGCGGCCCATTCGACGCGGTAGCGCCACGTGTCGCGCAGGGCACGCTCGTGACGGTCCCGGTGCCACGACGACAGCGCGGGCAGCAGCGCGTCCAGCGAGCTGCGCTGGTCCTCACCGAGGCCGAGGAGTTCGGCGAGCCCGGCGGCGTTGCCCTCCTCGACGGCCGCCCACAGCCGGTCGCCCGCCGGGTCGCCGGGCGGCCGCGTGCGGGCCTCGGGCCAGTAGAACTCACGGGAGAACGCATAGGTCGGCAGGTCGACGCGGCGTGCGCCGGTGCCGGCGAAGAAGGCGGCCCAGTCGACGGGCACGCCCCATGTGTCGAGCCGCGCCAGGGCGGTGACGGCGGCGCGCTCCTCGTCCCGCTCGCCCCGCAGCGTGGCGACGGCGGCGACATCGGCGGCGTTGTCCTCGACCATCGCGGAGAGGGTGCCGTCCGGCCCCAGTTCGACGAACGCGCGCACCCCACGGTCCACGAGGGTCCGTACGCCGTCGGCGAACCGCACGGCCTCCCGGACGTGCCTGACCCAGTACTCCGGCGTGGCCAGCTCGTCACCGGCGACGACGCCGGTCACGGTGGACACCAGCGGGATCCGCGCCTCGCCGAAGGACAGGCCCTCGACCACGGACCGGAACGCGTCCAGCATCGGATCCATCAGCGGCGAGTGGAACGCGTGCGAGACCCGCAGCGCCTTCGTACGGCAGCCCCGCTCGCGGAACACCGTCTCGATCCGGGCGAGCGCGTCGGTCCCACCGGCCACGACGACGGACTGCGGACCGTTGACCGCGGCGATGGACACGCCCTCGACCAGCTCAGCGGCGACATCGTCCGCACCGGCCTCGATGGCCGTCATGCCGCCGCCGGCCGGCAGTGCCTGCATGAGCCGGCCGCGCGCCGAGACCAACGCCGCCGCGTCGCTCAACGACAGGACGCCGGCGACGTGCGCCGCCGCGATCTCACCGACCGAGTGCCCGGCCAGGAAGTCGGGTCGCACGCCCCACGACTCGATCAGCCGGTACAGCGCCACCTCCAGCGCGAACAACGCCGGCTGCGCCCAGCCCGTCTCGCTCAGCGCCTCCGCGTCCTCGCCCCACATCACTTCGCGAACGCCCTCGCCGAGCTCCGCTGTCACCGCGTCGAACGCCTCGGCGAAGACCGGGAACCTGACGTACAGCTCACGGCCCATGCCCAGGCGCTGGGCACCCTGACCCGCGAACACGAAGGCCGTACGGCCGTGGACCGTCTCCCCCTCCGACAGGGCCGGGTCGGGCCGGCCGGCTGCCAGCGCGGCAAGGGCCCGACGCAGTGTCCCGGCGTCCGGTGCGATCACCGCCGCCCGCTGTTCGAACCGCGAACGGGTGGTCGCCAGCGAGTGGGCCAGGTCCAGCGGATCGGCCGAGTCGACGTACGCCAGCAGGCGCTCCGCCTGCGCCCTGAGCGCGTCCCGGCCGCGCCCGGACACCAGCACCGGTACGACACCGGCGGTGGTCACCCGCTCCGGGACGGACTCCGCCACCGCGGGCGGGGCTTCCAGGACCGTGTGCACATTGGTGCCGCTGAAGCCGAACGACGACACCGCCGCGCGCCTCGGCCGGCCGGAGTCCGGCCACGGGGTCTGGTCGGTGACCAGCTTCACCGCGCCGACTGCCCAGTCGACCTGCGTCGACGGCGCGTCCACGTGCAGGGTGCGGGGCACGACACCATGCCGCATCGCCAGCACCATCTTGATGATCCCGGCGACACCCGCCGCCGCCTGCGTGTGACCGATATTGGACTTCACCGATCCAAGCAGCAACGGCGCCTCCCGGTCACGGCCGTACGTGGCCAGCAACGCCTGCGCCTCGATGGGATCGCCCAACGCCGTGCCGGTGCCGTGCCCCTCGACGACGTCCACATCGGAGGGCGACAGCCCGGCGTTCGCCAGCGCGGCCCGGATCACCCGCTGCTGGGACGGACCGTTCGGCGCAGTCAGGCCGTTCGACGCGCCGTCCTGGTTCACTGCGGAACCGCGGACCACGGCAAGGATCTCGTGCCCGTTGCGGCGGGCGTCGGACATGCGTTCCAGCACGATGACGCCGACGCCCTCGGACCAGGCGACGCCGTCGGCCGCGTCCGCGAAGGCCTTGCACCGGCCGTCGGCGGCGAGGCCACGCTGCCGGGAGAACTCGAGGAACGACGTCGGGGTCGACATGACCGTCACGCCGCCGGCGAGGGCGAGGGAGCATTCCCCCGCACGCAGCGACTGCGCAGCCAGGTGCAACGCCACCAGCGAGGACGAGCAAGCCGTGTCGACACTGACCGCCGGGCCCTCCAGGCCGAGCGTGTACGACACACGGCCGGAGGCCACGCTCGGGGACGTGCCGGTGCCCTGGTGGCCCTCGAACTCGCCGCCGCCGAGCGCGTGGACGTAGTCGCTGTACATGACGCCGGTGAACACACCCGTGCGGCTGCCGCGCAGCGCGGCGGGAGGGATCCCGGCCCGCTCGACGGCCTCCCAGGACGCCTCCAGGAGCAGGCGCTGCTGGGCATCGGTGGCGAGCGCCTCACGGGGGCTCATGCCGAAGAAGGCCGGGTCGAACTCGCCCGCGTCGTGTAGGAAGCCGCCGGAACGCGCGTACGACGTGCCGATGTGGTCGGGATCCGGATCGAACAGGGTGTCCAGGTCCCAGCCGCGATTGGTCGGGAAGCCCGATATCGCGTCGGCGCCCTCACTGACCAGCCGCCAGAGGTCCTCCGGTGAGGAGACGCCGCCCGGGTAGCGGCAGGACATACCGACGATGACGATCGGGTCGTCGGTGACGGCCTTCGAACCGGTGACCGGCTCGACCGGCTCCTCGGCGCCGAGCAGTTCGTCCAGCACGTACGCGGACAGCGCGCCGACGGTCGGGTGGTCGAAGACGAGCGTGGCCGGCATCCGCAGGCCGGTGGCGGTCGCGAGCCGACCGCGCAGTTCGACAGCCGTCAGGGAATCGAAGCCGAGGTCGGCGAAGGTCCGGTCGGGGTCGATGCGATCGGTGCCGGTGTGCCCGAGCACGGAGGTCACCTCGGCCCGCACCAGCCCCAGCACGGTATCGGCACGCTCGACGGCGCTCAGCAGCGCGAGCCGCTGCGCCAGGCCGCTCGCGGCGACGCTCTCCGCGGTGGCCCGGCGGGCCCGGGGCCGGACCAGGGCGTGCAGCACGGGCGGCACCTCGTCGTGGGCGCGCAGCGCGGGCAGGTCGAGCCGTACCGGGACCGCCACGGCGTCGGGACCGGGAACCGCCGTGTCGAACAGCGCGAGACCGTCCTCGACGGACAGCGGCAACGTGCCGGCACGGGCCAGGCGGCGCATACCGGACGCGCCGAGGGAGCGGGTCATGCCCATCTCCTGCGTCCATGGCCCCCATGCCAGCGACACTCCCGGCAGGCCCTCGGAGCGCCGCTTGGTGACCAGTGCGTCGAGGAAGGCGTTGCCGGCCGCGTAAGCCGTCTGCGCCGCCGCGCCCACCACACCGGCGACCGAGGAGAACACCACGAACACCGATACGTCCCCGGCCAGTTCGTGCAGGTTCCAGGCCGCGTCGGCCTTCGGCCGCAGCACGGCGTCGATCCGGTCGGCCGTCAGCGAGGGCAGGACGCCGTCGTCGAGGACGCCGGCAGCGTGCACGACGCCCGTGACAGGCCCCTCGGCGGCGAACACGGCGGCCAGCGCGTCCCGGTCGGCAGCGTCCACGGCGGCGAACGTCACCTGCGCGCCCAGCTCGGCGATCTCGGCCGCCACCTCCGCCGCGCCCTCGGCGGCAGCACCACGACGGCCGGCCAGGACCAGCCGCCGCACACCGTGGTGTTCGGCGAGGTGCCGCGCCACCAGGGCGCCGAGACCGCTCGTACCACCGGTGACCAGGACGGCACCGTCGCCCCAGTCCACGGCACCGTGGTCGGCGGACCGCACGCGGACGAGGCGGGCGGCGACCACCTCGCCGTCCCGCACCGCCGTCTGCGGCTCGCCGGTACCGAGGGCCGGCACCGAGACGCCGTCGATCGCACCGAACCGTCCGGGATTCTCCGCCTCGGCCGCCCTCGCGAAACCCCACACGGCCGCCTGAGCCGGGTCGACCGTGTCCTCCGGCCGCACGGCCACGCCGTTGTGCGTGAGGAACAGCAGACGGGAGCCACCGCAGCGCTCGTCCGCGAGCCAGTCCTGTGCGATGCCCATGGCCCAGACGGCGTTCGCGTGCGCATCGGCCACCGGGTCACCGGTGCCCGCCGGCACCGGTGCCAGCACCACCGGCGGCACCGCGCCGGGCAGGTCGGCGACACCGGCGGCGACCAGCACCTCCACTCCGGGCAGCATGGGGGCGTCCGGCCCGAGGACCGCGACGGTCTCCGGCGCCGTTCCACCGGACACCGGAATCCAGTCCAGGCGGAACAGCGCGTCCCTGCCTGGCTCGGCGGCCAGGCGTTCGTCCCCGAGACGCCGTAGCGCCAGGGACGCCACCGACAGCAGCGGCGCGCCGGCGGCGTCCGTCACCTCGATCGACACCGCGGAATCACCGACCGGCACCAGCAGCACGCGGGCCGCCGTCGCACCCGTGGCGTGCAGGCGCACGCCTTCCCATGAGAACGGCAGCATGGCGCCGCCGTCGCCGAGACCGGTGAGGGCGACCGCGTGCAGGGCGGCGTCCAGCAGCGCTGGGTGCATGCCGAAGGACGGCGCCTCGGCCGCGACGCTCTCGGGCAGCTCGACCTCGGCGGCGACCGTGCCGTCCGGGCCGACCCGCCAGGCCGCGGCGAGGCCGCGGAACGCCGGTCCGTACTCCAGCCCCGCCTCGGCCGCGCGATCGTAGAAGCCGTCGAGGCCGATCGCCTCCGCCCCGGCCGGCGGCCACACGGTGGCACCGAAGGAACCGGCCTGCCCGCCGGAGGCCAGGACGCCGTCGGCATGACGGGTCCAGGGGCGGTCCTCGCCCGAGTCGGTGGCGTCGCCCGCGTCGGACCGCGAGTACACCGTGAGGGTGCGGTGGCCGCGGGCGTCCGGGCTGCCGATCCACAGCTGTACCTGTACGCCTCCCTGGTCGGGCAGCACCAGCGGCGCGGCGAGCGTCAGCTCCTCGATCCTGCCGCAGCCGACCTCGTCTCCGGCTCGCACCGCGAGTTCGAGCAGCGCGGTGCCGGGTAGCACGGCCGTGCCGCGGACGGCGTGGTCGGCGAGCCATGCGTGCGACGCCACGGAGAGCCGGCCTGTGAGCAGCACGCCGTCCGAGTCCGCCAGGGACGCGGCAGCGGCGAGGAGGGGGTGGTTCGCCGAGCCGAGTCCGGCGGCGCGCATGTCTCCCGGCGAAGCGTGAGCGTCACGCGGCCAGTAGCGGCGGCGCTGGAAGGCGTACGTCGGCAGGTCGACGCGGCGGGCGCCGGTGCCCGCGAAGTAGTCGGCCCAGCGCAGCGGGACACCGAGCGTGTGCAGACCCGCGGCCGCGGCCGCGAGGGCGGCGTCCTCGGGCTGCGCCCCGCGCAGCGTCGCGACCACGCCGGCGTCCGGGAAGTCCTCCCGCACCATCGCGCTGAGCACCCCGTCCGGGCCCAGCTCCAGGAACGCGCCGACTCCGTGCTCGCGCAGCCAGCCGACACTGTCGTGGAACCTGACCGGCCGGCGCACGTGGTCGGTCCAGTAGTCCGCGCTGGTCAGCTGCTCGACAGTGGCCTGCTCACCGGTCACCGTCGACACGACCGGCAGTAACGGCTCGCGGAACGTCAGATCCTCGGCGACCGCGTGGAATTCGTCCAGCATCGGGTTCATCAGCGGCGAGTGGAACGCGTGCGACACCCGCAGCCGCTTCGGCCTGTGCCCCCGCTCGACCAGTGCCGCCTCGATCTCGGCGACCGCGTCGGCCTCGCCCGCGACGACCACCGACCGCACGCCGTTCACGGCCGCGATCGACACGGTGTCGGCATGCCCGGAGACAAGCGGCGCGACCTCGGCCTCGGACGCCCGCGCGGACGTCATCACGCCGCCGTCGGGCAGCGCCTGCATCAGTCGCCCGCGTGCCGCCACGAGAGCCGCCGCCGCGGTCAGGTCGAGGACACCGGCCACGTGCGCGGCGGCCAGCTCGCCGATGGAGTGGCCGGCGAGGTAGTCCGGTTTGACGCCCCACGACTCCACCAGCCGGTAGAGCGCGACTTCGACGGCGAACAGCGCCGGCTGGGCGTATTCCGTGCGGTTGAGCGTACCTGCCGTCCTGGCCCACATGACCTCGCGCAGCGGGCGGTCGAGGTGGGCGTCCAGCGCCGCGCACGCCTCGTCCAGTGCCGCGGCGAACACCGGGAAGCGGTCGTACAGTCCGCGGCCCATGCCGGCGCGCTGCGCGCCCTGACCGGTGAACACCACGGCCAGCTTGGGTTTGCCGCGCGTGACACCCGAGACGAGCCCGGCCGGCGTCCCGCCGGCGGCCAGCGCGGCCAGCGCGGCCCGGGCGTGCTCGTGATCGGTCGCCACGACGGCGGCGCGGTGCTCGAACGCGGCGCGAGTGGTCGCGAGCGAGAAGGCGGTGTCGGCCAGGGTCCCGGAGTCGACCGCGGACAGCAGGCGCGCCGCCTGTTCCCCGAGAGCCTCACGGGTACGCGCGGACACCAGCACCGGCACCGCGCCGGCCGCGACGTCACCGACGGACGGCTCGTCCTCGTCGGACGCCTGGTCCTCGTCGGCAGGTGCCTGCTCGATGATGGCGTGCGCGTTGGTGCCGCTCAGCCCGAACGAGGAGACGGCGGCACGGCGCGGACGGTCCGCCTCCTCGGGCCACGGCGTGTTCTCGGTCGCGAGCGCCAGCGACCCGCCGGACCAGTCCACATGGGATGTCGGTGCGTCGATGTGCAGCGTCTTCGGCAGCATTCCGTGGCGCATCGCCAGTACCAGCTTGATGACGCCTGCCACACCGGCGGCGGCCTGCGTGTGGCTGATGTTGGACTTCACCGAGCCGAGCAGCAGCGGACGGCCGGCGGGGCGGTTGCGGCCGTAGGTGGCGAGCAGCGCCTCCGCCTCGACCGGATCCCCCAGCGTCGTGCCGGTGCCATGCGCCTCCACCACGTCGACCTGGTCGGCGGACAGGCGCGCGTTGAGCAGCGCCTGCTCGATGACGCGGATCTGCGAGGGCCCGTTGGGGGCGGTCAGGCCGTTGGACGCGCCGTCCTGGTTGACGGCCGAGCCGCGTACGACGGCGAGGATCGTGTGCCCGCGTCGGCGTGCGTCGGACAGCTTCTCCAGCACGAGCACGCCGACCCCCTCGGCCCAGCCGGTGCCGGACGCGGACTCGGCGAAGGAACGGCAGTGCCCGTCGGCGGCGAGACCGCCCTGCTTGGAGAACTCGACGAAGGTGAGCGGGCTCGACATGACGGTGACGCCGCCGGCCAGCGCGAGGTCGCACTCCCCCGCCCGGAGCGACTGGGCCGCCAGGTGCAGCGCGACCAGCGAGGAGGAGCACGCGGTGTCCACGGTGACGGCCGGTCCGACCAGTCCGAAGGAGTACGACAGACGGCCCGAGATCACGCTGGACGTGTTGCCGGTCAGCCGGTACCCATCGATGTCGTCGGCCGGACCGACCCCGTACTCCTGGGGCATGGCGCCCACGAACACGCCGGTCTGAGTGCCTTTCAGGCCCGTCGGGTCGATGCCCGCGCGTTCCAGCGCGTCCCACGTCGTCTCCAGCAGCACCCGCTGCTGGGGGTCCATGGACAGCGCCTCACGCGGTGAGATGCCGAAGAAGTCGGCGTCGAACGTGGTGGCGTCGTGCAGGAATCCACCCGACAGCGTCGAGGACGTGCCCAGCGCCTCCGGGTCCCAGCCCCGGTCGGCCGGGAAGTCGGTGACGCCGTGGCCACCCTGCTCCAGCATCGCCCACAGATCCTCGGGGCCGCGCACGTCACCGGGGTAACGGCAGCCCATGCCGACGATGGCAATGGGCTCGGCCGCCGCCTCCTCCAGTTCCTGCACCTTCTGCCGGGTGCGCCGAAGGTCGACGGTGGCACGCTTCAGGTAGTCCCGAAGGCGCTGCTCGTTGCCCATCGCACGATCCATGTCGCTTCCATTCACTCGCGGACACCCTCGTGCAGTCTCGATCTCCGGGCAGCCGGAATTTCCTAGTGTCGGGAGCGAAAGATGTGCGGGGGCACTAGGGAATCACCGACCCGGTCCGGGTGACGCTGCCCGCGCCGGACGCACGCGCCCGGCGGCCAACCGCCATCGACTTCCGGAGTACGGCGTGCCCTTGCGATTGCTCAGGACGTACCTACGCCCTTACCGGACCTGGGTCGCGCTGACCGTCACCCTCCAGATCGCGCAGACGCTGGCGCTCCTCATGCTCCCCACGTTGAGTGCACAGGTCATCGACCGGGGACTGCTGGTGGGGTCGCTGCCGGGGATCATCTGGCTGGGCACGGGGATGCTGCTCGTCGTCGTGGCCCACCTCGCCGCGCGGCTGGGAGCCGAGTACTTCGCCGCGCGTGCTGCCACCGCGGTCGGCCGGGATCTGAGGTCGGCGATGTTCCGCCACGTGCAGCGGTTCTCCGCACATGACGTGGGGCGCTTCGGCACGTCCTCCCTGGCCACCAGGACACTCAACGACGTGCAGCAGGTCCAGACCCTCGCGGCCGACGGGCTGAGCAGCATCATCACCGCGCCGATCATGTGTGTGGTGAGCGTGGTGCTCGCGCTGCGCCAGGACGTGCCGTTGGCGCTGGTCGTGATCGTGCTGATCCCGGTGACGACGGTCGTGGTGGCGGTGATCCTGACCCGGATGGGCCGGCTCTACGACCGCATCCAGGGCGGCATGGACACCATCGGCCGGCTGTTCCGTGAGCAGATCACCGGCGTGCGCGTGGTACGTGCCTTCGTCCGGGACACGCACGAGCAGGAGCGGTTCGGCGCGGCGAACACCGAGATGTTCGTGCTGACCCGCAGGGTGCGTCGGCTCGCGGCCGGCATGTTCCCGCTGGTGTGGCTGCTGGGCAACGGGTTCACCGTGGTGGTGGCGTGGATCGGCGCGAAGCGGATCGCCTCGGGCGCGCTGCAGGTCGGAGCGCTGAGCGCGTTCCTCGGCTACATCGTGCTGGTGCTGACCTCGATGGTCATCGCCATGTACGTCATGCTCACGGTTCCGAGGGCCGCCGCTGCCGCGCGGCGCATCCGTGAGGTACTCGACACCGCCCCGGGGATGGCCACGTCCTCCCAGCCGGTCGTGTCCGGGCCGCGGCCGGGGCACCTGGAACTGCGCGGCGTCGGGTTCCGTTATCCCGGCGCGGAGGAGCCGTTCCTGCACGACATCGACCTGATCGCCGGGCCCGGCCAGACCGTGGCGGTGATCGGCGGCACCGGGAGCGGCAAGACCACCCTGTTGAACCTGGTGGTGCGGCTGTTCGACGCCACGTCCGGATCGGTGCTGGTGGACGGGGTCGACGTGCGTGATCTGGACGCCGGCACCCGGAGTCGCACCGTGGGTCTGGTCGCGCAGCAGCCTTACCTCTTCGCGGGAACAGTCGCGTCCAACCTGCGCTGGGGCAACGAGAACGCCACCGACGCGGACCTGTGGCACGCGCTCGAGACCGCCCAGGCCCGCGAGTTCGTGGCGGCGATGCCGGGTGGGCTGCAAGCGGAGATCACCCAGGGCGGCACGAACGTCTCGGGCGGGCAGCGGCAGCGGCTCGCCCTCGCGAGAACCCTGCTGCGGCGGCCCGGGATCTACCTGTTCGACGACTGCTTCTCCGGCCTGGACGCCGCGACGGACCTGGCCGTGCGCAACGCACTGGCCCCGGAACTCGCCGACGCGACGGTGGTGATCGTCGCGCAGCGGGTGGGCGCCATCAAGAACGCCGACCTGGTCCTCGTGCTGGAGGACGGCCGCGTGGTGGGCCGGGGCTCTCACGAGCAACTGCTGACGGAGAACGGGACGTACCGGGAGATCGTGCGGTCCCAGCTCGACAACGTGGAGGAAGCGGCGTGACCGAGAAGAAACAGGCCGCCGCCCCGGGGAGAACCCTGCGGGCGATCGCGCGGCTGATGCGCCCGCACCGGACGGTCCTCGCCGTCACCGTTCTGGTGAGCCTCGCCGGTGTCGTGGTGAACATCATCGCCCCGCTCCGCCTCGGGCACGCCACCAATCTGATCGTCGCCGGCGTGGCCGGTGCGGCACTGCCGGCCGGGCTCACGAAGGAGCAGGCACTGGCCCGGCTCCGCGCGGAAGGCCACGGCACCCTCGCATCCGTGTACGACACGGTCGACTTCACACCCGGTCACGGCATCGACTTCGCGGCGGTGGCGTCGGTGTTGTTGACGGCGCTGGCCCTGTACGCGGCCGGGTCGGCCGCCAACTTCGTGCAGGAGCGGATGGCGGCGAACGTCGTGCAGGCGATCGCCCGGGACGTCAGGACCCGGGCGGAGGCCAAACTGGCCCGGCTGCCCCTCGGCTACTTCGACGGGCAGCCGCGCGGCGAGCTGCTGAACCGCGTCACCAACGACGTCGACAATCTGCAACAGGTGCTCCAGCAGACGCTCAGCCAGCTGGGCACCGCCGTACTGTACGCGAGCGGCCTCACCGCGGTGATGTTCGTGATCTCGCCGCTGCTGGCAGCTCTGCTGCTGGCGAGCCTCCCGGTGTGCGCCGTGATCGCGGCGAAGCTGAGTGCCCGGGCACGGCCGCGGTTCGCCGAGCAGTGGGCCGCGACCGGCGCCCTGGCCACGCACGTCGAGGGCATGTACACCGGACACGCGCTTGTACGGGTGTTCGGACGGCAGGCCCACAGCGAGGCGGAGTTCGACGAGCACAACGAGAAGGCGTACCGGGCGGGCTCGGCCGCGCAGTTCCTCGCGGCGACCGTCGAACCCGCGCTGGGCTTCGTCTCGAACCTGAACTACGTCGCCGTGTCCGTCATCGGTGTGCTGCGGGTCGCCTCGGGCGCGCTGTCCCTCGGCGAGGTGCAGGCCTTCCTCCAGTACACCAACCAGTTCAGCAACCAGGCCGGCCAGATCGGCGCGGTGGTCGGCAAGCTCCAGTCCGGCCTGGCCTCGGCCGAACGCGTCTTCGCCTTCCTCGACGCCGACGAGCAATCGGCCGAACCCGCCGAACCGGCCTCGCTCGCCACCGTGTCCGGTCACGTCGAGTTCCAGGACGTCAGCTTCCGCTACAGACGGGACCGTCCGCTGATCGAGAACTTTTCCTTGTCGGTGCCGCCGGGGACCACGGTCGCGATCGTGGGACCGACCGGCGCGGGCAAGACGACACTCGGCAACCTCCTGATGCGCTTCTACGAACCCGATGCCGGGCGGATCCTGCTCGACGGCGTGGACATCGCGACGATGAGTCGCGAGGCTCTCCGCTCGCGCATGGGGCTGGTGCTCCAGGACACGTGGCTGTTCGAGGGCACGGTGGCGGAGAACATCGCGTACGGGCGCCCGGGGGCGACGCGCGAGGAGATCGTCACCGCAGCCGGGGCCATGCGGGTGGACCACTTCTTGCGGACGCTTCCGAAGGGTTACGACACGGTGCTCGACGAGGCAGCGGGCATCAGCGCCGGCGAGAGACAGCTCATCACGGTGGCGCGGGCGTTCCTCGCCTCGCCGTCCGTGCTGATCCTCGACGAAGCGACCAGCTCGGTGGACACACGCAGCGAACTGCTGGTGCAGCAGGCCATGGCAAGGCTGCGCCGGGGCCGCACCAGTTTCGTGATCGCGCACCGGCTGTCCACCATCCGCGACGCGGACCTGATCCTCGTCATGGACCAGGGCCGGATCGTCGAGCAGGGCACGCACGACGAACTCCTCGCCGCCGACGGCACCTACGCCCGCCTGCACACGGCGCAGTTCGAAGCGGTGTCGGGAGACACACAAAGGGGTGCCTCCCGACAGAGCGGTCTCACCAGGTGATGCTCAGCTCGGGCATGGTCGAGAACAGCCGGTCCGTCTCGCGGTTCAGCTCGTCGAGCGGCACCGCGAGACGGATGGAGGGCGCTCGCTCGAACAGGGTCGTGTAGACGGTCCGCAGCTCCATCCGGGCCAGGGGCGCACCGAGACAGTGCCAGATTCCGTGCGCGAACGCCAGGTGCTGGTTCGGGCTGCGCGTGAGGTCGACGACCTCCGGGTTCTCGAAGGCCCGTGCGTCGAAGTTGGCCAGCGCGAAGTCCGGCAGCACGAGGTCTCCGGCCCGGATGGTCATCCCTGCGATCTCGATGTCCGCGTTGGCGTAATGGGGTTGCGCCCCGCCACCGTGACTCGCGGTGCGCAGCATCTCCTCGACCACCGGCTCGACCAGCGCGGGGTCGTGACTCAACGCCTCTCGCAGCGCGTCATCGGTGGCCAGGCGAGCCACGCCGAACCCGATGTGCGTGGCGACGCTCTCGCCGCCGGCGAACAGCAGCATCGCGACCAGCGTCGCCACCCGCTCGTCGCTCTGTCCCGCGGCGACCAGCCCGGAAATCATGTCCTCGCGCGGTTCGGCCCGCCTCTGCGCCGCGATCCCGGCCAGGTAGGCGTCGAGGGTGGCGTCGCCGCCGCCCGCGCCGAGGCCGGCCATCCGGTGCAGAAGTCGGCCGACCAGTTCCTGGTCGGCCACGGGGATGCCGACGAGCTCGCACAGCACTCGCATGGCCAACGGCCGCGCCAGCACCTTCTGCAGTTCCGCCGGGGGTTCGCCGGCCAGCATCGTCTCGACCAGTTCCGCCACGGTCGCTTCGACCTTGGGCTGCATCACCCGCATGGACGTGCGGGAGAAGTACGGCGTGAGCAACGCCCGGATATCGGCATGACGTTCGAACTCGGCCATGATCTGCTCGAAAACCGGACTCGGCGCGTATTTCGGTGCGTTGGCCGGGTCGGGATGCGAGCGGCCCAGCCTCCTGTCGACAAGCAGCCGCTTGATCTCCGGAGCGCCCATGACCAGCCAGGCCTCGTCACCGGTGTAGGTCCTGACTTTCCAGATGGGCCGTTCCGCCTGCATCGCCCGCAGTTCCTCGTTGATGCCGAGCAGTGGCGCGGTCAGGGACGCCATCGAGGGAATGTTGTTTTCGGCCATGGTCATGGCTCGCGTCCTCTCCGCGTGAAGGCCGGTAGCACCGGACAGTCTCACGACGCCGTCTGCCGGAAATCCCTAGACAGCCGACTGATGCCCGACGCGATGACACTGGGAGGGAACCGTGACACTAATCACGTCGAGTTGCGTCGCAGATAAACGTGCAACTAGCCTTCGACACACGCGATATGTGGGCTGGAACCGATTTTCCGAAGACTTCCGTCCGACACTGACGCTTCGTCTGACAACTTCCTACGAGGAACTTCATGCCAGATGCATTAGATTGCCCGACGGAACGCCCCCGGGATGATATTTATCCCTCTCTGCAGCACCAACGGACACCGTCCCGGTCGGCGGCCATGTTCCGTTCCCTTTTCGAGCGTTCCGGAGTCGGAATGGCGGCCCTGGACTCGCACAGCCGGATCCGGCGGGCCAACGATGCCATGCTCGCCCTGCTGGACCGCAGCACCTCCGAGGTCCGTGACATCGCGTTCGCCGACCTTCTCCACCCTGACAGCCGCTCCCGGCTACAGGTCGGTTTCGATCAGCTCCGTCTCGGCCGCACCGGCCGTTTCACCGAGTACGTCAAGGTAGCGCGTCCGGAGAACGTGGTGGGGGGCAATCTCACGGCGTTGCGGATGCGGGCCGATGCCCGCGCCGACAGCCCGCTCCTCGTGCTGGTCCAGGTCGACCCTCCGATCCCCGAATGCCCGCCAGGCGGTGCGCGGTCGACTCTGCTGAGCGAGATGGAGGCCAGAATCCTCGAGCGGGTCGCCGCCGGTGCCTCCACCGTACAGTTGGCCGGTCAGCTGCACCTGAGCTGTAAGGGCATCGAGTACCACGTCAGCGCCATGCTCCGAAAGCTGGACGTGCCCAACCGGCCTGCGCTTGTCTCCCGTGCCTACACGCTGGGCATCCTGAGCAGCGGCAGTTGGCCACCCCGGGTGCAGCAGGAGTACGTCAAAAGCCTTTGACGAGTCCGGCTGAAACCCTGATCCGACAGAAGGCGGAGCCGCCCGGCAGACCATCGGGCGGCTCCGCCTTCTGTCGTCTCCTCAGGCCTGCACGTAGGCCGACTGCACGGTGGGCGGCCAACTCTCGGTGGTCAGCACGCCCATGGAGTAGGCCTTGGAGGTCAGTTCGGTTCGGTTGATGGCCTTGAACCTGCGCAACAGAGCCGTGATCCGGTACTCCACCCCGCCCCGGCTCATGTGCAGAACGGCGGCCAGCTTGCCCGTGGACATCCCTGCCGCGACACCTTCCAGGATCTTCGCATCCATCGGGGCGAGCAGCATTCCACGCTGAACCATTGCCTGCGCCTCGCCGACCCGGGAAGTCCGGCCCACCAACACCAGAATGGAATCGACCTCACCGAGTGACCTGACCACCGATACGGCGATCAGTTCACCGAACAGCAGCGCGCCGTCCTGCCTGACCGCGATGAACTTTCCCCCGACACGGTCACGCTTACCGGCGCTGAGCAGTTCCAGATCGCGGCCTATGGATCGTCGTACCGTCGGATGCAGGAACGCCGAGAACGGACGACCGTAACTGTCCTGGGGGTTGCGGCCGAACTGTGCGAGGAAGTCGATGTTGGCTTCACGCAGGCACAAAGAACGATCCAGCGTGGCCATGCACAGCCCGGACCGCTCGAACATCAACCGGAATATCTCACCGTACTCCGATCTTTGTTTCGTCGCGGCGGACGAAACATGGGCCACCGTGGTGGCACGCGTTTCGTCAATCACGGTGTGAATCCTTGACGTCCTCCAGGATGATGCGCTCGACGTTCCGCTCCGCCAGCGCCGTGATGGTCACGAACGGGTTGACGCCGATGCTGCCGGGTATGAGCGAGCCGTCGGTCACATAGAGGTTCTTGTACCCGGTGACGCGGCCGTAGTTGTCGGTGGCCCTGCCGAGGACGCAGCCGCCGAGCGGGTGGTAGCAGAAGTCGTCGGCGAAGGCCTTGAGCTGCTTGCCGAAGAGGTCGTACCGGTACATGGTCGTGTTGGCCTTGTTGATGCGGTCGAACAGCGACTTCGCGGCCGCGACCGCGGGCGCGTTCTGCTCCCTGGTCCAGCGCAGGTCCGCCCGGTCCTTGGCGGCGTCGTAGACAAACGTGCCGCGCTCCGGGTTCTTGGTGATGGCCAGGTACAGGCTGACCCAGGTCTCCAGGCCGGCAGGCATGGGGGCGATCTCGGCGAAGACAGGGTTGTCGGGGTTGTCCCAGTCGTCGATGCCGAGGGCGGGGATCGACGACTGCTTGGCGCCCGTGGGGTTCCACACATGATTGGCCCGGGCGGTCATGACGTTGCCGTTGGGGCCCCAGCCGCTGCCGATCTCCGAGTTGAGCTCCGCGAGCGTGCCGGTCTCCCGGGCACGCAGCAGCAGTTCGGTCGAGCCGAGGCTGCCGGCGCCGAGGAAGAGGTGGCGACAGGAGATCTCCTTGGTTGCGAGCAGCTTGCCGCCGGCGTCCTTCTGCTCGACAGTCAGCAGATAGGTGCCGTCGTTGCGCTGCCGGATCGTCTTGACCTGGTGCAGGGTCTCGATGACGACCTTTCCGGTGCCGAGGGCAGCGGCCAAATAGCTCTTGTCGAGAGAGACCTTGCCGTGGTTGTTGCCGTAGATGACCTCGGCGCTCAGCGCGGACCTGGGCACCGTGCCGTCCGCCTCACGGCGCATGTAGTCCCAGTCGTACACGTTGGGCACGAAGGTGGTGCCCACGCCCGCCTTGACCGCCTGCTCCCGCCCGACGCGCGCGTACTTGTACCACTCCGTCTGCTCGAACCAGGCCTTGTCGATGTTCTTCACGCGGAGGCCGGAGTTCGCGCGCGGGAAGTACGTGCTGTACATCTCGTCGGCGTCGACCTGGGGCAGCACCTCCTCGAAGTACGAGCGTCGGGGCGTGACCGCCATGCCTCCGTTGACGAGCGAACCGCCGCCGACACCGCGTCCCACGTACACGGACATCTGGTCGAAGTTGACCCGGTCCAGTACACCGGCGTAGGGCTCGATGTCCCGGTTGGCGACGTCGAGCCACAGGAAAGAGCCGAGCGGGGCCTCGGTGCGGGTCTTGAACCAGCTGGAGCGCTTGTCGGGCTGGAGCATCCCGCAGAAGACATCGCCGTCGGGACCCGGCTGGTTCCACAGCCGGCCCATCTCCAGCATCAGGGTGGACACTCCTGCCTCGCCAAGACGCAGGGCGGAGACGGCCGCGCCGTATCCGGTGCCGACCACGACAGCGGGGACAAACGTGCCGTCGGAGACACCGGCCGCGGTGGCGGCGGCGGCCCGGGGGGCCGCCGTGATCATGCTCTGCCCTGCGAGTGCGGCGGCGCCCAAGGCCGCCAGACCGAGCATGCGGCGGCGCGGCAGGGACTGGTGTGCGTTCATGTGCTGTGCTCCTGAGCGGTGAAGGCGAGGAAAGAGGAAAGAGGAAAGAGAGGAATCGGAAGGCCGGCCGGACCTGCGCGGCCTGGTGTGTGTCCGGTGAAGTGCGAAGGCGGTCGCCGACATCCGGATCGGGTTCGCGGACGTTGCGGAGGCCGGGCCATGGGCGGACGGCCACTCAACGTGCGGAAGAGGGCGTGAGGCATGGTTCGCTCACGGGCGGACCCACGCTCACACGTGTGTCTCCGGGCGTGCGCCGGGCCGAGCGGCAGCCGGTGGAACGCGGCTGGTCCGGGCCGTCCCGTACCAGGGACCGCGGCGGGCACCGGTGAGACGCCTCACCACGGCGCGCGGACTCGCTCCAGCCGTCCTGCCCTGTCGCCGGCGGGTGACCGGCGATGCGTGCCCGCGCCCGTTCACCTCACGATGTCATCGACGACCTCGGGCGGCCGAGCGCCGGCAGGCAGGTCGTGTGGTGTCCGACGCTCTGGCGGCCGAAGCAGCAGTTTTCCGCCAAAGGCACGGTGCAGGCAGCAATTCCGAGAACAGGTCCTCGGACGGGTCATTGAACCAGCCGGTGAACTGCCGGAAATTCCTGGTTCACCCGCTGGACGGTCAGTGCGATATCAAGGCTTGCCACGCACAGGCCCGGAGCTGCAAGTGCTGTACTCAGCAAGAAAAGGCTCCCTGTCCGAAACTTGAGCACGAATCAGTCCGAAGGCCGGTGTGCGGTCGTCGGACCGTCCGCAGGGGCGTCATCGGCCCTGGACCAGCAGTGTCTTCGGATACCGGAATCGTGCGTCACCACCCTTGCAGGGTCCTGGTCGAGCCACTGACGGCCCCTTGCCGTCGGCCGCCGCCCTTCTTCCGCCCCCTGGACGGAATCCTTGCCCAAGGCCTGCCGATTTCTTGCCGATCGGAGCAAGGTGGTGGCCCGAGACTCGTCGAGTTCCTCATCACGGGGCCGGATTTCGCGGCACGATCCGCTGGGCCCGAAGCAGACCGGCGCGTCCGCCACCGCCTGGGACATCGTGTCGCGCGTCACCCGGACCGCGGCCTCCCGTGGCTCCGCCGCGGCCTCCGCGGTCGACGATCCTCCGGCGTGCCTACCCAGCGGTATCGGCCATCAGCGTCCATGCACGCGCATGGGCCACCTGTCACGACCGCGGGTAACACCATTACGGTCTCTTCATGATCAGTTCGACCCAATACCCGCTCTTCCGTGATGTAGCCGAAATCGCCGATGGCACTTCACCGCTGTCGACCGTCGGCATCAACTCCGGTCGCGGCTGAACGATGGGGACCGTCATGCCCGTACCCCCGACCTCGAACGGGTCAGCCACGAACACCCGCCAGGCCGAGCCCTTTCTGAGCGTTCTGGGACCCATGTCGGCGCACCTCGACGGACACGACCTCCCGCTCGGGCCGCCGCGCCGACGGACGCTGTTGGCCCTGCTGCTCATCCGTCTCGGCCGCGTAGTGCCCACCGAACTGCTTGTGGAGGAACTGTGGAGTGACGGAGCACCCCGGCACGCCGTCGCCACTCTGCAGAGCCATATCTCCCATCTGCGCCGATCACTGCACGCGGCGGCGGGACCGGGGCGTCCCTCGGTGCTGCGTCACAGGACACCCGGCTACGTCCTCGACCTCGATCCCGAGCACGTCGATGCCTGCCGCTTCGAGCGTCTGGTCACCGACGGACGGCGGCTGCTCAGGCAGAGCGATCCGCGTACCGCGCAGGCCCGGCTCACCGAGGCCCTCCAGCTGTGGCGCGGTTCGCCGTACGCGGAGTTCGACAGCCATCCGCCGCTCAGCGACGAGTGTGCCCGACTCGAACAGATCCGGCTCACCGCCGTGGAGTCCCGCGCGCAGGCGCGGCTGGCTCTCGGCGCGGCCGAGGAGGTCGCCGCAGATCTGGACGGGGAAGCGCGCCGTCATCCCACACGCGAGCGACTGGTCGGCCACCTCATGACAGCACTGTCCCGACTCGGCCGACAGGCCGAGGCGCTGGAGGTGTACGAGCGGACGCGCAGCCATCTGGTCGAGGAGTTCGGTGTCGACATCGCGGCCGAACTGCGCCAGGTCAGAGACCTGATAGTGCGCCAGGAGCCGGAAGCGAGCGCTCCGTCCGAGAAGCTCCCTCCCGCACAGCTCGCGTCCACCGACCCCTCCCCTGCGCCGCCGGTGAGGAACGAGACCGCAGTCGGCGTGCCACCGGGCTCGGCAAGCTCCGACGGCTCCGACGGCTCCGACGGCTCCGAGGACGGCAGCACGGCCGTCACGGATCGCGGGCACCGCAGGGCGGTGGCGACCGACGACGCCTTCGCGGCAGCCGGCTCACCATCGTCCGTCGGACGCGACGGGAACACGGGGACCGATGCGCGCCCGAAGGCGCGGGCCGATCTGCCGCCCGGGGCACGGGCGGACGCCGACGGCGCGCAGGACGGGAGAGCACGGTGGCGAGGCTTACCCAGGCCGGCGTACGAGCCGGCAACTGCCCCGGGAGCCGACGCATCCCCGGAGCCCGAGTCGGGGCGGTCGGCTGCCCCGTCACCGTTTACCGGCCGCGGCCAGGAACTCGACCGTCTGACGGCCGCTGCCGCGAGCGCCGCCGTGGGCCACGGCCACGCGGCCGGCGTCCTCGGCCCCCCGGGCGTCGGAAAGACCCGCCTGCTGCTCGAACTCGCCACACGTCTGGAAAGCATGGAGGCGCAGCAGGAGGACACCGGGCTGGAGGTCGTCTGGAGCCACTGCTTCCCCGATGAGGGCGTCCCCGCCTACTGGCTGTGGACCCAGGTCCTGCGGCGGCTGTCGGCCACCCGGCCGGACGCCTTCCGTGAGGCGACACGACCGTACGACGCCCTGCTCGCCCCGCTCATGCCCGAACGGTCGGCGGCCCGGACCGGAGACCCCGGCGTGTCCGCCAACGGGCCCCAGGACCTCTTCCTCGCCCATGACGCCGTCTGCGAGGTGCTGCTCGACCTCGCCGGGCGACACCCGCTCGTGCTGCTCCTCGAAGATCTGCAATGGGCGGACACCGCCTCCCTCGACCTCCTCAGGCTGCTGCGCACCCGGTGCCAGGGCCATCCGCTCGGGATCGTGTTCACGGCCAGGGAGTTCGAGGCCGAGTCGGACGGGACGCTGCGCCGGATCGTCTCCGACGTGTTACGCGGGCCCAGAACCGAGACGCTGCGGCTGGGCGGGCTCTCCCTGCACTGCATCGCCGACCTTGTCGAGGCACATGCGGGGCCCGGTGTGGACCCGAACGTCGTCGAGGTACTGCACCGGCGCAGCGAAGGCAACCCGTACTTCGTGATGCAGTTGCTCTCCCTCGTGGGCGACCCGCGCAGACTCCGTCGCCCGGACGCGGCCGACGCGCTCCTGGCGCACATTCCCACCGGCATTCGCGAGGTGCTGCACCAACGGTTCGCCGCGCTGCCCGAGCCGGTGCTGCGCTTGCTCCGGCTGTGCGCCGTCATCGGCACCGAGGTGGACACCGACCTGCTGCACCGGACCGCCACGCCCGACGAACCGGTCGGCACCGGTCTCGAAGCGGCCCTGCGCGCCGGTCTGCTCGGGGAGGAGCCGCATGATCCGGGGCGGCTGCACTTCGCTCACGCCCTGGTCCAGGAGACGCTCATCGACGAACTGCCCCGTGCGGACCGCCACCACCTGCACGCCAGGATCGCCGAGGCGCTGGGCGCACGCCGGGGCGGGCAGATGGGCGACGAGGAGCGGGTGGCGCATCACAGCTGGCACGCCAAGAGCGTGCTGCCCGCCGCCCAGGTGCTGCCCCGGCTGCTGCTCGCCGCGGAACACGCAGAGCTGTCCATGGCGTACGAGCAGGTGGAGATCTGGCTGCGCCGCGCCCAGCACCTGATCGGGTTCCTGCCTCCGGACGATCCCGCCATGGTGCGGCTGGAGCAGAAACTGCACATCCAGCTCGGCCAGGTACTCGCCACCACGCGCGGCTACGGAGACCGCGAGGCCGAGACGGCCCTGACCCACGGTCGCGCCCTGAACGCGGCTACGCAGGCTCCCGAGGATCCGTCGGTGCTCTGGGCGCTGTGCGCGGCGCACCTGGTCACCGGCCGCTACGACACCTCGCGGCAGCTGTCCGGCCTGCTGCGGGACATCTCGCGCCAGACCTGGGAGCCCGTGGCGGCGCTCGGCGCGGCCTACGGCGAAGGCATCGTGCTGCATGTGCACGGAATGCTGCCGCAGGCGCTCGGCGAACTGGAGCTCGCCGTCGACACGGCGGACCGTGTGGCCGACGAGGGCCATGTGCTGGCACGTACCTTCCAGCACGACCCGCGCGTCTCCTGCCGCTCCTACGACACCTTCACCCACTGGCTCCTCGGGAACCGGCAGACCGCCGATGCGCGCCGGCGGGAACTACTGAGCATCACCGAGTACGAGAGCAGGCCCTCCGACCGCTCCTTCGCACTGTACGTGGACGGGGTCGTGGCGGCCTGGGAGGGTGACGTCCACACCGCGCTCGCCTCGAGCGACGAGGGTGTCCGGGTCGCGGGCGAGTACGGACTGCTCTACTGGAAGGCGATGCTGGGCGTCGTCAAGGGGTGGGGCCTGGCGCAGGCGGGAGACCCCGACGACGGCCTGACCCTCATGCACACCTCGCTGGCCGAACTGGGTCGGTCCGGGACGTACGTACGCTACCCCCTCCACCTGGGCCTGCTGGGGCAAGCGCAGGTGGACAGCGGGCGCGCCGAGGCGGCGAGGACCACCTTCCGGACGATGCTGGCCGCGGTCGGACAACGCCGTGAGCGTGTGTACCTCCACCCCGCACTGCCCGCGACCCCGCTACTGCACGAACTGCTGGGCCGGGGTGCCGACGAGTGGCTCGACCCGACCGGTTCCCTGTCCCCGTGAGGCACCACTGCGGGATCCCGGCAAGCGGTGGCCCGGGCCGTCCGGCTCCCGGAGAGCCACCGCTCACGCGGTCGCGGACGTCGCCGCACGGCGCTGCCACCGGCGTTTCGAGGCCGGAGACACCCACGGGAAGACGGTGCTCCCCGTCGTCGGGCGCGGCGCCGTCCGCGTCACACCCGCCGCTGTCCCGTACGACTTCGCCGACCGGCGAAGGGAGGGGCCGAGGAGACCATCGAGACGTCCCTGGCGACCCCGCACGAGGCTGCGCTGCTGCACACCGATGCGGGGCAGCCGATGCTGCTCCTGATGCGCCACTCGCGCACCGCGGAGGGTGAGCCGGTGGACTGGGTCCGCTCCGTCTACCGCGGCGCCCGGGGCAAGTTCGTGCCAGCCCTGACACAGGCGGCCGACTGAGGAACGCGCTACCCGAGGTCATGCGTCACCTCGGACGGGGTGGACCCCGCTCCCGCCGTCCCGAGGATGCGGCGGCGGGCCCTCGCCAGCGCGGCCGGATCGGTGCGGTCCACGTACCAGGGGCGTGCAGATGGTCGGCGTCCCGCCGGAGCACCAGGTGGACGTGCAGATGGAAGACGTCCTGCCAGCCCGCCGGGCGGTTCGCCTGGAAGAGCGTCATACCGTCCGCCTCCAGGACGCCCTGGAGCACCCCGGCCATGCGGTGGACCGTACGCATCACCGCCGCCGCGTCGTCCTCGGAGACGGCCCAGATGTCCGCCGCGTGGTGCTTGGGGATGACAAGGGTGTGGCCCTCCATGACCGCGGTGTTGTCGAGGAAGGCGACCGTCCGCTCGTCCTCGAAGAGGACGAGCGGAGTCGTCCCGCCACGATGTCGCAGAACACGCACTCGGGCGCTCTCGCGATCTCGGAGGGCATGTCAGCCGGCATCCTTCCGGCCGGCGTCGACGAGGCGTCGCCAGCGGCGTACGGCGGCCCGGTCGACCGGGCTGTCCCAGCCCTGGTACCGGACCGCTGTGCCCACGTGGAAGGCGTGGACGCCACGGGCGCGCAGGAGAGGGACGTGCTCCGCCTCGAGCCCTCCGCCCGCCATGACGGCCATGGTGTAGCCCGTCTCCCCGTGGCGGTCCGCTTCTTCCAACAGGGTGGGCAGGCCGGCCGCGACACCGGTGACGCTGCCCGCGGACATGACGGTGTCCAGGCCGGGCAGCCCGTCGATGGCGCGTCGGACCGCCGTCCGGTCGGCCGCGTGGTCCACGGCCCGGTGGAAGGTCCAACGGCAGCCCGGAATCGAGTCGAGCACGGCGCGGACCGCGGGCAGGTCCAGCGCGCCGTCCAGTGTGAGGAACCCGAGGACGAACTCCTGAGCGCCCGCCGCCCGCAGCCTGTCGGCGGTGGCGCAGAGCTTGTCGAGGTCGGCGGCCTGGAAGCCGCCCTTGTCGCGCAGCATCACGCGCAGCGGAACGGTGACCGCCTCCCTCGTGCGGGCGAACTCCGTCAGCGAGGGGGCCACTCCGTCGGCTTCCATGCAGGTCGCCAGCTCCAGCCGATCGGCGCCGCCCTCGACCGCCGCGTGTGCCTCCTCTGCGGAGGTGACGACCACTTCCAGAATCGCCTCGCTCATGGCTCAGGCCTCCGCCCGCGTCGCCGCGGCCACGGAGGGGGTCGGGGGTGGCCAGGTCATTCCGGTGAGGTCGGGGACGATGAGGTCGGCCGCGGCCAGCGCTGCCGGCGACTGGGTGGAGGTGATCGCCACGCAGTCGGCGCCGGCGCGCTTGGCCGCCATCACCCCGGCCGGAGCGTCCTCGAACACCACGACGGTGGAGGGCTCCACCCCCAGCGCCGCGCAGCAGGCGAGACAACCCTGCGGATCCGGCTTTCCGCGGGTCACGTCGTCGGACGTGATCAGGACGTCGAACAGGTCCAGCCCGTTACCGACTCTTCTGACACCACGTCAGTCACGTGCGCACGCGCGTCACGTGATCCCGGCGCGCCTTCCGTTCGAGTCGGTGTCGAGTGCCAGGCGTGGCGTACGCCTGGCACTCGACGTGCTCCGCCGGAGGCGACCCCGGTTCATCAGGGAGTACCTCCACCGGGCGTCCCGGACGTCGTCGCGCGGGTCATGGGCATCGTCTGGTCGGCGAAGGGCATCCCGTCCGCCTGCCGTGCTTCCGCCGTGGTGAAGGCGGTGGCGATCAGGGCCAGGGCGACGGTGTACGTCACCATGACGAGCGCGGCACGTCCGGGGAAGTCGGCCCCCGCGGCTCCCAGCCCGACGAGCAGGTCCGAGGCGAGGAACACCAGCCCGCCCCAGGCCGCCCTGCGCCCCAGCACGCGCGCCGTCAGTGCCATGGTGACCAGGGCCGATGCGTAGACGGCGACCGCGGTGCCCAGTACCGGACCGAGGGCAGGAGCGAGAGCGGCGACCGCGGCGACCCACACGGCCAGGTGGACGGCGCACAGCCGGCGGCGGGGACGCAGATACCGCAGGGCGCCCGCCCGCAGGAACGCGGCCGTCCAGCACAGCTGCGCGCCCAGGAAGAAGGCGATTCCGACGACGAAGGCCACCCGGCCCGGCAGCATCAGCGTCACGTCCCCGGCGGCGGCGAAACCGAGGCCGGCCAGAACCGGAACATGCCGCGTGCCGGTCAGACGCCACAGGTGTACGGCGAGCACGGGTGCCAGCAGGGGTTTGGCGATCCACTCCAGGGGAGGCAGGCCGGCCGCGACCCCGGCGATGTCGAGAGCGGCCAGCGCGGCGAAGGCGACGATCAGCGGCGGCATGTCACGCGTCCGCCCTGGGTGCCCAGCCGGGCGGCCCGACCAGATACCCGGCACGGTCGCGCCAGCGTCGCGCCGTGCGGACGTCGCGCCAGACGGCCGCGAACTCGTGGAAGGCCACCCGCACCGGGTTGTAGGTACCGATGTTCGTCGTCAGGCCGTACACCACCCGCTCGCCCTCCGGTTCGAACGTGCCGAAGAGCCGGTCCCAGACGATGAGGATGCCGCCGTAGTTGCGGTCCAGGTAGACGTTGTTCGAGCCGTGGTGGACGCGGTGGTGGGAGGGCGTGTTGAAGAACCACTCCACGGGCCGCCACAGCTTGTCCACCCGCTCGGTGTGCAGGAAGAACTGGTAGACGAGGCTGAAGGCCTGCTGGAGCAGGATCATCCACGGCGGCATGCCGAGCAGCGCCAGCGGCAGCCAGAAGGGCAGGCCCGTCATAGGCGTCCAGCTCTGACGCAGGGCGGTCGAGAGGTTGAACCGGAGGCTGGAGTGGTGGACCACATGGCTCGCCCACAGCACCCGCACCCGGTGGTGGGCGCGGTGGAAGGCGTAGTACGCCAGGTCGTCGCCGAAGAACAGCAGTACCCACGTCCACACGGAGGACGGCGACAGATGCCAGGGGGCGACGGCGAAGAGAGCCGAGTACAGCACGATCGTCACCGCCTTCCAGGGCATCGCGATCACCTGGCTGCCGGCGCCCATGGACATGCTGGTGGCGGTGTCGCGCAGCTCGTAGCCGCGCTCGTCGTCGTCCGGGAGGAAGCGGTAGGAAAGGGCCTCGACGACGACCAACAGCACGAACGCGGGTATCGCGTAGACCACGGCCGGGATCATGTCAGCGCACCGCCTTCCGCGGCGTCGCGGGCACGCTGCGGGACAGCAGCTCGCGCGCCAGCCGTTCGGCCGCCTCGGCCTCGCGTGCCGCGATGTGCGCCGCCAGCCGCTGATGTGCTTCGACGTCGAGGAGTTCGGCGGTCCGCAGGTCGTCCGGCACGTCGGCGACCGGGAGTGTGCCGTCCACCAGGCTGTTGAAGGCCAGCAGGTAGGCGACGTTCCCGGAACCCTCCACGATCAGCCGCCACCAGGCGACGTCCGCATCGGCCAGCTCGGTCAGATCGGGCCCGGCGCACGCGTACCGGCCCGCGGCCTCGACGATCTTCCCGGCGGCGTCCTCGGAGCACCTGATCGTGCACAGCCGGGCCGCGTCGGCGCCGATGCACGCCCGCATCTCCAGGGCGTCGCGGGCGAGGTCCTCCACCGAGGGCCCGGCGTCGGCCGCCGCGATGCCCATGGCGAGGTCGAGGCCGGCGGTGTGCCGCCAGTCCAGGACGAGCGTGCGGCCGCCGTGGCTGACCTCGACCAGCCGTGCCTGCTGGAGCCGCTTGACGGCCTCCCGGACGGCATGCCGGTTCACCCCGAACTCGGCTGCCAAACCCCGTTCGGCGGTGAGCGCGGCACCGGCCGGCAGTTCACCGCCGAGGATTCTGTCGCGCAGCAGGGCGAAGAGCTGGTCGGAGACCGCCTCGCGCCGGATGAGTCCATCATTCATGGCGATCAGGGTGGATGCGGGCGGCTCACTGGTCAACTGGTTGGACCAGTTTTTCTGCGGCGATCCGCGCACACGGATCGCCGTCGACACCGGCCTCACACTCGTGGACAGCACCATGGCCCGTCCCGTTCGCTTCGCGGTCAGCCATCCAGAAACGATAGAAAGGGGATATGAGTCGAGCTTCAGGACAATCCGGGCACAATCTGCCTGATGCGTCCATGAGGGCTCATCGCCCCGATCGGCCCCGTCAGGCGGGGGAGGCCTGGCGGTCGGGCTCACTGCTGAGCGTGCACAGCGTCGCGGGCCAGGTCTTCCTGCTCCAGCTGGCGGTGGTGATGCTGCTCGTCGCCGCCGCCCTGCTGGCGCTCGTGGTGCAGGCTCAACGCGACGTGATGGCGGACGCCCGCCACCGGACGCTCACCGCGGCACAGACGTTCGCGCACTCCCCGGGCATCGTGGCGGCACTGGACAGCGCGAACCCGACCGCGGAGCTGGAGCCGCACGTCCAGGCGGCTCGGAAGGCCGCGGGCGTCGACGCCGTCATCGTGTACGGGCTGAACGGGATCACCCTCGCCCACAGCGACCCGCGTCAGATCGGGAAACGCGTCATCGGGCCCTACGCCGCGGCAGCGACCGGCAAGCCGTTCACGAGTACGTTCAAGGGCTCACTGGGACTCTCCGTGATCTCGGCGGTGCCCGTCAGGGCGCCCGACGGCTCGGTCATCGCCATCGTCTCCGTGCCCGTCACGGTCGAGACGGTGCAGCAGAGAGTGAACCGGCAGCTGCCGTTCCTCCTCGGCGGCGCCGCCACGGCCCTGGCTGTCGCCGCAGGCGGGTCGGCCCTGGTGAGCCGGCGGTTGCGGCGGCAGACCCACGGCCTGGGGCCGACCGAGATGACCCGGATGTACGAGCACCACGACGCGGTGCTGCACGCGGTGCGGGAGGGAGTGCTGATCGTCGGCGGTGACGGCCGGCTGCTGCTGGCCAACGACGAGGCACGACGGCTTCTGGACCTGCCCGCGGACACGGAGCGGCGGCACATCACCGATCTGGGTCTTGACGAGGACCTCGCCGGGCTGCTGGCCTCCGACCGCCCCGCCACCGACGAGGTGTACCTGGCGGCCGACCGGCTGCTCGCGGTCAGCAAGCGGCTCACCGCACCTCACGGACCGGTCGGCAGCGTGGTCACGCTCCGGGACACCACCGAGCTGCGGGCCCTCTCCGGCCGGGCGGAGGTGGCGCGCGAACGGTTGCAGTCGCTCTACGACGCCGGACTGCGGATCGGCACCACACTCGATGTGAAACGCACGGCCGAGGAGTTGGCCGAGGTGGCGGCGACCCGATTTGCCGACATCGTCACCGTCGACCTGCTGGACCCGGTCCTGCGCGGCGAGGAAACCTCCGGTGCGCCCACCGGGATCACCGAGCTGCGCCGCAGCGCCGTCGCCGGTCTCGACCCGGACCATCCCCTCCACCCCGTCCGCGAGCTGATCCAGCTCGTTCCCGCCCATCCCGTCTCCACGGCGATGACCGAGGGGCGCCCGGTCCTGGTCGGGGACCTGAGCGCCTCCGACGCCTGGCGGGCCCCGCGGCCCGAACGTGCCCGGCAAGTCCTCGATCACGGCATCCACTCCATGCTCGTGGTACCCCTGCGCGCCCGCGGCGTGGTGCTGGGCGTGGTGGACTTCTGGCGCGCGCAGGGCTCGCCGTCGTTCGAGGAGGAGGACGTGTCCTTCGCCGAGGAACTGGCCGCCCGGGCAGCGGTGTCCATCGACAACGCCCGCCGCTACACCCGCGAACACACCATGGCCGTCACCCTGCAGCACAGCCTGCTGCCCCGCGCGCTGCCCGAGCAGTCCGCGCTCGACGTGGCCTACCGCTATCTGCCGGCCCAGGCCGGGGTGGGTGGGGACTGGTTCGATGTCATCCCGCTGTCCGGTACCCGGGTGGCGCTGGTCGTGGGCGATGTCGTCGGGCACGGTCTGCACGCCGCGGCGACGATGGGCCGACTGCGCACCGCCGTGCACAACTTCGCCAGTCTGGACATGCCCGTGGAGGAGCTGCTGGGCCGGCTCGACGAGCTGGTGGCGCAGATCGACGCCGAGGAGGTCGCCGCAGCGAAGGACGGACAGGGGATGATCACAGGGGCGACCTGTCAGTACGCCGTCTACGACCCCACCTCCGGGCGACTGGCCATCGCCACCGCCGGCCACCCGGGACCAGCGGTGGTCCGGCCCGACGGGACCGTCGACATCCCTCAGTTGCCCGTCTCCCCGCCACTGGGACTCGGAATCGGCCTGCCGGTCGAGACCGCCGAGCTCACCGTGCCCGAGGACTCCCGGCTGGTGCTCTACACCGACGGGCTGATCGAGGACCGCACCCGGGACCTGGACGCCGGCCTGGAGGCCCTGCGCGACGCTCTGGCAGGGCCAGGTCGCACGCCGGAGGCCACCTGCGCGGCGGTGATGGAGGCCATGCTGTCCGACCGGCCCCGGGATGACATCGCGCTGCTGGTGGCCCGCACGCGCCGGCTCGGACCGGATCAGGTCGCCGAGTGGGAGGTGCCCCGCGACCCGGCGGCGGTGGCCCCCGTGCGCACCGCCTGCACCCGCCGGCTGGCGGAGTGGGGGCTGGAGCAGTTCGGTTTCACCGCCGAACTCATCCTCAGCGAGCTGATCACCAACGCCATCCGCTACGGAGCCGAGCCCATCACCGTGCGGCTGCTCCGCACGGAGCCGGTCGGCAGCCCCGACGCGGGCAGCCTGATCTTCGAGGTCGCCGACGGCAGCAGCACCTCGCCGCGGCTGCGCCGGGCGAAGGTCACCGACGAAGGCGGCCGCGGACTCTTCCTGGTCGCCCGCTTCGCCGAACGCTGGGGGACCCGCTACACGACCACCGGCAAGGTCATCTGGGCCGAACAGTCCCTGCGTCACGACGCCACGCCGGAGCCGGAAGGACTCGGCGAGCTCCTGCTCGACCAATGGGACGACACCGCGCTGTGAGGTGAGCCGGTACGTCCCGTCCCCCACCGTCGCGCACGCCACGTGCCCAGGTGGGCCCGGCGGGGACCCGGGACATACGGAGAAGCCGAGTGCCGGGAAAGGGACGGTGACCTCGGGCTTCCCGGGCGGCATACCGCCATCGAGGCGGCCGGGTACCCTGGCCTCGACGACCACTTCGTCGGCACTGACGAGCCGAGGAAACCGGGAGGCGCAGCGGGAAGCCCGCCACTGCGGACCCAGTGGCGGTGCCGGCAGCCGGTCGAGGCGACCACCTCATCCCCCACGTCCGGGAGCAGCCGTGACTACACCGTGTGCCCGAGCAGCGGCGGTCCTCGGCTGCTTCGCTCTCGTGGCACTGGGCCTGAGCGCTTGCGGGGACACACCGACCGCCGGCCTCGCGAAGCCGCCGGCGGCCACGTCCGCCGAGAGCATGGGCGGCATGCGTGCACTGATCGCCGCAGCGAAACAGGAGGGCACGCTCAGAGCGATGGCGCTGCCCCGTGACTGGGCCGGCTACGGCGGCCTGATCAACGGCTTCGAGAAGAAGTACGGGATCAAGGTCACGGTCGAGAATCCGCTGGGCCACAGCGAGGACGAGATCGACGCCCTGAGGAAGAGGGGGAACCGGCCGACGGCGCCCGACGTGATCGACGTGGGCGACACGTTCGCACGGAAAGCGGCGGCGCAGAATCTTCTCGCCCCGTACAAGGTGGCCTCTTACGATTCGATTCCCGGTAGTCAGAAGGATTCGAAGGCACGCTGGTCCAACAACTACGGGGGCTACATCTCCATCGGCTGCGATGCCAACCGGGTCGAACCCTGTCCGCAGACCTTCGCCGATCTGCTGAAGCCCGGTTACAAGGGCAAGGTCGCGCTCGAAGGCGACCCGCCCCGGTCGGCCACCGCCTTCGCCAGTGTCTACGCGGCCGCGCTGGCGAACAACGGGTCGTTCGACGACGTCCAGCCCGGTCTCGACTTCTTCGCCGAGCTCAGGAATCGCGGCAACTTCACCCCGCTCAATTCCAACTCGGCGACGGTCGCGAGCGGCCTGACCCCCATCAGCATCAACTGGGACTACGTCAACCTCCACTACGCCGACGCGCTCCGCGACAAGGGCGTGAACTGGCAGGTCGCGATCCCCTTCGACGGCAGCTTCGCCCAGTATTTCGCGCTCGCGATCAACAAGAACGCCCCGCACCCGGCGGCCGCCCGCCTGTGGCACGAGTACCTCTTCAGCCCGGAGGGCCAGAACCTCCGGCTGCGCGCCTATGCCCGCCCGGTCCTCATGGACGCCATGAGGCAGGACGGCACCCTCGACAAGGCCGCCGCCGAACGACTGCCGACGGTCGAGGGAACGCCGCAGTTCCCGACGGACGCGCAACTGGAGAAGGCGAAGGAGACCGTCACCAAGGGCTGGGCCAAGGCCGTCTCCGGCCGGCCGGGATGATCCCCGTCGTCCGTCAGCTGTGCGGCGAACGGGCACCGACACGGAGCGGACCCGTCATCGCTTCCCGCACCGACCATGACGGTGCGTGCACGGTGTCGAGTCCTCCGGTGCCCTGCTCCCGCCTGTCGGCACCGTGCGGCGTCGTCCGGCGCGGATGATGAACGCCGGGGCCGGCAGCCGATCCGCCGCCCCCCTGCTGCTCGGAAAGGAGTTCTTCGATGGTCGATGAACCAGTCCTGGTGCTTGCGGCGACCGGTGGTCAGGGCAGGGCCGTGACCGACGCGCTGCTGGCCCGCGGGGCCCGGATCAGGGCGCTGGTCCGCGACCCCGCCAGGAGTGCCGCGCGGCAACTGGCCGACCAGGGTGTGGACGTGGTGGCGGGCTCGCTGAGCGATCCCGGGTCGCTCGCCGCGGCCATGCGAGGGGTGGCCGGTGTCTTCGCGTTCACCACGCCCTTCGAGGCCGGTGTCGAGGCGGAGGTGGAGCAGGGGCGGGCCATCCTCGCCACCGCGGCGCGGGAGCGCGTCGCGCATCTCGTGTTCAGTTCGGTCGCCGGGGCCGACCGGGACAGCGGGGTACCGCATTTCGAGAGCAAGGCGCGCATCGAGGCGGAACTGGCCGCGGGAGACGTGCCGTACACGATCCTGGGTCCGACGTACTTCTTCGACAACGCGCTCGGCGGAGCCCGGCGCATCCTCGACGGCGTGCTCGATCTGCCGCTGCCGCCCGACCGGCCGTTGCAGCAGCTCGCCCGGCCCGACCTCGGCGCGTTCGCCGCGGACGTGCTGCTCAGCCCCGCTCGTTACGTCGGGCAACGCATCGAACTGGCGGGCGACGCGCCCACGCCCACGCAGATGGCGGCCGCGCTCGGCGCGGCGCTGGGACGGGAGGTCCGCCATGAGTACGTACCGCTCGCGGCCATCGGGAATCCGGACATGCACGCGATGTGGACGTTCCTGAACGGGCCCGGCTACCGCGTCGACATCCCCGCGCTCCGGGCCGCTCACCCGGAGATCCGCTGGACCGGCTTCGCCGACTGGGCACTCCACACCTGGGCGACCGCCGACTGAGCCGGCCGTCCGTTCGCCGGGCCGCGCGCAGCCGGCGCCGGCCGGTCCCTCGATCTCCTGGTGCTGTCGGTCGAGCCGCGTTGTAAGCGTGCTGTCTTTACATAACCATGTGTCACCGATCGCAACCTGGAACGAAAAGTGATCATCTTTGAAGACGAAGTGACGATGGTGTGCAGCTTGCGTGGCCGTGCCGGTGAAGAGCACGTGACGGAGCAATGACCACCCGTTCCAGTCGAGGAGACAGAGCATTGAGCACACGGGTGGCCGAGGACCTGACGTTCCAGGTACTGGGGGCGGTACGGGCCTTACGTGGTGGGAGCGCGATACCCGTCGGCCCTCCCCAACAGGCGGCCGTGCTCTCGGTCCTGCTGCTGCGTGCCGGGCACTGCGCGTCCTTCGAGGAGCTCGCCGACGCCCTGTGGGAGGGCGACCTCCCCAAGTCCTCGGCGACGACGATCCGCACCTATGTGTGGCGGCTGCGCCGGGTGCTGGAGGAGGACCCCTCGGCACCGGAGATCCTGACGTCCGTGGGAGACGGCTACCGGCTGGCCGTGGCGGGCGGCGCGGTCGACGCATGGCACGCCGAGTCGCTGGCCCGGCAGACCGCCCGGCTCAGGACCGAGGGCCGTGCCCAGGAGGCCGAGGAAACCGCCGTCCGCGCCCTTGCCCTGTGGAAGGGCACCTCGTTGGCGGGCGTCCCCGGCCCGTTCGCCGAGCGCAGGCGTGACCGGCTGGAGGAGCTCAAGGTCTCACTGCAGGAAGAGCGCCTCGCGCTGGCCGTCCAGCTCCACCGCTTCCAGTTCTCGCTACCCCAGCTGGCCGAGCTCACTGTCGAACATCCGCTGCGCGAACGGCCTTACGCGCTGTTGATGCGTGCCCTGTGCGCGACCGGGCGGCAGTCCGAGGCCCTTGCCGTGTACGACCGCGTGCGCCGCCGCCTCGCCGAGGAACTCGGCGTCGACCCGGGCCGCGAGCTGGCGGTGGAGTACGCACGGATCCTCAACGGAGTGCCCGCCGTCGACGACGTTCCTCCGGAAGCAACCGGACCCCGGCCGCGTGCCGAGGTCGGTTCCGCTCCGCTCGGCACGTCCGACCGGCCGGAGGAACGCGACGCCGGGCCGGAGCCGACGCCGGCGGCCCGGCCGGCGGCGGACGGACCGCGCGCGGCCTTTCTGCCCGTCCCGGCCCAACTGCCCGCCGACGTACCGTCCTTCGTCGGACGCGAGGCGCTCACCCGCCAGATGTGCGAGCTGCTCACCGCCACGGATCAACGCGCGTTGACCACGGTGGCCGTCACCGGTATGAGCGGGGTGGGCAAGACGACCCTCGCCCTGCACGTGGCCCACCGCGTCCGGGACCACTACCCGGACGGCCAGCTCTATGCGGATCTGCGCGGCAGCAGCGTCTCACCGGCCGATCCGTTCGTCGTCCTGGGCAGCTTCCTCACGGCTCTCGGTGCACCGGCCGACGAGCTGCCCGAGGAACTCGATGATCGGGGGCGGCTGTTCAGGTCCCTGCTCGACCGCCGACGAATCCTGGTCGTCCTGGACAACGCGCGTGACGAGATGCAATTACGTCCTCTGATGCCCGGCAACGCCGGCTGCGCGGTGATCGCCACCAGCCTGCCCCGGCTGTCGGGACTGGACGCCACAGCCCACATCGGTGTGGACGTGCTCACCCGGCAGGAGGCGCTGGACCTGCTGGAGGCGGCGGTCGGCGCGGCCCGTCTCGCCGCCGAGCCGGACGCGGCCGGGGCGCTGGTCACCGCGTGCGGTCATCTGCCGCTGGCCACGCGGATCGTCGCGGCGCGACTGGCGGCACGTCCGGCCTGGTCCATCGCGTCCCTGGTCCGCAAGCTCGCCGACGAACGCGGTCGCATAGCCCATCTGCGTCTCGGCGACGTCGCCATCGACGCGGCCTTCGAACTGGGCTACCGGCAATTGTCCGCCCCTCAGGCCCGTGCCTTCCGGCTCCTGGCACCGGTGGCCGAGCCCGACATCGGGGTGCCTGCCGTGGCAGCGGTACTCGATCTGGACCAGGACAGCGCCGAGGAGCTCGTGGAGTCCCTGGTGGACGGCTCCATGGTGGTGTCGCCCGCGCCGGGCCGTTACCGCTATCACCACCTGCTGGGGGCCTTCGCCCGTGCGCTGCCGGCACCGCCGGATGCGGAGCCGGCCGAGGCGACGATCCGTCGCCTGTTCGACTTCCTGCTGGCCAGTGCCTGCTCCGCGTTCCGCCATGTCGTTCCCGGTGACCCGGTGAGTGACTCACTCGGGCCGTTTCGTTCACCGGGCCTGTGCTTCGCCGACGCGCCCGCGGCCCGTGCCTGGGTGGCCGAGGAGGCCGACGGAATGCTGACCGCCCTGATGCACACGGTGCACGATCCGGCCGCGCTGCGCATGGCGGCGGATCTGCTCATCGCTCTCAGCGCCTTCGGCCAGGAAGTGCCCTCGTCCCGGCTGATGACGGGGGCGCAGGCCCTGGCGGAGGCCGCCGCCGTCCACGGAGACCGGCGGACACTGGGCCGGGCCCGGTGGCTCAGCGGCGCCCTCGCGCTGCGGGTCGGCGATCCGGCCCGGGCCGAGCGGCTCGCCGCCGAGGCCGTGGCGGCCTGCCGTGACACGGGTGACCAGGTCATCCTGCGGCAGGCCCTCAACGACCTCGGACTGGCGGCACAGTTCCTCGGCCGCCACGAGGACGCGCTCGCCCACTTGGAGGCGTCACTGGAACTGGCCGAGGAACTCGGGCACCGTTCCGGCAAGGTGGCGACCACCCTGAACGCAGCGCTCACGCGGATCCGCAGCGGACAGGCCGCCGCCGCGGTCGCCCCGTGCGAGGAGGTGCTGACGGATCTGCGGTCCCGGGGCGACGACGCCGGCATGACCGCCTACGCGCTCTATGTGCTCGGGCTGGCCCTGCACGCTCAGCATCGGTGGGAGGCGGCAGCCGGGCGTTTCGGGGAGTGCCTGGACGTGTGCCGTGACGCCGGCATCCGGGATCGCGCCGCGCACGCGGGCTATCGACTCGCGGACTCGCTGCGCCACTTGGGTGACCTGGACGGCGCCCTCCGGCACGCGGAGGACGCGGTCACGATGTTGCAGGAGGTCGGCGGGGACCGCGATCTGGCGGCGGCCCGGCTGGTGCTGGGCCGGCTGCTGTCCGAGCGTGGTGACGTCGACCGGGGCCGGTCACAACTGGAGCAGGCCCATGAGACGTTCACCCGGCTGGGCCTGCCCGAGGCGCGGCAGGCCGCCGACGCGCTGGCGACGCCTGGGGGTTCCGCGACATCCGGCCGGCCCCGCACGGGAAGGTCGGCCGACCCCGATCGACGGGCCGGCCGACCGTGAGGGAGAGGCCGACCCCTCCCTCACCCCCTTGAGGACGCCCTCAGCTCGTGATCGTGCAGGTGCTGCAGCTGGAGCCCGTGCTGTTCCAGGCGGCGACGTGGTGGCCACTGCGGGCCCCGGCGTCGGCCCCCGCGCTCGCGGCGGTGCCGATCATGCCGGTCAGAAGGCCGACGAGCCCGAGGGCGGCGGCGTACTGCCACCGGGTCGGCTTCCGTTTCTTCGTGCGCATCATGTCGCGTGTCTCTCACTCCGTGCGGCGGGGCCGCTTGTACCTGTCAGCGCACAGGGTGGCACGGTCGCGTCAACAGTTGATCAACGATTGATCGAAGTCGGTCACCGACCGGCTGTCGACGGCCTGTTGACACGCGCTGCCTAGCGTTCTCATCGGTCGGGCCTTCCGGCCGCACAGAGAACCGAGAAATCGAAGGAGAGCGACATGACTCGCAACCACGCCGTCGGCATGCGTCCCCGCCTGGACAAGGTGAAGGTCAAGGCCACCAAGGCCTGAGGCCCCGCATGATGCGCGGCTGCCGGGGAGTTCCGTTTCCCCGGCAGCCGCCGGTGCGCCGCCCCCTCCCCCCTTCGTTCATCCGCACATCGCGTCGGCCCGCCGCCGCGTACGGCCCCGAGAGAGTGGCCCTTGACCGACTACGACCTCACCACCCGTCCTGCGGGGCCGGCAACCGCGTCCGTCCCCCTGCTGACCGTGGTCGACGAACGGCTGAAAACCACCAGTATCTGCTGGGCGCTGGCCCACGGTTCCCGCGACGACCCGGAGGGCCGCGGCGGGATCGCCCACCTTCTGGAGCACCTGGTGATGTCCTGCCCTCTCGGCGAGGGCGGGACGCACCTGTCGTTCAGCGAGTACGTGGAGCGCCGCGGCGGTCAGGCCAATGCCCAGACGGGCCTCGAAGTGATGCTCTACTACGCACAGGTGCACGCCGACGACGCGGAGGACGTCGCCGCCGCTCTCCTGCGCGCCGTGTTCGAACCGGCGCTCGGCGACAGCACCCTGGACAGCGAACGAACCGTGGTGCTGCAGGAATTGGCGGCAGGGGCCGCCGACCCCGCGGACGCCGTCCAGGACGCGGTGCTCGCCCAGCTCTTTCCCGGACATCCGCTGGGCCGCCCGGTCGGCGGTGAGCCGGACCAGCTGGGCGCGGTGACCGCGAGTGACCTGCAGGCCGTCCACCGCGAACGATTCGTCCGGGCCCCGGGTTTCCTGGTCGTCGTGGGACCGCGCGTCCCGCAGGTGCTGACCCGGGCCGCCGCCCGCGCGACCGGTCGGCCGGTGGCCGAGGCGCCGCACGTACCCCTGGAGCCCGTCGGCGCCGGCGATCCACTGCCCGACCCCGCGAGCCGCGACTTCGCCTGGCTCTGCTTCGGCGCACGCTCCCCCAGGGCCGGAGTCCCGGGGCGCGCCGCCCATGGCGTCCTCGCCCACCTTCTCGGCTCCAGCCCCTCTTCCCTGCTGTACCGCACACTGCGCAGCGAGCACGGACTGTCCTACTCGTTCCACGCGTGGGACCGCGGTTACCGGGAGGCCGGTGCCTGGCGGCTGCTGATCGGCGCGGAGGCGTCCGCTGCCGACCGGGTCCACGCCGTCGTGGACGAGTTGCTGACTGCCGTCGCCGAACAGGGCCCGTCACCCGACGACTTCGACGCGGCGGTGCGGCAGGCGGAGATGAGCCTCGTCCTGGAGTCGGAGACACCCCTGGAGTACGCCAAGCTGATCGCCGAGCGCAGCTGCTCGGCGGGACGCCCCTGGAGCCTGGAGGAAGAGATCACCGAGCTGCGCCGGGTGAGCGCCGCGGACGTCCGGCGCGCCGCCGCGGACGTCCGGCGGCACCTCCTGCTGACCGTTCGATCGGTGGCCGCATGACGTACGCCGTCGAAAGCTATCTGGAGGCCGCGCGCGACGCAGGTCTGCTGCGCACGGTGTCCGGCCTGCCCTTTGTGGCGGGCGACTCCACCGATCCCCTGTCGGACGCCCGGCGTCTGCTGGTGGAGTACGCGGACCCCGGGCTGTTGTCGGACTCCACCACCGCGCCCTCCCTGTGGCGGGCCCTGCTCGCCGGCCACCCCGACACCTCGGTCGTCGTCGTGCGCACCGGTGCGCAGGTCCGGCTACCGCGACCGTGGCACCGAGAGCTCACCTACGTACGGCTGGCCGCGGACGCCGACGTCCCGGTCGCCCCGGCCGGCCCCCGCGTCACCCCGGCCGAGGAGGAACACCGGCCGATGCTGGCGAACTGGCTGGTGCGTGCCATCCTGCACGCCGCGCGCGAGCAGGGCCGGCCGGTGGATCCCGGGGCCGCGGCCGCCGAGGCCGACGCCCTGCTCGACACTCCGACCCGGCACTCCCTGCTGGTATGGGAGCACGGTGTGCCCGTGGGGCACGCGACCGTCATCGGCCGGGCCTGGGACGAGATCTCGGCACGGTCCCACATGGAACTGGTGGACGTTCTCGTCGAGCCCGACGCGGACGCCCCCGCGGGCCGCGCGGCCCTGGTCGCCGCTTGCGCGTCCCTCGCCCGGGCGGCACGGACGCCGTTGATCGGGCACGTGGTGCACGGGCCCGACGGCAACGGCGACCAGGTCACCGAAAGCCTGTGTGCGCGGGGCTGGACGGTGGACCACCGCTACTGGAGGGCCCGTACCGAAGAACTGGCCGCGACGCTGAAGGGAGCGGGCCCGGCATGACCGTCACACGACTCGACCTCGCACTGTTGCACCGGCTGTTGCAGGTCCCGGAGCACGAGGGCGCATACCGTCTGGTGCGCCGCGCCCAGCAGACCTCGGGCACGCTCGCCCAGTTGGTCGTCTCGCTGGCCGTCGTGGAAGGCGTCGAGGCCGGCAGCGGCAGCAGGGATCTGCTGGCCAGGGCGGCCTCCCGTGCGGCCCGCTACGCCGAGCTGCGTACGGCGCTGGACGGCTACAGCGGGCTGCGTACCGTCAAGGGGCCCTCCCTCGCCGCCCACTATCCGCCCGGTGTCCGGCGCCCGGTCGGTGACCTCGACCTCGTCGCATCGGACGAGGAGCAGCTGTGGCGGGCCGCGGGCACCCTGTGCTCGCTGGGCGGCGAGCCCGCGGAGTTGTCGCTGTTCACCGCCGATGGGCGACTGCACGTCATGCTCGCCGTGCTGTGGCCCTCCCCCGACGCGTTGCTGGAGGAGGAGATCCGTGTGGAGCTGTGCACAGCGGCGTTCTCCGGCGACTTCGCCACCGTGCCCGTCCGCCCGGACCTGCCCGCCGAGCAGTCTCTCGCCGACCTGCTGTCGGTGGCGGAAGAGCGCTTCCAGCGGGAGTTCCACACCAAGGACGCCGTCGACCTGCTGATGCTGCTCGACAGCGGTGCGGCGGCACCGGCGGCAATGGCCGAGGCGGCGGCCGGCCACCGGCTGGCGCCCGAACTCCTGGAACTGGTCGATCTGCTGAGCGACGCCGTCGCGCACCCGGCAGCCGGGCAGCTTCGGCAGGCCCTGGCCGTCGGCGCGGCCGAGGAGTCCGCTCGCCGTGCCGCCGCGGACCGGCCGGTACCGCAACCGGACCGAACGGTGGCGGCACGGCTGGCGGCGGGACAGCCGGTCTGGGGCATGCCCCTGACCCGTACGGCACGCCCCGGGCAGCGGTGTCTCCTCGAACACCGGTCCGCGCTGTCCCTGGCCCGCACCCCGGTCGGTGACTTCCTGCTGGTGGCGGACGAACTCGTGGATCCGGACGTGCATGCTGCGGCCCTCGCCGCGGCGGCGGGTGAGGAGGCCGGCGCATGACGAACCCGGACGTACCCGCGATCGAAGTGACCGCGCTCACCCGCGAGTTCGGCTCCCGACGACGGCCCGGCGCGACGGTCTCCGCGCTGCGCGGCATCGACCTGACCGTCCGCACCGGCGAGGTGCACGGCCTGCTCGGCCCGAACGGCGCCGGGAAGACGACCCTGTGCAAGATCCTCACCACCGTCCTGCTGCCCAGCGGCGGCACGGCCCGGGTGTGCGGGCACGACGTGGCCGCCGCGCCGCGTGCGGTCAAGCCGTTGATCGGCATCGCCTTCGGCGGCGACCGGGGCCTGTACGGCCGTATCACCCCCCGCCAGAACCTCACCCTGTGGGGCGCGCTCTACGGCCTGCACGGCCGCGAACTCGCGCGCCGGGTCGACGGGTTGCTGGAACGGGTCGGCCTGAGCGAGCGGGCGGGAGACCGTGTCGACGGCTTCTCCCGGGGCATGAAGCAGCGCCTCCACCTCGCCCGCGGACTGGTCAGCGATCCCCGGGTCCTCATCCTCGACGAGCCCACCACCGGTATGGACCCGCTGGCCGCCTTCGACTTCCGCACGCTGGTGCACGAGCTGCGCACGGAGGGCCGTACCGTGCTGATCACCACACACGACATGGCGGAGGCCGAAGCCGTGTGCGACCAGGTCACGCTGATCGACCGCGGTCAGGTGCTGGTGACCGACCGGCCGGAGGTACTGGCCCGGCAGATGTCCGCCTACGAGTGCGTGCAGGCGGCCGGGGTGCCGGCGTCCGTCGCCGAGGAGCTACGGCAACTCACCGGCGTCTCCTCGGTCGACCGGACGCCGGACGGCCGGATCACCGTGGAGATCTCGGCCGCCGAGACCACCTCCGAGGTGCTGCGCAGGCTGGTCGCGGCCGGCGTCACCTCGCTGGCCACGGTCAGCCCCGGGCTGGCCGAGGTCTACCGGCACCTGGTGCGGGACCGCGGAATGCGGGTGGCCCGGTGACCCCCGCCCTGTTCTGGCAGGTGTTCCGCCTTCAGGTGCTGATGACCCTGCGGACCCCGGACACCCTCCACGTCTTCGTGACGGCGCCGCTGTACACATGCGTCTTCCTCGCCATCACCGAACACGCCGACCGGCGCGACCTCGCCGGATTCGCCGTGCTGGCACCGGTGCTGATGTCGCTGTGGTCGATGGCGCTGATGGCGGGTGGAGAGCTGATCGGTCACGAGCGGGAGCGGGGCACGCTGGAGGCCGTGGTGGCCACACCGGCGCGCTACTCGGCGGTGGTCACGGCCCGGATCGCCGCCGTGACGGTGCTGAGCACGCTGAGCCTGGCGGAGGCCTGGCTCGTCGCCTGGGCCGGCTTCGGCCTGGTGGTGACGATCGCCCACCCGTTGCTCTTCGTGGTCGGTGTACTGCTCACCGCGGCCGCCATGGCGGGCACCGCGAGCTGTGTGTCGGCCCTGTTCGTGCTGGCCCCCTCCGCCCGGATCCTGCAGAACACACTGAGCTTTCCCTTCTTCCTGCTCGGCGGGGTCCTGGTGCCCGTGAGCTACCTCCCGGACTGGCTGCGCCCGGCCAGCAAGGCCGTGTTCCTGACCTGGAGCGCGGATCTCCTGCGGGACGCCGTGAGTCCCGGTCCGGCCCGGGACACCACGGGCGGCCTGCTGGCCGTGGTGCTGCTGGGGCTGGCCGGCTACGCCGCCGGAACGCTGCTGATCGACCGAATTCTGCGCAGGGTCCGGGTCACCGGCACCCTGGCCCGGATGTGAGGCCGCATGGACATCACCGCCTCCCGTGCGACCGGCGTCGGCCGGGTGGTCCGCGCGGCCGCCGCCAATGCCTTCGCCGACTTCCGCGCGACCTACACCTGGTACAGCTGGACGTTCGGCTGGCTGGGCCGGATGCTGTGCCAGGTCGCCTTCTTCGCTCTGCTCGGCTCCTACCTGCACTCACCCGGTCAGACCCGCTATCTCGTCCTCGGCAACTCGGTGATGACATGCGTCATCGAGGCCATGACGGTGGTGGTGTCGACCAGTTGGGAGCGCGCGCACGGCACGTTGGCGCTGCTGGCCGCCGCGCCCAGCGAGATGGGGTGGGTCTTCCTCGGCCGCAGCCTGCAGTGGCCCGTGAGCGGCTGCGCGACCTCGCTGGTCGCGCTGGTGCTGCTGGATCCGCTGTTCGGCGTGCAGTTCGCGGCGGCGCAGCTTCCGGTGCTGGTGGCACTGGTACTGCTGACGGCGTTCAGCACGTACTGCTTCGGGCTGTTCCTCGGCGCTTTCGTGCTCGCCGCGCCGGCCGTCCGCAACATCGTGTTCAACACCGCCTTCCTCGTCACCATGGCGATCGGCGGGGTCCAGGTGCCGACCGGTTTCTGGCCGTTCGGCGTGCGCCTGCTGGCCAGTGCGCTGCCGGCCACGCACGGCGTCGCAGCGGTGCGGGCTCTCGCCGACGGTGCCGGTCCGGCCGCCGTCGCACGGCCGGCTGCCTGCGCCGCGCTCGCGGGCGCGCTGTGGCTGGCCGCCGCGCTGACCGCGTTCCGTGTCTCGGCACGGCTGGCCCGCCGGCACGACGGCTACGAGTTCGCCGTATGAGCGACGAACCGTTCGAACAGAAAGGTCATCCCATGTCCCACCCGGCGGCGCCGGGGGAGCTGAGCGTCCTGGTCGTCAAGCCGGACGGCTACCGCTGCCCCCAGGTGCGTGCGTACGTCGACGAGCTCCTCGGGGCCTCGCAGCTGACCGTCGAGCTGCGCTACGAGGTCTGTCTGGAGGACGAGGACGTCATGGACACCTGGCCCAAGTTCGCCGGGCCCAAGTACCCGATCACCGCGGAGTTGCTGAGGCTGTACCTGACCAGCGGACCGTGCGAGGTCATCGTGGTGCGTGGGCCGGACGTGGTGCGCCGTTGCGCGCACCTGCGCGGCGAGGTGCGGGCACGGTTCGGTACCTCGGCGTTCGCCAACTGTGTGCACACCCCGACCGAGCCCCAGGAGATCGGCCCCAACGTGGAGAAGTACCTGGTCAGCCTGCCGACGGGGCAGCCGTTCACACGGCACCGCGACGAGGGCGTCACCGAGGGGATCAGCGGCCGGCTGGCCGCCCTGCCACGTTCCGCGCTGCTCGCCGAGGCGCGGGCCTTCTGGCGGACGGCGCAGAAGGAGGGCTGGCGCGCTGCCTGGCGTCCCCGTCCGGTGGGCGGTGGCTTCGGTGCCTGTCTGCTGCCCGGTGATCCGCATTCCGTGGACCACGGCATGTCCCTGATCGCCGACGCCCTGCCCGGACTGACCGTGCGCGAGGTGATCTCCGCCTACGTGGAGGCCGAGGTGGAGGGCTGGTCCTGTCTTCTGTCCGGTACCGGCGCCGAGACCCGGGAACTGGCCCGTCTGCTGGCGGCGCGAGGCCTGTACACCGAGGTCAGGGCGCTGGCCCCGGCCCAGCAGACCTGAACGGCAGCACCGGTCCCACCCCTTGCCGCCGCGCGGCCCATGCGCCGCCGCCCCGCCTCCCGCTTCCCCGTCGAAGAGCGTCAATGAGCCTGGAGAGCCTTCGTATGCCCCTGCCCCCTCATCTCGTAGCCCCGGACCTCGTGCCCGAGCAGCAGGTCGACGACACCAGCGCCGTCTACTATCCGGTCTCCGACACCCGGATGGTGGCCGGTGAAGGCATCTACCTGTACGACTCCGAAGGCCGCGGATACATCGACTGCGCGTCCGCGACCTTCAACCTCAGTCTCGGCTACCGCCACCCCGCGGTGGTCCGGGCCATCAAGGAACAGGCCGACCAGCTCATCCATGTCACGTCCGGGTTCCAGACGGCGCCCATCAACGCTCTGGCCCACCGCTTGGTGAAGCTGGCCCCGAAGACGATCAGCAAGGCCCATCTGAAGGTGGACGGGGGGTCGGCCGCGAACGAGGGCGCGGTGAAGATGGCACAACGCGCGACCGGACGACGGGATGTGATCACCCTCTTCCGCAGCCACGTCGGCCAGACGGTGATGATGGCCAGCCTGTCCGGCAACGCCTTCCGCAAGCAGCCGCTGGCCCAGCTGTACCACGGCGGACTCCAGGTGCCGGACCCGTACTGCATGCGCTGCTTCTACGGCCAGGATCCCCGCAGTTGCGGCCTGATGTGCGTGGACCGCATCAACGACTTCCTGGAGTACGCCAGCAGCGGCAGCGTGGCGGCGGTGCTCGTGGAGCCCATCTCGGGCAACGGCGGCAACATCGTGCCGCCGGACGGGTACTTCGCCGCGCTGCGCGAGCTGTGCGACGCCCACGACATCAAGCTGATCTTCGACGAGGTGCAGACCGGCATCGGCCGCACGGGACACATGTTCGCCGCCGAGCACTTCAGCGTGGACCCCGACGCCATCACCGTGGCCAAGGGACTCGGCGGTTCCGGCACCCAGGTCGCGGCCATCCTCACCAGTGACGAGCTGGCGGGCCTGCCCACCAACGACCACTCCTTCACCTACGGGGCCAACCTGCTGGCCGCCGCCGCGGCGCTCGCCACCCTGGACGTCATCGACGACCCGGGCTTCCTCGCCAACGTGCGGGCCACCGGCGCGCACATCCTCGGCCGCCTGGAAAGCCTGCGCCGCACGCACCCACACCTCGCGGACGTGCGGGGAGTGGGTCTGATGATCGGCGTCGAGATCGTCGACGAGTCCGGACGCCCCAGCGCCGCGCTCACCAACCGGCTGGCCGAACGTGCCCTGGACCACGGTCTGGTCCTGCGTACCTCGCGTTACGGACACGGCAACGTGCTGAAGGTCCGCCCGCCCCTGATCCTCACCCCCGAGGAGGCCGACGTCATCTGCGACCGGTTCACCGAACTGCTGCTGGCGGAGGGAATCTGATGTCTCACCGGCCGGCACGCCCGACGCCGCGACAGCCCGCCGCCGACAGCGACATCGCGTTCGTCGGAGGCGGCTTCCGCACCACCACGTTCCTCGCCTCCGCCCCCGGCCTGCTGCGCCGGCGGATCCGCGTCTACGAGCGTGGCACCACGGTGGGCCCCGGCGGGTTCGCGCGGTACAGGATCACCACCACCTCCATCGGCTCCCGCTTCTTCAAACACCTGGACCCTAGCGGCCCGTTCGCGTCCCTGGCCCACTCCCCCGCGCTGGCCGACGTCGTCCACGCCGAGCAGCCGGTGGCCATGGAGCGGCTGGCCACCGCCCTGACCGCACTCGGAGGCACGCTCGCGGATGCCCTCGGACCGGACGGGTTGCGCCTGGGCAGCGCGGTCGTCGCGGTGCACGCCGACAGCCGGCAGCGGCGGGTCGTGCTGCAACTCTCCGACGGCAGCACGGAGTCGGCACGGCACGTGGTGCTCGCCACCGGGCGCACCGAGCGGCCGCATCCGGAACTGGCCCCCTGGCGGGCGAAGGTACTGGCGTCGGGAACCGTGATCTCCATCGGCCACCGTCAGGACGTCAAGGACAGGCTCCTCGCGGCCGCCGGCCGGCCGGTCGTCGTCGCCGGCTGCTCGCACAGCGCGATGTCCGCCCTGCAGACCCTGCTCGATGCGCGGGCCGAACTGCGCGCCGAGCACCCCGACGCGCCCATGCCCGCCCTCCGGGTCGTCCGGCGTGGTCCGGCCCGGCTCATGTACGACAGCGCGGACCTCGCCCGGCTCGGTCAGGTGCCGGGCCGGGAGCGCCCGTTCGTCCCCGTCGCCGACGTGTGCCCGGCCACCGGCATCGTCTACCGGGACTCGGGGCTGCGTCACCAGTCACGCGCCCTGTACTGCGCCCTCTGGGCGGGCGAGGTGCCCGGCGCCGCTCTCGTGGACGCACCCGTACTCGCCGACGCGGCCTACGACTTCGACGAGGCCGCACTGATCGTCCAGGCGCTCGGTTACCACGGCCAGGCGCCGGACATCCACGCGGACGGCGTGCCGGCGCGCCCCGGCGACTCCCCCGCCCGGCTGCTCGCCGACGACGACGGAGCACTGCTGCTGACCGGGACCGCGCACCCCCTGCTGTCCGTGCTGCGGGTGGAACCCACCCCGCTCGACCGCAGGGACGACACCGCCTACGCGAGCGACCTGTACGAGCGACTGGCGAGCCGCCTGGACCGCCTGGCAGCACGGGTGACGGAGGTGGGCGTATGAGCGGCGGACCGGTTCTGGACGCGCTGGCCGCGCTGATCGGCGAGCGGCGGACCGGCACCCCGACACGCCCGTACGTGGTCGGCGTCACCGGAGTCGACACCGCGGGCAAGTCGAGGCTGGCCGAACGGCTGCGGGTCGCGCTGCAGGACAGGGGCGTGCCCGCCGCAGTGGTGCACGTCGACGACTTCCACCGCCCGCGGGCCGAACGTTACGACCCCGCGCTGCCGGAGCCGCGCCAGTACTACGAGCGCAGCATCGACTTCACGCGGCTGGCCGCCGAAGTCCTGGCCCCGCTGCGGGCCGACGGGCGGTTGCACCGCACCGTGGCGCGCCTCGACCTGCCGACGGACGAGTGGACCACGATCCGCTACGACTTCGATCCCGGCAGTGTGGTGATCCTGGAGGGCGTCTTCCTGTACCGCGCGGAGACCAAGCCCCATGTCGACCTCTTCGTGCACCTGCACGTGGACGAGGACACGGTGCTGGAACGGGCCCGGTCGCGCGACTTGCCCGCCCAGGGCGAAGAGGTGATGCGGAAGTA
The DNA here is from genome assembly GCF_044768135.1 of Streptomyces sp. NPDC101165. NCBI lineage: Bacteria > Bacillati > Actinomycetota > Actinomycetes > Kitasatosporales > Streptomycetaceae > Streptomyces > Streptomyces sp. NPDC101165. The sequence goes on along the minus strand of NZ_JBIWPG010000028.1, from coordinate 48,384 downwards.
CCGCGACAAATACCTGCCGGCCCAACGGGCGTATCTGGACGAGCACGCACCAGGGACGCTCGCGGACGTGATGCTCGACAACTCCCGCTGGCAGGAGCCCGTCGTACTGTCGTGGCCCGGCGAGCCCCGCGCCGTGCTGTTCGACCTGTGGAAGACACTGGTGCCGCTGCCGGACGAGCTGAAACGGCGCACGTTCGAGGCCACCACCGTGGCGCTCGGGCAGCGGCCCGAGGATCTCGCGGACGCGTGGAAGCGCACCAGGGAGGTGCGTGAGACCAGGCCGTTCGCCGACTACCTGGACTGGCTGCGCGACCATCTGGCGGGTACCTGGTCGCCGGCCCAGGCGGCTCGGGCGGCGGCCACCCGCCGCCGGCTGCACGGCGAGGCCTTCGCCACCCCGCTGCCGGGCGCCGTCCAGGCCGTGACGGTGGCGAGGCAGTTGGGCCTGTGCACGGCACTGGTCTCCAACTGCACTTCCGACGTGCGGGAGATGGTGCGTGAGTCGGCCTTCGCGGACCGCTTCGACGAACTGCTGCTCTCCGCGGAGGCCGGCGTCATGAAACCGGATCCGGAACTGTTCCGCACGGCCGCCGCCCGGCTCGGTGTGCCACCGTCGGCCTGCATATTCGTCGGTGACGGCACCGACGGGGAACTTGCCGGTGCCGCCGCCGCGGGCATGACCGCCGTCCTGGTGGAGTGCGGTGAGCCGCGCTCGTGGACCGGACCCGGGATCGCCGCCCTGCCCGACCTGACCGACCTGCTCGTGACCGTCCTCGCCAAGGGGTGACCCCGCTCCCATGCCCATCCATCACAGGGTCCTGCTCGTTCCCATGCAGCCGACGCCCAACGGCCGGCTGCACATCGGCCACGGCGGCGGCACCTATCTCCGGGCCGACGTCATCGCCCGGGCGCTGCGTGCCCAGGGCCACGAGGTCGCGGTCGTCACCGGCAGCGACGCCTACGAGGACTGGGTGGTGGCCGCCGCCCACAGCGAGGGCCGCTCCCCGGAGGAGACCTACCGCGACCACCACACGGGGATCGCGCGCGACCTCGCCCGCCTCTCCATCGACCTGGACGTGTGGATCGATCCGGCGGGCCCCGACCACCGGGACGCCTACCGGCGGCTGCACGAGAACGTCCTGACCCGGCTGCGGACGACCGGCGCCGCCCGTCCGGAGAGGGAGCGGATCCCCTACGCGCAGGACACGGGCCGGCCGCTCGTCGGCCCGTGGATCGCGGGCGACTGCCCGCACTGCGAGCGCCCGTGCGGGGGCAGCACCTGCACCTACTGCGGCGAGTACTTCGTCCCCGAGCAGATCCTCCGGGCGCGGTCCCGGCTCACGGACAGCCCCGTCGAGTGGCGCACGGAGGAGAACTGGTTCGCGACGGCCGCCGATCCAGAGGCCGTCGCCGACCGGCACCGGGCGGCCGGGCTGCGGCCCGTGTTCCTCGCTCCGCTGCTGCGTGCCCTGGACAAGCACGGCGGCCGTGTACGGCTGACCGGACAGGGCGACTGGGGCGTCCGGAGCGGGACGCTGCCCACGGGGAAGGTCATCAGCAACGGTTACTTCCTCTACAGCGTCTACTGCGGTGAGGTGCACCAAGCACTGACCGGCGCCTCCGTGAACCCGTTCGCTCCGGACAGCGGCGTCACGACGGTCGGCCTGTTCGGCAGCGACAACTCCACCCCTGGGCTGCTCGTCCCCGACGTGCTGGCACAGGGCTCGCAGGGGACACTGCGCCCCTTCGACGCCACGGTCGTCAACGGCATGCTGCACTTCGAGGGGCGCAAGTGCTCCACCAGCAAGCGGCACGGTATCTGGCTCTCCGAGCTGCTGGAAGGCACGTCCGTGACCTCCGACGAGCTGCGCTACGCCCTGCTCCACGCGCCACTCGACCACGGCCCCGCCGAGACGTCGACCGAGACGTTGACCGGGCACGTCAACGCCCTGCGCGACTGGGACGCCAAGGTACTGCGCCCGGCCCTCGACCGGCTGCGTCAGCAAACCGGTCCGGTGCGGCGGCCCGACCTGGCGCTCAAGGCTGCGGCCGACCAGTACGCGCTGCTCACCCCGTACTCACCCGACCTGACGGCCGCCGTGCGGGCGCTCGACGACTGGGCGCGCACTCCACTCGACTCCGACTCGGAGTGGCTGGTCGGCCTGGCGCTGCTCGGCCGGCCGCTGCTGCCGGACCTGGCCGGCCTCGTCTGGGCACGGCTCGGCTTCCCCGGCGAACCCGAGCTGGGACAGGCGGAACGCTTCGAACCGCTCCCGCAGCAGTGCCCGGCCACTGCTCCCGCACCGGTCCACGGGCCACTGGACGCGGCGGCACTGCAGCCCTACGTCCACCTCCAGGCGCCGGACGGACAGCCCGGCGCCGGCAACTGACACAGCGGCAGGGGCTGTCTGCAGCGGTGGTCATCGGCGGCGGCGCGGGGCGGACAGTGCGGCGGTGAAGTCGTCCAGGGCCGCGAGGTTGTGGGCGCTGACGACGGCGTCGCAGTAGGGCAGTGCCGCGGCCATGCCGGCCACGAGCGGACGGTAACGCGGGCTCGCCGTACGCGGGTTGACCCAGACGACGCGGTAGGCGACCCGGGACAGCCGCGCCATGTGGGTGGCGAGATCGGCGGGCGGGCCGGTGTCCCAGCCGTCGGAGACGATGGCGACCACGGCGCCGTGCGCCATGCCGCGCCGTCCGAACCGCTCGTTGAACTCCGCCAGGCACTCCGCTATCCGGGTGCCCCCGGACCAGTCCGGGGCCGCCCGTCCGGCCCGTGCCAGGGCGTCGTCCGGCCCGGCCCGCCGCAGGACGGGCGTGAGGCGGCTGAGGCGGGTGGCGAAGGTGAAGACCTCGGCGTGGGTGGCGCGGGCGGCGCAGTAGAGCAGTTGCAGCATCGCGCGGGCGTAGGGCTCCATCGAGCCGGAGATGTCGCAGAGCACGACGAGGTCGCGAGGGCGGGTGCGGGGCACGAAGCGGCGTAGCCGCAGCGGGTGTCCGCCGGTGCGGCGGCTGTCGGAGAGGGTGCGGCGCACGTCGATGCGCGCACCGTGTCGTGCGGTGCGGTGCCGGCGGGACGGCCGGGTCGGGGTGCGGAGCACGAGGGTGCGCATCACCTCGGCGAGCCGCGCCAGTTCCTCGGCGGACAGGTCCGCGAAGTCGCGGCTCGCGAGACGGTCGAGCGGACTCGCGGCGAGCGGGACCGGAGCCTCCCGCGGCTGTGCGTCGGCCTCCCGGCTGCGTCCGTCCGCGGTGGCTTCGCGGGCGCCGGGGACGCGGCCGGGAAGGGTGCGCGGGAGCGAGCGCGCCGGGTCACCGGGCTGACCGCGCTGTGCTCCGCGGTCGGCCGGGCCGCCGAAGACCTCCCGGAAGACCGCGTCGAACGGCTCGATCTGCTCGGGGTCGGACACCAGGGTGGCGAGCGCGCAGTGCCGCAGTTCGCGCGTCGTCGACGGTGCCAGCAGGGTGAGCGCCCGGGCGAAGCTGCGGGTACGGTCGGGGCCCGCCTCGACCCCCGCTGCGTGCAGGGCGGCGGTGAACGAGGCGGCCAGTTCCGGCAGGTCAGGCATCGGTGCCTGGCTTCGCGTCGATCAGGTCCGCCAGTCCCGCCCGGCGCACGGCCGCAAGGTCCTCGGCGTACTTGAGCACCGCCCCCAGGGTGCGGTCGGCGGCGTCGGCGTCGAGGACGGACAGGCCCAGTGTGTGCAGCGCGCCGGCCCAGTCGATCGCCTCGGCGATGCCGGGCGGCTTGGTGAGCTCCTGCCGGGCCCGCAGGCGCGCCACTCCGTGCGCCACGCGCGGGGCCAGCCACTCGGCCGACTCCGGCACCCGTCTGCGGATGATCGCGGCGACCCGTGCGGTGTCCGGGTAGTCGATCCAGTGGTAGAGGCAGCGGCGTTTGAGCGCGTCGTGCAGATCCCGGGTGCGGTTGGAGGTCAGTACGGCCACCGGGGGTACCGCGGCCGTCCGCGTGCCCAGTTCGGGGATGGTGACCGCGGCGTCGGCGAGCAGTTCCAGCAGGAACGCCTCGAACTCGTCGTCGGCGCGGTCCACCTCGTCGATGAGGAGCACGGCGGGCCGCGGTCCCGGGTGGCAGATCGCGGCGAGCAGCGGCCGTGGCAGCAGGTAGTCCTCGGTGAACAGGTCGGCGTCCCGCAGGGGCTCCCCGCGGGACTCGGCGAGCCGGATGGCCAGCAACTGCCGTGGGTAGTTCCACTCGTACAGGGCCTCGGCCGAGGACAGTCCCTCGTAGCACTGCAGCCGGATCAGCGGGGTGTCCAGCACGGCGGCGAGCGCGCGGGCCGCCTCGGTCTTGCCGACGCCGGGCTCGCCCTCCAGCAGGATCGGCTGCCGCATGCGCACGGCCAGCAGCAGCGCCGTGGCCAGGGCGTCGTCGGCCAGGTAGCCGACCGCGTCGAGACGCGAGCGCAGGGCGGGGACATCGGGTACGAGGGGGTCGAGGTCAGGCATGCGCGTAACGGGAGGGGTCGTCGGCGAAGGCGTGCCGGCACCCCGGCCCGCAGAAGTACACCCTGCTCCCGGACCGGTCCAGTGAGAGGGTGTCGGGTGTGATCGGCACGGTCATGCCGCACACGGGATCCACGCCCTCGGCCACGGCCTGCGGCGCGGCGGTGCCGGTTCTGGGGCGCGTTGCCCGGGCCGTCTGCGGCCGCAGGGCGATGATCTGGGCGTACACCGACAGCGCGATCTCTCCCGGGGTCCGCGCGCCGATGTCCAGACCGGCCGGGGTGTGGACGTGCGCGCGTTGTTCCTCGGTGACGTCCAGCCCGGCGAGCACCGCCGCGCCGCGCTTCGGACTGGCCACCAGCCCGATGTACGGAACTCCGGCGCGTGCGGCCTCGATCAGCAGGGTCTCCTCGTCGCGGCCGTGTGTGGCGATGACGACGACGTCCAGGTCGGGCGGCAGCGGCTCCCCGGGCGAGGCCGGCCGGGCGTCGAGGCCGAGCACACGGCCGACGTCGAGCAGGGCGCGGGCGATGGGGGCGTGTCCGTAGACGTACGCCAGTGCCGGGGGGAGGTTGGCCTCCAGGAAGATGTCGAGCGTCCCGCCCGACAGGCAGGGATTGGCCACCGTGACCAGGCCTTCGACGGACTCCCGCGCGCCTTCGGTGCCGGTGTCCACGCCGGGCGTGATCCTCAGCAGCAGCGACTCGCCGGTCTGGAGGACCCGCAGGCCCTGCAGTTGCACGGTCGTCTCGGCGCAGCTGCCGCCCACGAAGCCCTCGATGGTGCCGTCGGGCAGCACCAGCGCGCTGTCCCCGGGCTTGGCGCTCGTGGGCCGTTCCGCGTGGACGACGGTGGCCAGCACGAACGGGGTCCGGCCGTGCCGGAGCGCGTCCGCCCGGGTCAGCAGTTCGGGGTTCGTCATCGCGGGCGCCTCAGGTGATCGCCAGGTCCGTGCGCAGCGGCCGGCCCTGCGCGGCCCGCCACACCGCGGCGGGCGTCAGCGGCATGTCGACATGGCGTACCCCGAGCGGCTTCAGCGCGTCGACCACGGCGTTGACCACCGCGGCGGGCGAGCCCACCGTGGCGGACTCGCCGACGCCCTTGGCTCCGATGGGGTGGTGCGGGGAGGGGGTGACGGTCTCGCCGAGCTCCCACGAGGGGCATTCGACCGAGGTGGGCAGGAGGTAGTCCATGAACGACCCGCCGAGGCAGTTGCCGTCCTCGTCGAAGGCGATCACCTGCATGAGCGCCATGCCGAGGCCGTCGGCGAGTCCGCCGTGCACCTGTCCCTCGACGATCATGGGGTTGATCCGGTTGCCGCAGTCGTCCACGGCGACGAACCGGCGGACCTTCACCTGGCCGGTGTTCGCGTCCACGTCGGCGACGCAGATGTACGCGCCGAAGGGGAAGGTGAGGTTCGGCGGGTTGTAGACGCAGCTGGCGTCCAGATGGCCCTCGACGCCTTCGGGCAACTCCAGGTTGGAGTGTGCGGCGAGCGCGATCTCGGCCATGGTCCTGCCCTGGTCGGGGTCGCCCGTGACGAACCAGCGGCCCTTCTCCCATTCCAGGTCGTCCGGGCTCACTTCGAGCATCGCGGAGGCGACGATCTTCGCGCGTTCGCGCACCTTGCGGGCGACCAACGCGGCCGCCGCTCCGGACACCGGTGTCGAGCGGGATCCGTAGGTGCCGAGCCCGAAGGGGGTCTGGTCGGTGTCGCCGTGCACCACCTCGACGTCCTCGGGCGGGATGCCCAGTTCCTCGGCGACGATCTGCGCGAACGTCGTCTCGTGGCCCTGCCCCTGGGTCTGCACGGAGATCCGCAGGACGGCCTTGCCGGTCGGGTGGACCCGCAGCTCGGCACCGTCGGCCATGCCCAGTCCCAGGATGTCCATGTGCTTGCGCGGGCCCGCGCCGACGGCCTCGGTGAAGAAGCTGACCCCGATGCCCATCAGCTCGCCGCGCTCGCGCTTCTCGGCCTGCTCCCGGCGCAGGTCCTCGTAGTGCGCGATGTCCATCGCCAGCCGCAGGGCGCGTGGGTAGTCGCCGGAGTCGTACTCCCACCCGGTCTGCGTCCGGTACGGGAACTGCCCGGGCCGCAGCAGGTTGCGCATCCGCAACTCGCCCGGGTCCATGTCGAGTTCGGCGGCGAGCACGTCGACCATGCGCTCGACCAGGTACACGGCCTCGGTGACGCGGAACGAGCAGGCGTAGGCGACACCGCCGGGCGCCTTGTCGGTATAGACACCGGTGACGGTGCAGTGCGCGGCGGCCAGGTCGTACGAGCCGGTGAACACCCCGAAGAAGCCGGCCGGGAACTGCGTCGGCTGCGCGGTGGCGTTGAACGCGCCGTGGTCGGCGATCACTTGGACGCGCAGGCCCAGGATCTTCCCGTCCTTGGTCGCCGCGATCTCCCCGTGCATGTGGTAGTCGCGGGCGAACGACGTGCTCATCAGGTTCTCCGAGCGGTCCTCCACCCACTTGACCGGCTTGCCGGTGACGATCGAACCGACGACCGCGCACACGTAACCCGGGTAGATGCCGACCTTGTTGCCGAATCCGCCTCCGATGTCCGGGGAGATGATGCGTATCTTGTGCTCCGGGATGCCGGCCACCATCGCGTACAGCGTGCGGTGGGCGTGCGGGGCCTGCGTGGTGGACCACACCGTCAGCTTCCCGGTGATGGCGTCCATGTCCGCGACGGTGCCGCAGGTCTCCAGCGGCGCCGGGTGCACCCTCGGGTACAGCATGTCCTGCGCCACCACGACCTCGGCGCCCGCGAAGACCTCGTCGGTGCGCTCCTTGTCGCCCGCCGACCAGTCGAAGATGTGGTTGTCCCGCTGGCCCTCCTTGTCGTCGCGGATCACCGGTGCGTCCGGCTCCATCGCCCGCAGCGCGTCGACGACCGGCGGCAGCGGCTCGTACTCCACGTCGATCAGCTCGAGAGCGTCCCGCGCGGCGTAACGGTCCTCGGCGACGACGAAGGCGACCTCCTGGCCCTGGAAGCGCACCTTGTCGGTGGCCAGTACCGCCTGGGTGTCGTACGAGATCGTGGGCATCCAGGCCAGCCCGAGTCCGGCCAGGGTCTCCCCGGTGATCACGGCCTTGACCTTCGGGTGCGCCTCGGCGGCGCTGGTGTCGATCGACACGATCCGGGCGTGCGCCAGCGGGCTGCGCAGAATGGCGCCGTGCAGCATGCCGGGCAGCCGTACGTCGTCGACGTAGGTCCCGTGGCCGCGGACGAACCGCGCGTCCTCCTTGCGGGGCATCCGTCCGAAACCGACCGGCCGCTCCTCGGTGGTCGTCATGCCCTCACCTCCTCGCGGCCGGGCGCCGGCTCGGTGCCCGCATCGGCGGTCTGCCGCCCGCCGCCGTGCTCGGCGGCCCAGCGGACGGAGCGCACGATGTTCTCGTAACCGGTGCAGCGGCACACCTGTCCGGAGATGGCCTCGCGGATGTCCTCCTCGGACGGGTCGGCGTTGTGGTCGAGCAGCCAGCGGGCGGTCATCATCATCCCCGGCGTGCAGAAGCCGCACTGCAGCCCGTGGCAGGCGATGAATCCCTGTTGCACCGGGTCGAGTTCGGCCCCGTGCGCCAAGCCCTCGACGGTGCGCACCTCATGGCCGTCGGCCATCACCGCCAGCACGGTGCAGGACTTGACCGGCGTCCCGTCCAGCCAGACGGTGCACACCCCGCAGTTGGAGGTGTCGCAGCCCCAGTGGGTGCCGGTGAGTCCGAGTTCGTCGCGCAGGAAGTGCACGAGCAGCAGCCTGGGCTCCACGTCCCTCGTGTGCTGCTCGCCGTTCACGGTCACGGTGATCCGCATGTCACGCCTCCTGCCCCTGGGCACGTGCGGCGGCGGCGCGCAGCGCCCGCATAGTGAGCTCCCCGGCCAGATGCCGCTTGTAGTCGACCGGGCCGCGCTGGTCGGCCGTCGGCCTGCATTCCTGCGCGGCGATCCGGCCCGCCTCGGCGAAGGCCTCGTCGTCCGGTCGTCCGCCCCGCAGGAAGTCCTCGGCCTGCTCGGCCACGAACCGTGGGGCACCCACCGCGGTCAGGCCGATGCCGGCCTCGGTGACGACCCCGCCGGAGATCTCCAGCACCGCTCCCGCGGCGACGACCGCCCAGTCGCCGACCCGGCGCTCGACCTTGCGGTAGGCGCTGGCGTGCGAACGGATGGGCACGCGGATCTCCACCAGAAGCTCCGCCTCGTTGAGCGCGGTCTCGTACGGTCCGAGGAAGAACTCCCTGATCGGGATGGTGCGCCTGCCGCCGGGCCCTTGGGCGACGAGGGTCGCGCGCAGTGCCGAGAACGCCGCGGACAGGTCCTCCGACGGGTCGGCCTGACACAGTGAGCCGCCCACGGTGCCGCGGTTGCGGACGAGCGGATCGGCGATGACCCGTTCCGCGTCCCGCAGGATGGGGAAGTGCTCGCCGACGACCGGCGAGGCGAGCAGGTCCGCGTGGCGGACCATCGCTCCGACGGCCAGGTCGTGACCGTCCACCCGGATGAGCGCCAGCTCGCCGAGGCCGTTGATGTCGATCAGGGCTTCGGGCTGGGCCAGCCGCAGCTTCATCATCGGCAGCAGGCTGTGTCCGCCCGCCACCACCCGGGCTTCGGGGCCGTACCGTGTGAGCAGCTCGACGGCCTGCTCAAGGCTGGTGGCCCTCTCGTACTGGAATGCAGCCGGAACTTGCATCGGGCCCTCCTGGGTCGCTGTGCCCGTTGCTGAAGTGATGTTGCGCTCTTCCGTACCGGCCGTGCAATGGGTGGATAAGCATTCACTTATCACCCCGAACGCGAGAAAATCGGACGGTGACCGTCACGCAGCTCAGCACCTTCGTGCTGGTTGCCCGGCTCGGTTCGGTGGGCGCCGCGGCGCGGGCTCTGGACGTGAGCGAGTCCGCGGTGTCGCAGGCGCTCGCCGCGCTGCGGACCCACTACGGCGATCCGCTCATCCGGCGCACCGGCGGCGGTGGGATGCGTCTGACACCCGCCGGGGCGCGGCTGCTGCCGGTCGCGTCGCGGATGGTCGCACTGAGCGCGGATGCCGAGGCCGCGGTGCGGGCGGCACGGGGCGCGCCCGACGAACTGCGGGTCGTCGCCACGAGCACGCTGGCCGAGTTCGTGCTCCCGTCGCTCGTGGAGGCCTTCGCCTCCCGCTCGGGGCGCAGGACCGAGACCTCGTTCGGGGTGGCCTCCGGCAACGAGATCCGCGTACTGGTGGAGAACCGGCTGGCCGACGTCGCGCTCGGGCCGTACCTCGGCGCCGCCCGCAGGGGCGAACTGGTCAGCGAGCCGCTGTTCCGCACCCAGCTGGTCGTGGTGTCCGGTGCCAGGTCGCCGCGGCCGCCGGGTCCCCCGCCGCGGTGGTCATGGCTGGTCGATTCCTCCGGGACCGATCCGGACGCGGACTCCGGGCGGCTGCTGCGCCGGCTCGGAGTGGCCGAAGGGCATGTGTGGGTGTTCCCCAACCAGGCCGCGACCTGGGCGGCCGCCGCCGAGGGTGCGGGAGTGGCACCGGCGTTGGCCCATCTGGTGTCGCCCCGCATCCTCCGGGACGAGCTGCGCATCCTGGAGACCCCGGCCACACCGTCGGACGCCACGTGGCACGCCACCGTTCTGCAGCCGGAGCACCGTTCACCGGCCACCGACGCGTTCCTGCACTTCCTGCACACGCCCGCGGCGACCCGCATCATGCGCGCACCCGGCGCGGGTGTCCCGCCCTCCCGGTTCCGGCCCCCGGTGTACGTCACGCTCTGGGGCGCGTGAGGAGACGACCCTCCCTCATCGACGTGGCGGCGTACTTTGTGGAGCCCGGGTGAGCGAACAGGGCAGGCCCGCGACAGGCTCAGGAGCGGTACCACCACGCGATGATCACGGTGCCTACGCTCAGGTCCATGGTTGAGCATCGCATGGTTGACGTGAACGGCGTTCGGCTGCACATCGCCGAGCAGGGCGACGGCCCCTTGGTCGTGCTGCTGCACGGCTTCCCCGAGTCCTGGCACTCCTGGCACCGCCAGTTCGGCCCCCTGGCCGGCGCGGGGTTCCGCGTGGTCGCCCCCGACCAGCGTGGATACGGACGCAGCGACCACCCCCGCGATGTCGACGCCTACACCATCCTCCACCTGGTCGGTGACGTCGTCGGACTGATCCAGGCCCTGGGTGAGGAGAAGGCGTACGTCGTCGGGCACGACTGGGGCGCGCCGGTCGCCTGGCACACCGCCCTGCTGCGACCGGACATGGTGCTCGGGGTGGCCGGCCTGAGCGTACCGCCCCCCTTCCGCGGGACCCAGCCTCCGCTGGCCTCCATGGACCGGCGTTTCGGGGGCCGCTTCTACTGGAACTACTTCAACCGGCCCGGCGTCGCCGACGCCGAGCTGGCGAAGGACACACGCAGCGCTCTGCGGAAGATCTTCTACGCGGCTTCCGGTGACGCTCCCGGCGCCGGCGAGGGCCGGCAGCCGCTGGTCGACCCCGAGCGCGGCTGGCTCGCGACCATGCCCGACCCCGAGGTACTGCCCGAGTGGTTCACCGAGGACGACCTCGACGCGCTCACCGAGAGCTTCTCCCAAGGCTTCACCGGGGCGCTCAACTGGTACCGCAACCTCGACCGCAACTGGGAACTGACCGCTGCATGGCACGGTGCCGTCGTCACCCCGCCCGCCCTGTACGTCTACGGCGACCGTGACGTCGTCCCCGCCTTCCCCGGCACGCCCGAACTCATCGAGCGCCTGCCCGAACTGATGCCGAACCTGCGGCGCGAGCCTCTCCAGCTGGCGGGCTGCGGCCACTGGACTCAGCAGGAGCGCCCGGACGAGGTGAACGCGGCGCTCATCGACTTCTTCGAGGCGACTTCCTGAGTCTCGGAAGATCGACCGGCCACCCGCCACGCGTGTTCGGCCCGGAGCTTCGTCAGCGACCGGGTCCATGAGCGCTTCGAGGCGCGGCCACCACGTTGGCCAGGGCCTCTCCGGCCGTGTACCGGGCCAGCTGGGCACGAACCAGCGCCAGTGCCCGGGGGCGGAACGCTGAGGTGGTGGCGGCCGCATGGGGGCTGATCAGGGTGTGCGGAGTCGTCCACAGGGGATGCCCCGGCGGTAGCGGCTCCGGGTCCGTCACGTCGAGTGCCGCGCTCACCCGCCCGCTGCGCAGGGCGCTGACCAGTGCGGTGGTGTCCACCACCGGGCCTCGGGCGATGTTGACCAGCAGGGCTCCGTCCTTCATCCGCCCGAGAAACCGTACGCCGACCAGTCCGCGGGTCGCGTCCGTGAGCGGCACGGTCAGCACCACCACGTCGGCCTGTGGCAGCAGGGACGGCAGCTCGTCCATGGAGTGCACCGGCCCTTGGGGCAGCTGTCGTGCGGTGCGGGCCACGCGCAGCACGTGGCACTCGAACGCCGTCAGGCGGGCTTCGACGGCGGCGGCGATGGAGCCGTAGCCGAGCAGCAGAACCGTCCGGTCGGCCAGCGCGAGCCGGAAGCCGGGTGTCCAGCGCTCCGCGTCCTGGTCGCGGACGAAGTCGGGGATGCCCCGCAGTGCGGCGAGCGTCAGCGCCACCGCGTGTTCGGCCGTGCTGGTCGAGTGGACGTCTCTGGCGTTGCAGAGCGTGACCCCGGCGGGCAGGTGGGGCAGCACGTCGTCGACGCCCGCGCTCAGGGACTGCAGCACGCGCAGGGCCGGCAGCGCCGGCAGCAGGGGCAGCGCCGCGCTGGTGAAGGTGTACGGGATGACGAAGAACTCGACGGCGTCCAGGGCCGGGCCGTCGGGGACCCCACCGGTGCCGTCCCAGACGAGCGCATGCCATCCCGGAGGAAGACCACCGAGGTCGCCCGGCGTGAACGGCAGCAGGAGTCGCTCCCTGTCCGAGGTCTTGGCGGAGGTCATCGGGCGGGCTCCTGGCGCGACAGCCGGCTGCGGTCGGGGACAGCGGGTTGGCTCGTGCAGCACGTCATGGAACGACGGGTGATAGTGGATGTGCACCAGTGTTCCACCGTCACCTCAGGGAGGCTCGTTGACCAGCGCGGTCGGCGGTTCACGCGTGGTGATCGTCATGGGTGTGTCGTCGTCCGGCAAGTCCGCTGTGGGACCAACGCTCGCAGCGCGACTCGGTGTGCCCTTCCTGGAGGGCGACAGCCTCCACTCCGCGGCCAACCGGGCCAAGATGGCGTCCGGGCACCCCCTCGACGACGCCGATCGCCGACCCTGGCTGGCGGCTCTCACAGAGTGGATTCGCACGGCCGCGGCAGGTGGGCACGGGGGTGTCGCCACGTGTTCCGCGCTCAAACGCGCCTACCGGGACCAGTTCCGGCGCACCGGAGCGGACCTGTGGTTCATCCATCTCGCTCTGGCCCGCGACGTGGCCGCGGAGCGGATCGCCCGTCGCAAGGGTCACTTCATGCCCCCGCAGCTGCTCGACTCCCAGTACGAGATTCTGGATCCGCTGGAGGCCGACGAGCCGGGCGTCACCATCGACGCGTCCGGCGACCGGGAGCAGGTGCTGGCGCAGGCGCTGCGCGCAGTGGCCGAGCCGCACCTGTAGTTCGCGCCCCGCAGGAGGTTCGGATGGACTTGATCCACTTCCGCATGGTCATGCCGCCGACGCTCACCCAACGGGCCGTCGACCTGCTGGCGTCGAACGACCGCGTCCTCAACGTGGTGGTCGTGAAGTCGGCCCACGTTCCGGACGGTGACGTGTTGGAGTGCGATGTGGTGAAGGGTGCCGCGAACGGCGTGCTGGACGGCTTGCGCAAGCTGGGGATCGACCGTGCGGGGGCGATCGCCGTCGACGACGTCGACCTGATGTTCTCGCACCGTGCGCAGCAGATCGAGGACGAGCAGCCGAGTGCGCTCGTCCACGCGCCGCTGTGGGCCGCGGTCGAGGCCCACATCCGGGCCGGGGGGACCTACCCGCCGTCCTTCTACCTGTTCCTGGTCATCGCCGGGCTCATCGGCTCGGTGGGCATCATGACCAACTCGCAGATCCTCATCGTGGCGGCCATGGTGGTCGGCCCCGAGTACAACGCGATCACCAGCATCGCGCTCGGGCTCGACCGTCGTAACCGCCGCAGGATCTGGGAGGGGACCCGCGCGCTGACGACCGGATTCCTGCTGGCCATCGCGATCACGCTGGTCTTCGCCCTGCTGGCGCGGGCCGCCGACCTGCAGTCCACGGCCTTCGATCTGGGCCTGCGGCCCGTCTCCCACCTCATCGACACACCGGACGTCTTCTCGGTCGTCGTCGCCGTCCTCGCCGGCGTGGTCGGAGTCGTCTCGCTCACGGAGGCACGTACCAGTGCGCTGCTCGGTGTCTTCATCTCCGTGACCACGATTCCCGCCGCCTCGGACATGGCCGTCTCGCTCGCCTTCTCCGAATGGCACGAGGCGCGGGGCTCACTGTTCCAGCTCCTTCTCAACGTGGCCGTTCTGGTGGCCGTCGGCGTCATCACCCTGCGCGTGCAGCGGCATCTGTGGCGCCGCGCGGCTCGTCGTGCCGCCACGCGGCCGCAGCACTAGCGATCCGGGCCGGTCACGCCGATCGCGAGGAAAGGCCCCCCGAGGTCACCCCTCGTCACCCGCCCCGCCGCGCTGCAACTCGGCGTCGGTGAGACCCTCCAGCTCACCGTGGGTGTCCAGCCAGTACAGCAGGGCGACCGCGGGAAAGACCAGCACGACGGCGACGAGGGTGACGAGCCCGAGCCAGCGCAGCGTGGTGTGCGCGCCCGCCCCCTGTGCAACGGTGAGTGAGGTCGGGATCAGGTAGGGGCGCTGAGCCATGCCCCAGGCGATGACGGCCGACGCCACCACCCCGACCGCCGCAACCCGGGACCAGTCCGCGGAGGGACGGGTGAGCAGCCACGCGGTGGCGAGGGTGGCCACTACTGCCACGATCACGAAGACGAGTCCCACGCCGTGGGTGAGCCCGTGCCACACGTGGGGGGCATCGCCATGAGTGACGATCAATGTGATGACGGCGAGCACGGCTACGGCGGCGAGGGCTCCCAGGGCACGCCTGCGGAAGTACCCGTCCAGGTCCGGCGCGCCGAAGCGCCGGGCGTCGGCCGCGAGGAAGACGGCGCCCAGCATCGCCGTGGCCGCGACGGCGAGCAGACCGAACAGCAAAGACGTCGGATTGGCCCAGGCGTCCGTGGACGCCGTGGTCGTGGCGGACACCCGGCCCGAGGCCACTCCCCCGATCGCGGCGCCGAAGAAGAACGGTGTCAGCAGCGAGGCGACGGCGAAGACCGCTCCGTACAGCCGGCGGCCGGCCAGTCGCCGGGCGGGCTTGCGCAAGGCAAAGCCGGCGCCACGCAGCACAATGCCCAGGGCGGCAAGCGTCAACGGTAGCCACATCGTGGTGAACACCTGTTGGAAGAAGACGGGAAAGCCCGTCCACATGACGACCAGCACGAAGATCAGCCAGACGTTGTTGACCTCCCACACGGGCTCCATCGCGTGGTCGATCAGCCACCGTGGGCGCTTGCCTCGCTCCGCTCCGCCTGCGGTCAGGTCCCAGAATCCGGCGCCGTAGTCGGTGCCGCCACCGCAGGCATAGGCGGCGATCACGATCAGCAGGACGACGGCGATGACCCCGGCGATCACAGCCGGCTCCCGGTGGAGCGCGGCCCGTACGGTGTGTCCGTCTCGGGGGTGTCCGTTTCCGGCGTCTCCTTCGGTGGCTGCGGTCCGCCCTTCTCGTCGGCGAGCCGCCAGCGTGTGCGCATCTTGAGCAGCACGGCGAGGAGCGATCCGAAGACGAAGACGTACACCACGATGACCACGCCGAACGTGATCCACAGGCTGGTGGAGCGGGTCGCGGTCACCGCCTCGGCGACCCGCATGTACTGGTAGACGATCCAGGGCTGGCGGCCCACCTCGGTGGTGATCCAGCCGCACTCGACGGCAATGACGGAGGCCACGCCCGCGCACGCCGCCCCCCGGAAGAACCACGGAGAGGTGGGCAGTCGGCGGCGCCACAGCCACAGGACGCCGTACCAGAGGGCGAGCAGGAGCAGCAGGGAGCCGATGAAGACCATGGTGTCGAACGCGAAGTGCGTGATGGTGGCCTGGACGGCGGTCGGGCGGTCGTCGGCCGGCACGGAGGTCAGTCCGGTCACCTTCGTGTCCGGGCGGAAGCCGGCGAGGATGGAGTCGAGCTGGGGGATCTTGATGCCGCCGGAGACCGTGCCGTCGGAGTGCAGTCGGCCGTAGAGGTACTCCGGCACATGAGTGTCGGTCTTCCAGACGATCTCCATCGCGGCGAACTTCACCGGCTGCTTGTGGAACACCTGGCGGGCGATGGAGTCGCCGAGCATGAACTGCACCGGTGTCAGCACCGCGGCGAGTGTGAAGGGGACCGTGAAGCCGAGCCGGTGGTACCTGTCGCGGCGGCCACGCAGCCAGCCCATCGCGTAGACGCCCGCCGTGACGTAGCCCGCCGTGACGAACATCGCCACCACGAAGTGCCAGTACTCCGGGCCGAAGATGGGCGTGAAGATCGCCTTGCGGACGTTCACGTCCACGGGGTTTCCCGCGGCGTCGAGGGTGAAGCCGCGCGGTGTGTTCATCCACGAGTTGGCGGCCAGGATCCCGAAGGCGCCCAGCAGGGCCACGAAGGGCAGCGGCAGCGCGAGCAGGAAGTGGGTGCGGGAGGGAAGTCTGCGCCAGCCGTAGAGATAGATGGCGATGAGGACGGCCTCCAGGAAGAAACCCCATCCCTCCACCCCGAAACCGAGGCCGAAGACGTCACCCCACCGGCCCATCATGCCCGGCCACAGCAGCCCGAACTCGAACGACAGCACGGTGCCCGTGACCACGCCGATCGCGAACTGGACCGCCATGACGGCCGACCACCGCCGTGCCAGCAGCAGGGCGGTCGCGTCGTCGTGGCGCAGACCGTAGCCGTGCATGATCAGTGTGATCAGCGGCAGTGCCACGCCCAGCGGCACCAGGATGATATGGGTGACGAGGGTGAAGGCCATCATCGATCTGGCCGGGAGCATCTGCGGCGGCGCGTCCGCCAGCCAGGTGAGCGTCGTGTGCATGCGTGTGTCCCTGGTAGCCCGGTACGAGGACGGTCAGCCGCCGGTGGCGAAACCGGGGAAGAGGGTCATCCCGCCGTCCACGTAGAGGGTGGCGCCCACGACGTAGTCCATGAGGTCGGAGGCGATGCCGACGACCGCGTAGGCGATGTCCTCGGGATCGCCGACGCGGTCGTAGGGGATCAGCCGCAGGAGGTCCTTCTGGGCGTCCGGGGTCTCCCAGGCGCTGCGGTTGATGGGGGTCTTGATGGCTCCGGGGGCGACCGCGTTCACCCGGATCTTCTTCGGGGCGAGTTCCTGGGCGAGGGTCTGCATCATCATCTGGACCCCGCCCTTGGAGGAGGCGTAGTTCACGTGCCCCGCCCACGGGATGATCTGGTGCACCGAACTCATGCAGATGATCTTCCCGGCGGCACGTGAGACCTCGGGCACGACGCCGCGCCGGAGGAACTCCTTCGTCGCCTCGCGCGCGCACAGGAACTGTCCGGTGAGGTTGACGTCCAGCACCTTCTGCCACTGGGCGACGGTCATCTCGGTGAACGGGGCGTCGCGTTGCAGTCCGGCGTTGGCGACCAGGATGTCGATCGTGCCGAATTCCTGGACCATCCGGTCCATCATCGCCACGACCTGGCCCTCGTCGGACACGTCCGCCTCGTAGGCCGCCGCCTTCACCCCGAGGGCCTTGATCTCCTCGACCACCTGCTCGGCGTCCTCACGCCCGGCCACGTAGTTCACGACCACGTCGGCGCCGGCCCGGCCCAGGGCGACGGCCGTGGCCCGGCCGATCCCGGAGTTGGCGCCGGTGACGAGCGCCTTCTGCCCCTTGAGCAGATGTGCGGGGATCACGTTCTGCGGTGCACCCTCGGCGGAACTCACGATGTCTGTCTCCTCCACTCCATGGCCCGGATCAGCCGGGCCGTGGCCCGGAGGTTCAGCCGCCACACAAACACCGTGGACGAGGGGCCGCAGCGTGGGTGAGCCCGCGTTGGGCTGACCGACTGAGGATCTTCGCCCGATCGGAGGCGGGCTCGTCGGGCCACGGGTACCCACCGCGCCATGGGGTGACCGCCCACGCGAAGGGCGTGCGCCGGTCGGGGTTCAGTCGGGGGTTCGCCAGAGCCGGTCGAGCGCGTCGTTGAGCGTCGTGGCGGCCATGATGAGGGACAGATGGGTGAAAGCCTGCGGGAAATTGCCGAGTTGTTCTCCGCTCGGACCTATCTCCTCGGCGAAGAGGCCGACGTGGTTCGCGTAGGTCTGCATCTTCTCGAAGGCGTAGCGGGCGTCGGCGAGCCGCCCCGCGCGGACGAGGGCGTCGACGTACAGGAACGTACAGAGACTGAACGTTCCTTCGTTCCCGCGCAGTCCGTCGGGAGACTCCTGGGGGTCGTAGCGGTAGACCAGGCTGTCGGAGACGAGGACGCGGTCCATGGCGTCCAGGGTGGTGAGCCAGCCGGGGCTTCGGGGGGAGATGAAGCCGACCCGGGGGGCGAGCAGGAGGGACGCGTCCAGGACGTCGCCTCCGTAGTACTGGACGAAGGCCTGCTCCTTCTCGTTCCAGCCGCGTTCCATGACCTGCTCCAGGATCTCGTCCCGGGCGCGGGTCCAGCGCGCGGTGTCGGCCGGCCTGCTGAACTCGGCCGCCAGCTTCAGACCACGGTCGAACGCGGTCCAGCACATCACCCGGCTGTAGGTGAAGTCCTTGCGTCCGCCCCGGGTCTCCCAGATCCCTTCGTCGGGCCGGTCCCAGGAGTCGGCGAGCCAGTTCAGGGTGGCGGTCAGGCCCTTCCACCCGTGATAGCCCATCTGCTCGCCGATCGTGCGGCCCTCGGCCAGGCCGTACAGGGCCTCGCCGTAGATGTCGAGCTGCAGTTGGTCGGAGGCGGCGTTGCCGGCCCGGACCGGGTAGGAGCCGCGATACCCCTCGAAGTTCTCCAGGATCTCCTCTGTCAGATGAGGGTCACCGTCCACCCGGTACATGATCTGCAGGGGTTCGCCGTCCGGTCCCGCGTTGGCGCTGAGGCGGGCGCCGAGCCAGTGGGTGAAGCGGGTCGCCTCCTCCACGAAGCCGAGATCGAGCAGGGCCCGGATCGACAGGGACCCGTCTCTCACCCAGGTGTACCGGTAGTCCCAGTTGCGCTCACCCCCGACCTGCTCGGGCAGCCCCATGGTGGCGGCGGCGACCGGAGCACCCGTGGGGGCGTAGGTCAGGAGCTTGAGCGTGATGGCGGAGCGGTACACCGTGTCCGTCCAGCGGCCACGGTAGCGCGAGGTGCGCACCCACAGCTGCCAGAAGTCGACGTTCTCCCAGAGGCCTGCGCTGACCCCTTCGGCGGTGGGTGGTGGCGGCGCCTCTCCGCCCGGCGGGCACATGGTGAACACCACGGCGGCCGTCTCCCCGGCGTTGAGCGTCCGGGCGCCCCGGACGTCCTGCCCGTCCTGTTCGAGCGGGATCGTGCTCTGCAGGTGGGCGGTCGCGCCCGGGGCGTGGAACGTCGCCCGTTCGGGCGTGAGGTCGAGCCGGTGTTCCGCCCGCGCGTAGTCGAACCGTGGCCGGCAGGTGAGCTCGAATCGCACGGTGCCGCGCACCGTACGGGCGACCCGCACCAGTTGATGCCGGTCGGTCGCTTTCGTGCCCGGCTGGACCGGCATGAAGTCGATGATCTCGCCGACTCCGTCGGGAGACATGAAGCGGGTCACCAGGACGGCGGTGTCCGGGTAGTAGAGCTGTTTCCAGGTCCCCTCGGGGTGCACCGGCGCGAGCAGGAAGTAGCCGCCGCCGTCGTGGTCGAGCAGGGCGGCGAAGACGCTGGGCGAGTCGAAGCGCGGTGCCGCGAACCAGTCGATCACGCCGTGCGACGACACCAGAGCCGCGGTCTGCAGGTCCCCGATGAGCCCGTGCTCGGCGATGGGCGGGTAGCGATCCATGGAGGTCTCCTTGCTGGTCCCCTGCTCAGGCCGATGCCGCCGTGACCCGTCCCGTACGGACGGCGTCGACGAGTGCCTGGTGGTCCCTCTCGTTCTGGTCGGCGTAGAGCTCGGCGAACGTCACGAGCGCCCGGTCTGAAGGGAGGTCATTGCAGCCGCTCAGCGATGTGGTCGCCGACCCGCAGGGCGTTGGCCATGGCGGTCAGCGAGGGATTGACCGCTCCGATGCTCGGGAAGAAGCTCGTGTCGACGACGTAGAGGTTGTCGAGGTCGTGGGCCTTGCAGTTGACGTCCAGGGCCGAGGTCGCGGGGTCGCTGCCGAAGCGGACCGTGCCCGCCTGGTGCGCCGTGGCGCCGATGGGCATCCCCTTGTGCAGGTAGATGCTGCGCGACAGGAGATGATGTTCGTGCATGCCCAAGTGGCTGAGCATGTGCTGCAGTTTGTGCCGCAGGCGCTCCAGCCCGGCGATGTTGTTCTTCTCGTCGAGGGCGAGGTGGATGTCGCCGTCCCGGTCCAGGGTGACGCGGTTCTCGGCGGTCGGCAGGTCCTCCCCGCACAGCCAGAAGTCGACCGCGTGGTGGGCCAGCACCTCGAACGGCATGTCCGGGGAGACCGCCCCGGCCCAGCGGGGCGCTTCGCCGTGGATCTGCTCGGCGTCGGACTTGCCGAGCATCTGGATCCCGCCCAAGGGGTAGTCCCAGTCGTCGGCTCCCAGGTACCAGTCGTGCAGCGCCAGAGTCTTCTGGAACTTGGTGTCGTTCGGTTCCTTGGACACGGCCATGAGGGCCAGGTTGTTGTGCCGCATGTAGTGCCGGCCCACCACGTCCGAGCTGTTGGCCAGGCCCTGCGGATGCCGTTCGTCGGCCGAACGCAGCAGCAGGACGGCGGAGTTGACGGCACCGCAGGCCACGACCACGATGTCGGCGCTGAACTCCACGGTGGCGGGGTCTCCGTCCCCCACGGTGGCGACGACCTTGGTGACACTGCGGCCCGTCGCGTCCGTCTCGAGGCGCCGCACGTCCGCGTGGGTGACCATCTCGACGTTGGCATGTTCCAGGGCGGGGTCGACGCAGATGACCTGGGCGTCGGACTTCGCGCCGACCAGGCAGGGGAAGCCGTCGACGCGGTCGCAGCGGATGCAGGCGCTGGTGTGGACGGCCCGGCCGCGGTCGTCCTGGGTGAGGTTCACGCCGATCGGGAGGTGGAAGGGGTGCAGCCCCTGCTTCTCCAGGTCGTGGCTGAGCTGCTCGATGCGGGGCTCGTGCTGGACCGGCGGGCAGGCGTACTGAGCGCTGGTGGGACCCTCGGTGGGATCCTCGCCGTGCCGGCCGTGCACGAGGTAGAGGTGTTCGGCCTGTGTGTAGTACGGCTCGAAGTCCTCGTAGCGCAGCGGCCAGGCCGGCGAGATGCCGTCGTGGTGACGGAGTTCACCGAAGTCCTCCGGGCGCAGCCGGAAGAGAGCGGCGCCGTAGAACTTGGTGTTGCCGCCCACGTAGTAGTTGACCTCGGGCGGAAATTTGTTGCCGTTCTTGTCCAACCAGAACTCCGGAGCGCGGTACTTGCCTTTGACGAAGACCGCGGTCGAGTCCCAGTTGTCGCGTTCGCGGGGCAGATAACCGCCACGTTCCAGAAGGAGGATCCGTTTTCCCGTGCCCGCCAGCCGGTGGGCGATGGTGCCACCACCCGCTCCGGTGCCGATCACGATGACGTCGTAGTGCTGCGCTTCGGTCATGCAGGCCACCGCCCTCGGAGCCTCGTCCCGTCCTGCCCGGGGTGAGGGGGAAATCCACCCCAGCCGTCGTCCCGCCCCGCACACCAACGTATCTCCGGGTGATCTACCCGGCGAGTTGAGCTGTTCGGGTGAGCCGGGGTGCGGTGGTTCTCCGGGCCGGGCCGCCCGTCACAGGATCGCGAGGGGATTGACCGGGGAACCGGTGGCCGAGGGCAGCCGGAGCGGGGCGATCACGCAGAGGAAGGACCAGCGGCCCTCCTGGGCGCAGACCGGCGCGAGGTCCTCGAGCCGCAGGTAGTCGAGCAGATGCAGTCCCATCGCGTGGACGGCGAGCACATGCACCGGGTAAGCGACTCCCTGCACGGGGCTGGGACCGGTGTCGTTGTTGCCGTCGCTCCCGAGCACGGACACCTCCCGCTCCGCCAGGAACTCCATGGCGGCCGGATGGAACCCGGCGCGAGCGTCGGACACGTCCCAGGGGCCGAGTTCCTCGCGCCGCAGGCGGTGTCCGACCCGCACGAGAAGAATGTCGCCCCGGCCCACTCGAAGCCCCTGCTCGGCCTCGGCGGCGGCGAGGTCGTCGGCGGTCACGTGCGACCCGGGTTCGAGCCAGGGCACGCCGTGCAGCCGGGGGATGTCGAGGAGAACTCCACGGCCGACGATGCCGTCGCGGACCAGATCGACGGACAGGGCGTCGGCGCCGTCCGGTGAGAGCACGTCCGCCGCCGGCAGGCCACCGTGCAGCGTGCCGTCGTAGATGACGTGGCACAGCGCGTCGAGGTGGCTGTTCCCGTCGCCGTGAATGTTCATGGCGAATCGGTCGCGGGCGAAATCCAGGCCGCTCGCACTGGGGCGGCCGCCTTCCGGAGCGATGAGCCGGTGCTCGGCCGGTTCGGCGTCGTCCGGTGCGACACGCTTGTTGACGGGGGCCGCGAGCGACACCGTACGTCCGGACCGCACCTCGCGGACGGCCGCCAGCACCTGCGCCCCGGTGATCGTCTCCAGGGCGCCCCGGCCCGCGTCGCCGCCGGGCGCCGAGTCCCTCAGCGTTCGGTACAGCGACCGGAAGTCGGCCTCGCTCATCACCTGGGACGTCCGCATCTCCCCACCATCCGGCAGCAGCCGGATTCCCGCACACCGAGTCGCCCGCAGCAGAACCGGTGGATGCCGTACCTTCGATGCGACCGGCACCGGAGCACGTCCGCCACCGTCGTATCCCGTGGAGCTCGTCCGTGCAGCGCCGGCTCTCCGAACGCCGTCGAACGACAGCGAGCGCCGTCGTCGCGGCCTGCACGACAGCGGTCCTCCTCGGCCTCGACGCGCGCGCGTCGTCGATCCCGGCGGCGGACGTGGGCGTGCTGGTGCTGTTCGCCTGTCTCCTCCCCTATCTCGTCCTGACCCTGGTCACCTTCTCGACCGTCCCGGACGAGCGAGTGCGCCTCTGGGCTCGACGTGAATCGCGGGGCACGTGGACGCAGCGCTACGTGTTCGGGACCGCGCCCGGACCAGGGGTGTCGATCTTCATCGCGGCTGCCGCGCTGGTGGTGGCGGTGGTCTGGCTTCCCGGACACCTCGGCTCGGCGTTTCTCGTGGTTCCCCGGGTGGCGGTGGCCCTCGGTCTCGTCGTCACCGCCTGGGTCTGCGTGGTGGCGTCCTTCGCCGTCACCTTCCAGGCCGACAACCTCGTGGAGGACGAGCGGGCGCTGGACTTCCCCGGCGGCCGCTCAGCGGCCTGGGCCGACTACGTCCATTTCGCCCCCACGCTCACCTGCGAGGTCTTCGACGCCAGCAGCACCGCTCCGCACCTGCGCCGTGCCCGGACCTTCGACGAGGGCGGCCGCGGCCTGCTGCTGGTCGCCCAGCTCGCCGACCGCTGGGGCACGCGGCACGGCCGCGAGGGAAAGGTCATCTGGGCGGAACAGGCCCTCCCCGCCGAGCGAACCTCCTGAGCCACCTGTGCCCACGGGCTCTCCCGTGGCGCACGGCTTCGGCGGGACCCGCGACAGCGGCAGGAGTACCGCGCGTCCGCCCGGCGTCGATCCGACCGGATCGTGCTGTGGGGGACGTCGTACGTCGGCGTCATGTCGTCGCGATCGCGGTCGCGGCCCCAGACGCACGGATGGCCGCGGCGGTCGCGCTGACGCCGGCGGTGGACGGCCTCGCCACGCCGGCGCACGTCGTGCGCCATGCCTTGGCCGGTCGGCCGAAGAGCCTGACCGGGCACGGTCCGCGCGACGACGCCCGTGCCCTCACCAAGCGGCCGCCGCATCACCTGCCGACCGTCGGGCCGCCCGGGTCCATGGCGATGACGAGCACCCCCGACGCCGACGGGATCTGCGCCGGCACGGCGGGCCCGACCTGGCGTAAGGAGGTGTGCGCACGCGCGGCGCCGGAGGCCGGCCCGAACCGACCCGTCACGGCAGGCTCGCCAAGAAGGCCGGGAAGTGGGCACAGGTGCGTGAATACCCCCTCGACCACTTCGGCGTCCACCAGGGACCGTGGCAACGGCGGGAGCTGGCCGACCGGCTCCACTTCCTCGTGCGCGTCCTCGACCCGCCGCGTTCGACCGGTCAGCGGGGACGGCACCGGGCCGGCCGGACGTTGCGGCCCGGGATCGCAGGCAAAGCACTCTTCAATCAAAGGGGACGGAATGAGCATGTACGACTACGTCATCGTCGGCGCCGGATCCGCGGGCTCCGTGCTGGCGGCCCGGCTGTCGGAGGACCCCGGAGTCCGGGTGGCGCTGATCGAGGCGGGCGGCCCCGACACCGCGCAGGAGGTCCATGTCCCGGCCGCCTTCCCACAGTTGTTCAAGTCCGGCCTCGACTGGGACCTCGACTCCGACCCGGAGCCGGGGATCGGCGACCGACGGACCTACCTGCCCCGCGGGAAGATGTTCGGCGGCTCCAGCTCGATGAACGCGATGGTCTACATCCGGGGCAGCCGCGCCGACTACGACGGCTGGGCCGCGGCCGGGGCCACGGGGTGGTCGTACGCCGACGTGCTGCCGTACTTCCGGCGCGCCGAGGACAACGAGCGCGGCGCGGACGAGTTCCACGGGGTGGGCGGGCCGCTGACGGTCAGTGACGGCCGGTCGGGGCACCCGCTCTCCTCGGTCTTCGTGCAGGCCGCCCAGCAGGCCGGGCACAAGGCGAACGACGACTTCAACGGCGAGACGCAGTTCGGCGTCGGCCGCTACCAGCTGACGCAGCGCGGCGGCATGCGCTGCAGCACGGCCGTCGCCTATCTGCACCCCGCGCTCGAACGGCCGAACCTCACCGTGCTCTCCTCGGCCCGCGCCCACCGCGTCGTGATCGAGGGTGGCCGGGCGACGGGTGTGGAGGTGGAGCGGGACGGCACCGTCGAGGTGATCCGTGCCGAGCGCGAGGTGCTCCTGTCCGCGGGCGCCTACGAGTCGCCGAAGCTGCTGATGCTGTCCGGGATCGGCCCCGCGGCCGCCCTGTCCGCGTTCGGCATCGACGTCGTACGCGATCTGCCGGTCGGCCAGGGTCTGCAGGACCACTACATGACGCTGCTGAACTTCCGTACCGATGTCGAGTCGCTGATCAGCGCGGCGAGCCCGGAGAACGCAGTGCTGCTGCAGACCGAGGGGCGCGGCCCGCTGACCTCCAACATCGGGGAGGCCGGCGGCTTCTTCCGCAGCCGGGACGGTCTGGTCGCGCCGGACGTGCAGTTCCACGCCGCCCCCGTGCTCTTCCATCAGGAGGGGCTCGGCTCGGTCACCGAGCACGGTTTCGCCTTCGGCCCGTGCGTGGTGGCCCCGACCAGCCGCGGCGCGGTGAGCCTGCGCTCCCCGCGGCCGGACGCCGCGCCCCGGATCCTGCACAACTACCTGATGACGGCCGAGGACCGGGATTGCATCGTCGCCGGGATCCGGATCGCCCTGGAGATCGCGGCGCAGCAGGCGGTGGCCGACGTCGTCACGGGGCCGTACGGCGACGTGCCGGCCTCGGACTCCGACGCGGACCTCCTCGCCTGGGCGCAGCGGTCCGGGCAGACGCTCTACCACCCGACGTCGACCTGTGCCATCGGCGCGGTGGTAGATCCCGAGCTGCGCGTGTACGACGTGGCCGGCCTGCGGGTCGTCGACGCCTCGGTGTTCCCGTCGGTGACGCGCGGGAACACCAACGCGCCCACGATCATGGCCGCGGAGAGGGCCGCCGACCTCATCAAGGCGGGCAACGGCGCCGAGGGAACTGCGTGATGGCGACTTCCGTACCCGCCACCGACCAGGTGGGGGAGATCGACCGGGCCCTCGCCGGCCCGGTCCGCGGCGAGGCCGCCTGGGCCGTCTCCTCACCGGCTTCGCCGCCGCACCCCGCTGCTCCGCACTGCCGGTGATCTTCGCCTCCGCACTGCGCGGCTGACCACGGCCCGTCCCGAACCGCGACGACACCACACGGCACGCAGGGTTCCGCCGACCCTGCGGACCCCTGCTGCACATCAGGAAGTCCGTGACACAACCACCGAGTTGAGCGGTGACAGTGTGTGACCGGGTGCCGGGCCGGACCCAGGGTGCGTCCGGCCCCCTTCGGGGGACACGAGCGCGGTGGGTCCGGCCGCTTCATGCCCCGTTCCCGGTCGCGTTGTAGGCCGCGAGCCAGCCGGCGGCCAGGTGGTCGCCGCGGGTGAAGACCGCCGCGCCGCGCCGGCCCGCCGAGGGATCGTCGGGAGCGGCGGGCGGGTGGTCCAGCCGGGCCGGGGTGCCGTCCGACGCGTAGCGGACCGTCGTCGCGCCGTTCCAGAGGCAGATCACCGCGCCGTGCGGGGCCGTCACCTGCACGGAGCCGGAGTTCTGCGTGAGGACGGTGCCGGTGGTCCGCTGCTTCAGCAGCGCCTCGTAGCGCCCGGGCGGGAGCGCGCTGTCGCGCGGCGGGGTGGTGCCCGTCCAGTCCGGGGCGCCGACCCCGGCGTCCCGGGCCGCCCGCCACATCCGCGGTACGAGGCGGGGGGCGAGCTGGGGTGTGGCCATGCGCCCGCACATCCACAGCAGCCGCCCGGCCCCGCGGCCCGGCCCCAGCGTGCGCCAGCGGATGCGCTCGGCGAGGTCAGCGGCCACGACGGCCGCCCAGGGGTGGACGGTGCCGAGCTCGCCCTGGGCACCCAGCCAGGCCAGATAGCGCTGGGCCTCGTCCAGGACGCCGGTCAGGCTGTCGGCCGGGATGCCGAGCACGTAACCGCCGCGCGTGGCGAACGCCTGCGGGCTGCAGGCCGCCAGCAGGAGTACCGCGTAGGCCAGTTCCCCGGGACGCAGCCCCTCGTCCTGGTCCGGCTGCTCCGGGTCCTGCTCCAGCTGCTCCACCCGGCCCTGGTGGCGCAGCACCCGCCGTAGCGTCGCGCGCGCCCGGTCGCTGAAGGCCGCGTCCGCCAGGTCGGGGAGCTGCATGGTCAGCAGCCTGGTCAGCAGTTGCTCGGACCGGTCCGCGTCCTCCGGTACGGGCAGCCCGCGCACCCCTTCGGCCAGTTCGTGGGCCGGCTCGGCGTCGACCATGAACCGGCTGGTCAGCATGCCCAGTTCGGTCGCCTCCAGGAACTCCTGGCCCTGCGGCCCACGGGCGGAGCGCAGGAGGCCGGCCTCCGCCAGATAGAGCGCGGCGTCGTGGAGCGGTTCCACGCTGTCGTGCCCCTGGTGGAAGGCGAACGTCCCGGTCCACCAGTCCTCGGCCTCCTCCAGCGACTCCACCCGACCCTGCACCACCTCGGCGAGCAGGTGGTTGGGCAGCCGGTCGCCGATCCGTGAGCGCACGGTGTATCCGGCGGTCAGCCGGGCCTGCCACTCCGGGCGCTCCGTCTCGTCCGCCAGCAGGAAGGCCCAGCCCTCCCGTTCCCCCGCGCCGACCCGCCCGGCGCGGCCGAACATCTGCTGCACCATGGACACCTCGATCCGGTCCTGGCCGAGCCGGACGTCACGCACGATCACGGCGCGGGCCGGGAGGTTCACCCCGGCGGCCACGGTGGAGGTCGCCACGAGGACGTCGGTCTCGCGGGCCCGGAACGCCCGCTCGGCCTCGCGCTTGAACGGCCAGTCGCGGTAGTGCAGTCCCACACCGGCCTTGCCGCACAGCCGCTCGACGAGTTCCGTGTCGTCCGCGTCGACGCCGCGGGTCGGCACGCCCCGGTCCGCGGCGAGGGCGAGGGCCGTCGCGCGCACGCCCCGCTTGCTGCTGCAGAAGACGAGCACGCTGCCGCCCTCGTCGGTGACGGCCCGGGCCAGTCGCACGGCCGCGGCGGTGCGGGCCACGGCGGCCCGCGTCGTGCGTTCGCCGTCCCTCGGCGCGGGGAGCAGGGGGATCTGCCAGGTCAGCCGGGTGGGCCGCCATGCGGTACGGATCAGCCGGGCGCCCAGCCAGTCGGCGACCTCGTCGGCGTTGGCCACGGTCGCCGACAGTCCGACGATGCGTGTCCGGGCGCTGTCCTCGCGCACCCGGGTGAGCACCGCCTCCAGCACGGCGCCGCGCGCCGGATCGCCGAGCAGGTGGATCTCGTCGACGACCAGACAACCGACCTCGGCGAGGGCGCCGCCCAGCGAGCCGTTCCGGCAGATCGCCTCGAACTTCTCGGTGGTGGCGACCCAGACGTCGGCCTCGCGGATGAGGTCGACGTCGACGGCGTACTCCCCCGTGAGCCGGACGACCGTGAGCCCGTGCCGCCGCCAGATCTCCAGTTCGCGGTCGAGTTCGTCGGTCAGCGACCGCTGGGGCACCAGCCAGGCCGCCTTGCGGCCGTCGGCGTGGGCCCGCAGCGCGGCGACCATGCCGACGGGTGTCTTGCCCGCGCCGGTCGGGGCGACGACGATCAGGTGGTCGTCGCCCTCCAGCACCGCGGGGACGGCGTCGGCCTGGGCCGGGTTGAAGGTGGGGTGCGGCAGCAGCCGGGTCCAGTCCTCGGGGACGAGGTCGGTCACCGGCACGTGCGGGATGCCGTCGGCGTCCGGAACGTCCTCCAGGGCGTCCCACTGGGCCTCGAACGCGTCCCGGGCCGCGTGGGCGCCGGGCCCGGCGACGGGCGAGGGCGGCATCGCGGAGCCCGTGGGGAACGTACGGGCGGGGTGGGCCGTCAGCCCGGTGGTGGAGCCGAAGTCGGAGACCGTGCCGACCTGTTCGTTCTCCGTCCAGTGCCGGACGGCACGGAACGGTACGCCCCGGTCGGCGAGGTGGCCGCGCAGGTCGGCGAAGGCGGGGCCGTCGGGGAGGACGACCCGGACGTCGTCGGCCGCCGCCACCGCGCCCTCGGGCGGGCGCCAGGCCGGGTCGGTCACCTTGCACCACAGCAGCCGGCGCTCCTCGCTCTCCGTCGGCACCGGCAGGTCGGCGGGCCATGCGGGGCGCGAGGAAGCGTGGATGGGGGTGATGGTGACGCCGGGCTCCGTGGGGCACGGCCCGAGGAGCAGGGACGACACCCGCGTCGCCGTCGTGGGCCGCGACACCCGCAGCCGTGGGGCCGTCGGCTTCTTCGCCTCCGGTGTGGACCTCGCCTGTGCCCCGGGCTGGGGGACGAGCTTGTCGTACGTCTTCACACCGAGGTCGGCGAGCGTGTACGCCGCGGGGCAGACCGGGCAGACCACGGCCACGTAGCGGTAGAGCCGCCCGCCCGACTCGTACGGCCTGCGCAGTGCGTGCATCCTGCCGTCGCACTCGGGGCAGGGCCGCGGCACCTCCTCCTCGTAGCTCCATCCCGGTTCGGTGAAGCGGGCGATGAGGCCGTCGTCGTCGAGCCTGACGCCCCAGCGCTCGCGCACGACCTCCACCACCGTCAGGCCGAGCTCGGCCGCGTCCCCCACGAGTCCCCCCTTGTCCGCCCGGCCGACTTCGGCTTCAGTCGACGATGATGCCGGGATAGCAGTGATCATGATTCCAGCCGGGCTGGATCGCGTATCCGCAGTGGCAGGACTCCGGCCGGGCGGGCTTGCCCTCCGACCGGCGGCGCAGCGCGACCGCGAGCGGCTGCCGGGCGAGCCACGCCGCGGCGCCCTCGCCGTCCCACCGGCCGAGCGACTCGGCGGAGACGATGAGCCCGTCGGCCAGCGTCTCGAAGACGACGTCGGCCCGCCGGAGCAGGAAGCGCAGCACGTTCCCGCAGTAGCCGGGGTCCATGTCGTCCAGACGGTGGCGGCGGTCCTGCGCGTCCTGCCAGACCTCGTCCTGGTTGAGGAGGGCCACGTAGTGCTCCTCCAGCGTCCAGGTCCTGTTTCCCTCGCCGCTCCGCCGGTTCACCACCGCCTCGTGGGCCTCGGACACCTTGCGCAGCAGCTGCTCGAACGCGGCGGGACGTTCCGCCGCGAGCCGCCGGCAGAGGTCCAGGGCCTCCTCGCTGACGACCAGGGCCTCCTTCCCCTGCCCGCTGTGCGAGAGGTAGGTGCCGAGGGAGGACAGTTCCCTGGCCAGCTCGGCCTCATGGGCGGTGGGATTGGCCTCGGCCAGCCGCCGGTTGATCCCGACCGCCTCCCGGAGGGCGGTCACCGCCTCGTCCCGGCGGCGCGCGCCCCACAGGAAGAAGCCCAGGTTGGCCAGGGCCGTCGCCAGGTCGGACTCGTCCACCGCGACGGCCCGGGTGAGGGCGGACGCGTGTGCCGCGGGTCCGGCGGCCACCAGTCGCCGGATGACGGTCACCGCGCGCTCGGCAGCGGTCAGGGCGTCCGGCCAACGCCGCAATCGCCAGGAGAAGATGGCCGCGTTGGCCAGCGTCATGGCGAGACCGGGCTCGTAGGTCGCGGGGTCGGTGGCCGCCAGCCGCTGGAAGATCCCCATGGCCCGCTCGGTCGCCGCGAGGCCCTCCTCGGGCTTGCGCGCCTCCGTCATGCCCTGGCCCAGGTAGGACAGGGAGACGGCGAGGCCGGGTTCGTACGCCGCGTCGAGGGCGGTCAGCCGCCGGAAGATGCCGACGGCCTCCTCGGCGGCCCGGCGGCTCGCCTCCGCACGGCCCGCCGCGAAGGCACGCTCGCTCAGCTCGGCCAGGGCGGTGGCCAGAGCCGGCTCGTACGCACCACCGTCGGCGGCGGCCAGCCGCCGGAGGATGCCGACCGCCTGCTCGGTGACGGCCATGGCCTCGTCCCGATGCCCGGCGCGCAGCATGCGGAATCCGAGGTCCTGGTACAGCCGGGCGTGTTCGGCGGGGTCGTCGGTGGCGGCGAGCCGGTGGTCGGTGAGGCGCCGGGTGAAGGCGGCGATCCCGGCGTCGAGGTCCGGCTGACCCTGGCGGGGCACCTGCGCGTCGACGGCTTCCAGGACGGCGGGGGCGAGGTCGAGGGCGGCGAGCGCGGTCAGGGCCGCACCGCCTGCGTCGACCGCCAGGGCCGGGTCCGCGCGCAGCAGGGTTTCCAGGTGCCGGACGGCGTGTGGCCAGCGGTGCGGCGCGGCCGCCGAGGCCAGGAAGGTCAGGGCACGGGCGAGGTGGGCGGGTGGCGAGCCGTCCGGGGTGCGGGCGACGAGCGCGCCGACGACGTCCGCCGCCCAGGGAGCGGTGGGATGGCCGGTCACCTGGTGTCCGGGCAGGCTCAGGGCGAGGAAGTCCTCGGCGAGCCGGTCGGGGTAGAGCGGTTCCAGGACGGCGCCGGGCTCCTCGGGCGGGTAGCAGGTGGTGTGGTCGGCGAGCAGCCGCCCGGGGCGCTCCAGACCGAGACCGCCCAGCAACGCGGTGGCGTCCGAGTGCGCGGCGGCGCCGGTGAGGGCCGCGGTGAAGACCACCTGGCTCATGGAGCTGGGCGGGGTCTCGAAGTCGAGGCCCTCCAGCCGGAGTTCGTAGAGCCGGGTCCAGTGCCGGTGTTCCCGGTCGAGCAGGTAGGCGGACAGGCCCGCCATGTCCTGCGGGGGTCTGTTGCCCCGCGTGTGGGCGTCGACGGCCACGAGGGCGGCCATGTGCAGGGCGAGGACGAGACCGAACTCCGGCCGGTCCAGGTAGTCGGGTGCGGCGATGACGGACGGGTCGGTCAGACCGTAGCGGGCGGCGAAGCAGTCCCGGGCGACGGTGAACATGGTCTGCCGCTCGCCGAGTCCACCGGTCCGGTCGTCCAGCGGCCGTAGCGCGCGGTCGCCGGTCTGCGTCCCGGTGTCGTCGAGCGCGGCGCGCACGGCAGGCCACGGGCTCACGGACCGGGCGAGCAGCAGCACCCGGGTCGGCAGCTGCCGGTCGAGCAGCTTGTTGCTGAACAGCCAGGTCAGATGGGAGAGCGGCCAGCGGTCGGCGTAGTCCACGACCAGCAGCAGCCCGGCGGCACCGTCGAGGCGCAGGTCCTGGCTGCCCAGGTGCGGCTGGACGGCGCCGGAACCGTGGGTGGCCGTGACGACCTTCCAGCCCGCCGCGGCGCTGTCGGCGGCGAACCGGGACGCGAGCCGGGTCTTGCCCTGGCCGCCGGGGCCGTGCAGCCAGCGGGCCGCTGCGCGCGGGCCGTCGCCGTCGCGCCACGCTGCCAGCTCGGCCCGCTCCCGGTCGCGACCGGTGAAGTCGACTGCCTGGAAACGGGCGTTGAGCAGGCGGCTGGGCTGGGCGGTGAGCCAGGCGGTGTCCTGGTCCGCGGGGGCGCCGGCCGGCCGGTGCTCGGAGAGCAGGTAGACCGGGCCCCGGTCGGGGAAGACGTGCAGATCGGCACCGATGACGCCGTACCCGAACCCGCCCTCGACACGGACCACCTGCCGGGGCCCCGGGACGGCATGGGTCACTTGGCTTCTCCGCCGCCGCCTCCCTGGCCCGGAGGAGCCTGGTGCACGATGACGTTGCCGCCCTGGACCGCGAAGACCTGACCGCCGTCCTTCGCGACGTTGTTCTGCACCCATGCGCGCTGCGTCTCGGGCAGCTGCTGCCGGATCTCGTCGATCAGCTCCCGCAGTTCACCGGCGGCGTCCGGGTGTTCACCGAGCAGCGACTCCAACTCCAGCTGCCACACGGGGAGCAGGCTCTGCCGTACCCGCTCGGCGTCGTCCGCCCGCACGACCAGCGCCGCGTTGTTGTCCAACTGGGCCTCGATGGACGCCTGCTGCCCCTCTCCGCGGCGGCCGAACAACTTGGCGATCCCGCCCCGCGCGAGCGTCCAGGAGTCGGTGGCCATGGCTCCGACCACCGTGGTGCCTCCGGCCAGAATCAGTTCCTCCAGCATCATGCCCCCGTCTTGTGCTCTCAAGAACCCTGCTCCGTACGCCTATTGTCCATCCTGAAGATCAAGACCGGCATCGGGGCAGGGCTGTCAGTGGTGGCGGGCATGCTGGTGGGTGAGTCGAGGGACAGGGGGCGGCACGTGGGCGGAGTCGACACGGCACGGGGGATGGGGTTCCAGACGGCGTGCGCCATTCTGCAGCTGATCCGGACCCCGGAGGAGCACCCTGAGGCCGGCACCTTCCGGGTGGAGGGCGCCGACGAGGCCATCGACTTCGAGGTGCGTGACGCGGAGGACCGGCCGCTGCTGCTCGCCCAGGCGAAGACCCGCGTCGAGCCGGGCTCGTGGTCCGGTCCGGAGCTGGTGCGGCTGGCCCGCCGCTGGGGAGCAGCGGATCCCGGCGGTACGGCGGTGCTGCGGTTCCTCTCGGACGCCCCCGTGCACCCGTCGGGGCAGGCCCTGCGGGACGCGGTGGCGCGGGCCCGGGCCGTGCCGGACCCCGGCCGGTGGCTGGCGGAGTGCGAGGGCCTCGTTCCGGCCTCGCTCGGTCTCACCAGCGAGGACCACGCGCTGCTGCGCCGGCTGGAGATCGAGACCCGGATCGGCCCCTGGGAGCAGCTCCTCGACCAGGCCCGGCTGGAGCTGCTGCGGCTCTCCCCCGTCGCGATGGCGGCGGCCGAGGTCGACAGCACCGTCGACGCCCTGTTCGTGAAGATGTTCCAGTGGTCCGGGGACCGCCGCCTCGCCCGGCGCACGGTCCGGCTGGACGAGCTTCCCGGTCTCCTGCACGGCCGTCGGGCCGCGTCCGGGGCAGTGGCCGGCGAGGCGCCCGGACCCGTCCGGGCCCCGTTCCGTGACGTGCCGTCGGCCGCGGGCGTGCGCGGCCGAGGACGGGAACTGACGGCGCTCAGGGAGCGGTTCCTGCGGGAGCCCGATGCGGGCACGGTCCGCGTGGTGGTGTCGGGACTCGGCGGGATCGGCAAGTCGAGCATCGCCCGGCTGTACGCCCACCGGCACCGGGACGCGTACGAGTTCGTCTGGTGGATTCCCTCCGACACCCGGGAGGACGTCCTCGCCGCCTACCGGCGGATGCTCGCCGAGGAGCGGCAGGAGACCGAGGCGGCGACCGAGGAGGAGATCCTCGCCCAGGTCGGCCGCCGCCTGGCCCACCTCGGCCCCCGGCTGCTGCTGGTGTTCGACAACGTGGCCGACCGCGAGCAACTGGCCGGACTGCTGCCCGTCTGCGACGGCGCGCACCTGCTGGTCACCACCCGCGACTCGGCCTGGGCCGCGGCGGACGGCGGGCTGGTCGTGGAGCGGATGGCGGAGGAGGAGGCCGTCGAGTGGGCCGGGGAGAGGCTGCCGGCTGCCTCGGGCGCCGAGGTGTCCGCGCTGGTCGACGCGGTGGAGTGCATCCCGCTCGCCATCGCCCAGGCCACTGGTTACATAGCGGCGACCCAGTGCCCGGTCGAGGTGTACCTGACGGAACTGGACGACTGCCGGGCCCGGTTGCTCGACGACCCCGGCTTCGTGCCGCTCGACTACCGGCAGGGCGCGACACTGACGGCCGCGGTCACTCTGAGCGTACGGAAGGTACTGGAGCAGGCGTTCGGCTCGCCCGAGACCTCGGGGCACCGGCTCGCCGCCGAACTGCTGGCCCGATGCGCCCTGTTGGCGCCGGACTTCATTCCGCTGCACCTCGCCACGCTCGACCTGCCGACCGGACCGGCCGTCTACGGCGCCGTGGCCCAGTTGCGCAGGTTCTCGCTGGTCGATCCCCGGGACGGCGTGCTCGCGATCCATCGCATCGTGCAGGAGATCACGCGGGGGATGCTGGACGGCGACGCGGTGGACGGGATGCAGAGCCGGTTCGTGTTCGAGCTGGCAAGACGACTGGCGGAGAGCCAGAGGCAACAGACGTGGAGCGAGGCGGCCACTCTGATCGAGCACGCGGTCCATGTGGCGCGCAACGTGCACGGCAGTGGCCGGGCGGACGAGAACACGGTCGCGCTGCTGGCCAATGTCGCCGGAGCGATCTCGACGGTGCACGGTGATCCGGCGCGCAGTGAGGGGCTGTTGCGGGAGGCGCTGGAGATCGTGGACGAGGCCGACGGGGCGGCCGTGGACGACCGGGTCTACCGGCGGGCCGCGACGACGACCAGCCTGGCCCAGTGCCTGTTGAACCTGGCACGGTTCGAGGAGGCCGCGGAGGCGGCCCGGACCGGCTGGACCCTGCTGGAGGGCATGGACACACTCGACGCGGAGGGCGTGCAGCACCTCGTGCTGGCCCTTGTCTCGGAGATGCGCGCGGCAGTGGCGCTGAACAGGATCTCCGACATCGCCCGCGCCCACTCCCGGCTCGACGTAGTGCTGCGGCGCGAGGACGTGACTCCGGAACTCGCCTTCCGGACCCGGCTGGAACAGGCCCAGACGCTTGTGTGGATCCAGGAGTGGGACTCGGCGGCGCTGGTCATCGACCAGGCCAGGGCCGAGGCCCCGGACGAGGCGGAGGCGAGTACGGATCTGCGCTTCCTGGACGCCATGGTCAAGGCCTCCACGGGCCGGCTCGAGGAGTCCCTCGCCGTCACCGCCGGAATTCCGGAACCCGCCGACCGGACGGCCGTGATCGTCATGCGCCGCCACGCGGACCACTTGGTGGAGGCCGCCCACGCCGTGATGGTCGGCAGCTTCGCCAGGCAGGACGCCGGGCTCACCGTGGAGACCTGGATCCTGGACGCCGCGGAGTCGATGATCGACCGGGCCGAGGCCTTGCTCACCACGCACACCGAAGCCGGGTCGGAGGTGCTGGCCACGGTCGTCCACCGGCGCGCGGTTCTGGCCTGGACGCGGTATCGGGTGGGGCATCCGGACGGGGACGTGGAGCTGTGCCGGGCCCTGATGCGAGAGAGCCTCACGCTGTTCGAGGCGGCGGGGCAGAGCCACCTGCCTCTTGCGACCAAGGCACGCGAGTTCCTGGAGCCCCTTGAACAAGCCACCCTGGACGAGCCTTCCGAGGAGCCGGACGCGCCCGAAGCCTTTCCGCTCCCGCCGTCGGGCGGCAGCGGTCCGCACCGGATGCCCGAGTTCGCCTGGCGCGACGCCGTTGCGCTCACCCGGATCGCTCCGCCGGACGCGCGCCCTCTGTACGGCCTGATCGGCGCGACCGCCCATCACCTGGGCGGTCAGAAGGCACCCTCCCCCATCTTCTTGTCCCTGGCGTTCACCGCGGCGCTGCGCGTCATGGGTCTGCAGAGCCGTCTGATCCCGGCCGCACTGCGCGTGACCCGGGGCGACGGAAGGGCACTCGACCTTCCCGAGTGGCAACTGCCGCCCATGGTCGCGGGCAACGGGGAGGTTCTGGGGCACGTGGTCGTCTGGTGCGAAGGCGCGGGGCGGCTGGTGGACCCGGCCCTGCTGCTGGGCCAGAGCTGGTTCGGCCCCGGCGCCGCGGAGCGGAAGATCTTCCAGGCGCCCGTCATCCTGCCGGCGCCCGGGCTGGACGCCCTGCTCGACGCCCGCGTGGGCACGCACCGGGAAGGGCACCTGCTCGCGTACGACTTCTGTCCCGACTGGGGGGAGATGCTCGGCAAGGTGGTCGAGCGCCTGGACACGGCGGACATCGCCGCCTTCACGCAGGTGCTGGTCGCATCCGCGGTCCGGGCCGCCGACACGGGACCGCGACCCTGACCGCGGGCCCCGGTCAGGGCGACCGCGGCGGTCTCACCCACCCCAGCGACCGTTCCACGGCCCGCTGCCAGTTCTCGTACTCCCACTGCCGCACCTCGGGGTCCATGTCGGGCAGCCACTGGCCGGCCCGGTGCCAGTTGCGGCGCAGTACCTCCAGGTCCGACCAGTAGCCGGCGGCGAGGCCGGCCGCGTAGGCGGCGCCGAGGGAGACGGTCTCGGCGACCATCGGCCGCACCACGGGCACGTCGAGCACGTCGGCCACGAACTGCATGAGCAGGTTGTCGGCCGTCATGCCGCCGTCCACCTTGAGCTGCTTGAGGGCGAGCGAGGAGTCGGCGTTCATGGCGTCGACGACCTCGCGCGTCTGCCATCCGGTGGCCTCCAGGACGGCTCGGGCCAGGTGTCCCTTGGTGATGTACGAGGTGAGGCCGACGATGACCCCGCGGGCGTCGCTGCGCCAGTGGGGTGCGAACAGACCCGAGAAGGCGGGCACGATGTAGCAGCCGCCGTTGTCCTCGACCGACCGCGCGAGGGTCTCGATCTCCGGGGCGCTGCTGATCAGTCCCAGCCGGTCGCGGAACCACTGGACCAGTGCGCCGGTGACGGCGATCGAGCCTTCCAGGGCGTAGACGGGCGGCGAGTCCCCGATCTTGTAGGCGACGGTGGTGAGGAGTCCGTTCCGGGACCGCACGAGATCATGACCGGTGTTGAGCAGCAGAAAGCTGCCCGTGCCGTAGGTGCACTTCGCCTCGCCCGGGGAGAAGCAGGTCTGGCCGAAGAGGGCGGCCTGCTGGTCGCCCAGGGCGGCCGTGATGGAGACGCCCGGGAGCAGCGAACGGGCGTCGCCGTACGTCTCGGCGGAGGACCTGATCTCGGGCAGCATCGAGTGGGGCACGCCGAAGAAGGCCAGGAGTTCCTCGTCCCAGGTGAGGCTGCGGATGTTCATCAGCATCGTGCGGCTGGCGTTGGTGGGGTCGGTGATGTGCAGGCCGCCGTCGGCGCCGCCGGTGAGGTTCCAGATCAGCCAGCTCTCGATCGTTCCGAACAGCACCTCGCCGTCCTCCGCGCGCTGTTCGAGGCCCTTGACGTGGTCGAACAGCCAGCGGATCCGCAGTGCCGAGAAGTAGGTGGAGGGCGGCAGACCGCACCGCTCCAGGAAGAACTCCTCTCCGGGTTGCTGTCCGAGGGCCTCGACGAGCGGCGCCGTACGGGTGTCCTGCCACACGATCGCCCGGCCCAGCGGGGCGCCCGTGCGCCGGTCCCAGAGCACGGTGGTCTCCCGCTGGTTGGCCAGGCCGATGGCGGCGACCTGTCCCGTGTCGAGGCCGGCGCCCGACAGGGCCTCGGGCACGACGCGCTGCAGGTTGTGCCAGATCTCGACGGCGTCGTGCTCGACCCAGCCGGGCCGGGGAAAGTGCTGCTGGTGCTCCCTCTGCGCGACCGACACCAGCCGTCCACGGTGGTCGAACAGAATGCATCGGGTGGAGTTGGTCCCCTGATCGATGGACATTACGTACCGTTCAGCCATGATCGGGTTCTGCCTTCCGACGGGTCGGGGAGCGGCGGGTCCGGGTCTACCAGCGAGTGGCCCCCAGGTCTCTGGAGATCGCCCGCGAGGCCTCGCGGATCAGGGTGATCTGACTCGGGCGGGGGTGGCCCTGGCTGTCACAGATCCGCTCGACGGGACCGGACAGCCCGATGGCGCCGACGACGAGGCCGCCGTGGCCCCGGATCGGCGCGGCGAGCCCCGCCTCGCCCATGCTCATCTCCTGGATCTCGGCGGCCCAGCCGAGTTCCCGGACCTCGGCGAGCGCCCGGGTCAGCTGCTCGGGAGTGACCAGGGTGTGCCGGGTGTACGACTCCAGCTGCAGTTCCTGGCCCGGCTCCAGGGACGCCGCCCCGTAGGCCAGCAGTACCTTGCCGAGCGAGGAGGCGTGCAGGGGCAGCAGCGAGCCCACGTCCAGGGTCTGGAAGGTGTCGTCCGGCCGGAACACGTGGTGGACCACGAGAACGCGGCCCTCCAGCGGGGTCCCGAGGCGCACCGATTCCCCGCTGCGGGCGGCGAGGGCGTCGGCCCAGTTGAGGGAGCGCGACCGCAGCTCGTTGACGTCCAGGTAGCTGGTGCCGAGGTGCAGCAGGGCGGCCCCGAGCTGGTACTTTCCGGTCGCCGCGTCCTGCTCCACGAAGTCCACGTGCTGGAGTGTGCGCAGGATGCCGTGGGCGGTGCCCTTCGCCAGGCCGAGGGAGGCCGCCACCTCGCCTAGCCCGAGCCGGCGGGGCCCGGCGGCCAGCAGCCGCAGGATCGCCGCCGCCCGTTCGATCGACTGGACTGGGCCGGCCATGAAGCGAGCGTATTACCGCCACGGGCGCTTCGCTTCACGGGCGGGTTGGGCGCCCCGGCTTCGGGCGGGACGCCTGGCGTTCGGTAATGCCGACCACCGTTCATTGACCCGCCCGGTTTGTCTCCATAACGTGCTTCAAAGCCCGGAGAAGTGACCACGGAACGGCGCACGACCGGCAAGAACACCCGAGGAGTGAACATGGCGGCTCAGCTCAACACGCTGCTGCGTGAGGCGTGCGAACACGTGTGTCCGCTGCCTCCGGTCACCGGCGCCGTACCGGCCGTACGCCGCCGTGTGCGCGCCGTCCTCGACGACTGGGACGTGTCCTCGGAGATCGTCGACGATGCTCTGCTGATGGTGTCCGAGCTGGTCACCAACGCGATCGTGCACGCCCTGCCCCCGGCCAGGCTGCGGCTGTCGTGGATTCGGTCCGACGAGCACTGC
Organism: Streptomyces sp. NPDC101165; assembly: GCF_044768135.1. Lineage (NCBI taxonomy): Bacteria > Bacillati > Actinomycetota > Actinomycetes > Kitasatosporales > Streptomycetaceae > Streptomyces > Streptomyces sp. NPDC101165. The sequence continues at coordinate 9,640 of NZ_JBIWPG010000028.1, read as the reverse complement.
ACCCTGCGCGTCGAGGTCACCGACACCGGCCCCGCGCTGCTGGGCGGACGGTCCCGGGCCGGGATGGACCCGGACGAGCACGGCCGGGGCGAGGCGATCGTGCACGCCCTCGCTGCGCGTCATGGCATACGCGTCGACGCCGGCGGGGTCACCCGCTGGGCCGACCTCGTCGCGATCTGAAGCCCGGCATCCGACCGGAACTGCGCGGGGACAGGTTCGACCACGGTCCGCTTGCGCAGCAGAAGCAGCGCGGCGTCGTCGTGCAGCCGCCCGCCCACATGGGCCAGCAGTTCCTCATGGAGCGCGGTGAGCGTCCGCGCCGGCTCGTCGCACGTGTGCCGGGCCACCCCTTCGGCCAGCGGGTAGAACTCGCGAGCGTGATCCCGGGCCTCGGTCACCCCGTCGGTGTAGAGCAGCAGCTGGTCCCCGTCGGCGAAGGGCAGCACCTGGAGTCGCGGGTCCTGACCCGACAGGGCGCGCAGCCCGAGCGGCGGAGCGGGATCGTCGGCCTCCACCGCCTCGACCTCTCCGGACGCGGAGATCATCAGCGGGGGCGCGTGTCCACAGTTGACGACCTCCAGCTGCCCCGTCCCGGGGTAGCCGGCCACCACGGCGGTGACGAAGTCGTCGGGGCCGAGATTGCGCGCCAGGCTTCGCTCGATCCGGCCGACGACGGCGAGCAGGTCGGGCTCGTCGTAGGCGGCCTCACGGAAGACGCCGAGCACCAGGGCCGCGGTCCCCACCGCGGGCAGCCCCTTGCCGCGCACATCGCCGACGATCAGCCTGACCCCGTGCGGGGTGTCCACCAGGGCGTAGAGATCCCCGCCTATGCGGGCCTCCGCCGCGGCGGCGGAGTAGCGGACGGCCACCTGGAACGGGCCGACGGTCTCCGGGACGGGCTGGAGGAGGGCGTGCTGGGCGGCCTCCGCGACCGTGCGGACGGCCGCGAGGACCCGCTCCCGGCGGCCGCGCAGGGCGCTGGCCAGGGCACTCGCCGCGGTGACGGCCACTATGGCGGACAGGACGGCCGCCAGTTCGCGCGCGGGAACCCCGCCTCTGGTGCCCAGCACCGCGCCCAGCACCACGGCCAGGAGGCCGACGCAGAGCACGCCGCGCGGCCCGTTGGTGGTGGCGGCCAGCGCGGGTCCGGCCACCAGCAGCGGCAGGCAGATCATCCCCGCGCCACCGGCGAGGTCGGCGACCACGATGACGGCGACGATCAGCACCGGCAGCACGTGCAGAACGGCGGCGAGCGGCCCGGCGGCACGCCGGTGGGTGTCTGCCCAGGGCAGAGCTCGTTCGTTCGACAGCCGCATCGGCCAGTGGTGTCGCGCCTGGCTCATGTCTAGTCCGAAGTCCTCGCCTTTACGGTGTACACATCCCGGAATATCCGGTCAAACCAGGAAACGTGCTGAGCGTGGGCAGCCACAAGGCGTGGATTTTCAGATAGTGAGCGAGAGGCTCCTGGTCACACGGCTCGCGATCGTGATCAGCCGGGACCGGACCTCCTGGAGCTGCGCGTGCCGCTCCACCGGCATGGAGACGCCGAGCGAGCCGAGTGTGTCCCCGCAGTAGACGGGCACGGCGACGCACACCGTGCCGAGTGCGTACTCCTCGAGGTCGGTGACGGCCGGTGCCAGGGGGGAGGTGTCGAGCCTGCGCAGCAGTTCCGGACGGCTGGTGATGGTCCGCGGCGTGAGATCGGGGAGGTGGTGCCGGGACAGGTACTCCTGGCGGCCGTCCTCGTCCAGTTCCCGCAGCACGGACTTGCCCAGTGCGGTGGCGTGTGCGGCGTCCTCGAACCCCACCCAGAGCTCTGCCCTGGGCGCGCGGGGGCCGTCGACGATCTCGGCGACCCTGATCTCGCCGTCCTCGTAGAACGTGAGGTAGGCGGCGCTGACCAGCTCGTCCCGCAGCGCGGAGAGCGTCGGGCGGACGCGGCTGAGCAGCGCCTGTGTGTTGCCCGCCGAGTGCAGCGACGTCAGCTTCTCGCCCAGGACGAAGACACCGTCGTCGAGTTTGCGCAGGTATCCGTCGTGGACCAGGGTGCGCAGCAGGTGATAGGCGGTGGCCAGGGGCAGCCCGGTCTCACGTGCCAGCTGTTTCGCCGGCGCGCCGTTCTCGTGCGCGCTCACCGCCTCCAGCAGCCGGAAGGCACGCTGCACGGACGTGATGAGCGTCGGGCCGTCCTGAGCGCCCATACGAACAGACTGCGTCGCGCACCCGGGCTCAGGCAAGCAGGGGTCACATCGCGGGCGCGGCCAGGACCGTACGGCAGTCGAGCCAGGCGTCGGCGCTGAGCAGGTTCTGGAGCCGGGTGAAGAGGGCGAAGAGGTCGGGGCCCCACTGGTCGCGGAAGGCGGGGTCGATGCGGGCGAGGTCGAGTTCGTTCGCGGCCGACAGTTCGGCGAAGTCCCGGCGCAGCTGCGGCTCCGGAACCCGGGAGAGGCCGGTGAAGCGGTCGTGGAAGGGGGCACCGGGCCGGGCGAGGTCCGGGTAGGTGGCCTTCCGGTCGCAGGAGGCGTACACGTGGACGATCTCCTCGGCCTCGGCGCCGATCACCGCCGCGAGGTCCGTACGGCGGTCCACGGGCAGCAGTCCGGTGGGAAAGCCGTCGGTGCCGTAGCAGGCGTGGCAGAGCCCGGCGAGCTGGAGGGCGGGCCGGGCCTGCCACAGGGCGAGCCGGTCCTGGACACGCCTCAGGTGCGCGAGGAGGGTGCCGCCGGGGTGGGTCATGCCTTCCGCCCCCAGCTCGCGCAGCAGGGCCACGGCCCGGTCGGCGGCCACGGCGAAGGCGGGCTCGGTGTTCGCGTCCATGCGCTCTTTCTCCCTCATGTCGTCGAGGTCATGTCGTCGGGTGGACCGGACGGACACCGGAGCGGAACTTCGGGACGCGTACGGTGATCTTCGTGCCGGCCCCGACGCCGGTCTCGATGACCAGGCCGTGCGCGTCGCCGTACACCTGGCGCAGTCGCATGTCCACGTTGCTCAGGCCGATGCCGGCGGACGGGCCGCCCCTGCCGCGCAGGATCTCGCGCAGGCGCTGCGGCTCCATGCCGACGCCGTTGTCCTCGATGACGACCCGGGCCTCGGTGCCCTCGTCCTCCGCGACGATCGTGATGCGGCTGCGGTCGACGGACTCCTCCAGACCGTGTTTGAGCGCGTTCTCGACGAGGGGTTGCAGACAGAGGAAGGGCAGGGTGACCGGCAGCACCTCGGGGGCGATCCGCAGGGTCACCTCCAGGCGTCTGCCGAAGCGGGCGCGGGCGAGTTCGAGGTACTGCTCGATGGAACGCAGCTCCTCCGCGAGGGTGGTGAAGTCGCCGCCCCGGCGGAAGGAGTAGCGGGTGAAGTCGGCGAACTCCAGGAGGAGTTCGCGGGCCCGCTCGGGGTCGGTACGGACGAAAGAGGCGATGCTCGCGAGGGAGTTGTAGATGAAGTGCGGGGAGATCTGGGCGCGCAGGGCCCGGATCTCCGCCTCGATCACGCTGGAGCGGGCCCGGTCCAGGTCGACGAGTTCGAGCTGGACGGAGACCCAGCGGGCCACTTCCTCGGCGGCCCGGACGATCACGGCGGACTCCTGGTCGCCGAACGCGGCGAGCGTGCCGGGGTTCCGGCCGTCGACGGTGAGCGGTGCCACGACTCCCCGGCGGACGGGACAGGTGTCGTTGTCGCAGGACAGTGCGAAGGTCTGGGTGCGGCCGGTGCGCAGGGCGTGGGCGAGGTGCGCCTCGGCCTCGTCGCGGTGGTGGTCGCCGACGCCGTCCCAGGCCAGCACGGACTCCTCGTCGGTGAGGGCGAGGGCGACCGTGCCGAGCAGGGGGCGCAGTCGCCGGGCCGCCTTGCGGGCGGTGTCCGGGGTGAGGCCGGCGCGCAGGGGCGGTGCGGCGAGCGAGGCGGTGTGCAGGGTGTGGAAGGTGGCCCGTTCGACGGGGGTGCCGGGACCGGCCGGGTTCTCCTGCTGCCGGCGGGCGCCGGCATGGCCGAGGGCGGCGCCGAGCGCGAACAGGGCGAGCGCGGCGAGAACCAGGGCGACGGTGCCGAGTGCGCTCACGGGCGCCCCTGGGCGCCGAGCAGAGCAGGCCGGCCGGCGACTGTCTCGGGCAGATGGAGCCGGGCCATCATGGCGGCGGCGCTCGCCGGGACGCGGTCGCGGGTGGCCAGGGAGATCAGCACCATCGCCGCGAACCCCACGGGCACCGACCAGACGGCGGGCCAGGCCAGCAGGGCGTGGAGCGGGCCGGAGCGGGCCCCGCCCGCGATGGTCACCGTCACCGCGGTGAGCGCCGAGCCGCCGCCGAGGATCAGTCCGGCGACGGCGCCGGGCGGGGTGAGGCCGCGCCACCAGATGCCGAGGAGGAGCAGTGGGCAGAACGAGGAGGCGGACACGGCGAAGGCCAGGCCGACCGCGTCGGCCACCGGCAGGTCGCTGACGACCGTGTTGGCGGCGGTGGGCACCGCGATCGCCGGCAGCGTCGCCAGCCGGAAGTGCCGGATCCCGAGGGTCGGCAGCACGTCCTGCGCGAGGACGCCGGCGACGGACATGGTGAGTCCGGAGACGGTGGACAGGAACGCCGCGCAGGCGCCGCCCGCCACGAGGGCGCCGAGCAGGTCGCCGCCGACTCCGCCCATCAGCCGCTGCGGCAGCACGAGGACGGCCGCGTCGGTGTCGCCGGTGAGCAGCAGGTCGGGCGCGTAGAGGCGGCCGAGCACGCCGTAGAGCGGGATCAGCAGGTAGAAGGCGCCGAGCAGGCCGAGTACGACGACGGTGGTGCGGCGGGCGGCGCGGCCGTCGGGGTTGGTGTAGAAGCGCACGACGACGTGCGGCAGGCCCATCGTGCCGAGGAACGTGGCGAGGATCAGCCCGTAGGTGGCGTACAGGCCCCGCTGTTCACGGCCGGCCGACAGCGGGTTCGCCCAGCTCGACGGGGTCGCCTGGGCAGCGCCTGCGTCGCGCAGGGGCACGGGGGCGCCGGACGGGAAGCGCAGGGTGGTGTCGGCGCCGATCCGGTGGGGGCCCGCGTCGAGGGTGAGCGGGCCGCCGTCCAGGGGCCGTCCGTCGACGGTTCCGGTCGCGGTGATCCGAACCGGCTCGTGGACGGTGAGGGTCAGCGGACGGTCGAAGCGCACCTGGGTGGAGCGCTGGAAGACGGGCCGTTCGTCCCAGGACGGGGCCGGGGTGTGGTCCGCGCGCCAGGCGAGCAGCAGGAACACGGCGGGCACCAGCAGGGCGGTGAGTTTCAGCCAGTACTGGAAGGCCTGGACGAAGGTGATGCTGCGCATGCCTCCGGCGGCCACCGCCACGGTGACCACGGCGGCGACGACCAGGCCGCCGAACCAGCTGGGCGCGCCGGTGAGCAGCCGCAGGGTCAGTCCGGCGCCGCGCAGCTGGGGCAGCAGATAGAGCCAGCCGACGCCGACGACGAGCACGCTCGCGATCCGCCGGACGGCCCGGGACTCCAGGCGCGCCTCGGCGAAGTCCGGCAGGGTGTAGGCGCCGGAGCGGCGCAGCGGGGCGGCGACGAAGGCCAGCAGGACCAGGAACCCGGCGGTGTAGCCGATCGGGAACCACAGCATGTCGACGCCCTGGGCGAGGACCAGTCCGGCGACGCCGAGGAAGGAGGCGGCGGACAGGTACTCGCCGCTGATGGCGAACGCGTTGAGCCGCGGCGGCACGCTGCGCGAGGCGACGTAGAAGTCCGAGGTGGTCCGGGAGATCCGCAGACCCAGCGCGCCGACGAGCACCGTGGCCAGGACCACGGCCGTCACACCGGCGATTCCGTACGTCTGGCTCAACGCGTGGTCACGTCACCCTCGTTGCGCTCGGCACGGCGGACGTACCAGGCGCCGGTGCACAGCAGGGCGGGATACGGCGCCACGCCCAGGACGAGCCAGACGCCCGGCCGGGTGTCGGCGAGCGGAAGCATCCGCAGCAGTACGGGAAGCAGGCCCAGCGAGACCGCGAGCAGGAGGGTGGCGGTGAGCGCCGCTCGGAACTGACGGCGCATCAATGACCTCACAGCCGAGCCGTCGTCGGCCTGGGCGGTCGCGGGGCGGGGCCGGGGCGGGCCGGCGCGTTCGGTGCCGGGCCCTCCGGTGACCACCTCTCTGCGAGGGACGGACTCCGCACCCATGACGCACTCCCGACGCCGCGGTGATCACCTTGTTGCGGTGAGTGTACGCAGCGCGCCATCGGTGAGGTAGACGCCGGACGAGGTTCGCACCCGCTCGCCACAGCCGTCCGCGGTCACCGCGGCCTGCCCACCGCGCCCTGGGCCTGCCGCGCCAGCAGGTCCCGCAGTTCCCGGGCGTTGCGGCGGCTCACGGCGAGGATCCGGTCGCCGACGCGGACGGTCAGGTTGCCGCCGTCCAGGCGTAGTTCCTCGATGCGGCCGAGGGCGACCAGGCGGCTGCGGTGGATGCGGACGAAGCCGCGGGAGCGCCACTGTTCCTCCAGCGCGGACAGCGGGATCCGCACCAGGTGGCTGCCGTGCGGGGTGTGCAGGCGCGCGTAGTCGCCCTGCGCCTCGACGTAGGTGATGTCGGCGATGGAGACGAAGCGTGTCACCCCGCCCAGTTCCACGGGCACCTGGTCGCCGAGCGCGCCGGCCGGACCCTGCACGGCCCGGGTCAGCTCGGCGACGCGCCGTACGGCCTCCGCGAAGCGCTCCTTGCGCAGGGGCTTGAGGAGGTAGTCCACGGCCTTGAGGTCGAACGCCCTGAGTGCGAAGTCCTCGTGGGCGGTGACGAAGACGATCAGCGGCGGTGCGGCGAAGCCGCCGAGCAGGTCCGCCAGGTCGAGGCCGCTGAGGCCGGGCATGTTGATGTCGAGGAAGACGACGTCGACGGCCTCGGCGTCGTCCGGCCCGGCCTCCCTGGCCCGTTCGAGCAGGCGCAGCGCCTCGGTGGCGTCCAGGGCGGGCAGGACGGTACCGATCCGCGGGTCGCCGCCCAGCAGGAACAGCAGCTCCTCCAGGGCGGGTTCCTCGTCGTCCACCGCGAGTGCGCGCAGCATCTCCCGTATCTCCTCGTCTCCGCTTCCCTGCGAACACCCAGACTGTCAGTCCGGCAGCCGCATGCGCACCCTCTCCCCCGGACCGACGCGCACCACGCGGTCCGGCAGCCGGATGTCGATGGGTGTGGGCCCCGAGGCCTTCGGCATGGCGACCTCCAGCTGGCCGTGACGCAGCCGCAGCCGTACGCCCCAGTGGCCCTGGTAGCGCAACGAGAAGCCGTACGAGGAGAGTTCCGGGAGCGGGACCGGGTCGAGCCAGAGTTCGCTGTCGCGGGTCTCCAGGCCGGTCAGGCAGCGCTGGACGAGGCCGAGGGTGCCGGCCATGGCACCGAGGTGGATGCCCTCGCCGGTGGTGCCGCCCTGGACGTCGGCGATGTCCCCGCGCAGCGCCTCCTGGACGAAGGACCAGGCGTCGGCGCGGCGGGCACGGGCCAGGATCCAGCCGTGGACCAGGCCACTGAGGGTGGAGCCGTGCGTGGTGCGGTGGAGGTAGTGGTCGACCGTCGCGGTCCAGGTTTCCTCGTCGAGGCGGTGGCCCAACCAGGCGAAGAGGGAGCGGAGTTCGGCCGGCGAGAACAGGTAGCCGAGCATCAGGACGTCGGCCTGTTTGGACGCCTTGTAGCGGTTGACGGTGTCGCCCTCCGCCTCCAGGATCCGGTCCAGGCGGCGGATGTTGCCGTACCGTTCGCGGTAGCCGTGCCAGTCCAGTTCGGCGAGGTTGCCGTATCCCTCGAACTGGCTGATCACTCCGTCGTGGAAGGGCACGTGGAGGGTGCGGGACACCTCCTCCCAGCGGGCGAGTTCGCTCTCCTCCAGGCCGGTGCTCTCGACGAGTTCGCGGCGGCGCGGCTCGGGCAGGGTGCGCAGCAGGTCCAGGGTGCGGGTGAGGACCCAGGCGGCGGTGACGTTGGTGTACGCGTTGTCGTCCAGGCCGGGTTCGGGTGCGCCGGGGTAGGCGTCGTGGTACTCGTCGGGGCCGACCACGCCCCGGATGCGGTGCCGGCCGAGGTGTTCGTCGTAGGTGGCCGAGTCGGCCCAGAAGCGGGCGATCTCGAGGAGCGTCTCGGCGCCCTCGGTGTGCAGGAAGTCCATGTCGCCGCTGGCCTCGCAGTACTGCCAGACGTTGTACGCCACGGCCGAGCCGACGTGCCGCTGCAGCCGGGAGTGGTCGGGCAGCCAGCGCCCCGACCGGGGGTTGAGGTGCAGCTCCTGGGTCTCCTCGCGGCCGTCGCTGCCGCTCTGCCACGGGTACAGCGCACCGCGCAGGCCGGCCTCGCGGGCCGCGTGCCGGGCCGCGTCCAGGCGGCGGTGGCGGTAGTGGAGCAGGGCGCGGGAGACCTCGGGCAGATGGAGGTTGAGGTAGGGCAGGACGAACAGCTCGTCCCAGAAGACGTGTCCCCGGTACGCCTCGCCGTGCAGGCCCCGTGCGGGCACGCCGACGTCGAGGTCGGCCGTGTGCGGGGAGAGGGTCTGCAGCACGTGGAAGAGGTGCAGGCGCAGGATGCGGCCGGGATCTCCCGGTACGTCGAGTTCGGCCCGCCGCCACAGCTGCTCCCAGGCCGTGAGGTGCGAGGTGAGCAGCTCGTCGAAGTCGGGCGCGTCGGTGACCCGGTCGAGGGCCGCGCACAGCGGGTCGCTGATGGCCGGGTCGTGGGAGGTGTGCAGCGCGACGGTCTTGTCGACGGTGACCGTACGTCCGGGCTCCAGAGACAGCCACAGGTGCTGTACGGCCCGCTCCGTCTCGTGGGCGTCCGACACCGGCACGTCGGCGACCAGCCGGGAGGCGAGCCCGATGGCGGTGTCCGAGGTACGGGTGTGGCAGCGCAGCCACATCGTGCCGGGCGCGGCCGCGCTGCCCGCCTCCACATGGGCGAGGTGGCGGCCGTCCAGGTCCCGGTAGCGGGCCACGCCGGAGTTGGTGACGCTCCCGTCGAGCGCGGCCTCGACGTCCAGCTCGGCGGTGCGGCCCTCGACGGTGAGGTCGGTGCGCAGGGCGGCGAGGTGCGGGTCGGCCATGTGGACGAGGCGGAGCTGCCGGACGAGGAGCGTGCCGTCGAGGCCGACCCGGTAGCGGGTACGGCGCTCCAGTACGCCCGGGTCCAGGTGCAGGACCTGCTGGTGCTCGACGACCGGGGCGGTGTCGGGGGTGAGCCAGTCGCCCTCGGCGGGGCGGAAGCGGAGCGGCAGCCAGTTGGGCAGGTTGACCATGTCCTCGTTCTGGACGCGGCGCCCGCCGATCTCGGAGGTGAGCCGGTTGTAGCAGCCTGCCGCGTAGGTGCCGGGGTAGTGCACGGCGTCCGCGACGCACTCGGGCAGCGCTCCGCGGGTGGCGAAGTAGCCATTGCCGAGCGTGCACAGGGACTCCCGCAGGCGTTCCTCCGCGGGGTCGTAGCCGTCGTACTCCCACAGCAGACCCGTCACCGAAGCGGTCCTTCCGTCCTCCTCGGTCCAGTCTGCCTCGCTGTCGGGAGATCGGCCTGCGGAGGGGGGGGGGGGGGCGGCGGGGGCCCCCCCCGCCGCCCCCCCCATGGGGGCGCGGGGAACTGCGCGACCAGCCCCCACCGGCCCGCAGCCAGGCACGGACAACGAGCGGCAGCGGCTAGGCACGGACAACGGGTGGCTCGT